>LZME01000095.1 GCA_001673575.1 Mycolicibacter heraklionensis | reverse complement strand
CCGGCCGTTCGGCGGCACCGTGCTGCAGGACCTGCCGATCGCCGGGCAGCTGCTGAACATGATGGACGACCCGCGCCACGCGCAGGTCCGACGGCTGGTCAGCTCCGGACTGACTCCGCGGATGATCCGCCGTGTCGAGACCGACCTGCGGCATCGGGCGCGGGCGTTGCTCGACGCCGTCGAGCCCGGGGTTCCCTTCGACTTCCTGGTCGACATCGCCGCCGAGGTGCCGATGCAGATGATCTGCATCCTGTTGGGCGTTCCCGAGGCCGACCGGCACTGGCTGTTCGAGGCGATCGAGCCCAGCTTCGACTTTCGCGGCTCACGCAAGGCGGTGGTGTCGCGGCTGTCCATCGAGGACGCCGGCAACCGGGTCTACACGTTCGGGCGTGAATTGATCGCGGCCAAGCGCGCCGAGCCCGCCGACGACATGCTCTCGGTGGTGGCCAACTCGACCGACCCCGAGCTCAGCGATCTCGAGGTGTATCTGTTCTTTCAATTGCTGTTCAGTGCCGGCGCCGAGACCACCCGCAACGCCATCGCCGGCGGGCTGCTGGCGCTGTCGCAGTACCCCGACCAATATCGTTTGCTGCGTAGCGATTTCGATCTGCTGCCGACCGCCATCGAGGAGGTCCTGCGCTGGACCTCACCGGCGCCGTCGAAGCGGCGCACCGCCACTCGGCGCACGGTGCTGGGCGGGCAGACCATCGACGCCGGTCAGAAGGTGCTGGTGTGGGAGGGCTCGGCCAATCGCGACCCGGCGGTCTTCGACCGGGCCGATCAGTTCGACATCACCCGTAAACCCAACCCACACATCGGGTTCGGTCACGGCGCCCACTTCTGCCTGGGTGCCCACCTGGCTCGACTGGAATTGCGAGTGCTCTACGAGGAGCTGCTGGGACGGTTCGGCGAATTGGCGGTGGTGGCACCGGTGGAGTGGACGCGCAGCAACCGGCATACCGGGATGCGGCACATGATGGTGGAACTGCGGCCCTGATCTGATGATCCCCTGCGATTTCGGTGCGGTTTCTCCCGGTCAGCGGGCGGGACCGCGCCGAGATCGCCGGGCCAGGCCCGCGGAGTGCAGTTCCAGGGCGGCCAGGCCGCCGATCACCGCGGGGTCTGCGTGGCGCCAGGCCCCGACGGGATCGGGGCTGACTGCGGTCAGCTTGCCCAGTGGTCGGTTGGTCAGCGCCCGCAGTGCCAGCAGCTGCTCACCGGCCGGGGTGGCGGCCAGCGTGAGCACCGCCCGCTTGCGCAGGAAGAACCGCAGCCGTAAGGCGGCCCAGGGCATCGCCACCGCCAGAATCGGCGGGGCCGCGACCGCGACCGCCAGTAGATAGGCCAGCCAGCCGGCGGTGGTGTCGAGGTTGTGGCCGGCGCCGGCGATGTCGACCGCGGCGTGCCCGGCCGCGGTGAGTGGCTTGCTCACGGCGTCGCCGACCAGCGGGATGCGGTCCGCGCTTTTGCCGGCCGAGGACAGGCTGTCGGCCACACCGTTGGCGCCGCGCTCGAATTGCCGGCCGACACCGGCGATGGTGGTGACCGCGCCGTGGACGGCGAGCGCGACCAGTACCCACAGCGAGGTCCAGGCCGCGACGACGATGTCGCTGAACAGTTGGGCCAGCAGGCGGCCGGGGGAGGTGGCGTAGGGCAGCAACCGGGACGTCATCATCCGATCCCAACACACCAGAGGCCGGTCCGGCAGGCGACGAGGTCAGCTGCTGGCTGTCACCGTCACCGTGATGGTGGTCGCCCCTGCGTCGGAGGCGATCACCAGCACGGGGGCGTTCGCGGCCGAAACGACGTGCCCTCCGATGACCACCGCCTGGTAGCCGTCCGGATAGAGGCTGCTTGGCACCGAGATGTTGGTGTGCGCTCCCGCTGCGAACTGGCCCGAACCGTCGGCCATCGCGGTGGAGTAGCTGAACGCGAAAGTGCCGTCGTGGAACGACCAGCTGCCCGGGATGCCGGCCACTGCCTGCGGGTACGGCGCGGCCAGGGCGTTCATCGCGTCGGTGGCCACGTTGTCGCCCGCTGGCGGCTGCGCCATGTCGCGGACCAGGACGTTGTTGTAATCCCAGAACAGCCAGCCGAACCCGTACTGGTTGGCGGTACCGGTGGCGCCGTTGATGACGCTGGGATTGGTGGTGTTGCCGAACTCGGTCAGCAGCGCCGGCACGCCGTGCGCCTGGGAGTATGCGTTGGCGTGGTCCATGATGAAGCTGTCGTATGCCGCGCAGCCAAAGTCGCTGCCCAAGACCTCGTACCACGGGCAATAGCTGTGGAACGCGAAGATGGCGTTCGGGTCGTTCGGCGGGGTCACATGGGTGGGGACCGGTAGGTTGCCGAACAAGGTGTTGGACCCGAAGATGACTGGGGTGCTCGGGTCGACCGAGCGGATCGCGGCCGTCACCTGGTCATAGAACGGCGACAACTGTTGGGTGTCGAAGAACGGGTTGCCGAACGCCGTCGACAGATAGCCGGAGCCCGGCCAGGGCTCGTTCATCAGCTCGTAGCCGGCTACATGGGGATTGCCGTTGAGCACGCCCGCCACGGCCTGGAACATTCCGGCGTAGTGGTTTTGCAGGCCTACCCCGTCGGGGGCGGGGGAGTTGGTCCAGAACGCGTCCCAGGCGTGGTTCACGGCGGCATTGAGCGGATAGTTCCACGGCCAGCCGAAGTTGATATTGATCGCATCACCGGTCTGCACCGCCCAGGCCGGGGCCCCGTCGCCGATGCCGGTGATGGTGTCGCTGTACAGGTCCTGATGCATGTCGATGACGCTGACGATGCCGTACGACCCGAGTAGGTCAACAGTGGCCTTGATCGACGCCAGATACCCATAGTCGATCTCGCCAGGGTTGGGTTCCACACCGGCCCAGATGACGCCGACGCGTACCGCGTTGACGCCGTTGGCGGCCAGGTACGCCGCGTGCTGCGCGTCGAAGTGGTTGGCCTCCGGAGTGTAGGGCGCACCCTTGTTGACCTCGTTGACCCCGTGCAGGATCAGCACCCGGCCGTCGGCGTCGGTAAGCCAGGTCCCGGCGGTGCTGAAGGCGCCGCTGCCGATCGGCTGACCGCTGTCCAAGCTGCCGAAGGCGCCGACCGAGCCGTGCGTGCCGAACAGTCCGGCGTTGCCCCCAGCCCCGCCCAGCGCCGGCCGCGGGTAACCAGGAGTGGAGGTGATGCTGTCGCCGTCGCCGGCGTCACCGCCGTGGCCGCCGGCGGCGAACAGGCCGATACCGCTGCCGCCGTCGCCGCCATTGGCACCGTCACCACCGTCGCCGCCCGCACCGCCATTACCCAGTAGCCAGCCGCCGCTGCCGCCGGCACCGCCGGCGGCTTCGACACCGCCGTCGCCGCCCGCCCCGCCGTTGCCGATAAGTCCCGCCGCGCCGCCGGCCCCTCCGGCGACTCCGGCTTGGTCGCTGTCCCAGCCGGCCCCACCGGTACCGAACAACCACCCGGCTGCGCCGCCGTCGGGGTGCGCGGCCGTGCCCGTGGCGCCGTCACCGATCACGTACGAGCCGAACCCGTTCAGGAAATCGGCGACCTGCTCACCGGCCTGCGTATCCAGCCACTGATCGAGCCCGTGGTAGAGGGGCAGGTAGATCGATTGCTGGAACCAATCGGCCAGGTCGAAGGAGGTGGCCGAGGAAGCTCCCAACGGGTCGCCCCACTCGGCGGCGATCCCGGCCAGAAATTGTTCGAAGACATCGTCGATGACGTCGGCCTGGGCGGTCGGGGCGCTCACCGGCGCCAGGCCGAAGCCGAACGCGACCCCGGCGACCGCTGTTGCGCCGGCCAGTCGGCGGTGGCCTTTCGGCCGATGCCCTCGGCGAGTCAGGTTGGCGGTGCGGTTGGTTGTCATTGGCGGGATCCACCTTGCGAGCCGGGTGCAGCTATGGGCCAAGTATGAAATAACTGACAATTTACTGTAAATGGCATGTGGTGCACAGGCCCGTGGTGGGGTGAGTCGCCGCCTCCCCACTAGGCTGACGCAATGTCGCGACCCGCGCTCTCCGATTACCAGCACCTGGCCAGCGGCAAAGTCCGCGAACTCTACCGGATCGATGATCAGCATCTGCTCTTCGTCGCGACCGACCGAATCTCGGCGTTCGACTACATCCTCGACAGCGAGATCCCGGACAAGGGCCGCATCCTGACCGCGATGAGTGTCTTCTTCTTCGACCTCGTCGAGGCCCCCAATCACCTGGCTGGACCGCCCGACGACCCGCGCATCCCCGACGAGGTGCTCGGCCGCGCGCTGGTCGTGCGCCAGCTCAAGATGATGCCGGTGGAGTGTGTGGCCCGCGGCTACCTGACCGGCTCGGGCCTGCTGGACTATCAGCACAGCGGCTCCGTGTGCGGTATCCCCTTGCCGCCCGGCTTGGTGGAAGCCAGCAAGTTCCTCAACCCGCTGTTCACTCCGGCGACCAAGGCCGACATCGGCGAACACGATGAGAACATCTCGTTCGCGCAGGTGATCGACCTGGTGGGACCGGTACGCGCCGGCCAGCTGCGCGATCGCACCCTGGCGACCTATGTGCAGGCGGCCGACCACGCGCTGACCAAGGGAATCATCATCGCCGACACCAAGTTCGAGTTCGGCATCGACGAACACGACAACCTGGTGCTGGCCGACGAGGTCTTCACTCCGGACTCTTCGCGGTACTGGCCGGCCGACCACTACCGCGCCGGGGTCGTGCAGCAGAGCTTCGACAAGCAGTTCGTCCGCAACTGGCTCACCGGCCCGGAATCCGGTTGGGACCGCTCTGGAGATCAGCCGCCCCCGGCACTGCCGGACGACATCATCGCCGCGACTCGTGCCCGTTACGTCGAGGCCTACGAACGTATTTCAGGTCTTTCATTCGACGACTGGGTCGGCCCCGGAGCATGACCGACGTGTCGCAGACGCTTCCGGGACCGCCCTCGGCCAAGCGAGTAGACAGCACCCGCACTCACCACGGGGACGTCTTCGTCGACTCCTACGAGTGGCTGCGCGACAAGTCTGATCCCGCCGTCATCGCCCACCTCGAAGCCGAGAACGCCTACACCGACGCCGCCACGGCACACCTGGAACCCTTGCGACAGGCCATTTTCGACGAGATCAAGGCCCGCACCAAGGAGACCGACCTGTCGGTGCCCGCCCGTCGCGGCGACTGGTGGTACTACGCGCGCACCTTCGAAGGGAAGCAGTACGGCGTCCACTGCCGCTGCCCGATCAGCGGCCCCGATGACTGGGATCCGCCGCAGCTCGACGAGGCCACCGCGATCCCCGGCGAACAGGTGCTGCTCGACCAGAACGCCGAGGCCGAAGGGCACGACTTCTTCGCGCTCGGGGCCGCCAGCGTCAGCCCGGACAGTCACCTCCTGGCCTACTCTGTCGACGTCGTCGGCGACGAGCGGTACACGCTGCGGTTCAAGGATCTTCGCAGCGGTGAGCTGCTTCCCGACGAGATCGCCGGGATCGGCGCCGGGGTGACCTGGGCGACCGACAACCAGACTGTCTACTACACGACCGTCGACGAAGCCTGGCGCCCGGATACGGTGTGGCGCCACCGAATCGGGGCTTCCGCAGGGTCCGCCGAGCAGGTTTACCACGAGGACGACGAAAGATTCTGGTTGTCGGTGGGACGCACCCGCAGTGACGCGTACGTGTTGATCGCGGCCGGTTCGTCGATCACCACCGAGGTGCGCTACGCCGACGCGGCCGACTCGCACGCCGAGTTCACCGTGGTGCTGCCTCGGCGCGAAGGCGTCGAGTACGCCGTAGAGCACGCGATCATCGGCGGCCAGGATCAATTCCTGATGCTGCACAACGACGGTGCGGTCAACTTCACGCTGGTCCAGGCGCCGGTGAACGACCCGGCCGCGCAGCAGACCCTGATCGCCGGACGCGACGACGTGCGGCTCGACGCGGTGGACGCCTTCGCCCGCCACCTGGTGGTCGGGTACCGCGCCGAGGGCCTACCCCGCATCCAACTGTGGCCGATCGGCGCGGACGGCGATCTCCAACCGCCGCAGGAGATCGCCTTCGACACCGAGCTGACGTCGTCGGGTCTGGCCACCAACCCGAACTGGGATGCCCCGAAACTGCGGGTCGGTGCGACGTCGTTCATCACCCCGGTGCGGGTCTACGACATCGATCTTGCGACCGGCGAACGCACCCTGCTGCGCGAACAACCGGTGCTGGGCGAATACCGCAGCACCGACTACGTCGAATACCGCGATTGGGCCTACGCCGAGGACGGCACCCGGATCCCGATCTCGATCGTGCACCGGGCCGGTATCGAACACCCCGCTCCCACACTGCTTTACGGCTACGGGGCCTACGAGGCATGCGAGGACCCGCAGTTCTCGATCGCGCGGTTGTCGCTGCTGGACCGGGGGATGGTGTTCGCCGTCGCCCACGTTCGCGGCGGCGGTGAGATGGGCCGGCTGTGGTACGAGCGCGGCAAGCTGCTGGAGAAGAAGAACAGCTTCACCGACTTCGTCGCCGTGGGACGTCACCTGATCGATGCGGGCGTCTGCCGACCCGGGCACCTGGTGGCGATGGGTGGCAGCGCCGGCGGCCTGCTGATGGGGGCGGTGACCAACCTGGCGCCGGACCTGTTCGCCGGGGTGGTGGCGCAGGTGCCGTTCGTCGACCCGCTGACCACCATCTTGGACCCGTCGCTGCCGCTGACCGTCATCGAATGGGACGAGTGGGGAAACCCGTTGGACGACAAGGACGTCTACTTCTACATGAAGTCCTACTCGCCGTACGAGAACATCGCCCGCCGGGACTATCCGCCGATCCTGGCGATGACCTCGCTGAATGACACCCGGGTGTACTACGTCGAGCCGGCGAAGTGGGTCGCGGCACTGCGGCACACCAAGACCGACGCCAACCCGGTGTTGCTGAAAACCGAGATGAACGCCGGCCACGGCGGGATCTCCGGGCGCTACGAACGCTGGAAGGAGATCGCCTTCTCCTACGCCTGGCTGCTGGAGGTTGTCGGCTGCGGGTAACGTCGCGGCCATGAGCCTCGCCGAAATCCCGCTGACCACCCTTGACGGCCGTTCCACCTCGCTGGCCGATTACGCCGACCGCGCGGTGCTCGTGGTCAACGTCGCGTCCAAATGCGGACTCACGCCGCAGTACGGCGCGCTGGAGAAGCTCGCGCAGGACTACGGCGATCGCGGCCTGACCGTGCTGGGCGTGCCCTGCAACCAGTTCATGGGCCAGGAGCCCGGTACGGCCGAGGAGATCCAGACCTTCTGCTCGACCACCTACGGGGTGACCTTTCCGTTGCTGGCCAAGACCGACGTCAACGGTGCGGACCGCCACCCGTTGTATGCCGAGCTGACAAAGACCGCCGACGCCGAGGGCGCCGCCGGAGACGTGCAGTGGAATTTCGAGAAGTTCCTGCTCGCCCCGGGGGCCACCGTGGTCAACCGCTTCCGGCCCACCACGGTGCCGGACGCGCCTGAGGTGATCGCCGCCATCGAAGCCGTCCTGCCTGGCTGATGCATACCCGGTCGGAACGCTTCCCCAGCGTGCGGGCGGCGGCGCTGGCCTACCGGTTCCGGGAGAGCCTGTTCGCGCTGCCATTGGTGATCGTGTTCGGCGGGATGGCGCTCGCCGTCATCACCCGGGTGGCGGATCGCAACATCGGCCCGTCACCGCGCTTCCTGCTGAAGATGGACAGCGGCGTGGCCACCACGCTGCTATCCACCATCGCCGGCGCGACGATCACCACCGCGGGAGTCATCTTCTCGCTGACCATCGTCAGCCTGCAGTTGGCCAGTTCGCAGCTGTCGCCCCGCGTGATGCGGTGGTTCATCCGGGACCGGCTCAGCCAGGTTGTCATCGGCCTGCTGGTCGCGTCATTCGTGTACTGCGTGCTGAGCCTGCCGGATCTCGACGGATCGTCGCCGGTGCCCGCGCCGCCGCTGACGGTGACGGTCGCGATCGTGCTGACGATCGCCACCGTGATCACGATCATCGCGCACGTCGACCACCTGGCTCACCGGTTGGAGGTCGGGCAGGTGGTGCGCGAGATCGCGGCCGAGGGCTCGATGGTGATCGACGCCGTCGCGGCCGCCGCCGCCCACGAGCAACCCGCCCACGAAGCCGACATGGACGTTCCCCCGGACGCATTGCGATTGACCTCGCCCGGCAACGGCTGGGTCAGTCAGGTCAACCCCCAGCGGCTGCTGGCTGCCATCCCGGCCGGCACCACAATCCGGTTGGACACCCGTGTGGGTGCCTACATCCATTTGGGCCAGCCACTGGTCACCATCTGGCCGGTGCCGGCCAATCCGGATCGGGTGCGGGAAAAGCTGTCCCGGGCCGTGGTAGTCAGTGACAGTCGCACCATGCAGGAAGACGTCGACTTCGCCTTCCGACAGCTGGTCGACATCGGGCTGCGTGCGCTCAGCTCGGCGATCAACGACCCGACCACCGCGGTGGAGGCCACGCTGCGGGTGGGTAGCCTGCTGCGCCGGGTGCTGACGGTGCAGCCGCGACCGCGCGCGGTGGCCGGCCCGGATGGGCGAATACTGTTGCGGCCCTGGGATCTCGACCCCAGGGAATACATCGGGCACGGTTTCGATCAACTTCGCCAGGTTGCGCCCAGTCAGCCCATGGTGGCGGCGGCGATCCTGCGGGTGCTGCGGATGCTGGTCGCCCACGTCAAGGAATACGGCCGGCCCGAGCACCTGCCCGCCCTGCGGGAACAGACCGACCTGCTTCTGGAATCGCTGGAGATGGCGCCGGATCTGCATCCCCGTGATCTGGCCCGGCTCAAGGCGATCGCCGCCGACACCACCGATCCGGCCGACCACAGCCGCCGGCGGGCGACTCCGTAGCGCTATCTGACGTCTTCCTCGACGTCACCGAGTGGACACCTGCGCTGGTCACACTGGTGTTGTGACCGGACAACTGATCGTCTCCGTCTCCGGGATCGGGGCGCACACCCAGGCCGATGCCGAGGCCTTCTGTGCGCAACTGGATGCCCGCGGCGTCGGTGTATCACTGCTGGTGGCGCCGCGACTGGGTGGCGGTTACCGGCTCGACCGCGACCCCGGCACCGTCGAGTGGCTGACACAGCGGCGTGCCGACGGTGCGGCGATCGTGCTGCACGGCTTCGACGAAGCCGCCACCAAGAAGCGCCGCGGTGAGTTCGCCACGCTGCCCGCCCATGAGGCCAATCTGCGACTGCTCGGCGCCGACCGTGTTCTGGAGCACCTGGGACTGCGCACCCGGCTGTTCGCCGCGCCCGGCTGGACGGTGTCGCCGGGCACCGTCAGGGCGTTGCCGCGCAATGGTTTCCGGCTGCTGGCCGGTTTGCACGGCGTCACCGACCTGGTGCTGGACCACACCGTGCGGGCCCGGGTGATCGGCGTCGGGGCGGGATTTCTCAGTGCGCCGTGGTGGTGCCGGATGGTGGGGGCCACCAGCGAGCGCATCGCACGCCGCGACGGCGTGGTGCGGCTGTCGGTGGGTGCGCGGCAGCTGGCAAAGCCGGGCGTGTCCGAGGCCATGCTGGAGGCGGTGGACACGGCGCTGGGTCACGGTTGCCGGCCGGAGCGCTACCGCTGGCCGCTCGCGGCGGTCGATGTGACCTCGGAGCTGAGCGCCTGAGTCGTTACCCTGAGACGCCATGAGCGGTAAGGCGGACGCTGACGCGATCGTCGTCGGGGCGGGTCTGGCGGGCCTGGTGGCGGCCTGCGAGCTGGTGGAGCGTGGTCAGCGCGTCCTGATCGTCGACCAGGAGAACAACGCGAACCTCGGCGGGCAGGCATTCTGGTCGTTCGGCGGACTGTTCTTCGTCGACAGCCCCGAGCAGCGTCGGCTGGGCGTCCGCGACAGTCACGAACTGGCGCTACAGGACTGGTTGGGCACCGCCGGCTTCGACCGGGAGTGCGACCACTGGCCGCGGCAATGGGCGCATGCCTATGTGGACTTCGCCTCGGGGGAGAAGCGCAGCTGGCTGCGGGCCCGCGGGCTGAAAGTCTTTCCGCTGGTGGGCTGGGCCGAGCGCGGCGGTTACGGCGCCATCGGGCACGGCAACTCGGTGCCCCGATTCCACATCACCTGGGGCACCGGGCCGGCGTTGGTGGAGCTCTTCGCGGGCCGGCTGCGTGGCCGCTCAAAGGTCCGGTTCGCCTTCCGGCACCAGGTCGACGAGCTGATCGTCGAGGGTGGCCGGGTGACCGGCGTTCGGGGCAGTGTGCTGGAACCCTCGGCCGCCGAACGTGGCGTGGCGTCATCGCGGAACACCGTGGGACAGTTCGAGTTCCGTGCTCCGGCGGTGCTGGTCACCAGTGGCGGCATCGGCGGCAACCTCGAGCTGGTGAAACAGAACTGGCCGGAGCGGATGGGCCGGGTGCCCGCGCAACTGTTGGCCGGGGTGCCCGCCCATGTCGATGGCCGGATGATCGGGATCACCGAGGCGGCCGGCGGCCGGGTGATCAATCGGGACCGGATGTGGCACTACACCGAGGGCATCACCAACTACGACCCGATCTGGCCGGGCCACGGCATCCGCATCATCCCCGGCCCGTCGCCGCTGTGGCTCGATGCCGCCGGCGTACGGCTGCCCGGGCCGCTGTATCCCGGATTCGACACGCTGGGCACCCTCGAGCACATCGCGCGCTCCGGTCAGGACTACACCTGGTTCGTGCTCAACCGGCGGATCATCGAGAAGGAATTCGCGCTCTCGGGCCAAGAGCAGAATCCCGACCTGACCAGCCGTAGCCTGCGTCAGCTGGCCGCCTCACGGGCCCGGTCCGGGCCGCCCCCGCCGGTGCAGGCGTTCATCGACCGCGGGGTGGATTTCGTGCACGCCTCGTCGCTGCGTGACCTGGTCGCCGCGATGAATGACCTGCCCGACGTGGTGCCGTTGGACTACGCGACGGTCGAGGCCGAGGTCACCGCGCGCGATCGCGAAGTGGCGAACCGATTCAGCAAGGACGGCCAGATCACCGCGATCCGCGGCGCCCGGTCTTACCTGGGTGACCGGATCGGCCGGGTGGTGGCCCCGCACCGGCTGACCGATCCGTCCGCCGGCCCGCTGATCGCGGTCAAGCTGCGCATCCTGACCCGGAAGACGTTGGGCGGCTTGGAAACCGACCTGGACTCCCGGGTGCTGGATGCGGACGGCAAGCCGATCGACGGGCTGTACGCGGCCGGCGAGGTGGCCGGCTTCGGCGGCGGCGGTGTGCACGGCTACCGGGCGCTGGAGGGCACCTTCCTGGGCGGGTGCATCTTCTCCGGACGGGCCGCCGGCCGGGGCGCCGCCAGCGATATCGCCTGAGAACGCCTCGGCTACCCGCCCAGCGTGAAGCCAACTTCACGTTCGGCGGCCCAGCGTGAAGCCAACTTCACGTTCGGCGGTGGGAGCCCGGGCTAGAAGGTGACGGCGCTCTCCTCGGGCAGCACCTGGAAGTCGGCGCGCCCCATCTCGGCCAGTCGGCCGTGATAGATCCCGCGGGCCTCGGTGGCGATGATGCCCTGGTGGATCGGCACCGCGGCCCGCGGCGCCACCGCACGCAGGTAGTCGACGGCCTCGGAGATCTTCATCCACGGCGCCGCCGCCGGGGTGGCCAGCACGTCCACCGGTTCACCGGGTACGAACAGCGCGTCGCCGGGATGCATCAATCGGGCCGGATGCGCGTCGTCGCCGATCAGGTAGGAGATGTTGTCGATCATCGGCAGCTCCGGGTGGATTACCGCGTGCTGCCCGCCCACCCCGCGCACCCGCAGCGGCCCGACGTCGAAGCCGTCCCCGACGTGCACCGCCTGCCAAGGCGGCCCCAGCTGGGCGGCGGTCTGCGGGTCGGCGTAGAGCGCGGCACCGGGGTTGGCGTCGATCAGCGCCGGCAGCCGCGCTACGTCGGCGTGGTCAGGGTGCTGATGAGTGACCAGAATGGCCGCCAGACCGGTGATGCCCTCGAAGCCGTGCGAGAAGTTGCCGGGGTCGAACAGCACCGTGGTCCCGCCGAAATCGGCGAGCAGGCAGGAATGGCCGAAGTGGGTCAGTTGCATACCTAAAGATTGTGCTCTCCGGCGCCACCGGCGGGCATCGGTATTGTTGACCCGACCGATTCCCCCGTCGACAGTAGGGAGCACCCGTGGCCCGGGTGGTTGTGCACGTGATGCCCAAAGCCGAGATCCTTGACCCGCAGGGACAGGCGATCGTCGGAGCGCTTTCTCGGCTCGGACACACCGGAGTGTCGGATGTCCGGCAGGGCAAGCGCTTCGAGCTCGAAGTCGATGATTCGATCGACGACGCCGCGCTGACCGAGATCGCCGAATCGCTGCTGGCCAACACGGTGATCGAGGACTTCACCGTCAGCCGGGAGACCTCGTGAGCGCCCGGATCGGCGTCATCACCTTCCCCGGCACCCTTGACGACGTCGACGCCGCCCGCGCGGTCCGGTTCGTCGGTGCCGAGCCCGTCAGCCTCTGGCACGCCGACGCCGACCTCAAGGGCGTCGACGCCGTGGTGGTGCCCGGCGGCTTCTCCTACGGTGACTACCTGCGCTGCGGGGCCATCGCCCGGTTCGCCCCGGTGATGGGCGAGGTCATCAAGGCCGCCGGCCAGGGCATGCCGGTGCTCGGCATCTGCAACGGCTTCCAGGTGCTGTGCGAGGCCGGCCTGCTGCCCGGAGCGCTGACCCGCAACGCCGGCCTGCACTTCGTCTGCCGCGACGTCTGGCTGCGGGTGACCTCCACCTCGACGGCCTGGACCTCCCGGTTCGACGCCGACGCCGACCTGCTGGTGCCGCTGAAGTCCGGCGAGGGCCGCTACGTGGCCTCCGAAGCGGTGCTCGACGAGCTCGAAGGCGAAGGCCGGGTGGTTTTCCGCTACCTCGACAACATCAACGGCTCGCTGCGCGACATCGCCGGGGTGAGCTCGGCCAACGGCCGGGTGGTCGGGCTGATGCCGCACCCCGAGCACGCCATCGAGGCCCTGACCGGGCCCAGCGATGACGGGCTGGGGCTGTTCTACTCCGCGCTGGACGCGGTGCTGTCGGTCTAGCTTCTAGCAGGTCAGCGCGACCGCGGCCTCGGCGGTGTAGCACAGGAACGTGCATGTCTCCTGCAGGTAGAGCTGCACGTTCTCGGCATCGTGCGACAGGTAGCCGATCGACACGTCGGTGCCCAGTCGCAGGTCGAAATCGCCGCCACGCGTAGTCAGCACAAACGCACCGTCGATCGCCGGCGCCCAGATGATGTCGCCGGTGACCAGCCGGCGCAGGTGCTCCAGGATCGGATAGCCGTGATCGGAGGTCTCGGCGACCTTGGTGTAGGCGTCGGCGGACAGCAGCACCGAGTACGGGCCGTCCACCCCGGCCAGCCGCAGCGCCGACAGTGCCTGGCTGATCACGTCGGGAATGCCGCGCGGGTCATCCGGCAGCGTCAGTTCCGGGTTCGAGCTCGCGCTGCGGATGCCCTCCACCGCGGCGCCTGGGTAGCCACCGAAGATGATCCGGTCCTCGGCGAACGCCAGCTTCTTGGCCGCGGCCTTCACCGGGTCCCAGTCGGGATCTTGCGAGCCCCGCTCGACATCGTCGATCTCGTCACGCGACAAGGTGAACGGAACCCGCAGGCGCACCAGCGGTTTGCTGTCGCGCAGATGCGCTTCGACGCCGTCGGCCGGGGCGCTGATTCCGGTCAGCCGACCGGTGCCCACCGCGGCGGCCGTCGGGCCGGCAGGCTCGCTGACATCGACCACCCGGCGCCCGGCGATGTGTCGCTTGAAGGTCCGGGTCGCCTCCTGCTCGATGTCGGCCCAGGCCGCGTCGGTGACCGGGGCCAGATCGCGATACAGGTTGTTCATTGCGAGGTTCCTTTCAGGCTGCCGATGTTCAGTGAGCCGTGAACGCCGGTGGTCTCGACGGGCTCGGAGGGGGTGGGTGTCGCGGCTCCCGGGAGCGGCGGCGGATTGTCGAGGAAGTCGGCGGTGGGGGTGAAGAACAGTCCGCCGGTGACCGCGGTGGAGAAGTCCAGGATGCGGTCGGTGTTGCCCGGCGGGTCGCCGAGGAACATGTTGCGCAGCATCTGCTCGGTGACTTGGGGTGTCCGCGAGTAGGCGATGTAGTAGGTGCCGGACTCGCCGGAGCCCACCGAACCGAACGGCATGTTGTGCCGCACGATGTCCAGTTCGTTGCCGTCTTCGTCGGTGATGACATTGAGCGCGATGTGCGAGTTGGCCGGTTTCACCGCGTCGTCGAACTCGATGTCGTCGGCCTTGGTACGGCCGATCACACGTTCCTGCTCGGTGACCGGCAGCGCCTCCCAGGCGGCCATGTCGTGCAGGTACTTCTGGATGTGCACATAGGAGCCGCCGGCAAAGTCGGGATCGGAGTCACCGACCGCGGTGGCCGCCACCGCTTCATCGTCGACCGGGTTCTCGGTGCCGTCGACGAACCCGAGCAGGTCGCGATTGTCGAAGAACCGGAAGCCATGCACCTCGTCGACCACGGTGATCGCACCGGCCATCGCCTTGACGATCCGCCCCGCCAGCTCGAAGCACACGTCCAGGGTCTCGCCCTTGACGTGAAACAGCAGATCCCCGGGCGTGGCCGGGGCGGTGTGGCGGGGACCGGTCAGCTCGACGAACGGATGCAGCTCGGCCGGCCGGGGCCCGGCGAACAGCCGGTCCCACGCATCCGAGCCGATCGAGGTCACCACCGACAGCCGCTTGGACGGGTCGCGAAAGCCGATCGCCCGGGCGAAACCCGCCAGGTCGGGCAACGCATCGTGGACTACCTGCTCGCCGCCGTCGTTGATGGTGGCCACCAGAAAAATGGCCGCACAGGTCAGGGGGGCGGTGACTGGCTGAACGGACGGCACGCTATCGACCCTAACGCCCCCATCGGCGTCAGGATGCGAAAGACTTAACCCCATGGCGGCCACCGCAACCGGATTATGCGAGTTCATCGACGCCTCACCGTCGCCGTTTCACGCCTGCGCCACGGTGGCCGAACGGCTGCGCGCCGCCGGCTACACCGAGGTCGCCGAAACCGACCGGTGGCCGCAGGCGCCGGGGCGGTATTTCACCGTCCGGGCCGGTTCGCTGATCGCGTGGAATAGTCCGGAGCACGGCGGCCACACCCCGTTCCGGATCATCGGCGCGCACACCGACAGCCCGAACCTGCGGGTCAAGCAGCACCCCGCCCGCGAGATCGCCGGCTGGCAGATGGTGGCCCTGGCGCCCTACGGTGGCGCTTGGCTGAACTCCTGGCTGGACCGCGACCTGGGGATCAGTGGCCGGCTCTCGGTGCGCAGCGATGCCGAAAGCTCCGGCATCAGCCACCACCTGGTCCGTATCGACGAGCCGATCCTGCGGGTGCCGCAGCTGGCCATCCACCTGGCCGACGACCGCGCCGCGGTCAAGCTGGATCCGCAGCGCCACGTCAATGCGGTCTGGGGAGATGGCCGGTCCCCGGACTTTCTCGGCTACGTGGCCGAACGCGCCGGTGTGCAACCTCGCGACGTGCTGGGTTTCGACCTGATGACCCACGACCTGGCGCCGTCGGCGGTGACCGGGCTGGGCCAGGAATTCGTCAGCGCGCCGCGGCTGGACAACCAGGCCAGCTGCTACGCCGGTCTGGAAGCGCTGATTGCCGCGAAGCCTGGCCGCTACCTGCCGGTGCTGGTGCTGTTCGACCACGAGGAGGTCGGATCCACGTCGGATCACGGCGCCCAGTCCGATCTGCTGCTAACCGTGCTGGAGCGGATCACGCTGGCCGCCGGCGGCGACCGGGAGGACTTCCTGCGCCGGCTGACCGGCTCCACGCTGGCCTCGGCGGACATGGCGCACGCCACTCACCCGAACTACCCGGACCGTCACGAACCGTGCCATCAGATCGCGGTCAACGCCGGCCCGGTGCTCAAGGTGCAGCCCAACCTGCGCTACGCCACCGACGGCCGCACCGCCGCGACGTTCGCGTTGGCCTGCGAGGTGGCCGGGGTGGCGCTGCAGCGCTACGAGCATCGGGCCGACCTGCCCTGCGGTTCGACCATCGGCCCGATGAGCGCCGCACGCACCGGGATCCCCACCGTTGACGTGGGCGCTCCGCAGCTGGCCATGCATTCGGCACGGGAATTGATGGGTGCACGCGACGTGAGCGCCTACGCGGCGGCCCTGACGGCATTCCTGGCGCCGGACTGAGCCGAAATCGGTGCCATAGACTGTGCCCGTGACGCCCCCGACCACGCTGGACACCGTCGAACACGCCGCCGCAACGCCCGAGCACCCGCAACCGTTCGCCGAGTTGGGTCTCAAGGACGACGAGTACCAGCGCATCCGTGACATCCTGGGCCGCCGCCCCACCGACGCCGAGCTGGCCATGTACTCGGTGATGTGGAGCGAGCACTGCTCCTACAAGTCCTCCAAGGTGCATCTGCGCTACTTCGGTGAGACCACCACCGACGAGATGCGCAAGGCCATGCTGGCCGGCATCGGCGAGAACGCCGGTGTGGTCGACATCGGCGACGGCTGGGCGGTCACCTTCAAGGTGGAGTCGCACAACCACCCGTCCTATGTCGAGCCGTACCAGGGCGCGGCCACCGGGGTGGGCGGCATTGTGCGCGACATCATGGCGATGGGCGCGCGCCCGGTCGCGGTGATGGACCAGCTGCGTTTCGGCGCCGCCGACGCCCCTGACACCCGCCGGGTGCTCGACGGGGTGGTGCGCGGCATCGGCGGCTACGGCAACTCGCTGGGGCTGCCCAACATCGGCGGCGAAACCATCTTCGACCCCTGCTACGCGGGCAACCCGCTGGTCAACGCGCTGTGTGTCGGCGTGCTGAAGAAGGAAGACCTGCACCTGGCGTTCGCCTCCGGTGCCGGCAACAAGATCATCCTGTTCGGGGCGCGCACTGGGCTGGACGGCATCGGCGGGGTGTCGGTGCTGGCATCGGACACCTTCGGCGGCGACGAGAGCGGTGAAGGCCGCAAGAAGCTTCCGTCGGTTCAGGTCGGCGACCCGTTCACCGAGAAGGTGCTCATCGAGTGCTGCCTGGAGTTGTACGCCGCCAAGCTGGTGGTTGGTATCCAGGATCTCGGCGGTGCTGGATTGTCGTGTGCCACTTCTGAGTTGGCGTCCGCCGGCGATGGCGGCATGGCGATTCAGCTGGACAAGGTGCCGCTGCGCGCGGCGAACATGAGTCCGGCCGAGGTGTTGTCCAGCGAGTCACAGGAGCGCATGTGCGCCGTGGTCGCCCCGGAGAACGTGGACGCCTTCATGGCGGTCTGCGCCAAGTGGGACGTGCTCGCCACCGTGATCGGTGAGGTGACCGATGGCGACCGGCTGCAGATCACCTGGCACGGCGAGACCGTCGTCGACGTGCCGCCGCGCACCGTGGCCCACGAAGGCCCGATCTATCAGCGCCCGGTTGCGCGCCCAGAGACCCAGGATGCACTGAACGCCGATCGCTCGGACAAGCTGCCGCGGCCGGCCACCGGGGAGGAGCTGCGCGCGACTCTGCTTGCGCTGCTGGGCAGTCCGCACCTGTGCAGTCGGGCGTTCATCACCGAACAGTACGACCGCTACGTGCGCGGCAACACCGTGCTGGCCGAGCATGCCGACGGCGGGATGCTGCGCATCGACGAGGCCTCCGGGCGCGGGATCACCATCTCCACCGACGCCTCCGGTCGTTACACCAAGCTCGACCCCTACACCGGGGCGCAACTGGCGCTGGCGGAGGCGTACCGCAACGTGGCCGTCACCGGCGCCACGCCGATCGCCGTCACCAACTGCCTGAACTTCGGTTCTCCGGAAGATCCCGGGGTGATGTGGCAGTTCGCCGAGGCGGTTCGCGGTCTGGCCGATGGTTGTGCGGCACTGGGGATTCCGGTGACCGGCGGCAATGTGAGCTTCTACAACCAGACCGGCGCCACGCCGATCCACCCCACCCCGGTGGTCGGGGTGCTCGGGGTGATCGACGACGTCGGCCGCCGTATTCCCACGGCGTTCGGTGACGAACCGGGCGAGACGCTGATCCTGCTCGGCGACACCCGCGACGAGTTCGACGGGTCCATTTGGGCGCAGGTGACCGGTGATCATCTGGGCGGACTACCGCCGAAGGTCGATCTGGAACGCGAGCAGCTGCTCGCCGAGGTGCTGAGCGCGGCATCGCGCGACGGCCTGGTCTCGGCTGCCCACGACTTGAGCGAAGGCGGGCTGATCCAGGCCGTGGTCGAGTCGTCGATCGCCGGGGAAACCGGTTGCCGCATCTTGCTTCCCGAAGACGCCGACCCGTTCGTGTTCCTGTTCTCCGAGTCGGCGGGCAGGGTGCTGGTGGCGGTGCCGCGCACCGAGGAGAGCCGACTGCGGTCGATGTGCGAGGCACGCGGACTGCCGGCCACCCGTGTCGGCGTGGTGGACCAGGCTTCACAGGAGATCGAGGTCCAGGGCCAGTTCAGCGTGTCGCTGACCGAACTGCGCAGCACCTCCGAAGCGGTGCTGCCGGGGCTGTTCGGATAAAGCCCCAACGGCATGGAAACGGCCGAGGCAACGGCGAAACACCCGCTGCTGGTGTGGGCGTGGAGTCTGCTGCGGCTGAAATTCGTCGGGGTGGCGTTCGGTGCGCTGTTCTTCTGCCTGTCGCTGACCCCGTCGCTGTTGCCGCGCGACTGGGTGTTTCAGGGGCTGATCGGCGGGATCAACGCGGCCTTCGGCTACGGGCTGGGCGTGCTGATCGGCGCCACGGTGGAACGGTTCCTCCTGCGCGGCGCCAGCTGGTGGCCGCCCCCGCGCCCGGCGTTGCTCGCCCTCAAGGCAACGGTGGTGGTGGCGGCCCCGGCCGCGTGCGTTCTGATGCTGATCCCGGCCGCCGGCTGGCAGCGCCAGGTCTCTGCGCTGCTGGGCATCGAAGGCCCGGCAACACTGGGCTACCTGCGCACCCTCGGGGTGGCGATCGGGGTCGCGGCCGCGCTGGTTGCCACGGTGCGAGTGCTGATCGACGCCAGTCGGCTGCTGGCGCGGGCCCTGATCCGCCGGTGGCACCTGCACCGCGAAGTCGCCATGTTCATCGGCAGCGCGATCGTCGTCGTGCTGCTGACCACCTTGATCAACGGCGTGCTGATCCGCGGTTTCTTCGCCGGCGCCAGCGCGGTGTTCCAGCCCGAGGACAGCGCCACCGTGGCCGGAACGATTCAGCCGCTGCAACCGGAGCGATCCGGCAGCCCGGAGTCATTGGCGCACTGGGCGACCCTGGGCAGTCAGGGTCGCAGCTTCGTCGCCGGGGGACTGCGCGCCGCTGAGCTCAGCCGGATCAACGGACGGCCCGCCCGCGAACCCATCAGGGTGTATGCCGGGCTGCACAGCGCCGGTGACGACCAGGCGCGAATGCAGCTGCTGCTCGACGAACTGGACCGCACCCACGCCTTCGATCGCCAGGTGTTGGTGGTGGTGCCCACCACGGGCACCGGGTGGGTGGATCCGGCCGCGGCCGATGCGCTGGAGATGCTCTACAACGGCGACACCGCGATCGTCGGTGTCCAGTACTCCTACCTGCCGAGTTGGATCTCCTTCCTGGCCGACCAACGCAAATCGATGGATTCGGGACGGCTGCTGGTGCGCACCATTGCCGAGCGGTGGCGTGGTCTTCCGGTAGGGCAGCGGCCCAAGCTGGTGCTCTACGGCGAGAGCCTGGGCTCGATGGCCGGGCAGGCCGCGTTCGACTGGCTGCCCGATATCGCCGACATGGGCTACGAGTCCGTGCTGTGGGTGGGGCCGCCGCAGGCCAGCCCGCTCTGGCACGCGCTGCTGGTGCGGCGCGACCCCGGCAGCACCGCCGTGTTGCCGCGCTACGACAACGGCCGCACGGTGCGGTTCTCACAGGGCACGGTGCCGGCCGAGATCGCCCGGATCGCCGCGCCGCCGTGGGACGGCACCCGGGTGCTGTTCCTGCAGCACGCCTCCGACCCGGTGGTGTGGTGGTCGACGGACCTGCTGTTCGCGCGGCCGGACTGGCTGACCGAACCGCCCGGCCCGGATCGCACCGCATCCATGCGCTGGTACCCGGTGGTGACGTTCTGGCAGGTCAGCGCCGACCTGTTCCACGGTGAGCAGATGCCCGCGGGGCACGGCCACAACTACGCCGACACGATCCTGGACGGGTGGGTGGCGGTGCTGCCACCCGACGGCTGGACGCCGCACGACACCGAGCGGGTGCGCGCGGCTCTGCGGCACGGTTAGCCGGGGCAAGTTACCGCCGGATGGGGAGATGCGGGATGCTTCCCCCATGCAGCGCTACACCCGTGACGGCCTAGCCTTCGACGTTCGCGACGCTGGGCCGCCCGACGGGCCCGTTGTGGTGCTGCTGCACGGCTTTCCGCAGCGAAACGACAGCTGGAACGCCGTCATCGACCGGCTCACCGCCGCGGGCTACCGATGCCTGGCGCCCAACCAGCGCGGCTATTCACCCGGTGCCCGGCCGCCGCGGCGCCGCGACTATCGCATGTCCGAACTCGTCGCCGACATCGGCGCGTTGATCGACGCCAGCGGCGCGCAGCGCGTGCACCTGGTGGGCCACGACTGGGGTGCCGCGGTGGCGTGGGGAGTGGCGGCCGAACTGCCCGAGCGGCTCGCCACGGTGTCGCCGGTGTCGGTACCGCACCCCGCTGCCTTCCTGAAGTCGTTTGTCACCAGCCGCCAGGGTCTGGCGTCGTGGTACATGGGGTTCTTCCAGTTGCCGTGGCTGCCGGAGTGGTTGCTCACGCGCGGGAAAGGCGCCGTCGCCGCCAGAGCTCTGCGGCGAAGCGGGCAGAGTTCGGCCGCGGCCGAACGCGATGCGCAGGGCATGATCGAGCCGGGGGCGCTGACCGGCGGGCTCAACTGGTACCGAGGCCTACCGCTGTCGAATCTGCGCGACAGCAACCAGCGGATCTCGGTGCCGACGATGTATGTCTGGAGCGACGACGACATCGCGCTCAAGCCCAAGGCGGCGCGCAACACCGCCCGCTACGTCGACGCGGATTACCGCTTCGAGGTCATGGCTGGCATCTCACACTGGATCCCCGACACCGAGCCGGACCGGCTCGCCGACCTGCTGCTGGACTGGTTCGTCGCACACCCCATCGACTGAGCCATGGCCGCCGCCCGCTCACGTTCACAGCCTGACCCGGCGCAGACTCGCGCAGCCGTGCTGGCACTCGCGGCGTGGCTGCGCGACGAGACGCTGCCCGCCCCGGATCGGACAGAGTTGGCGGCCGCGGTCCGTCTGACCGCGCGCACCCTGGCCGAGCTGGCCCCCGGTGCCAGCGTCGAGGTGCGAATCCCGCCGTTCGTCGCCGTGCAGTGCATCGCCGGGCCGCGGCACACCCGCGGCACCCCGCCCAACGTCGTCGAGACCGATCCGCGCAGCTGGCTGCTGCTGGCCGCCGGGCTACTGGAGGCCGGCGACGCGACCGCGGCCGGAAAGCTGCGACTGTCGGGTGCGCGAGCGGCAGAGATCGCCGATTGGTTGCCGTTGGTGAAACTTGACGCACGTTGACCGTAGACTGAACGTCGTCACTGTGGCCCGTCCCCCTGGAGCAGCTGAAACGTGCCGGACCAGCAGGTAGTAGACCTTGAGAATGCACCCCGCGAGGAGTGCGGCGTCTTCGGAGTTTGGGCTCCCGGCGAAGAAGCAGCGAAGCTCACTTATTACGGCCTGTATGCGCTGCAACACCGTGGCCAGGAGGCCGCCGGCATCGCCGTCGGCGACGGGTCGCAGGTGCTGGTCTTCAAAGACCTGGGCTTGGTCAGCCAGGTGTTCGAGGAGCAGACGCTGTTGGCGATGCCCGGGCACGTGGCGGTCGGGCACTGCCGCTACTCCACCACCGGCGACACCACCTGGGAGAACGCCCAGCCGGTGTTCCGCAACACCGCCGCCGGTACCGGCGTGGCGCTGGGCCACAACGGCAACCTGGTCAACACCGCCGAACTGGCCGGCCGGGCCCGCGAACTGGGTCTGATCGACACCCGCCGTCCCGGCGTGGCCACCACCGACTCCGACATCCTGGGTGCGCTGCTGGCGCACGGTGCCGCCGACACCTCCCTGGAGCAGGCGGCGCTGGAACTGCTGCCGACAGCGCGTGGTGCGTTCTGCCTGACCTTCATGGACGAGAACACCCTGTACGCGGCCCGCGACCCGTGGGGCGTGCGGCCGCTGTCGCTGGGCCGGCTCGACCGCGGCTGGGTGGTGGCCTCGGAGACCGCGGCGCTGGACATCGTGGGAGCCTCGTTCGTCCGCGACATCGAACCCGGCGAGCTGCTGGCGATCGACGCCGACGGGGTGCGCTCCACCCGGTTCGCCAACCCCACCCCGAAGGGGTGCGTCTTCGAGTACGTCTACCTGGCCCGGCCGGACAGCACCATTGGCGGCCGGTCGGTGCACGCCACCCGGGTGGAGATCGGCCGGCGGCTGGCCCGCGAGCATGCGGTGGAGGCCGACCTGGTCATCGGCGTGCCGGAGTCCGGTATTCCCGCCGCGGTGGGCTACGCCCAGGAGTCCGGTATCGACTACGGACAGGGCCTGACCAAGAACGCCTACGTCGGGCGGACCTTCATCCAGCCGTCGCAGACCATCCGTCAGCTCGGTATCCGGCTGAAGCTCAACCCGCTGCGGGAGATCATCCGCGGCAAGCGGCTGATCGTCGTCGATGACTCGATCGTGCGGGGCAACACCCAGCGTGCCCTGGTGCGGATGCTGCGTGAGGCCGGTGCCGTCGAGGTGCACGTACGGATCGCCTCCCCGCCGGTGAAGTGGCCGTGCTTCTACGGCATCGACTTCGCCTCGCCGGCCGAGCTGATCGCCAACGCCGTCGAGGACGAGGCCGAGATGGTCGAAGCGGTGCGGCGCGCCATCGGCGCCGACAGTCTTGGCTATGTCAGCCAGGAAGACATGATTGCGGCTACCGAGCAGCCCAAATCGCGGTTGTGCTGCGCCTGTTTCGACGGCAGCTACCCGATAGAGCTGCCCGACGACAGTGCCCTGGGCAAGAACGTCGTCGAGCAGATGTTGAGCAACACCGCGCGCAAAGCCGAGAGCGACAACGACGCCGCGCTGAGCCCGTCCTAACCCGAAGTCAGTCCTTCAGGAACTCCTGAAGCTGACTTCCCGCCCCAGTATCAACTACTTGACACTGACCGTGCTGGTCGATAGCGTCGGCGCCAACGAGACTCGTGACCCGGCGTGAGGACAGGAGTGGTTGTGGCGCGTTTTCCCAAGCCGCCCGAGGGCAGTTGGACCCAGCACTATCCCGAGCTCGGTACCGAACCGGTGTCGTACCGCGATTCCATCAGTCCCGATGTCTACGAGAAGGAACGTGCGGCGATCTTCCGGCGTGCCTGGCTGAATGTCGGTCGGGTAGAGCAGGTTCCGCGGAAAGGTAGCTATTTCACCCGGGAACTCAAGGTGGTCAACACCTCGATCATCCTGGTGCGAAACGGATCTGGTGAGATCAAGGCGTATCACAACGTCTGCCGGCACCGAGGCAACAAGCTGGTGTGGGACACCATGCCGCTGGAGGAGGCCAGCGGGACCTGCCGCCAGTTCACTTGCAAGTACCACGCCTGGCGCTACGACTTGGATGGCAATCTGGCCTTCGTTCAGCAGGAGGAAGAGTTCTTCGATCTCGACAAGAGTCGCTACGGCTTGGTCGCCGTGCACTGTGACGTCTGGGAAGGATTCATCTTCGTCAACTTCGCCGCCACCCCGGAGCAATCGCTGCGCGAATTCCTCGGGCCCATGGTTACGGCGTTGGAGGGCTACCCATTCGGGCAGATGACATCCCGATGGCAATATCGCTCGTCGGTCAACTCCAACTGGAAGCTGTTCCTCGACGCGTTCCAGGAGTTCTATCACGCCCCGGTACTGCACGGGAACCAGACGCCGACCGCCTTTCGGGTGGCGGCCGAACAGGCCGGTTTCGAGGCGCCGCACTACCAGATCGAGGGCCCGCACCGCCTGGTGAGCACCTCAGGTGTTAGGGCCTGGGAGATGTCGTCCGAGATGCGCAAGCCGATCGAGGATATCTGCCAGAGCGGGCTTTTCGGGCCGTGGAACCCGCCAGACATCGGCCCGATGCCCGATGGCCTCAATCCTGCGAAATGCGATCCGTGGGGATTGGATTCGTTCCAGATCTTCCCCAACTTCACAATCCTGTTCTGGGGCCAGGGCTGGTATCTGACCTACCACTACTGGCCGACGGGGCACGACTCACACATTTTCGAAGGCACGCTGTACTTTCCGCAGCCGCGGACTCCGCGCGAGCGGGTCGCCCAAGAACTCGCGGCGGTGTCGTTCAAGGAGTACGGGCTGCAGGACGCCAGCACCTTGGAGGCCACCCACACGATGATCGGCACCGGGGTGGTGGACCGATTCCTGCTCAACGACCAAGAGGTGCTGATCCGGCACTTTCACGCCGAGACCGCCGCGTGGATCGCCGAACACGAGCGCGCCACGGCCGAGGTCTGAGGGATCGTGACCGCCATGCTGCCGAAGGAATTCGCCGATCTCGAACCGTTCAACCAGTGGTGCCTGTCATCTGAACCAGAGCGCTACGCCAAACGCCTGAACAGTTCCATGTCAGACATGCAGGCGTTCTATGACGCCATCACGGCACGCGCCGAAGAGGCGCTGGCCTACTGCGACAAGTTCAGCCTCGACGACCTGCCCGAGGATGTGCTGAACCTGATGCACCTGTTGTATTCCATGATCACGGTCGCATTCCCGGCCGAAGCCTGGAAGCAGCCGCGCGTTCCGGACTCGGGCGCGGCCGTCATCGAGTGCGTCGCCGAGCCGTTCCCGTGAGCCGCCCGGTGCGTGAGAAGTGTGTGGTGCGCGCCGATCGGTGGCTCGACGTCGACGCCGGCGTGGTGCACTCACCCGCCGTCGTGGTAGTCGAGGATGGGCGGATCGCCGCCATCAATCCCGAGGCGCCCGTTCCGGTTTCGGCTGACGACATCGACCTCGGTGACGCCACGCTACTGCCCGGGCTGATGGACATGGAGCTCAACCTGCTCATCGGCGGCCCGGGCGGTCCAGAGGGGCTTCCCACCCCGCTGCACGGCGTGCAGGACGATCCCGCCTACCGCACATTGCGCGCCGCGGTCAACGCACGAACCACACTGGAAGCCGGCTTCACCACCGTCCGCAACCTGGGGCTGATGGTCAAGACCGGCGGTTACCTGCTTGACGTCGCGCTGCAGCGCGCGATCGACCAGGGCTGGCACGCGGGTCCGCGGATCTACCCCGCCGGTCACGCGGTCACGCCCTACGGCGGCCACCTGGATCCGACGGTCTTCCAACGGCTCGCGCCCGGTGTGATGCCGCTGTCGGTTGCGGAGGGCATCGCCAATGGTGTGCCGGATGTGATCGCCTGCGTGCGCTACCAGATCCGGCACGGCGCCAAGCTGATCAAGGTGTCGGCCTCCGGCGGGGTGATGTCGCACAGCACCGCCCCGGGTGCCCAGCAGTACTCCGACGCCGAATTGGCCGCAATCGCCGACGAGGCGCATCGGGCCGGGGTGCGGGTTGCCGCACATGCCATCGGCGACACCGCGATTCGGGCATGCATCCGGGCCGGCATCGACTGCATCGAGCACGGTTTCCTGGCCACGGATGAAACGCTGGCGATGATGGTGGACCACGGCACCTTCCTGGTCTCCACCACCTACTTGACGGATGCCATGGCGGTCGACCGGATCGCTCCGGAGCTGCGCAAGAAGGCGGCCGAGGTGTTTCCGCGTGCCAAGGCCATGCTGCCCCGGGCGATCGAGGCCGGTGTACGCATCGCGTGCGGCACCGATGCGCCGGCAATCCCGCATGGCCAGAACGCCAAAGAATTGTGCGCCCTGGTGGAGCGCGGCATGACTCCGGTGCAGGCACTGCGGGCGGCGACTCTCGTCAGCGCCGACCTCATCGACGCCGCCCATGAGCTGGGCAGGCTGGCCCCGGGCTACTGCGCCGATATCATCGCCGTACCGGGTGACCCGACCCGGGACATCAGCACCACCGGAGACGTGCGATTCGTCATGAAGGACGGCCGGGTCTGCAAGCGCAGCTGACAGGGAGCAGGACATGGATCTCACCAACAACATCCTGTGGCTGCTCAAGCAGGCCTTCTACTACTCGCTGACGACCGTGAACGAGGCGATCAGCGACCACGGCGTCAGTACCGCCCAGATCGGCCTGTTGCGTCAACTCGCCGGCGAACCGGGGTTGTCCGGTGCCGAACTGGCCCGCCGCCTGCTCATCACTCCACAGGGTGTCCAACTGGCCCTGAGTGCGCTCGAGCGCCGCGGATTGGTGGAGCGCAAGCAGGATCCCCACCACGGCCGAATCCTGCGGGCCTATCTGACCGAGGAGGGGCGCGCGGTGACCTCGGCGGTCGTCACCGACGCGCTCGCCGCGCACGATCAGGTGTTCGGTGTGCTGAGCCCCGACGAGCAGGAGACGTTGCGGGCGCTGCTGGCCCGGGTCGTCGAGCAGGGCACCGGCCACACCCTGTTCGCCGACCACGTGGAGCCCTAAGGGCACCGTCACCCAGTTCTGAGCAGCGCGGGCATGGTGTCCCAGCCACGGACAGCTGAGGAGGACGAGAAGATCGCCGCGTCGATCTCCAACACCACGCCGCGCGCTGAGCTGAAAGTCTGGTGGTCGATCAGAGCCTGATTGACGTCCGCGAACCGACTCACGGCATAGAAGTCGTGAACTTCGTTGTAGTACAGCGGTGCTTCGGCCCGCAGCCGCGTGAACATCGGATAGGGATCGGCGTTGAGTCCGAGGTCCCCCGGGTCGTAGTACACGTCCGGGGCGATGGTGACGGCCACAGCGTTCGTCACTCTCCGCGCTCGAACGGCACCACGGGTGGCACGCCGACTCCGTCGGGCATCACCAAGTGACCGTCGACGTCGATGTAGCCGGAGCGGTTGGTGGGCAGTGGCAGAACAGGATTCGGGCAGGGCCGGTCGGTGCCGTCACCGCAGATCCCGCCAGTGAAGTAGGACCGCTTCTGGTGATCGGCCGGCCACGGGTCGGAGTGCAGGGCGATCCATTGCGCCGGAACCATGTAGAGCACGAAGAAGCACGCGCTGACGCCGGCGAAGACCGCCAGGAACCGGGTGAACTGCTGGCGGGCCAAGCCGCCTCGCACCTGGTCGAGTCCGCGCTCGACGACGGTGCGCCCGCGCTCGTCGGTGAAGAAGCGCAGCGAACACAGCGCCGCCTGGACCGCGCCCCACATCAGCCCCTCGTAGACGGGCCATTGGTAGTAGGTGTCGGCGTGAAGCGACACCGACCGGATGGCGCCGGGGTAGGTGTAGAAACCGATCGGCAGCAGGACCAAGCCCTCCATGACGAAATCGAAGATGAACGATATCGCGTAGGTGATCGCGATCAGGCGCAGGTTGCTGATAGCGGGCCAGCGCGCCTTGATCTTTCCCATGATCCAGCACCCTGCGATGGTGATCAGCAGCACGCCGTAGGCGTACCCGGGGATGTTCGTCAGCAGCGGCTCGGCCACCTGGCGGCCGGGCTCCTCAGGCGAGACCCAGCCGGGGATATGCGATGTCCACGAACCCCGGTTGAACAGCCAAGTGTTGTAGGTGCACCAGGTGTTGAAGTAGTTGAGCAGCGGATCCAGGAAGAACATCAGTCCCATCGAGACAAACAGCAAGCCGTCCAACGTAATTCGGCGTTCGCGGCGCCACGGACGGATGAAGAACCACCACACGGCCACTGGCAGGCCGACCCAGAGCACGATGGCGTTGGCCATCAGGGGCACCTTCATGTACATCGGCGGATCGTTCGGCCCGCCGGGGACACGCTCGAAAAAGGGCCCGGTGATCCACCGGCTCCACACGTACAGCTGCAGCATCAGCAGTGCTCCGCCGACCGTCGCCCATACCTTGATGGGCCCGCCACTTCCATGGCCGCTTGAGGTGGGAACGGATTCGACCTGACTCGACAAGCCGCTACTCATGTGCGGTCTCCTTCCGGGGTGGCCCAGCCCGGCAAAATATGCCCACTGGTATCTAGGCTGCCAAGGGGTATCGCAGATTCTGTGGGACAATTTCCCCCATGGTGGAGCAGTGGACCCGTGAGCGCCGGCTCGAGCGCACGCGGTCGCTGCTGCTGGACGCCGCCGAGGAAGTCTTCGCAGAAAAGGGCTTCACCACGGCGACTCTCGATGACATCGCCCAGGCTGCCGGCTATACCAAGGGCGCCATATACAAACACTTTGCGGCCAAAGACGAGCTCTTCCTGGCGGTCAGCGATCGGTACTGGCGCCGGTACTTCGAGAACTTCGCCGAGGTGATGGCGAACGCGACGCAGGTAGGGGTGCGCGAGCTCGACGACATCGCCGAGCGCTGGCAACGGCTGAGTCGAGACCGGGGGGCGGAGCATGCCGCGCTCGGGTATGAGTTCACGCTGTACCTGCTGCGCAACCCCGAAGCGCGGGATCGCGTCGCCGCCAAGCGGGCCGAGGTCGTCGAGCAGCTGGCGACTTTCATCGTCGAAGGCGTCGAACGGCTCGGCGGCACTCTGTTGATCCCGGCGCTGACCCTGGCGCAGGTTCTCGTCGCCACCAGCGACTCCGCCGTACTGGCCAGCGAACTCGACGGAATCGATCTCTACCGGCCGGTGGTGGCGATGTACGTCGCGATGATCAAGCTGTCCTGACGCCGCCCGGCAGGTCCGAAGTCCAACACTTGAGATCAATAACAAGTACTTGATAACATTCCCGACGGAGATGTCCAGGGTTGCGGTTCACCGATCGACACCGAAGGGGATGCAATGGCCACAGAGGCGCCGCAGCGGGTCGCCGTGGTCACCGGTGGAGGCTCGGGCATGGGCGAGGCCACCTGCCACGAACTGGGCCGGCGTGGCTATCGCATTGCCGTTCTCGACGTCAATGGCCAAGCGGCGCTGCGGGTCGCCGACGGTGTGCGGAGCCAGGGCGCGACCGCGCTGGGCGTCGAGGCCGACGTCACCGATCGGGCCGCCGTCGACGAGGCCTTCACAGGAGTGCGCAGCGAACTAGGCCCGGTCGCGGCGCTGGTCACCAGCGCCGGACTCTTCGGCTACTCGGCCTTCGCCGACATCACGCCCGAGGCCTGGGCCCGGATCATCGACGTCAACCTCACCGGCACCTTTCACTGCTGCCAGGCCGCACTGCCGGACATGGTCGCCGCCGGGTGGGGGCGCATCGTGATGATCTCCTCGTCCAGCGCACAGCGCGGATCACCGTTCGCGGCGCACTACGCCGCGTCCAAGGGAGCGGTCATCACCCTGACCAAATCGCTGGCTCGCGAATATGCCGCCCACGGCGTCACGGTCAACAACATCCCGCCGTCGGGCATCGAGACGCCCATGCAGCACCAAGGCCAAGCGGCCGGATACCTACCACCGAACGAGCAGATCGCGGCCAACATCCCGATGGGCCGGCTGGGCACCGGCGCGGACATCGCCGCGGCGGTCGGGTTCTTGTGCTCGGAGGAAGCCGGTTTCATCACCGGTCAAGTACTCGGCGTCAACGGAGGGGCGGTGTTGTGACAGAACAACCTTCGGTGCGATCCGGCCGGACCGCAGCGGGCTCGTGGACCGAGCACTACCCGGAATTAGGCACCGGCCCGATCTCTTTCGTCGACTCCACATCCCCTGAGTTCTTCGAACTCGAACGCGAAGCGGTGTTCAAACGGGCTTGGCTCAACATCGGGCGCGTCGAGGAACTTCCCGAACACGGCAGTTATGCCACCAAGGAGATCGAAGCGGCCCGGGCGTCGGTGCTTCTCGTCCGCACCGACCAGGGAATCCGCGCCTTCGGTAACGTCTGCCCGCGCTGCGGAACCAAGCTCGTCTGGCACGAATATCCCGACCGCGAGACCGCCGGACAAGTCGAGGCGATCACCTGCAAGCGCTGCCGCCGCACGTACGAATTCGACGGTGCCGACACCGCGGCCCTGATGCCGCTGCACTGCGACATCTGGAACGGCTTCATCTTCGTCAACCTCGACACGGAACCGCGTCAGAATCTGCGGGAATTCCTCGGCCCTATGATCACCGGCCTCGACGGCTACCCGTTTGAGAAGCTGACCGAACGCTATGACTGGGTGGCCCACAACAACAGCAACTGGAAGATCTTCGCCGACGCGTTCCAGGAGTACTACCATGTTCCGGCACTGCATTCCCAGCAAGTGCCGGCCCAAGTCCGGGTGCCCGGCGCCGGATTCACCTGCGGCCACTTCCAAATCGACGGGCCGCACCGATTGGTCTCCACAGCCGGGCGGCGGCGATGGCTGCTCCCACCGGAGTACATGTACCCGATCGAGCGGGCCACCCGCAGCGGGCTGGTCGGCCCCTGGGAGACGCCCGATATCGGTAAGCTGCCCGCCGGGCTGAATCCGGGCGGCATCGAACCGTGGGGGATCAGCAACTTCCAGATCTTCCCCAACACCGAGATCCTCATCTACGGCGGCTGGTACCTGCTCTACCGGTACTGGCCCACCTCGCACAACACCCACCGATTCGAGGCCCACACCTACTTCCATCCGGCCCGCACCGTGCGCGAGCGCATCGAACACGAGGTGGCGTCGGTGGTGCTCAAAGAGTTTGCGCTGCAAGACGCCGGCATGCTCGGCGGCACCCAGGCCGCGCTGGAATACGGCATCGTCGACGACTTCCCTCTCAACGATCAGGAGATCCTGGTGCGGCACCTGCACAAGGTGGTCGCCGACTGGGTGGACGACTACCGGCGCGCGCACGCCGGCTTAGGAGCGGCACAATGACTGCTCCACGGCTACCCAGCGCCTTCGCCGAGCTCGAGCGCTTCGCTGAAACCTGGTGCTTGCCAACCGAAACCGAACGTTTCAATCAGAGGCTGTCCAGCACCATCGGTGAGCTGCGGCAATTCTACGACGCGTTCTTTCCGCGGTTGGAAGTAGCGATCGAGTACTGCGACAAGTTCGCCCTGGATGAACTTCCCGAGGACGCGCTGCACCTGCTGCACCTGATCTATTCACTGGTGATGGTGGCGATGGCAGTGGAGATCATGGGCCAGCCCGCCCCCGTCGACGCCGCCGACGCCGTCATGACCCGCACCGGCTGGCCCATCCCGTAGCGGTCAACAGCGCGAAAACCCTTGTGAGAAAGGTCAGGCCGATGAGTCTGCTCACCATCAACAAGCTGACGTCCTCAGTCGGCGCCGAGGTCCTCGGCGTCGACCCGCGGCAGCTAGCTGCCGCGGAGGATCACGCGAACCTGGGAGCCGCGGTGCTCGAAGCGTTGGAAGACAACGGCGTTCTGGTCTTCCGGGGCCTGCGTATCGACCCCCGCGCCCAGGTTGCGTTCTGCGGCCGGCTGGGCAGCGTCGACTACTCCGCCGACGGCCATCACGAGGTCGCGGGCATCTACCCGGTCACGCTGAACCGGTCCAAGAACTCCTCCGCGAGCTACCTGCGCGCCACCTTCGACTGGCACATCGACGGGTGCACGCCGACCGGCGACGAATACCCGCAGAAGGCCACCGTGCTCTCGGCGGTGCAGGTAGCAGAGCACGGCGGGGAGACCGAATTCGCCAGCTCGTACGCCGCCTACGACCTGCTCACCGACGACGAGAAGCGACGCTATGGCGCACTGCGCGTCGTCCACTCACTGGAGGCTTCCCAGCGGCGGGTCACCCCCGACCCATCCCCGGAAGATCTGGCCCGGTGGCGGGCCCGGCCCACCCATGAACATCCCCTGGTCTGGACGCACCGCAACGGGCGCCGATCACTGGTGCTCGGTGCCTCCGCCGACTACGTCGTCGGCATGGATCTGCAGGAAGGGCGGGCCCTGTTGGACGAACTACTCGCGCGCGCCACCGTGGCCGATCGGGTCTATCGTCACCACTGGTCGGTGGGGGACACCGTCATCTGGGACAACCGTGGCGTCCTGCATCGGGCCGCCCCCTATGACCCGGATTCTCCCCGGGAAATGCTGCGCACCACGGTGCTCGGTGACGAGCCCATCCGGTGACCGCGGTTTTCGAAGGAGATGAGATGACCGATCTGTCAACGGAGAGCGAGCTTTTCGTCGCGACGGCGCGCGCATTCCTGGACAAGACCGCGGGGCTGCGCGATTACCGCGACCTGCATGCACGGGGCAGCTCCTACGACGCGGCATGGTGGCGGCAGGCTGCCGATCTCGGCTGGGCCGGCCTGCTGGTGCCCGAGGAACTCGGCGGCGGCAGTGTGTCGGGCTGCGGCCTGCACGACCTGGCCGCGATCGCCACCGAGATCGGACGCACCGTGGCGCCCGGGCCGCTGTACCCGGTGAGCGTGGTCCTGGCCGGCCTCGTCGACGCCGACAACCGGGACACCCATGCGCGCGACATAGCGGCGCTGACTGCGGGGGAGACGGTGGCGACCTGGGCAGCCGACGAGCCCGGTCGGGGCTTTCGTCCTCATCAGCCGGGCCTGACCGCAACCAGCATCGCCGGCGGCTACCGGCTCAACGGGGTCAAGGATCGGGTGGAGGCCGGAGACCGCGCGGACCTGGTGCTGATCGGCGCGCGCACCGACGACGGTGCGGTGCGCCAGTTCCTGGTTCGCACCGACAGTGCCGGAGTGCGGGTGACGCCGCGGCCCGGCATCGATCTGGTGAAGCAGTACGCGCGCATCGAATTCAGCGATACCGAAATCGACGCATCCGCGGTGGTTGGTACCGCGGCGCAGACCGGTGCGCTCATCGACCGCCAGACCCAGGTCGCGATCGCGCTGGTGTGCGCCGAAACGGCCGGGCTCCTGGACGCCGTCATGGCCATGACCGTCGCCTGGGCTCGCGACCGGTACAGCTTCGGCCGGCCGCTGGCGTCCTACCAGGCGATCAAACACCGGCTTGCCGACATGACCATGTGGCTGCACGCCTGCCACGCGATCACCGCCGGTGCGGTGGACAAGGTCGCCGCGCGGGATCCCGACGCCGCCATGTGGGCCGGCGCGGCCAAGTCCTATCTCGGTGAACATGCCGGCCGGCTGATTCAGGAGTGCGTGCAACTGCACGGCGGGATCGGCGTCACCTGGGAACACGACCTGCACCTGTATCTGCGCCGGGCCACCCTGTACCGGAATCTGCTCGGCACTCCCGCCGAGCACCACCAGGCCATCTACGCGGCCGCCAGCAGCACGGAGCCCGCCGCATGACCGACATCACCGTGGAGGCCTTCGCCGCCTCGGCGCGCGACTGGCTGGCCGCCAACATGCCGCGCCTGGACCCGCAGCGCCCCCCGCGCAACGGTCGCGACGACGACGGCGCCTGGCAGCGCGCACGCGAGCTGCAGCGGCGGCTGTACGCCGGCGGCTTCGCCGGGATCTGCTTCCCCCGTGAATACGGCGGACTCGGCCTGGACCTGCGCTATCAGAAGGCCTTCGACGCGGTGTCCGCCGGCTATGAGATGCCGCTGATCCTCAACGTCCCGACCTTCACCATCTGCTGCGCCACCCTGCTCGACACCGGCAGTGAGGAACAGAAGCGCCGCCACATCAGCGCCGCGCTGCGCGGCGACGAGGTGCTGGTGCAGCTGCTCTCGGAGCCCAGCGGCGGATCCGATCTGGCCGGCCTGATCACCCGCGCCGAGCGCGACGGCGACGAGTGGGTGGTCAGCGGGGCCAAGACGTGGAGCACCAGTGCGTTCGCCGCCGACTTCGGGCTGCTGCTGGCCCGCACCGATTCGACGGTGCCCAAGCACGACGGGCTGACCATGTTCCTGGTGCCGATCGACGCGCCCGGCGTCACACTGCGCCGCATCGAGCAGGTCGACGGCTCCAACGAGTTCTGCGAAGAGTTCTTCGACGGGTTGCGGCTCGGGCCCGACACGGTGGTCGGCGAGGTCAACAAGGGCTGGGACGTCGCGTCGCGGCTGCTCTACCACGAGCGGCGGGCGGTGGGGCAGGGTTCGGAGTTCGCCAGCGGGCGCGGCCCCGAACGCACCGAGATGGCCGCCGGCGACTTCCTGACCCTGGCGCGCGACGCCGGCACCGCGGACGACCCGCTGACCCAGGACCAGATCGGCCGGGTGCTGGCCCGGCGCATGGTGCGCGACAAGCTCATCGACTATGCCGGGCGCGGCATGCGCAGCGGTGCACTTCCGCCCGCTGCGGCCTCGATCATCCGGCTGTTCCATTCCGATGTGACCTACCTGGAGGTCGACACCGCCATGGCGGTCGCCGGTCCGTTGGCGGTGGTGGACGACGAGGCGCACCTGCTCAGAGCCGGCCGGCGGTATCTGTCACGGCAGACCGTGGGCCTAGGCGGGGGCAGCGACGAGATGGCGCGCAATGTCATCGCGGAACGCGTCCTGGGCCTGCCTCGCGAGTACGCCGCCGACCGCGGCGTACCGTTCAATCAGGTCCGCCATAACCGGCTCTGAGCCCGTAACGTCGAGCGCAATACCGAACGCAGTCGGCGACCGGTAGCCTTTACCGCGATGACCTCAGCAGAATCAAGCTCCCAGGGCGTTACCTACGCATCGGCCGGAGTGGACATCGACGCCGGTGACCGGGCCGTCGAATTGTTCAAACCGTTGGCCGCCAAGGCCACCAGGCCGGAGGTGCGGGGTGGCCTCGGCGGCTTCGCCGGCCTGTTCGCCCTGCGCAACGACTACCGTGAGCCGCTGTTGGCGTCCTCCACCGACGGCGTGGGCACCAAGTTGGCGATCGCCCAGGCACTGGACAAGCACGACACCGTCGGCATCGACCTGGTGGCCATGGTCGTCGACGACCTGGTTGTCTGCGGCGCCGAGCCGCTGTTCCTGCAGGACTACATCGCCGTCGGCCGCACCGTGCCCGAACGCGTCGCCGCGATCGTCTCCGGCATAGCCGAAGGGTGTGTGCAGGCTGGCTGCGCGCTGCTGGGTGGGGAGACCGCCGAGCACCCCGGCCTGATGGAACCCGATCACTACGACATCTCCGCGACCGGTGTCGGCGTGGTGGAGGCCGACGACGTACTGGGCCCCGACCGGGTCCGCCCCGGCGACGTGCTGATCGCGATGGGCTCCTCGGGCCTGCACTCCAACGGCTACTCGTTGGCCCGGGCGGTGCTGCTGGACATCGACCGGATGAACCTGGCCGGCCACGTCGAGGAGTTCGGTCGCACCCTCGGTGAGGAACTGCTGGAACCGACACGCATCTACGCCAAGGACTGCCTGGCGCTGGCCGCCGAGACCCAGGTGCGCACGTTCTGCCACGTCACCGGCGGCGGCTTGGCCGGCAACCTGGCCCGCGTCATCCCCGACGGGCTGATCGCCGAAGTGGACCGTGGCACCTGGACGCCGGCTCCGGTGTTCGCGATGATCGCCCAGCGTGGACGGGTGAGCCGCGCGGAGATGGAGAAGACGTTCAACCTGGGCGTCGGCATGGTCGCCATCGTCGCGCCGGAGGACACCGACCGCGCGCTGGCCATCCTGACTGCCCGCCACGTCGACTGCTGGCCGCTCGGCACAGTCGCCAAGCCGGGGAAGAACGCCGAACCGGGAGACGGGGCCACGCTGGTCGGGGAGCACCCGAGGTTCTAGGCCCTAGCGGGTCTGCCCAGCCCCATTAGGTCCAGCCCTATCAGGGCCGGTCAGGACCGGCGGTACGACTGGCGCTCAGCGGCGCCAGTCGTCGTCGCCATTCCAGGAGTCGTCACCGTCGGAGTCGTTGACCTCAGACCCAGCCAGCTCACGTTGGAGCTGGGAGAAATCGGTCGACGGTGAGCTGTACTTCAGCTCTCGAGCAACCTTGGTCTGCTTCGCCTTAGCCCGGCCGCGGCCCATGGGGGGACCCCCTCGCGCAATAACGGAGCGGCCCAACGAGCAGGCGGCTCCGATCTGAATGTGTTTATTGTCCTGCCGACAGCTTACCGTGCCGATCGCGGAGCTGCCGACCTGCCCTGCGCCGGTGTGACCACTATCAAAGCCGGCCCCGTAGCCGGTCGACGGCGAGCCGCCCCGCCCCGCGCACGTCCGGCGGCGGCATCGATTCCGGGTCGATCACCGCACTGACCTCGGAGTCGGCGCCGGTCAGCAGCGGAGTATCGGCCGGGAGCCCGCGTTTGAGCAGCGCCAGCGCGATCGGACCCAGTTCGAAATGGTCCACCACCGTGCCCAGCCGGCCCACCGAGCGCCCGCCTGAGGTGACCGGATCTCCCGTCGAGGGCCGGTCCACCGACCCATCGAGGTGCAACAGCACCAGCATCCGCGGCGGTTTGCCCAGGTTGTGCACCCTGGCTACCGTCTCCTGCCCGCTGTAGCACCCCTTGTCCAGGTGCACCGCGCCGACGCCGGGTCCGCCGATCCAGTTCAGCTCGTGCGGAATGGTGCGCTCGTCGGTGTCCACGCCCAACCGCGGGCGCCCCGCGGCCACGCGGTCGGCTTCGTAGGCCCATACGCCGGCGGGCCGCACCCCGGCCTGGGTCAGCCGCCGCTGCCACTGGCTCTTCTCGGCGCGTGGCACCAACAGTTCCAGCGCATCGTGGCCCGCCGCCCGCCGAACGAAACCCCCGGAATCACCGAGCGACACCGCGGTCGCCCCGAGCGGTGCGGCCAGCCCCAGCGCCTCGAGGACAGCCGGAGCATCCCGGTCGGGGCCCAACAGCGACAGCACCGCAAGGTCCGCCGGCTCGACGGCGACGTCGGCCCAGAACACCATCTTGCGCAGGTGGTCGATCAGGGGCGTGCCCCGCCATGGCTCGGTGTCGAGGTAGGTCCGCTCATTCAGCTCGGTCTGGACCCAGTGGTTCTGGATGTGGCCCTTGGCGTCCAAGGTCAGGTTCTCGGTGCTGGCGCCGTCGGGAAGATCGGAGACGTGCTGGGTGCACAGACTGTGCAGCCAAGTCTTGCGATCCGCGCCGCCCAGTGTGAGCACCGCCCGGTGGGACCGATCCACCAACACGGCTGCGGTTTCAGCGCTGCGCTGTTCGCCGAACGGGTCGCCGTAATGCCAGACAGCGCCCGCGTCGGGGCCGGAATCAGGTGCGGGGACGGCGGACACGGGTCAACTCTACGGAGCCGCTACGCTCACGGTCCATGGCACCGCAGGCCGATGTGGAAGACAGCGTCGTGACGATCGTCACCGTGGGCGGCGGGCCCGCTGCAGCCGGCTCGCCGCTCTTGCACGCCGACGATCTGGCGGCGCTGCGCGGCGATGGCGTCTTCGAGACGCTGCTGGTGCGCGACGGTGCCGCCTGCCTGCTCGATGCTCACCTGCGGCGGCTGGCGCGCTCCGCCGAGCTGATGGACCTGCCGGCCCCGAACCTGGACGACTGGCGCCGTGCCGTCGACGAGGCGGTGCAGCAGTGGGCCGGAACGGGTGAGGGCGCACTGCGAATGATCTACAGCCGGGGCCGAGAAACCGGTTCGGCGCCAACCGCATACGTACTGCTGACCCCGCTGCCGGAACGCATCGCGGCGGCCCGCCGCGAGGGCGTGGCGGCGATCACCTTGGACCGTGGTCTGTCGGCGCAGGGTCTGGAGCTGCCGTGGCTGCTGGCCGGCGCCAAGACGCTGTCTTATGCGGTGAACATGGCGGCGCTGCGGTACGCCGCCAAACAGGGCGCCGACGACGTCATCTTCATCAGCTCCGACGGTTTCGTCTTGGAGGGGCCGCGCTCCACGGTGGTGCTGGTGGAGCCCGGACGGCTCATCACCCCGCCGCTGTCGCACCCGATCCTGCGCGGCACCACCCAGGAGGCACTGTTCGACGTGGCCCGCGCCGCGGGCTACCAATGCGAATACGCCCCGTTGCGACCGTCGGATCTCGCTGCTGCGCAAGATCTCTGGCTGGTGTCGAGCATCACCTTGGCCGCGCGGGTGCACACCTTGAACGGCTGGGCGTTACAACCGCGGGTGTCCGAGCAGGAATTCGCCGGCCTGGTCGACACCGCAATAGGTCATTGACTCCGCGGCTAGGGCGCAAAAGTGCGAGAAGCCTCCGCCGCTTCATCGCATCAACGTTATGGGTCAGCCGATGAAGCGTGACAGTCGCGCCGACAGGTGCGGCACCAGCTCGCCGTCGGCGTTCACCCGCTCCTCGACATAAGCCAGGTCGCCGTCCTCGACGATCCCGTACAGCCGCTTGGCCCCGCCGATCAGCGCACCCGATTTGCTGCGCGCCAGCGCATCGGTGACCAACTCCCAGGAGGCCGGGCCGTGCGGGCGCCCGTAGAACAGCTCCACATAGCCGGTGGAGTGCGCCAGCAGCAGTTCGATGGCCTGCGACTCGTCGGGGTCGTCCGGATCGTCCACGAACCGCCAGAAGCCGGTTTCGCGCAGGGCCGGTTGGCTGGACTCGTCATCGTCGGACAGCCGCCAGGACCGCGCCTCCCAGTTCAGGTAGTCGCCGCCGTCGTGGGACACCACGATCTGCTGACCGAACCGGTAGTCACCCTGCGTGCCGTGGCCTACGCCTTCACCGCGCCACACCCCGACCAACGGCAGCAGCGCCAACAGCGCGTCGTGCAGGTTCGCACCCTCGCGCAGGTTGGCGGTATCGGTGAACGGCAGGTCGTCGAAGACCGGAATGTTGCGTGCCGCGGTCTGCTTGGCACGCTCAGCGGCGGCCGCTACCGCGCGGTCGCCGGAACCCCGGTCGACCTGGCGCTCGCCGGCATCCGGCGTACCCCCGTCGGAGGCACTCACATCTCGTCGGTAATCAGCCGATACAGCGTGTACAGCGCAAACCAGGTGATCAGGCCAGTCGCCGCCACCAGCATCAACTCGAAGAACAACACCACGGGGGGAAGTCTATCGCGAGTCGTCAGGCGACTTTGATGTCGACCTCGTGGATGCCCGCCCCGGAGGGCGTCACCACGGCGTCACCGTTACCAGCCGAGGACAGGGCACGCACCCTCCAGGCACCTGGAGCGGCGAAGAACCGGAAGTCACCGGTGGCCGAGGCCACGACCTCAGCGGTGAACTCGTCCGAGGAGTCCAGCAGTCGGACGAAGGCACCGCCGACGGACGCACCGGAGCTGTCCACCACGCGGCCGGTGATCACGGTCTCCTTCTCCAGGTCGACGTTGGCAGGCAGGGCGAGCCCTTGCTTGGGTCCAGAGCACATATCAGCTTCCCAATTCGATCGGGGCGCCCACCAGGGAGCCGTATTCCATCCAACTACCGTCGTAGTTCTTGACGTTGCGATGTCCGAGCAGCTCACGCAGCACGAACCAGGTGTGCGACGAACGCTCACCGATACGGCAATAGGCGATGGTCTCCTTCTGACCATCCAGGCCGGCATCGGCGTACAGCTTGGCCAGCTCCTCGTCGGACTTGAAGGTGCCGTCCTCGTTGGCGGCACGACTCCACGGCACGTTGATCGCGCTCGGGACGTGGCCGCGCTGCTGGCTCTGCTCCTGAGGCAGGTGCGCTGGAGCCAGGATCTTGCCGGAGAACTCCTCGGGGGAGCGCACGTCGACGAGGTTCTTGGTGTTGATCGCCGCGACCACCTCATCGCGGCGGGCCCGTAGCGACTCGTCCAGCGGCTTGGCGGTGTAGGACGTGGCGGGCCGACTGACGGCTTCACTCGACAGCGGACGCCCGCCGAGCTCCCATTTCTTGCGGCCGCCGTCGAGCAGCTTGACGGACTCGTGTCCGTACAGCTTGAAGTACCAGTAGGCGAAGGCGGCGAACCAGTTGTTGTTGCCGCCGTAGAGGATCACGGTGTCGTCGTTGGCCACGCCGCGCTCGGAGAGCAGCTTGGAGAACGCGGCCTCGTCGATGACGTCGCGGCGTACCGGGTCCTGCAGGTCCCTGCGCCAGTCCAGCCGGATTGCGCCCGGGATGTGATTGATGTCGTACACGCTGGTGTCTTCGTCGACTTCGATGAACACCGTGTTGGGCGCGTCGAGATTGCTCTCAGCCCAGTCGGTGGAGACCAGGACGTCAGAGCGTGCCATGGTGGGAATCCTTTCCGATTACTTCCAGGGGAGATGCTGTGGTCACGCCGTATTCGGCCGCAGGCGTATGACGAGTGGGTAGAGCTGGCAGCCCAGACAAATGCCGAAGGCGGCGTTGAGGAAGGCCGCCGCCAGTGCGAAGGCCGTCGCGATCAGGCCGACTGCCGGGGCGAACGCGAACCCGGCGACTCCGATCACGGCGAACACCAGGCCGACGAGCTGGGCGAAGCGCAGCGGCGCCACTGGCTCACGTTCGGTGACCGGCCCCAGCCGCGGAGCCACCAGCCGGGCGAACAGCAATCCGTAGGGGTGCCGGCGGGGGCCTGCGGTCGCGCCGATCGCGAAGACGACGGCTTGGGCGGCCAGCAGAATGGCCGCGCCGACCGGGCTGAACCCGGCGATGAGCAGGACGGCCACCAGTACGGCGGTGGTGATCCAGGCGGTGAACCGGGGGCCCCGGACGTCTACCTGTTGGATTTGGACGGTGTCGGTGTCGATATCCCGCATGAAATGCTCCTGGCTGTCGTGGCGAGTGGCTGGTGGAGACATGCCACGGCTTCCCGGGCGCTCCGATAGCGACGCGAAAACGCGCGTCTCAGCGACAACGACAACAACAGCAGCCCGCGGTGCGGCACAGGTCGACTGCGCGGCGCTTGGTGAGCACAAGCTCAAGGCGGGCGAACACGACGTACAGACTACCCAACGTAGGGGCCGTCAAGCCAACAGAGGTTCCAGCGCAGAACGCAGGTCCGCCGACGTCGGGACACCGGCGGCGCGGTACCGCTGGCGCCCCTCGGCATCGAAAATCACCGTGGTCGGCAGCGACAGCACCGAGAACCTGCGCGCCGCATCGGGGTTGGCGTCGATGTCGATTTCGTGATGGGCGACACCGCCGAGGTCATCGCAGACCTTCTCCACCACCCGGCGCACACCGGCGCACGGCCCGCACCACGGCGCGGAGAAATGCACCACTGCCGGGCGTCCCGGTTCCAGCCCCAAAAAGGCGGCATCGGAAGCGGCGGTGGCGGCGTCACCACTCTCGGAGTCGGGCAGCTGTCGCAACACCCCGGCCCGTCGGTTCAGCCACCATCCGATCGCACCGGCGAATACCAGGGCGGCGAAGATCGCGACGATGCTCATCGTGGGCGGAAATCCGGCAGGGTGACCGTCATTCCGTCGGCGATACCTTCGATGATCACATCGGAGCCGCGCGCACCCTGACTGGTCGGGATCAAGCCGAACGGCAGCCGCTGCTGAGGCAGGCTGCCGCGGAACGCGGTGAGCACCGCGGCGCGCTGCTCCTCGGGCACCGTCTGGTCGGCGGTGTCCGGCCCGGTAAGGATGCCGGTCGGGGTGATCACCAACGTGCTGTGGTCTTCCCCGTCGATGGACAGGTCCACGGCCACGCTCACCCGCTTGCCGAAACCCGCTGGCGTGCCGGTGAATACCAGCCCGTGGCTGCTCGAGATTCCGGACTCGGTGGTGCCGCCGGTGTTGTCGTTGGTCTCGGCCGGCGGCGCCTCCACCATCAGGTCGCGGATGCCCAGGTACCGGCCCAAATGCACCGAGCCGATGATGATCCGGCTCTCCAGCCTGGCCACCGGGATCGGGGCTTCCGGCCGGAACCGCCAAGTGGCTTCGGTCAAGTCGACCGAGTGCATGGTGGCCTCCAGCATCGACTTGCCGATCATCGGCTGTTCGACAGCCGGGGCCTTGATCTCCACTTCGGTGTAGTGATCGCGGCGCGCCTGGGGCAGAAACGGGAAGCCCAGGATCGCCACGAACGGGTCCGCGCGCAGGTCCGTGGCCCGGCGTACCGCCCGCGACAACTGGTACTCGGCATAGACGCTTGCGCCGAAATCGACCCCGACGGCCACCAAGACCAGGGCCGCGATCGCGGCCGACATACCGATAAGCACCCTGCGCACTCGGTCATTCTGGCAGGTCGCACGCTATCGTTAGATCACCTGGGACGCTGGAGGGCCTCTATTGGAGCTACTGCTGTTGACCGCTGACCTGCACCCCGACGGGGTGTTGCCGTCGCTGTCCCTGCTTGCGCACACTGTGCGGACAGCGGCGCCAGAGGTTTCTGCGCTGCTTGAGGCCGGTTCGGCCGAGGTGGTGCTGGTCGACGCGCGCACCGATCTGGCCGCGGCACGAGGACTGTGCCGGCTGCTGAGCGCCACCGCAGGATCGGTACCGGTGGTCGCGATCGTGACCGAGGGCGGACTGGTGGCGGTCAACGCCGAGTGGGGTATCGACGAGATACTGCTTCCGGGTACCGGACCCGCCGAGACCGACGCCCGGCTGCGGCTGCTGACCGGCCGCCGCGGCGCGCCGGCCGCCGAGCAGGCCTCGGGACAGACCAAGCTCGGCGAGCTGGTGATCGACGAGGGCACTTACACCGCGAGGTTGCGGGGCCGTCCGCTGGACCTGACCTACAAGGAATTCGAGCTGCTGAAGTACCTCACCCAACACGTCGGCCGGGTCTTCACCCGGGCGCAGTTGTTACAGGAGGTCTGGGGCTACGACTTCTTCGGCGGTACCCGAACGGTCGACGTGCACGTCCGGCGGTTGCGCGCCAAGCTCGGGCCGGAATACGAGTCGTTGATCGGCACGGTCCGCAACGTCGGCTACAAGGCGGTCCGGCCGGTGCGGGGCCACTCTTCGGCCGCCTCTGACGACGAGGGCGACGAGGGCGACGACGAGATGGTCGAGGACCTCGACGGCGCCGACGGCGGTGCGCCCGAGCGGCTGACCAGTCAGTGACCGCCCCGCAATGGCATGCCGCACTGACCGATGACGAGCAGCGGCAGATCCGCGATCTGATCACCACTGCCGGCCACCGTGACGGCGTCGCCCCGGTGGGGGAGCAGGTACTGCGGGAGCTCGCCGCGTCCCGCACCGAACATCTGGTCGCCAGTGACGGCGCGACGGTACTGGGTTATCTGAACCTGACCGCGGGCTCGGAGGACGCCGCGCCGATGGCGGAGCTGGTGGTGGCCCCGCAGGCCCGGCGGCGCGGTATCGGGGCCGCGATGGCCCGCGCCGCACTGGCCCGAACCGACGGCGGCACCCGGTTCTGGGCGCACGGCACACTGCCCGCCGCCCGAGCCACTGCCGCGGCGTTGAGGTTGACCGCGGTGCGTCAGCTGCTGCAGATGCGCCGATCGTTGCGGGACCACCGCGTAAGCACGAAGGTTCCGCCCGGGGTGACGATTCGCACCTATGCGGGCCCAGACGACGACGCCGAACTGCTGCGGGTCAACAACGCCGCGTTCTCCTGGCATCCCGAGCAGGGCGGCTGGACCGCCGAGGATCTGGCGCAGCGCCGCGCCGAGGCCTGGTTCGATCCGGCCGGACTGTTTCTGGCGTTCGAGGGACCCGTGCTGCTGGGGTTTCACTGGACCAAGATCCACTCCGGCAAACCGGGCGCCGAACGTGTGGGCGAGGTCTACGTGGTGGGAGTCGACCCGGCCGCGCAGGGGCGCGGCCTGGGCCGGGTGCTGACCGAGATCGGGCTGGACTACCTGGCGGACCGGCTTGCCGATGTCGAGGCGCCGATCGTGCTGCTCTACGTCGAGGCGGACAACACCGCGGCGTTGCGTACCTACGAGCAGTTGGGCTTTGTGGTGCACAGTGTCGATACCGCGTACGCCGCTGTGGATCAGCCTTGATGCGGCACTGGAATCTATTCACCGCCCGTTCATCTGCCATGTGGCTGCCATCCATAAGTGCCGCATACGTTCCCGGAGAGATTTGAACCGGAAGCGAGAAAGCGAGAACTGATGAAACGCACAAAGGCGGGTCTTGCGCTGGTAGCGGCCGCGATGACCGGTCTGGCGCTCAGTGGCTGCGGCAGCGATGACAACACCGCGAGCCCGTCCGGCACCGGCACCACCTCCGGCAAAGCTGACTCCGCCGAGTGCGCAGGCAAGAGCACGCTCACCGCTGAGGGATCGACGGCTCAGCAGAACGCGATCGCGGTGTTCAACCAGGTGTGGGGCAAAGAGTGCTCGGGCAAGAACCTGTCGTACAACCCGACCGGGTCGGGCGCGGGCCGCGAGCAGTTCATCGCCGGGCACGTCGACTTCGCCGGTTCGGACTCGCCGCTGAGCGAGGCACAGGTCGCCGAGGCGGCCGACCGCTGCGGCCAGAACCCGGCATGGCACCTGCCGCTGGTGTTCGGGCCGGTCAGCATCGCCTACCACCTCGATGGCGTGGAGAACCTGGTCGTCAACGGTGACGTGCTGGCCCGGATCTTCAGCGGAGCCATCACCAGCTGGAACGACCCCGCGTTGGTGGCCCTCAACCCGGGCGAGGAACTGCCCGCGATCGCCATCACGCCGATCTATCGCTCGGACTCGTCGGGCACCACCGACAACTTCCAGAAGTACCTCAGCGCTGCGGCACCGCAGACCTGGACCAAGGGTGAAGGCAGCGAATTCCAGGGCGGCGTCGGCGAGGGCGCGCAGAAGTCGGCGGGGGTCGTGCAGGCGGTGCAGAGCACGCCCGGTGCCGTCGGCTATGTCGAGAAGGGCTTCGCCGACCAGGCCAACCTGCGGTCGGCGATGATCGATTCGGGCTCTGGGGTGGTCGCTGCCACCGACGAATCGGCCGGTATTGCGATTCAGTCGGCCGGATTCGTTTCCGAGGACAGCAACGACATGCGGCTGGACCTGAGGTCGCTTTACGGCACCAAGCAGGCCGCTGCCTACCCGCTAGTCTTGGTGACCTATGAGATCGTCTGCTCCAAGGGCTACGACCCCGACACGTCGGCGGCCGTGAAGTCCTTCCTGAAGACGGCCTCCACCAGCGGCCAGGACGAATTGTCGTCCGCCGGTTACGTCCGGCTGCCGGACCAGTTGAAACGGCGCTTGAGTGCCGCCATCGACGCGATCCAGTAGCCGCCGTGGTGCAAGCGATGAGGGGGTGTCAAGCATCGCCGACGCGTCTGTGTCTGCGCCTGCATCGACGCCGTCGGTGACCCCGACGGCGCTGCGTTCCACCGGCAGCCGCCTGCAAGATCGGCTGTTCCGTCTGGTCGCGGAAGGCTCCGGGGTGCTGATCATCGTCTTGATCAGCGCCGTCGGAGGCTTCCTCCTGCTGCGGGCGATACCGGCGCTGCAGCGTAACCGGGAGAACTTCTTCACCTACGGCGGCAGTTGGGTCACCACCAACACCTCCGCCATGCACTTCGGCATCGCAGAGATGTTGCAGGTGACGGTGTTCGTCTCGCTGTTCGCGCTGTTGCTGGCCATGCCGGTTGCTCTGGGCGTCGCGATCTATCTCGCCGAATACGCGCCAAGGCGGCTCGTCGGACCCCTGGGCTACATGGTCGAATTGCTGGCCGCCGTGCCGTCGATCATCTACGGAGCGTGGGGCCTCTATGTGCTGGCCCCGCAGTTGCGCGGCACCGCGCTATGGCTCAACGAACACCTCGGTGGATTCTTCCTGTTCGCCGACGGCAACGCGTCGGTGGCGGGTGGCGGCACCATCTTCACCGGCGGAATCGTGCTTGCGGTGATGATCCTGCCGATCATCACCGCGGTCACCCGCGAGGTGCTGGCTCAAACGCCCCGCGGCCAGGTCGAGGCCGCCCTGGCGCTGGGCGCGACCCGCTGGGAGGTGGTCAAGATGGTGATGCTGCCGTTCGGCCGCTCCGGCTACATCAGTGCCGCGATGCTGGGCTTGGGCCGGGCGCTCGGTGAGACGGTCGCGCTGCTGATCATCCTGCGCTCCACCCAGAAGGCGTTCAACTGGTCGCTGTTCGACGGCGGTTCCACCTTCGCCACCAAGATCGCCGCCACCGCATCGGAGTTCAACGACCAGTACAAGGCGGGCGCCTACATCGCAGCCGGTCTGGTGCTGTTCGTGCTGACGCTTATCGTCAACGCGCTGGCGCGCGTCGCGATCACCCAGAAGGTGCATTCATGACCGCGTTGCTGGACCGGCCCGTCAAGTTGCGTACGTTTGCGGGGGTAGGTCTGCGCCGGCGGGTGGCCAATTCGATTGCGACGGTGCTGGTCACCGCCGCTATGGCGTTGGCGTTGGTGCCCCTGGTGTGGGTGATGTACTCGGTGTTCGACTTCGGTTTCGGTGCTGTCAGTACCAGTTCCTGGTGGACCCACTCGCAGGCCGGCATGACGGCCTTCGTGGCCGGCGGCGGTGCCTACCATGCGATCATCGGGACCCTGCTGCAAGGACTGCTGTGCGCGGCCATCTCGATCCCGATCGGGATCTTCGTCGCGATCTATCTCGTCGAGTACGGTGCCGGCACCCGACTGGGCAAGCTCGCGACGTTCATGGTCGACATCCTGACCGGTGTGCCGTCGATCGTCGCAGCGCTGTTCGTCTACGCGTTGTGGGTGGCCACCTTGGGATTTCACCGCTCCGGATTCGCGGTGTCGCTGTCGTTGGTGCTGCTGATGGTGCCGGTGATCGTGCGAGCCACCGAGGAGATGCTGCGGATCATTCCGATGGACCTGCGGGAAGCCAGCTACGCGTTGGGCGCACCGAAGTGGAAGACCATCACCAGCATCGTGATTCCGACCGCGCTGTCCGGCATCGTCACCGGGATACTGTTGGCGCTGGCCCGGGTGATGGGCGAGACCGCGCCGCTGCTGATCCTGGTCGGCTACTCGCAGGCGATCAATTTCGATATGTTCCACGGCTTCATGGGGTCGCTGCCGGGAATGATGTATGACCAGACATCGGCCGGGGCGGGCGCCAGCGCGGTGCCCACGGATCGGCTCTGGGGCGCTGCGCTGACGCTCATCCTGCTGATTGCGCTACTCAACGTGGCGGCCAGGTTCGGGGCACGCATCTTCGCTCCCAAGAAGTTCTAGATCGGTCTCGACAACCAGCGCGTAGCGGTGGGCGAACAAGGAGAGCTGCACGGTGGCTAAAAGGTTGGACCTCACCGACCTCAACATCTTTTACGGGTCGTTTCACGCGGTGGCCGACGTGTCACTGTCGGTCGCGCCGCGCAGTGTCACCGCGTTCATCGGTCCCTCCGGCTGCGGCAAGTCGACCGTGCTGCGCACGCTCAACCGCATGCACGAGACCACTCCGGGGGCCCGCATCGAGGGTTCGGTACTGCTCGACGGCGAGAACATCTACCGCCCCGGAATCGACCCGGTGGGGGTTCGCCAAGCCGTCGGAATGGTTTTTCAGCGACCGAATCCCTTCCCCACCATGTCCATTCGCGACAATGTGGTGGCCGGTCTCAAGCTGCAGGGAATCCGCAACCGCCGCACGCTCGACGAAACCGCGGAGTTCTCCCTGCGCGGGGCGAATCTGTGGAACGAGGTCAAGGACCGGCTGGACAAGCCGGGCGGCGGGCTTTCGGGTGGTCAGCAGCAGCGGTTGTGTATCGCGCGGGCCATTGCGGTGCAGCCCGACGTACTGTTGATGGATGAGCCCTGCTCGGCGTTGGATCCGATCTCGACGATGGCCATCGAAGAGCTGATCTCGCAGCTCAAGCAGGATTACACCATCGTCATCGTCACCCACAACATGCAGCAGGCGGCGCGGGTGAGCGATCAGACGGCCTTCTTCAACCTGGCCGATGTCGGCAAGCCTGGCCGGCTGATCGAGATCGACGGGACCGAGAAGATCTTCTCCAACCCGAGTTTCAAAGAGACCGAGGACTACATCTCCGGCCGCTTCGGCTAGCCGATCGCAAGCGCGAGTGCAGGCTTCGCGATCGGTAGATTAATCGTCTGGGGCATAACGTATTTCGGGTAGCAGCTCACCCTCCGTCACCATCGGATCGTGGCGCGTCGCGGTGTACCTGGACTGAGTCGACGCTTTTGTCCAGATTGCGGGACTCGAGATCGTGGCTAGGCTGGCGCGCAGATCGTTGCTCCAAGAAGGTCTGGGCCGTCGGACATTCGGGCCGGACAGGTTGAGTCGAGTGAGGAGATGGCTGCCAGTGGCCAAAAGGTTGGACCTGAGCGACGTCAACATCTTTTACGGGTCGTTTCACGCAGTGGCCGATGTGACGTTGTCGGTGCCGCCACGCAGCGTCACGGCGTTCATCGGGCCATCGGGCTGCGGCAAGTCGACGGTGCTGCGCACCCTCAACCGGATGCATGAGGTCATCCAGGGGGCGCGTGTTGAGGGCTCGGTGTTGCTCGACGGTGACGACATCTACCAGGCCGGCATCGACCCGGTGGGGGTGCGCAAGGCGATCGGGATGGTGTTCCAGCGCCCAAATCCGTTTCCCACCATGTCGATCCGCGACAATGTGGTGGCCGGGCTGACGCTGCAAGGCGTGCGCAATCGCAAGTTGCTGGACGACACCGTCGAACAGTCGCTGCGCGGGGCGAACTTGTGGAACGAGGTCAAGGACCGGCTGGACAAGCCGGGCGGCGGGCTTTCGGGTGGTCAGCAGCAGCGGTTGTGTATCGCGCGGGCCATTGCGGTGCAGCCCGACGTACTGTTGATGGATGAGCCCTGCTCGGCGTTGGATCCGATCTCGACGATGGCCATCGAAGAGCTGATCTCGCAGCTCAAGCAGGATTACACCATCGTCATCGTCACCCACAACATGCAGCAGGCGGCGCGGGTGAGCGATCAGACGGCCTTCTTCAACCTGGAGGCCGTCGGGAAGCCGGGCCGGTTGGTCGAGATCGACGGGACCGAGAAGATTTTCTCTAATCCGAGACTTAAGGAAACCGAGGACTACATCTCGGGTCGCTTTGGCTGACTTATTACCAGATTCGGCTACCGTGTGGTTTCCGCGCTGACCGCCGAAGGAGTGCCGTTGAGGATCAACCGATTCGGTATCGTCTCGAGCCTGCTGGCGACTGTACTGCTGACGGTCGTGGCCTGTGGTGGTGCCGAATCGTCGTCGGCCTCGGGGTCGGGGTCCTCGGCGGTGCAGTGCGGCGGCAAGCAGAAGCTGACCGCGAGCGGCTCGACGGCCCAGGCACACGCGATCGAACAGTTCGTCTACGCCTACATCCGGGCCTGCCCGGACTACACGCTGGACTATCGGGCCAACGGATCTGGCACCGGAATCGCTGAGTTTGCCAGTGGGCAAACCGAATTGGCCGGATCTGACTCTCCGCTCGATCCGTCCAACGGTGAGCCGCAGCGGGTGGCGGCGCGGTGCGGGTCGACGCCCTGGCACCTGCCGACCGTCTTCGGTCCGATTGCCGTGACCTACAACATCGGCGGCGTCAACGAACTCGACCTGGACGGGCCCACGATGGCCAAGATCTTCAACGGCACCATCACCAAATGGGATGACCCCGCGCTCAAGGCGCTCAACAAGGACACGGCGTTGCCCGCCGAGCCCATCCATGTGGTGTTCCGCAGCGACGAGTCCGGAACCACCGACAATTTCCAGAAGTACCTCGACATCGCCTCCGACGGCGCCTGGGGCCGCGGGGTGGGCAAGGCATTCAACGGCGGTACCGGTGTCGGCGCGGCCGGCAACGACGGCACCTCGGCGATGTTGCGGAGCACCGAGGGCTCGATCACCTACAACGAGTGGTCCTATGCGGTGGGGCGCGAGCTCAACATGGCCCAGATCGTCACCTCGGCGGGCCCGCAGCCGGTGACTATCTCGGTCGACTCGGTGGACAAGACCATCGCCGGCGCGAAGTTCAGCGGCGCCGGAAACGATCTGGTGGTGGATACCTCGTCGTTCTACAAACCGACGGTGGCCGGTGCCTACCCGATCGTGCTGGTGACCTACGAGATCGTCTGCTCCAAATACCCCGACCCGGCGACGGCGCAAGCGGTCAAGGCGTTTATGCAAGCGGCGATCGGCGACGGGCAGCAGGATCTGGACCAGTACGGTTATATTCCCCTGCCTCCGGAATTTACGTCGAAATTGAAGACAGCGGTCGACGCTATTTCCTGATCGTCGACATCTGCGCCGATCCATTTTCGCTGGTAACCTTTGGTTAATCTTCTGTTCACCGCAACAGTTGATTGCTTGATGCCAATCCTGACCGGGTGAATGGAGCGTCGTGAACGATAACGGACCGGCTTCCCAGGTGGGTTCCCAATTCGGTCCTTACCGGTTGCTTCGGCTGCTGGGGCGAGGTGGCATGGGTGAGGTCTATGAGGCCGAGGACACCCGCAAGCACCGATCGGTCGCACTGAAGCTGATCGCCCCCGTGCTGTCGGGCAATCCGGCATTCCGAACGCGGATGCAGCGCGAGGCCGACGCGGCAGGCCGGCTTACCGAGCCGCATGTGGTGCCCATCCACGACTACGGCGAGATCGACGGTCAGATGTTCGTCGAGATGCGGCTGATCGACGGCAATGACCTCGGCATGGAGCTGCAGCGCTCCGGCCCGCTGTCCCCGGCGCGAGCGGTCGCGGTGATCGAACAGGTGGCCGCCGCCCTGGACGCCGCGCACGCCGGCGGAATCACCCATCGCGACATCAAGCCGGCGAACATCCTGCTCACTCGGGATGATTTCGCCTACCTGGTCGATTTCGGTATAGCCCGCGCCGCGGCAGATCCCGGCCTGACGCAGACCGGGATGGCGCTGGGCACCTACAACTACATGGCGCCAGAGCGGTTCAGTGGGGCCGAGGTCGACCACCGTGCCGACATCTACTCACTGGCCTGTGTGCTGAGCGAGTGTCTGAGCGGTCAACAGCCGTACCGGACCGAGACCATCGAACGACTGATCGCCTCCCATCTGATGGAGCCCGCCCCGCGGCCCAGTCAGCTGCGGCCGGGCGTGGTGCCGGTCGCATTGGACCAGGTGATCGCCAGGGGGATGGCGAAGAATCCGCGGGATCGATACAGCAGCGCCGGCGACCTGGCACGTGCCGCACACGACGCGCTGACCACCGCAGAGCAGCATCAGGCCGCGATGATCGTCCAGCAGGGCGGGGTGGCCACCCGAATGGCCAGCGCCGTGGGTGCCTCCACCAACGGCGGCGGGAGCTCTCCGGCCAACGGCTACCGCCAACAGCCGGCCAGCTACGAACACCGCGCCTATGGCGCGAGTGCCTACGACCAACCCCACGAGCCGACCCAGATGCGGCCCGCCATCACCGGTTGGCGGGACCGGCCGGCGCAGCAGCCGGCGGCAGCCGCACCGGCTTTTGCCGCCGAGGCCAAAAACCGCGGAGATCGCCGATGGTTGGTGCCGGCCGCGGCTGCCGCGGCGCTGCTGGTCGCAGTCGGTGTGGGCGGTTACGCGGTCACCCACCGTTCGGAGACATCTCCCGGGGCGTCGGCGTCGGCGAACGGGCAGAGTGTGCTGCCCTTGGAGGGTCTGAGCTTCCGGCTCTCCCCGGGCGGGTTGGCGCTGGACAGCAACGGAAACGTCTACGTCACCAACCAGAGCATGTATGGCCGTGTGGTGAAGCTAGAGCCGGGCTCGAAGACTCCGGTAATGCTGCCATTCACCGGGCTCTACGAGCCGCAGGGCGTCGCCGTCGATCGGGCCGGCGCGGTGTACGTCACCGACTTCAACAATCGGGTGGTGAAGCTGGACCCGGATTCCCATGTCCAGTCCGAGCTGCCGTTCAGCGGGTTGAACTATCCGGAGGGCCTGGTGGTGGACAAGGACGGCAGCGTCTACGTTGCCGACCGGGGTAACAACCGGGTGGTCAAGTTGCCGGCCGGGGCCGACGCCCAGGTGGTGTTGCCGTTCGCCGGGCTGCACAACCCCGACGACGTGGCGGTCGACTCCTCCGGCAACGTCTACGTCACCGACACCGATAACGATCGGGTGGTGCGGCTCGCCGCGGGATCCAATACCCAGAGCGTGCTTCCGTTCACCGGTCTCGATGCCCCGTGGGGCGTCACCGTTGACGGGGCCGGCAACGTCTTCGTCACCAACCACGACAGCCACACCGTGGTGAAGCTGGCCGCCGGGTCCAATACCCAGACGAAACTGCCGTTCACCGGGCTGAACACGCCGCTGCAAGTCGTCGTCGGTGCGGACGGCGCCCTTTACGTCGCCGATCGGGGCAACAACCGGGTGGTGAAGCTGGTCGGCGGCACGGAACCGCGGGGCTAAACCGCCGGTCAGCGATCGTGGACTGACGTGAGCCGAGTCGCCACAGCCGCCACGATCGCGCTGACTGCGACCAGGATGATCAGCGTCAGCGCCGCGCCCCAGACTCGGGCAGCCCCAGCCGCCTGCGGGTTGCCCAGCTCGGAGTAGATCAGCAGCGGCAGCGAGGCCATGTTGTCGTGCAGGATGTCGTAGTTGATCGAACGGCTGTAGCCCACCAGCACCAGTACCGGGGCGGTCTCACCCATGATTCGGGCGATCGACAAAAAGATTCCCGACAGGATTCCCGAGAGCGCGGTGGGGATGACGATGCGCAGGATCGTCTTCCATCGCGGCACCCCTAGCGCGTAGCTGGCCTCCCGCAGTTCGTCGGGCACCAGTCGCAGCATCTCCTCGGTGGAGCGCACCACGATCGGCAACATCAGCAAAGCCAGCGCCAGCGACACGGCGAAGGCGCTCTGCTCGAACTTGAGGGTGGCGATCCACAGGCTGAAGACGAACAGCGACGCCACGATCGAGGGCACCCCGGCCAGCACGTCGACCATGAAGGTGGTCAATCGCGCCCAGCGGCCACCGCCGTACTCGATCAGGTAGATCGCCGTCATCAGACCCAGCGGTACCGCCAGCGCCGCGGCCATCCCGGCCTGTACCAGGGTGCCGTACAAGGCGTGGTACACCCCGCCGGCGAATTCTTCGGGCAGCACGCCGCGTAGCGAATGCGTCCACCAGCTCAGATTGGTGATCGCGTGCCAACCGCGGGCCACCACGACCCAGAGCAGCCAGACCAACGGGATCGCCGCGACGGCGAATGAGGACACGAACGCCACGGTGGCGATCTTGTCCGTCAATCGGCGCCGCACGCTGAGGTGATGGCGCTGTGGCACCGACGGTTTGACCGGTGCGTTGAGCAGTTGGGCTGTCATCCGTTGACCTTGCCGCCGGCCACCGCGCGAGCGGCGGCATTGACGATGAACGTGAGTGCGAACAATGCGAACCCCGCGGCGATGTAGGCGCCAGTCGGCAGTGGGGCGCTGAACTCCGCGGCCGCCGAGGCGATCTTGGAGGCGAACGTGTACCCGCCGTCAAACAGCGACCAATTCCCGGGCTTTGCCGCGGCTCGCAGGATGATCAGCATCGCGACCGTCTCGCCCAGCGCGCGACCGAGGCCCAACATCGCCGCGGCGATCACGCCGCTGCGGCCGTAGGGCAGCACGGCCATGCGCACCACCTCCCAGCGAGTGGCGCCCAGGGCCTGGGCGGCTTCGATGTGGGCGAAGGGGGTCTGCCGGAATACCTCCCGCGAGACCGAGGTGATGATCGGCAGGATCATCACCGCGAGCACGATCCCGGCGGTGAAGATCGTGCCGCCGCCGGCCAGCGACACGTTGCCCTTATGGAACAGGAACAGCCAGCCCAAGTGACTTCTGAGGAATCGCATGAACGGCACCAGCATCGGGGCCAGCACAAAGATCCCCCAGAGGCCGAAGATGATGGACGGCACCGCTGCCAGCAGATCGATCACCACGGCGAACGGTCGGGCCAACCGCCGGGGTGCGTACTGGGTGAGAAAGATTGCGATACCGACCGAAATCGGCACCGCCAGCGTCAACGCGAATACCGAGCTCAACACCGTGACCATCAGGAGGTCTCGGATACCGAAGGACAGGTGGTCGGGATCTCCTGTGCGGAAGTCCGGGCTGGTGAAGAAGTTCGCGTCGTTGGCGAGCAACGACGGGACAGCGCGCACCAGCAGGAAGATCGCGATCAGCACGATCGCCACCACCACTGTCGAGCCGGCCGAGACCGCGGCCGCCCGGAACAGCCGCTCACCTCGAGGCGAGCGGCTGTTCGCCAAGGGCGTCGATGGATGCCCGGGGGTCACGAGATGGCGTCGACCGCGGACGCCAGGCGAGCCTTGAAAGCCTCGGGGATCGGCACGTAGCCGTTGTCGGCCAGACCCTCCTGGCCTGCGCCGATGGTGGACTTCAGGAACAACCGCACCGCGGTGCCGACGTCAGCGTCCGGGTACTTCGAGCACACCACCTCGTAGGTCGCGAGCACGATCGGGTAGGAGCCCGTCTGGGTCGGCTGATAGAACGACGCCGTGTCGAGCACCAGGTCGTTGCCTTGCCCCTTGATGGTGGCACCGGCGATGGTCTTGCCGACCGACTCGGTGCTGATCGCGACCGGATCGGGGCCGGCCGAGGTGACGATCTGGGCGGTGGCCAGGTTCTTGGCCTGGGCGAATGACCACTCGTTGTAGGTGATCGCCCCCTCGGTGGAAGCGATGGCTCCGGCCGTGCCGTCGTTGCCCTTGGCGCCTTCGCCGACGCCACCGTTGAACGTCTTTCCAGCGCCCTTGCCCCAGGCCCCACCGGAGGCGGCATCCAGGTATTGCTGGAAGTTGTCGGTGGTCCCGGACTCGTCGCTGCGGAACACCACGTGGATCGGCTGGGCGGGCAGGGTGGCTGTCGGATTGAGGGCCTTGATCGCCGGGTCATCCCAGCTGGTGATGGCTCCGTTGAAGATCTTCGCGGCGGTCGGGCCGTCGAGGATCAGCGTGTCGACGCCGGGGATGTTGTAGGTGATCGCGATGGGGCCGAACACCACCGGCAGGTTCCACGCAGGGGATTCGCAGCGCTGCTGGGCCTCGGCGTAGTCGTCGCCGCTCAGCGGAACGTCGGAGCCGGCGAAGTCGGTCTGGCCGCCGACGAACTCCCGGATACCGGCGCCCGAGCCGTTGGCGGTGTAGTTGACGTTGTGGCCCGAACACTCGTCGATGAACGCCTTGACGAACCGCGCCATGGCGTTCTGCTGGGCGGTCGATCCGCTGGCTTTCAGCGTGTCCGTGCCGCCGCAGTTTCCGCCGGCGGCTGCCGAGCTCGAGGTCGTCTTCTCACCGGTGTCGGTGTTCTTGTCGCTGCCGCACCCGGATAACACCAACGCGCCGGTCGCCATAATTCCCAGCGTCGCGCCAATACCGTTCAGTTTCACAATGCCCTTTCGCAGAACGAATTAAGGTGATGGCCGCGGGTGCGACATAACCCGATCAACCCGGCCGACAATTCGCAATAATCACGTGCGATCCGGGTCACTTCTCCATTTAATGCGGTGCACGAAGGTTACGGTAGGGTGAACAGCCATGATCTAACGGTGGAATCCTGGTGGAATTCAGATGACGCCGATATGGACTGGCTAAATGCCAGATGACAGGCAGGTCGGCCCAGGCCCGTAAGCTTCGCGAAGTGGCCGAACCGTCCGTCGCGCACTTGCGCACGCTCCTCGATGAGCTGACCCTGCGGGACGCGGTCTACTTCGGACGGCGTCTGAAGGACCTGCGTGGCGCAAAGCCCGAGCACGTGCGAAAGCTCGCCGAGCGGATGGGCGAGGCGCAAGCGCTGGTTGCCGCGCGCCGGGCGGCGGTGCCCGATGTCCGCTATCCCGAGCTGCCGGTCAGCGGCCGCCGCGACGAGATCGCCGCGGCGATTCGGGATCACCAGGTCGTCGTGGTGGCCGGCGAGACCGGTTCCGGCAAGACCACCCAGCTGCCCAAGATCTGCCTGGAGCTTGGCCGCGGCATTCGCGGCACCATCGGTCACACCCAGCCGCGGCGGCTGGCCGCCCGCACCGTTGCGCAGCGCATCGCCGACGAATTGGCCAGCCCAATAGGCGATGTCGTCGGGTACGCGGTCCGGTTCACCGACCGCGTGTCCGATCGGACCCTGATCAAACTGATGACCGACGGCATCCTGCTCGCCGAACTCGAACGGGATCGGCGGTTGCTGCGCTACGACACGCTGATCATCGACGAGGCGCATGAACGCAGTCTCAACATCGACTTCCTGTTGGGTTACCTGCGCGAGTTGTTGCCACGCCGCCCCGATCTGAAGGTGGTCATCACCTCGGCCACCATCGAACCCCAGCGTTTCGCAGCGCACTTCGATGATGGACGCGGCGGTGGCCCAGCGCCGATTGTCGAGGTGTCCGGCCGCAGCTATCCGGTGGAAATCCGGTATCGCCCGCTGGAGCTGCCGGTCAGCTCGCAGGCCGCAGATGACCCGGACGACCCGGACCAGGAGATCATCCGGACCGAGACCCGCGACGAGATCGAGGCGATCGTCGATGCGGTGCACGAACTGTCCGCCGAACCGCCCGGCGACATCTTGGTGTTCCTGTCCGGCGAGCGCGAGATCCGGGATACCGCAGAAGCGCTCGGTGGGTTGCCCAACACCGAGATTCTGCCGCTGTACGCGCGGCTGTCCACGGCCGAACAGCAGAAGGTGTTCGCCCCTGCGCGCGCCGGCCGGCGGATTGTGCTGGCCACCAACGTGGCTGAGACATCGCTGACGGTACCGGGCATCCGCTACGTGATCGATCCGGGCAACGCGCGTATCTCTCGCTACAGCCGCCGGCTGAAGGTCCAGCGGCTACCCATCGAACCCATTTCTCAGGCGTCCGCCGCGCAGCGCAGCGGCCGGTGCGGTCGCACTGCCCCCGGGGTGTGCATCCGGCTCTACAGCGAAGCCGATTTCGACGCTCGGCCGCGCTACACCGACCCCGAGGTGCTGCGCACGAATCTGGCCGCAGTGCTGTTGCGGATGGCGTCGCTGCGGCTGGGGGCGGTGGAAGACTTCGGCTTCCTCGACCCGCCCGATTCGCGCAGCATCCGTGACGGGGTCGCGCTGCTGGTCGAGCTCGGCGCGTTCACGGCGCAGGGAGCGATCACCGATGTCGGCCGCCGGTTGGCCCGGCTGCCGGTGGACCCGCGGTTGGGCCGGATGATCCTGGCCGCTGAGACCGAGGGCTGTGTCCGCGAGATGCTGGTGCTCGCCGCCGCCCTGACCATTCCCGATCCCAGGGAGCGGCCAGTCGATCGGGAGGAGGCGGCCCGGGCTAAGCATGCCCGGTTCGTCGACGACGATTCCGACTTCACCGCCTATCTCAACTTGTGGTCGTATCTGTCGGAGCAGCGGAAAGCTCTGAGCGGCAGTGCGTTTCGCCGGATGTGCCGCAATGAGTTCCTGCACTACCTGCGGATCCGGGAATGGCAGGACCTGGTAGGTCAGCTGCGCAGCATCGCAGCCGATATCGGCATCCGTGAATCCGACGAGCCCGCTCAGCCGACAGCCATCCACGCTGCGTTGCTGGCCGGGTTGCTGTCGCACGTCGGGATGCGGCGGGACGACGGTCGGGAGTTCGCCGGCGCGCGTAACTCGAAATTCGTGCTGGCGCCCGGTTCGGTGCTGGCCAAACGACCGCCGCGCTGGACGATGGTCGCCGAGCTGGTGGAGACCAGCCGGCTGTTCGGGCGGACCGCCGCGCGCATCCAGCCGGAAACCGTCGAGCGGGTCGCGGCAGATCTGGTGCAGCGCAGCTACAGCGAACCGCATTGGGACGCCAAGCGCGGTGAGGTGATGGCCTTCGAAAAGGTGACGCTGTACGGACTGCCGCTGGTGGCGCGTCGCCGGGTGGGCTACGCCCGGGTGGAGCCGGCGGTGGCTCGTGAGCTGTTCATCCGGCACGCGCTGGTGGAGGGCGACTGGGTGTCCCGGCACCGATTCCTCGCCGACAACGCCGCGCTGCGCACCCAACTGCAGGAGCTGGAAGACAGGGTCCGTCGTCGCGATCTGATCGTCGACGACGACACCGTGTATGACCTCTACGACGCCCGGATTCCCGCCGAGGTGGTCTCGGCACGGCACTTCGACGGCTGGTGGCGCAAGCAGCGGAAGGCCACACCCGAGCTGCTGACCTTTACGCGCGACGAGTTGCTGCGGGCCGATGAGACGCTCGGCGCTGATCGGCCGGACAGTTGGGCGACCGCGGATCTGTCGTTGCCACTGACCTATCGCTTCGAGCCGGGGGCCGCCGACGACGGGGTCACCGTCCACGTGCCGATCGATGTGCTGGCGCGCCTCGGCGGCGACGAGTTCGCCTGGCAGGTACCGGCGCTGCGTGAAGAGCTGATCACCGCGCTGATCCGGTCCCTGCCCAAGGATCTGCGACGTAACTTCGTCCCGGCACCTGACACCGCCCGCGCGGTGCTGTCGGCAATCGGGCCGGGCGAGCCGCTGCTGGAGTCGCTGGTACACGAGCTTCGTCGCCGAACCGGGGTGTTGGTCCCGATCGACGCCTTCGACCTGACCAAGCTGCCCGCGCACTTGAGGGTCACCTTCGCCGTGGAGGCCGCAGACGGCACCGAGGTGGCGCGCGGTAAAGACCTCGACGTCTTGCAGGATCGACTGGCGGCGTCGGCCCGCGAGGCGGTCGCCGATGCGGTCGGCGCGGAGCTGGAACGCAGCGGCCTGCGCAGCTGGCCGGACGACTTGGACACGCTGCCTCGGGCCGTGCAGCGGGTGGTGGCTGGCCGCGCTGTTCGTGGCTTCCCGGCCTTTGTCGATGCCGGCAATACCGCCCAGCTACGGGTGTTCTCCACCGAGGCGCAGCAGCGGTCGGCGCTCGGACCCGGTATCCGCCGGTTGCTGCGCTGCGATGTTCCGTCGCCGGTCAAAACTGTCGAGCGTCAGCTGGATTCGCCGACACGGCTGATGCTCAAGGCGAACCCGAACGGGACGTTGGCGGCGCTCATCGACGACTGTGCCGACGCTGCGACCGACGCCTTGGCGCCGGCGCCGGTGTGGTCCCGAGACGAGTACATCGCGTTGCGTACCCGGGTGGCCGCCGCGCTGGTGCCCACCACTGTTGACGTGGTGACCCGAGTTGCGCAGGTGCTGGCCGCGGCCCGCGATACCCACGTGATGCTGCCGGCGCAGCCGCCGCCCGGCCAGGCCGAGGCGATCGCCGATATCGTCGGCCAGCTGGATGCGCTGCTGGCGCCCGGTTTTGTCGCCGCTACCGGTCGCGCACATCTCGGGGATCTCGTCCGCTACCTGACCGCCGTCCGTCGCCGGGTGGAGCAGCTGCCCCGAGCGTTGCAGGCTGACCGGGAACGGATGGCGCGGGTGCACGCGGTGCAGGACGCCTACCGGGACCTTTTGGCGACCCTGCCTACGGCGCGCCATCGCGACAACGATGTGCGCGACATCGCGCGCCAGATCCAAGAGCTACGGGTGAGTCTGTGGGCTCAGCAGCTCGGCACCCCGCGCCCGGTCAGCGAACAGCGCATCCTCAGGGCTTTAAAAGAGCTTTAGCCGCGCTACTCGCTTGACGGCAGGGTGTGCTCGTCGGGGAACTTGCCGGTCGCCTGGAAGATCACCCGACGAGCGACCTCGACGGCGTGGTCGGCGAACCGCTCGTAGAACCGCCCAAGCAGCGTCACGTCCACGGCGGCGGCCACTCCGTGCCGCCACTCCTTGTCCATCAGCACCGAGAACAGGTGCCGGTGCAGGTCGTCCATCGCGTCGTCTTCTTCGCGGATCCGGGCGGCCTTCTCCGGGTCGCGCGACAACAGCACCTCTTGCGCGCTGTTGCCCAATTCGACTGCAAGCCTGCCCATTTCGGCGAAGTACCCGTTGACCTCTTCGGGCAGCGCGTGTTGTGGATGGCGGCGGCGGGTGATCTTGGCGACGTGCAGTGCCAACGCGCCCATCCGGTCGATGTCGGCCACCATCTGAATGGAGCTGACGATGGCGCGCAGATCCCCGGCGACCGGGGCTTGCAACGCCAACAGCACGAAGGAGCTTTCCTCGGCGCGGGTACTCATCGCGGCGATCTGCTCGTGGTCGGTGATCACCTGCTCGGCCAGCATCAAGTCGGCTTGCAGCAGGGCCTGTGTGGCGCGTTCCATTGCTGCCCCGGCCAAGCCGCACATCGTGCCGAGCTGTTCGGCCAGATCCGAGAGTTGCTCGTGGTACGCGGTTCGCATGCCCTCAAGACTAACCGTGGACCGCGATTCGCGCGGGTTGGGCGGGAGTGGGCGCTACTCGCAGGTGGTGTCGGCGGCGTTGGTGACGGTCAGGTCATCGGGCAGTTCGGTAGGTTCGACGCTGGCACCGCGGTTGAGTTGCACGCTGACCTGCGAGCCGCTGGCCACCGGCTTGGTCACGGTACGGAAGTCTGATCCCAGGACGACGCGGACGATGCTGCCCAGTCCGCTGACCCGTTCGATCGGCGCGCCTGACAGCGCCGAGGACACTGTGGCGGCGGCCTGTTCGTTTCCGGGGGAGTACAGCACCTTGGTGGCCTTGACGGTGCCGGGGTAGTCGTCGGCGCTGTCGACGTTGAAGCCCCACTGTTGCAGGCCTTCGGAGGTGGCTCCGGCCAGGCCAGACTGTTCGGTGGCGTTAGACACCCGCACCGTGACGTCGCCGGGCGAGGTCGTGACCGCGTGCACCTGCTCGCTGAGCGGCTTGACCACCGGGGTGGCCGGTGCGCCGGGCAGAGAGGTGGACGGGGTCGTGGGGCTGGCCGCCGCCGTGGTCGGTACCGAGGTGGCGTTGTGGTCGTTCTCGCCGGGCAGAGGGTCGTCGTTGATGATGGCGTCGAACAGTGCCCGCACGTCATCCATCCGGGGGACCTCGTCCCCGTTCTCGTCGGTCTCACTGGTCGGCACCGTGACGAAAGTGATGTGCCCGGCGGCGACCTTCTGCAACGACTGGCCGAGGTTCACCAGGTCTTTGGTGGTGACGTTGTCCACCGAGCTGTCGCCGATGAACATGTTGACCACGTTGTTGAGCTTGGTCGGCGAGAAGAAGGTGTTCGTGGAGATCAACGAACGCAGCAGCGACGACAAGAACAGCTGCTGGCGTTTGATGCGGCCGTAGTCGCCGTTGTCCTCGGTGGTGACGTGCCGGGCCCGCACGTAGTTCAACGCGGTGCTGCCGTTGACTCGCTGGCGTCCAGTGTCTTCGAGGACGCTGCCCAGCACGAGGTCGTACAACGGGCTGGGGGTGCACACCTCCACACCGCCCAGCGCGTCGACCATCTTGCCGAATCCGACGAAGTCGACGGCCATGAACCGGTTGATCGCCAGTCCGGACAGCTTCTGGATCTCCTTGACCAGACACTTCGGCCCGCCGAAGGCGTAGGTCGAGTTCAGCTTCGTCTCGGTGTAGACGATGTCGTCGCTGTAGGTTCCCGTTTCCTCGTCGTAGATCGGCCCGTAGGCGCCGGTCACGGAGTTCCAGGCCTCGCACTGAATCGGGGTGATCGCCAGGTCGCGAGGGAACGACACCACCACCACGCGTTTACGGTTCGCCGGGATGTTGACCAGCATGATTGTGTCGGAGCGAGCTCCCTCGGCGTCCTCGGTGCTGCCGGCGCCGATGTCGCTGTTGGCGCCGGCGCGGGTGTCCGCGCCGACGATCAGGAAGTTCTCGTCGCCGTACTGGCCGGCCGCATCGAGAATGTCGTGCGAATCGGGGTCCAATGCGCTGACGTGGTTGAGGCTGCGGTTTTTCGACGAACTCCACTGCCAGGCCGACCCGGTCAGCACCAAGGCGAGGATCGCCATCATGGCCGCGACCGCCCGGCCCGCGAGTTTGGCCCGGTGGTGGGGCCCGTGCGGGGCCGGTTCGGCATCCGTCGGCGGTGTCTGGTGAGGTGGGTCGATCTGCGCCGGCAGCATCTCGGGACCGCCGTATAAATCCGGCACCTCGGTGGCGGGTGCCAACTCGTCCCAGTCGGGGGAGTCGGCCGGCTCGAGTGAGGTGCCGTGAATACGGTCGAGGTCGGGCACTTCCGACGGGTAGGCCACTTCGGCGATGTCGGGCAGCGGGGCCGATACATCGGCGACTTCGAGCGGCGAATACTCAGCCTCGGGCTCGGATGCCTCAAATACGCTGTCGGGCTCCGCCGGCTCGATGGTCTCGACGAACTCGGCCACCTCGCGACGCTCGGGCGGGGCTGAGGCGGCCCGGCGCTGGCTGCGTCCACCGGAAGGCGGAGGCTCGGCGTTGACCCTGGCGATCAGGTCGGCGACGCTCACCGACCCGTTGCGGCGCCGGGACGCGTTTCGTCGGTGCGGGACGGGGGTTTCCTCAGATGAGTTCTGCCAGCGTTCCCAGGGTGCGGGTCCCGGCGGTGTCATCGTCATCAGCTGATGGTCGCCGTCATTGTGGCCCTCCGGCGCCCAGCGGCCAGGAGTGGCGTTATCGCCGTCACTCATGTCCTCAAGGGCCTCCGAGTCCTAGGTACCGCCGCGCGTCGCTCGCACGCCGGTGCGGTACGGATGATCGGCATTGGTCTCCGCACCTGAATATGCCTCCGCAGAGACGATCCCTGCCTGGGGCAATAAGGTACTTATTCTACTGAGAACTTTCCAGACACGCGATGTCGACAAAGTCTCATTTCAGCCACCCGAGTGCATAATGTCCGCTCCGGCCGGCACCGCACAGTCATCGGGGTCGTCGAGCCACCCTTCGGGCAGGGTGACCTTGGCCGGTGAGCCCTGTCGCCCGCGGGGACCGGTGGCGGCCGCGGGGAAGGGGACCGAGCAGTCCAGCTGCTTGAGCAGTTCGTCGAGCTCGGACAGCGTGGTCACCATCGCCAGCTCGCGCCGCAGCTCGGAACCGGCGGGGAATCCGTGCAGGTACCAGGCGACATGCTTGCGGATTTCGCGCATGCCCTTGTCTTCGCCGAAGTGCTGGGCCAGCAGTTCGCCGTGGCGGCGAATGATGTCGGCGACTTCGCCCAAGGTGGGTGGGGTCGGTGTGGGCCGGCCCCCGAAGGCCGCCGAGAGCTCGCCGAACAACCATGGGCGACCCAGGCAGCCGCGGCCGATCACCACCCCGTCACAACCGGTGGCCGCCATCATGGCCAGGGCATCGCCGGCCTCGAAGATGTCGCCGTTGCCCAGAACCGGAATCGAGCGGACCTGCGCTTTGAGCGCCGCGATCTGCGCCCAGTCGGCGGTGCCGGAGTAGCGCTGCGACGCGGTCCGGGCGTGCAGGGCTACCGCCGCAGCCCCTTCCGCCTCGGCGATGCGTCCGGCGTCCAGGTGGGTGTGGTGGGCGTCGTCGATGCCGATGCGGAATTTCACGGTCACCGGAATGTCGGTGCCGGCCGTGCCCCGCACCGCTGCGGCGACGATGTTGCCGAAGAGCCGGCGTTTGTACGGCAGCGCCGACCCGCCGCCGAGGCGGGTCACCTTGGGCACCGGGCAGCCGAAATTCATGTCGATATGGTCGGCGAGACCTTCGTCGGCGATCATCTTCGCCGCGGCGTAGGTGGTGTCGGGGTCGACGGTGTAGAGCTGCAGCGAGCGCGGCGACTCCTCCGGCCCGAACGTCGTCATGTGCAGGGTGGCGGGGTGCCGTTCGACGAGCGCGCGTGCGGTCACCATCTCGCAGACATACAGCCCGCTGACCGTTCCGGCCCGGGACTGTTCCAGCTCGCGGCAGAGCGTCCGGAATGCGACGTTGGTGACGCCGGCCATCGGGGCCAGCACCACGGGACTGGCAAGCTCAAGCGACCCGATCTTCAGCGGCGACTGCGAGCTCGGCGAAGCCGGGCGCGGCAGGTCGCCGTCATCATCCAGCGTCCGCTGCTCGTCAGCTACGGTGCTGATGGCTCCAACACCTTCTTGGCGGCGCGCTTCTCGGCCATCTTGGCCTCCCGCTCGAGCCGGCGTTGCTTGGCCAGCTCGAACTTCTCGCACGTCTCGTCCAGCTCGGCGACGATCTTGCCGATCTCCTCCTGGTAGCGAGCTGCCTCGCCGCTGAACTCCCGCTCGAGGATGCCCCACTTCTTCAGCACCGGCATCACCACGTCGTCGCGGTGGATGATCGGGTCATAGACACCGCCGACCGCGATGATCACGGCCTTGCGGCGGAACTCCGGAACGACGAATCCGGGCATCTGGAAGTTGGCCAGCACCCGGTGCAGCGAGCGCATCGCCTGTTCCGGTGCGATGTCGAAGCCGACAGCGCTGACGTCGCGGTAGAAGATCATGTGCAGGTTCTCGTCATGCGAGATCCGTGCCAGCAGCTGGTCGGCGATGGGGTCGTTGCAGGCCTGGCCGGTGTTGCGGTGCGAGATGCGGGTGGCCAGTTCCTGGAAGCTCACGTAGATGACCGAGTCGAACAGGCTCTCGGCGAACAGGTCGTCTTGGACCTGGTGGTTCTGGCCCGGGCTGAAGCCGCGGTTGACGGTCTCCATCCGCAGCGTCTCCAGTTCGATGGGGTCGCAGTTGCGGGTGACCACCAGGTAGTCGCGCAGCGCGATGCCGTGGCGGTTCTCCTCAGCGGTCCAGCGGTTGACCCAGGTGCCCCAGGGGGCGTCCATGGTGAAGTTCATCGCGATCTCGCGGTGATACGAGGGCAGGTTGTCCTCGGTGAGCAGGTTCTGCACCATTGCCGTCCGGGCGACCTCGGACAGTTTCGACTGCTCGGGATGCCAATCCTGCCCGCCGAGCGCGTAGTAGTTCTTGCCCTCTGACCAGGGGATGTAGTCGTGGGGGTTCCAGTCCTTGGCCATGGAGAAGTGTCGGTTGATGAGTTTTTCCACGACGGGCTCGAGCTCGTGCAGCAGCTCCACGTCGGTCCATTCCCGCGCCATGCCAGCTCCCCAGATATCTGTGTCGACTAGTTGCAGGCAATATATCTGTGTCTGTCGGTTGCATCAAGTTTTCGCGGTGCGTGTTTGGCTGTGAGATCGTGGCCCGGGCTAGCGCACGATCTGCGCAGTGAGCAGCATCTCGACGCAGAAGTCGACGAATTGGCTGCGGCTGGCCTCGAGCCGGCCGTTGAGGTAGGCGGCGAACAGGGTGGTCAGCGCGCCGATCAGGCCGGTCGCCACCATCTGCTGGACCGCCGCGTCACCGATGTGGGTAAGGGTCCGTTGCAGCATCACGATGAAGTCCGGCATCCACTTGGCGCCCGCGCTGGCCAGGATCGGCTCCCGCTCCGGGGCCAGCAGTAGCACCCGGCCGCGCGCCGGGTCGTCGACCATCAGGGTGATGAAGCACTCCACGCCTTCGCGGGGATTGCGGGCGGACAGCATCGCCGCCAATGCCCGCGTGCACACGTCGTCATATACCTCGCGCACAAACTCGTCACGATCGGCGAAGCACTCGTAGAAGTAGCGCTCGGTCAGCGCGGCCGCGCGACAGACCGATCGGATGGTCAGCGTGGGTCCACCGGCGTCGCCGAGCAGCTGCACCCCGACGGAGAGAAACTCGTCTCGGCGCAAGGCCTGACGCTCTGCCAGTGGGACCCCGGACCAGCGGCCCCGACGTTGACTGGAAGACACTTCGCATCTCCCCTCGGCTCGATCTGGCAACGCGCGTACTCAAATTCGACGACGCGCGACGTGCGTTCCATCATGACGCAAGGCGTTTCGAGCAAACGTTCGCCCCGCCGGGATGTGTCGACCGGCGGCGCCGCGCCGGGACTGCGACCCAACGCCGCATTAGTCCAGACAATAAGGTCGGCGGACCCTGGGTTCCGCTCTTGACTCTGCGCTTGCCGCTGCGGAATAGTGTTCTTCAGAACGAAGAATGACATATGTTGTCCGGACAAATCCGCGATCTCAATGCCTGGCCGGCATCCGAATCGCGGGCTGTGCCAGGTGAAAGCGGGTCATGGCCGATCACTGCACTCCTCCCAGCCTGTTGAGCGATTTCAATCCCCTGGACCTCCGCGGCCGGATCGTGGTGGTGTCGGGCGCCGGCGGCGGCGGGATCGGCACGACTATCACCGCGATGGCCGCGCAGGCAGGGGCCATCGTGATCGCGGTGAGCCGCTCGCAGGAAAACCTCCACGAGCACGTCGCGCCGCTGGCGGAGCGGGGTCTGTCGGTGATACCCGTGGCCGCCGATGCGTCCACCGACGAGGGTGTCGCCGCGGTGCTCGACGCGGCGCAACGTGCCGACGGACAGCTCTACGGGCTTGTCAACGTCGCCGGTGGTGCGGAGCCGGCGACCTGGATGCCGTCCACCAGGGTGGCGCGCGCCGATTGGCGAAAGATCTTCACGCACAACCTGGAGACCGCCTTTTTCATGAGTCGCGCGGTCGCCGCCGCACTGGTGGCGCAGCAGCGGCCGGGCTCGATTGTGTCGATCTCCTCGATCAGCGGGATGAACACCGCGCCGTTCCATATCGCCTACGGCACCGCAAAGGCTGCGATCGTCGCGATGACCCGCACCATGGCCGTTGAGTTGGCGGCGGCCGGGATTCGGGTCAACGCGGTGGCTCCGGGTGTCACCAACACCGCAGCCTCGGCCACCTACACCGACACCGACCCCGATCGCGACCTGCAGGCGATCGCCATGGGGCGCCGCGGACGGCCCGAGGAACAGGCCGGGCCGATCCTGTTTCTGCTCTCCGATCTGTCCAGCTATATCACCGGGCAGACCTTGCTGGTCGACGGCGGACTGAACCTCAAATGGAGTCACCTCGACGCCGACAACACCTCGCTGTTTCTCAAGGACGACACCTTCCGCGCGGCGATAAGGAGGATGTGATGACCGATCCGGTCGAGGGTTCAGACGAAGAACTCGCCAGCCCGGTCATGATCGGTGTTGAGGCCTACACCTGCCCGAACTACGCCCGCGCCGAGCGAGACAAGTTGTGGCGCAGGGTATGGCAGCAGGTCGGGCGGGTCGAAGATCTGCCGGAGGTGGGCAGTTACCTCACCTACGACATCCTCGACGACTCGATCATCGTCGTCCGCAGCGGACCGGACGAGTTTCGGGCCCACCACAACGTCTGCGTGCACCGCGGCCGCCGACTGATCGACACCCCCGCCGGGGCCAAGAACGCCTGCGCGCGCACCCGCAGATCGTTCGTCTGCGGTTTCCATGGCTGGACTTACGGACTCGACGGAGTCTGCACTCACATTCGCGAACAGGATGATTGGCAAGGCACTCTGACGCCCGCGAACACCCACCTGGGTCGGGTGCGAGTCGACACCTGGGGTGGCTGGCTCTGGATCAACATGGACCCCGACTGCGAATCGCTGGCCGACTACCTGTTCCCGGCCGCGAAGATCCTCGACCCGTTCGGGCTGGAGAACATGCGCTACAAGTGGCGCAAATGGCTGGAGTTCGACTGCAATTGGAAGGTCGCCATGGAGGCCTTCAACGAGACCTACCACGTCTACACAACCCATCCGGAGTTCAACAAGTTCGGTGAGTTCAAGGGTTGGGCCCGGGTGCAGGGCAAGCACAGCAACCTCGGCTACGACGCTCCCGACGACCTGGAGGCGACCAAGTCGAAGATCCGGCTGGGGACCGGCGCCGATCCACGAGTGTCGACCGCGGAGATGCAGGTCTACACCATGGAGGAGACCAACGCCACCACCACCGCAACGCTGGTCAACGCCGCCAAGCGACTGGTAGACGAGCTGCCCGAGGGCACTCCGGCCGACAAGGTCCTCGAGCACTGGCTCGCTTCGGCGCGCCGCGACGACGCGGCCCGCGGGGTCATCTGGCCGACGATCCCCGCCGACGTGCTCGGGCAGGCCGGCACCGCCTGGCAGATCTTCCCGAACTTTCAGATCGGCCAGGGACTGACCAGCGCCCTGTGCTACAGCGCGCGGCCGCACCCTAGCTACAACCCCGACAAGTGCATCTTCGAAGTTTCGGTGTTCGAACTCTTTCCCAAAGATGAAGAACCGCAGACGGAATGGGAGTACACCCCGGTGGGCGACCCGGGCTGGCGCTCGGTTCTCCCGCAGGACTTCTCCAACATGGCAGCGGTACAGCAGGGCATGAAATCCCTCGGCTATCCCGGCGCCAAGCCCAACCCTTATCGGGAGCGCGCCATCGTCAACCTGCACCACCAGTTGTCGAAGTACATGGGTGCCGGTGCGCCGCAAGAAATCCCGACAGGAAACGATCGATGACGGACTGCTCGCCGACTCAGACCCCGGACGACTTCGACATCGAAGCGCTCCGGCGCAAGTACGCGGCCGAGCGTGCCAAACGCGTTCGCTCCGACGGCTCGCAGCAGTACCTCGAACTCAAGGATGACTTCGTGGAGTTCGCCGAGGTCGATCCGCACACCGCGGTCACTCCGCGTGAACCCATCGATGCCGATATCGAGGTCGTAGTCCTCGGCGGTGGCATCGCCGGACTGCTCGCCGGCGCCTACCTGAAGAAAGCCGGCGTGGCCGACGTGCGGGTTGTCGAGATGGGCGGCGACTTCGGCGGTGTCTGGTACTGGAACCGGTTCCCCGGAATCCAATGCGACAACGACGCCTACTGCTATGTACCGCTGCTCGAAGAGCTCGACTTCATCCCGTCCAAGAAGTTCGCCGACGGTGCCGAGATCTTCGGCCACTGCCAGAACATCGGCAAGCACTTCGGCCTCTATGACGGGGCGATCTTCTCGACCCAGGTGCGCACCGCCCGCTGGGACGACGAGATCAAGCGGTGGCGGCTGACGACGAACCGGGGCGACGACCTGCGGGCGCGTTTCGTGGTGATGGCACAGGGTTCCTACAACCGGCCCAAGTTGCCCGGCATTGCGGGCATCAAGGACTTCATGAACGCGGGCGGCCACGTCTTCCACTCGGCCCGCTGGGATTACGACTACACCGGCGGCGACGCGAACGGTGGCCTGGACAAGCTGGCGGACAAGTGCGTAGCTCTGGTGGGCACCGGCGCCACTGGCGTGCAGCTGGTCCCGCACCTGGGACGGGATGCCAAGCAGCTCTATGTTTTTCAGCGCACTCCATCCTCGGTCGACTTCCGTCGAAATGAGCCCACCGACCCGCAGTGGGCCGCGTCGCTGCAACCGGGTTGGCAGGCCGAACGCAAGCGAAACTTTCACCGCTGGTCGCCGTTCGAAGGCGTGGTGTTCGACGCCCCCGATATGGTGTGCGACTTCTGGACCGAGTTGGGTCGCAACCTGACCGCTCGCATCGGTGCCAGTCCCGACCCGACGGCGCTCGGCGTCGAGGAGATCATGGCGATGCGGGAGGAGGAGGACTACAAGATCATGGAGCGGCTGCGCCGCCGCATCGACGGTATCGTCGACGACCCGCAGACCGCTGAGGCGCTCAAGCCGTACTACCGGTTCATGTGTAAGCGCCCGACCTCCAGCGACACCTACCTACCTGCGTTCAATCGGCCCAATGTCACCCTGGTCGACGTAGCCGAATCCAAGGGTATCGAAAAGCTCACGGAGAAAGGCATTGTCGCGGCTGGGGTCGAGTACGAGGTCGACTGCGTCATCTTTGCCAGTGGTTTCGAGATATCCACCGAGATCAGCCGTCGGTATGCGATCGACGTCATCGAGGGCCGCGACGGGGTATCACTGTTCGACCACTGGCGCGACGGGTATCAAACCCTGCACGGGATGACCAGCCGCGGGTTCCCCAATCAGTTCCACACCGGCTTCATCCAGGGCGGCGTGTCGGCCAACACCACCGCGATGTTCGAGCAGCAGGCCGAGCACATCGCCTACATCATCGCCGAGGCCGTCAACCGCAACGCGACGGTCGTCGAGCCCAGTCAGGAGGGCCAGGACTCCTGGGTCAACACCATCCGGGAGTTGGCATTCGACAACTCGGCGTTCGACTTATCTTGCACCCCAGGCTATTACAACAACGAGGGCCGCGGATTCGGCGACGCCAGCCGCTCGTTCCTGGGTGAGGTCTACTCGCCGGGCTTCTACGCCTTCGACGATCTGTTGAGGCAGTGGCGCGACGCCGGCGACCTGAACGGATTGGACCTGCGATGACGACGACACCGCCGCTGCAGACGCGCGATCTTGCTGAGGGGCCCTTCGCTTGAGCGCACCACCTCCGTTGCGCTTCGATGGCCGTGTTGCCGTCGTGACCGGTGCCGGGCGGGGACTGGGCCGCGCCTACGCCCTGCTGCTGGCTCAGCGCGGAGCCGCCGTCGTCGTCAATGACACCGGTGCCGGCCTGACCGGCGACGGCCTGCACGAAGACCCGGCCGAACGGGTGGCCGCGGAGATCCGCGACGCGGGCGGTGCCGCGGTGGCCTGCACCGCGTCGGTCGCCACACCCGAGGGCGGCGAGGCCATCATCGGTGCCGCGCTGGAGCGCTACGAGCGGGTCGACATCCTGATCCACAATGCCGGTAACGTCCGCCGGGCCCCGCTACGTGAGATGAGTGCGGAAGACTTCGACGCGGTCCTGGACGTGCACCTGCGGGGCGCGTTTCATGTGGCGCGGGCGGCCTTCGGCGCCATGTGTGACGCAGGATACGGTCGCATAGTGCTGACCTCCTCGATCGGCGGAATCTACGGCAACGCCGATGTGGCCAACTATGCGGCTGCGAAGGCGGGCGTGATCGGGCTGAGCAACGTCGCGGCGCTGGAGGGCGCGGCTCACGGCGTCCGCTGCAACGTGGTGGTCCCGGCGGCGGTGACCCGGATGGCCGAGGGGATCGACACCTCGGCGTACCCGCCGATGGAACCCGACCTGGTCGCGCCGCTGGTGGGCTGGCTGGCACACGAATCCTGTTCGGTCACCGGAGAAGTGCTGATCGCCCTGGCCGGGCGGGTGGCCCGGGCCGCCCTGGTTGAAAGCCCCGGCGTTTACCAACCGTCCTGGACCATCGAGGACATCGACGCGCGGATCGAGGCGATCCGCGACGTCACCGAACCGGTGAGCTTTCCGGTGGTGCCCGACGGGCACGCCGCGCACATCCGATACAGCTTCGGGATGGCGCAGACAGACGGAACCCAGTAGGCCCCAACAGTCCAAGGAGAGTCCATGATGCGCGAATACACCCAGTTCTACATCGACGGCCGGTGGGTGGACCCGGTTGAGGTGAAGACGCTCGACGTCGACAATCCGGCCACCGAAAAGGTCTGCGGAAAGATCGCACTGGGCTCGGCGGCCGACGTCGACCTCGCGGTGGCCGCGGCCCGGCGGGCCTTTGACAGCTGGTCGCAGAGCAGCCGCGCGGAGCGGCTGGATCTGCTGCAGGCGATCCTCGCCGAGTACCAACGGCGCAGCGCTGACCTGGCCGACGCGGTGAGCGAAGAGATGGGTGCGCCGCCCAGTCTGGCTGCCGGAGTGCAGATCAATCTCGGGGCCGGTCATCTCGTCACGGCGATCGATGCACTGAAGAACTTCTCGTTCAGCGAGCAGCGCGGCGACACCCTGGTGGAGCGGGAGCCGATCGGGGTGTGCGGTCTCATCACGCCGTGGAACTGGCCGCTGAACCAGATTGCGGTGAAGGTCTACCCGGCGTTGTCCACCGGCTGCACCATGGTGCTGAAGCCCTCTGAGGTCGCGCCGTTCTCGGCCTACATCTTCACCGAGATCATGGACGCCGCGGGCGTCCCGGCCGGCGTGTACAACATGGTCAACGGCGACGGACCCGGAGTCGGCTCGGCGCTGTCGCGGCACCCGGACGTCGACATGGTGTCGTTCACCGGCTCCACCCGCGCCGGCGTCGCGGTGGCCGAGAACGCCGCCCCGACCGTGAAACGGGTGACCCAGGAGCTGGGCGGCAAGAGCGCCAACATCGTGCTCGACGACGACGCGTTCGTCGACAGCGTCACCGCCGGGGTGTCGACCATGATGGTCAACTCCGGGCAGAGCTGTAACGCGCCGTCGCGGATGTTGGTGCCGAATTCGCGCATGGACGAGGCCATCGCGATCGCCCATGCGGTCGCCGAGCAGGTCAAGGTCGGCGACCCCGCCGATCCGAAAGCGATCGGTCCGGTGGCGTCAGCGGCGCAGTTCGCCAAGGTGCAGGGCCTGATCGAGCAGGGTATTGCCGAGGGCGCCACGGTGGCCGCCGGCGGCCCCGGCCGGCCCGACGGGATCGACACCGGCTACTTCGTCCGGCCGACGGTCTTCGCGCGGGTGACGAACCAGATGGCGATCGCGCGCGAAGAGATCTTCGGCCCGGTGTTGTGCATCCTCGGCTATGACGACATCGACGAGGCCGTCGAGATCGCCAACGACACCGAGTACGGTTTGGCCGGCTACGTCTCGGGCGCCGACCTCGACGCCGCGCGGGGCATCGCTCGCCGGATCCGGGCCGGCTGGGTTGCGATCAACCACGCCTTCGACCTGAACGCGCCGTTCGGCGGCTACAAGCGCAGCGGCAACGGCCGCGAGTGGAGCGACGCCGGGTTCCACGAATACCTGGAGACCAAGAGCACTTTGGGCTACGGGGTCGGTGCCACCGGCTGAGACCCGGTGGCCGGCGGGCACCGCCGACCTATTCGTAGTGCACGGTGATCGAGCCGCCCTCGGGCACACCCTGGCAGGTCAGGATGTAGCCGTCGGCGACCTCGTCATCGTCGAGCACGGTGTTGTTGATCATGGTCGCGCTGCCCTCGGTGATGTGCGCGATGCAGGTGCCGCAGTTGCCCGCTTCGCAGGAGAACGGGGGAGCCAGTCCGGCTCGCCGAGCGCTTTCCAGCAGGGTCTCGCGGGCAACCCGCGGCACCGATTCCTTCTGGCGCCCGAGGTGGATCGTCACCGTCCCGGTCACCTCGGCGTCGGTGCTGGGCGCCGGCGCCGCCTCCGAAGACGCCGAGGGCGCCGGTGCGGTCGCCACATCGAAGTCCTCGATGAACAGCCGGCCCGGACCCGGCCACGCCGCGCGCACCACATCCATGAATCCGGCCGGTCCGCACACGTAGCAGTCCGCGCCGGTGTCGGCGCCGACGAATGCGGTGACCGCCGCGGCGTCGAGTAGGCCGTCGTCGGCATCGCAATGACGCTGAACGGACAGTCTGCCGGGGTAGCGGGCGGCCAGTTCGTCCAACGCACCCGTGAAGATCGCCGCGGAGGCGTCGCGATCGGCGCAGAGCAGCCGCACGGCGCGGTCGGTGGTCACCAGTGCGCTCTTGGCCAGCGACAGGATGGGCGTGATTCCGCTGCCACCGGAGAAGGCGAGCAGCGGAGCCGTCGACTCCTGTAGGCAGAAGATCCCCGCCGCACGGGTCATGACCAGCTCGTCGCCTTCGGCGATGTTGTCCAGTAACCAGTTCGATACCTTGCCGCCGGGAACACGTTTGACCGTGGTCATCAGCTCGGCGTCGGACTCTGGCGCGCTCGACATCGAGTAGGAGCGGTAGAGCTCCTCGCCGTCGACCCGCACCTGGAACGTCGAGTACTGACCGGCCCGGTAGGGAAACGGCGTCTCCTGCGGCGCCAGCACGAAGGTGTAGGCGTCGGCCGTCTCCTTGACGATGCGCGTCACGGTCGCTCGCTGGAAAACATGAGTGACCGCCATGCCCACCCCTTCTGGTTTGCGTTCTTCGCTTGAGAGAATACTATTCTCTCAAACCGATAGGATCTTCTCAAATGTCGTCAGGATCGTCTACAGCAGTGCTTGCGTTCGAGGATCGGCAGTGGCGGCTGTCCGACCTCGACGAGCTGGCCGGCGACCTGGCGGCCGTCCTGGCGGCCGACGGTGTGAGCGCCGGAGACCGAGTGGTGCTGATGTCGTCGAATCGGCCGGAGTTCGTCATCGCGGTGCGTGCCGTCTGGCGCCTGGGCGCGATCGTCGCGCTGATCAGCCCCGCCTGGAAGCGCGACGAAGTGGCGCACGCCCTCGCGCTGGTGCAACCCCGGTACGCACTCGGTGACCAGCCGGTGCTGGCCGAGCTGATGCCGATGCGACACCTCGATGACGTGCTGGCCGAGATTCCGGCCGGCACCTTCGAGGCTGATCCACCGCCCGCCGGTTCCGATGCACTGCTGGTGTTCAGCTCCGGCACCACCGGGCTGCCCAAAGCGGTCCGGCACACCCACGCCTCGCTGGCCGCGGCGGTACGGCACTGGCGGGATGCGTTGGGGCTGACCGCCGCCGACCGGATCCAAGTGGCGACGCCGCCGTCGCACATCCTGGGCCTGCTCAACATCCTGACCGCGCTGAGCGTCGGGGCCTGGGTGCGGTTGCGCCGGCGCTTCGACATCGACACGATGCTGCAATCGATCGGCTCGGACAAGATCACCGTGGAAATGGCGGTGGCACCGATCGCCCTGGCCATTGCGGCGCATCCGGACCTGGAATCGTTCGACCTGTCCTCACTGCGTTTCATCATGTGGGGTGCCACCCCGGTGGCCGCGGCCGTCGCCGACACCATCACCCGACGCACCGGCGTGCCTGTTGTGCCGGCCTACGGCACCAGCGAGCTACCGGTGATCGCATGCAACCCCCTGAGTGCGGCGCGGCTCGACGACGCGGTACCGGACACCGTGGGCCGGCCGGTACCCGGAGTGCAGCTGCAGGTAGTCGATGTCGAAACCGGTGAGCAGCTCACGGCCGGTGTCCCCGGCGAGATCCTGGCCCGGTCCGACTCCCTGATGGCCGGTTACCTTCCCGCCTCGGCGACCGCAGAAGTCGTGCGCGACGGCTGGTTTCACACCGGCGACGTGGGATACCTCGACGGCGGCGGCTGGTTGCGGATCACCGATCGCTGCAAGGAGATGATCAAGGTCCGCGGCTTTCAGGTCGCCCCCGCCGAGATCGAGGCGGTGTTGCACGAGCACCCAGCGGTCGCTGACTGCGGCGTGTTCGGGGTGCCCGACGAGCGTGACGGTGAGGCGGTCGTCGCCGCCGTCGCATTGCGCGCCCCGGTCAGCGCCGACGAACTGTGCGCGCTGGTCAGCGACCGCCTCGCGTCTTACAAGCGGTTGCGCCGGGTGGTGGTCGTGCCCGAGATTCCCCGGTTGCCTTCCGGAAAGCTGTTGCGCCGACTACTGAAGGAGCGCCTATGGATGTCCGGCTGAATGCCGAGCAGCGCCAACTGCGAGATGCCGCGGCCAAGCTCGCCGATGATCTGGGGCCCGGCTCGGTGGCCGAGCTCGACGACGCGGGTCGGATAGCGCGCCTGGAACGGGCCGTCGATCAGACCGGCTGGCGTGCTTTGCGTTCCGACGGTGCGTCGGGGCTCGAGGTGGCGATCGTCGCCGAGGAGTTCGGACGCGGTCTTGTCGACGTGCCGTTCCTCGGGCCGGCGCTTGCCGACGACCTGCACCGCCACGTGACCCTGGGTGAGGGTCCGGCCACTGTTGCGGTCGGTGACACCGCCATCGACGCGCGTGGTGCCGCGCAGGCGGTGACGGTGCGCGGGCGCGCGGTGCTCACGGCCCCGGTCGGTGCGCTGCGCACCGGAGCCGACCTCACCCGGCCGGTGGCCGGTCTTGCCGGTGCGGCGCAGCGGGTCGGTGAGCTCGGCGCCGAGGACGCGTTGCGTTGGCAGGCGCTGGCGCTGGTGGCCACGTGCGCGGATCTGGTCGGCACCGCACGCGGCGCGCACGGTCTGGCATGCGATTACGCCAAGATCCGTGAGCAGTACGGCAAAGCCATCGGGTCCTATCAGGCCATCGCACACCTGCTCGCCGAAGGACTGGCGCTGATCGAGGGCTCGGTGAGCGTGCTGCGGCACGCGGCCTGGGCGGTCGACGAGGCGCCCGCGGCCGACGCGGTACGTGCCGCCCGGATCGCCAAGATCTATTCCGCGCGCGCCGCTCGGACGGTCTGCGAGACCGCGATCCAGGTACACGGCGGAATCGGCAACACCTGGGAGTGCGCGGCGCACGTCTATCTGCGGCGGGCGCTGACTTCGACCGGCCTGTGGCCCGTGACGATAAGGGAGATCGCAGATGGACTTTCGTGATTCGCCCGCCGAAGCCGACTTCCGCAGCAGGCTTCGGGCCTGGCTGACCGATCGGGCCGGTACCTTTCCCGCTGCCGGCGACGACGAGTATTGGGCGCGCCAGGGTGAGTGGCATCAGGCGCTGTATGCGGGCGGGTTCTTCGGGGCATCCTGGCCGCGCGAGTACGGTGGCCAGGAGCTGCCCCCGGTCTATGACGTCATCGTTGACGAGGAGCTGGCTGCTGCGGGCGCCCCGCCGCGGCCGAGTTTGGGGTATCTGGTCGTCGGGTTGGGTCGACACGCCAGTGCAGAACTGCAGCAACGGTTCCTGCCCGGCATGATCGACGGCACCCAGCGCTGGTGCCAGGGCTTCTCCGAACCCGGGGCCGGTTCAGATCTGGCATCGCTGACCACCACGGCGACTCGTGAAGGCGACGACTATGTCATTCACGGGCACAAGATCTGGACCAGTTACTCCGACATCGCCGACTGGTGTCTGCTGCTGGCCCGCACCGATAAGGACGTGCCCCGGCATCGGGGTATCTCGGCGTTCATCATCTCGATGCACCAGCCCGGAATCGAGCAGCGACCGCTGCAGATGATCAACGGTGTCACTACGGAATTCGGCCAGGTTCTGTTCGACGGCGCAAGGGTGCCGGCAAGCCAGATGATCGGTGCGCCGGGGGAGGGCTGGGCGCTGGCGATGACGGTGGTCGGTCATGAGCGCGAACCGTCGACGCTGGGGTACTCGGCGCGCTACGGCAAACTGGTGCGCCAGATGGCGAACCGGGTATCCGGTGACGTGCCGGAGGAATTGGCTTGGGCAGCAGTCGAAACCGAGATGCTGCGGCTGCATGTGCGCCGACGGCTCTCCGAACAGCTTGACGGGCTCTCGCACGGGCCGGAGGGCTCGCTGGACAAGCTGCTGATGACCTGGGTGGAGCAGTCCGTCGGCCACGCCGCGCTGGCGGTCGGCGGGGTCGACGACCCGGACTTGCTCAGCGCCTACCTGTACAGCCGCGCCCAGAGCGTGATGGGCGGGACCTCGCAGATTCAGAAGAACATCATTGCCGGCCGAATCCTGGGATTGAAGTAGAGGAGTCTGACATGTACGACATGCCAGCTGAGATCGACGTGCGCGCCGATGGCCCGCTGCGGATCATCACGCTGAATCGCCCCGAGGCGCTCAACGCCGTCAACGACGCGCTGCACACCGGTCTGGCGAAACTGTGGCCGCGGTTGGAGGAAGACGACGAGGCGCGGGCGGCGGTGCTGACCGGCAGCGGGCGGGCGTTCTCCGCCGGGGGCGATTTCGCCTACCTCGACGAACTGCGCCGCGACGAGAAGCTGCGTGCCAAGACGATTGCGCACGGTCGCGATATCGTGCTGGGCATGGCACGCTGCCGTACGCCGGTGATCGCCGCGGTGAACGGGCCCGCCGTCGGGCTGGGCTGCAGTCTGGTGGCGCTGAGCGACATCGTCTACATCTCGGAGTCGGCCTACCTGGCCGACCCGCACGTGCAGGTGGGTCTGGTCGCTGCCGACGGCGGCCCGCTGACCTGGCCGTTGCAGATGAGCCTGCTGCTGGCCAAGGAATACGCCCTGACCGGAGCACGTATTCCGGCGGCCCGGGCAGTAGAGCTGGGATTGGCCAATCACGTGGCGGACGATCCTCTGGCGGAAGCGATTTCGTGTGCCAAGCGAATCGCTGAGTTGCCCCGCCAGGCGGTGGAGAGCACCAAGCGGCTGCTCAACATCCACCTGGAGCGCGCGGTACTGGCCACGTTGGATTTCGCCAACATGGCCGAAGATCAGTCGTTCAAGACCGACGACTTCGCGGCCATCATCGATCGGCTCACCGCGAACAAGAACTGACGGTGCCGATGACCATTGCCGAGTTGCTGGCCGCGGCGCGCGAGGGATCGGTGCGCGCCACCGGCCGGTTGCTCAGCTTGGTCGAAGGCGGCCGGCGGGCCGAAGTCCTGTCCGCCGTGGGGCCTGCGGCCACACGAGTCATCGGGGTGACCGGGCCGCCGGGGGCGGGCAAGTCCACCACGATCGCTGCACTGGTGGGGGCGTACCGACAGCGGGGCCTGCGGGTGGGGGTGCTGGCCGTCGACCCGTCCTCGCCGTTCAGCGGCGGCGCACTGCTGGGTGATCGCATCCGGATGGCTGCCCATATCAACGACCCGGACGTGCTCATCCGGTCGGTGGCGGCCCGCGGCCACTTGGGCGGACTGGCCGAGGCGGTGCCCGCAGCCCTCCAGCTGCTCGCCGCGCTCGGCTTCGACGTGCTGCTGTTGGAGACGGTCGGGGTGGGCCAATCGGAGATCGAGATCGCCGCGATCGCCGACCCGACAGTCGTGGTGCTCAATCCCGGCGCCGGCGACGCGGTCCAGGCCGCCAAAGCCGGATTGCTGGAAGTGGGCGACATCGTGGTGGTCAACAAGGCCGACCGGGAGGGTGCTGAGCAGACCGTGCGCGATCTTCGGGTCGAGCTGATGCACACCGGCGCACCAATTCTCACCCTGATCGCTGCGCGCGGCGACGGTCTCGACGAGCTGGTGGACACCATCGAAGCCCATCACCGCACCGACAGCCGGGAGCGTCGGCTGGCCCGGGCGCGGGCACAGATCCTGTCCTTGGCTCGGACCCGGCTGCACACCCATCACGCACTGGAGCGGCTTACCGAACTGGTTGTCGACGGAACTGAAGACCCCTACTCCGCGGCGGAACGGCTGTTGTCTGACTAGCCGACTGGCTACTCTCGTCGCATGGCTTCCACTCCGGCCGCTACCCAGTTCCGCTTCATTCCCCGCAGCGCGGCGCAGACGCGCATTCTCGACGCTGCGCTGCAGTTGATCGGCGAACACGGTGTCGGCGGAACGTCGCTACAGATGATCGCCGACGTGATCGGGGTGACCAAGGCGGCGGTCTACCACCAGTTCAAGACCAAGGAAGAGATCGTCGTCGCGCTCACCGAGCGGGAGCTGGGGGCGTTGGAGGAAGCGCTGGAGGCCGCCGAAGCCGAGCAGAGTCGGCCAAGGGCTCGAGAAGTGTTGCTCGACGGCGTCATCGACATGGCGGTACGACGACGGGGCGCGGCCAGCACCCTGCAGTTCGATCCGGTGATCGTCCGGCTGCTGGCCGAGCACCAGCCTTTTCAACAGTTCATCGCGCGGTTGTATGGAGTGCTGGTCGGCGAAGCCGGCGATGACGCCGTGGTGTCGGCGGCGATGCTGTCGGGTGCCATTGCTGTCGGGGTGATGCATCCGCTGGTGGGCCACGTCGACGACGACACGCTGCGCGCCCAATTGCTGCGGCTCACCAAACGATTCATCGAGGTACCCGACGGCCATTGACCGTCGGATAGCCGTTCGGCTATCTTTCGGGTAGTCGATCGGCTAGGGGGCGATTCGGTCCCGGCAGCCTCCCGACTGGTGTCGCCGGGCGAGCAGCGAAGGGGTCACGCCATGCAGATGATCGCCGAGGCGGAGGAGACTCCGCAGGCCACCGCGTTCCGGGCGCAGTGGGTGCTGCTGTGGTCGGGCCCCGCGGTGGGTGTGGTGTTGCTCGTGCTGTTCGCGACCTTCCCGGGGTTCTTCCCGCCGATGTCACCGACCATGTCCGCGGCGCAGGTTGCCGAGTTCTACGACCAACACCGATCGTGGATCCGTCTCAGCATGGTCGGATTCAACCTGTGCGGGATCATGATCGTGCCGTTCCTGGTGCTGATCGTGGGCCAGATGAAACGGATGTCCACCCAGAGTCACGTGTTCGCCTACGGATATCTGGCCGCGGTGGTCAGCGGGGCGACGCTTTTCGCGCTGTCCAACATCTTCTTCGGGGTGGCGGCCTTTCGGCCCGATCGCAGCCCCGAAGTGGTCGAGGCGCTCAACGACCTGGCGTGGATGTCGTTCATCGCACCTGTCGGGATGATCGTCGGGCAGTTCGCGATGCTGGCCTGTGCCGTCTACGCCGACCGCGGTCCCTCGCCGGTCTTCCCGCGCTGGGTGGCACACCTGTCGGTGATCACCGCGTTGGCGATGCTGCCGTCGGTCGCCGCGACCGTGTTCAAGACCGGGCCGTTGGCCTGGGACGGTCTCATCTCCTTCTGGGTGCGTAACGGGGCGTTTGCGGTGTTCGTGTTCGCGATGTTCTTCGCGCTGCGAGATGCCCTGTATCGGCAGGGCGTTGCCGAGGGAGTGCTGCGGTGAACGTCGCCACCCTGCTCTACGGCGAGGACGTCGACGCCACCCCGCCGCCCGACGCGGGCAAACCCGATGTGCGCGTGGTGTGGTGGATCTTCGTGGTGTTCTACGGCCTGATGGGCCTGGGGGTGTGCCTGCTGGGCCGGGTGACACCGCCGCCCCGGCCCGACGTGGGCCCCGAGGCGATGCAGGCCTGGTTCGCCCAGCACGCGACGAGCATGCACTTCGGCTTCGTGTTGCTGCTTACCATCACCGGCGGGGCCGCGATCTCCAACGGCCTGGTCGGCTACCACATGATGCGGATGACATCGGGGAAAGTGTTGGCCTACGCCTACATCGGTGGGATGGCCGTCGGCGCCGTCCCGGGCTTCCAGATGGTGATTCTGTGCTACTCGCTCGGGGCGTTCCGGCCGGACCGTGACCCGGAGCTGGTGCGGTTCTTCTATGACCTGGGGATGCTGTCCTACAACGGTTCGCTGGGCTGCTTCACTGCCGCCTACTTCAGCCTGGCCCTCGCGATCTTCTATGACAAGAACAACATCTTCCCCAAATGGTTTGCCTACGTGAGTATCTGGCAGATCGTCACGGAGGTGATCGCCAGCCAGATGTGGCTCTTCGACTCCGGTGCGTTCGCCTGGAACGGGGTCATCACGTTCTACATCGCGGTGGTGGTGTTCTGTGTCTGGCTGGGGGCGCTGATCGCATTCCTACAGGTGACGGGTGCTCGCGAGCCCGCCGACTCAGCACCGATCGTCTGACTGTCCGGCTGGGGGCGCATTGATGACTGACCAGAAAGCACCGACCGTGCGTCGGCTGGGAACCGCCGGACGACACCCAGCGACTCATCTGCCGGGCGATGGGCACATGTGGTTCATGGTGCTGGGTGATCTGTTCATCTTCGGCAGTTACTTCGTGGCGTACATGGTGTTCCGCGCAAAGGCGCCCGCGGAGTTCCTGGCCGATCAGCAACACCTCAACGTCACCCTCGGCGTGGTCAACACCATCGTGCTGATCACCAGCTCGTGGCTGGTCGTCGAGAGTGTGCATGCGACCAGGGCCGGCAATCGGGCCGGCGCCATCGGGCTGGTCCGCGGCGCAATGTTCTGCGGTGTGTTGTTCGCAGTCATCAAGGTCTATGAATGGACCGCGGAAATCCAAGCGGGATACACCAATTCGAGTACATTCTTCAGCTTCTACTACGTTCTGACCGGGGTGCACCTGTTCCATGTGGCACTGGGCCTGATCATTCTCGGCGTGGTGATCCGCGACCTGCGCAATCCGCGCCGGGCCCGGATCGGCATGGTCGAGCAGGGCGCGACTTACTGGCACATGGTCGATCTGCTCTGGGTCGTGATATTCGCACTGCTCTACGTGATGAGGTGAATCGGCGTGACCGCACAGCCACAATCGATGCTTGAGCATCGGCCGGAGCGGCTGACTGCCGTCACCTGGCTGGTCCTGGTGGTCATCACCGTGCTGGCCTGGTGGCTGGCTCCGGGGCACAGCGGCGGGCCGGTCGAGCCCAGCATCCCGATCACCGTCACGGTGATCGCGCTGTCGGCAGTCAAGGCCCGGTTGATCATCCGTAACTTCATGGAGGTCCGCAGCGCACCGATCTGGTTGCGCCGCACTACCGATACCTGGCTGGCCGTGCTGTGCACGGCCGTGCTGGTGGTCTACCTGTTCTGAGCGGGGAACCGGGGCAGGTTGAGTGGCAGATCGTTGTAGGTGGCGATCCCGGGTTCGGCGGCGACGACGGCCGGGATGGCGTTGATCGGCGGCATCGCGGTCATGATGTGCCCGAGCTCGAAGAAGTCGTCGAGGGACTTGGCCGAGGCGATCAGGTCCGGCGGCGGGGTGAACCCGACCTGCATGTTCACCGTTGGCCGGCCGTCGATGGTGATCTTCCAGCCATCGCCGTCGAGCTGCCAATCGGGCTCGAGTGTTTGGCCTTTACGCCACCGCACGTTGATGTCGATGACGCAGCGGCCGCCTGAGATTCCCTGCCAGCTGGCGAAGACCCCGGCCACATGGCCCGCCGGGATCGTCCAGGAAGCCATCGGGAGATCCGCGGTGGTCTGGGCGTATTCGCATGAGCAGGTGATCTCATCGAGTTCGACGCCCATCGCGTCGGCGACCAGCCGGACCGCCTCGGCGAAGACCGCCGTGCCGCGGGCGGCCATCGGCTCCAGATCGGGATCGTCGATCGCGGCGCCGAAACCCACCGGCCGTTCGGTGTCGGGAGAGTCGTAGAGGGTGGTGTCGGCCGTCTCGGTGATGGTGATCTTGTCGACCCGGTCGCATGCCGTTGCCGCCACGATCGCCAGCAGTTCGGCGAACCCCGGGCTGACTCCGGATCCGAACAGGGTGGAACCGCCCTTGCGGCACGCCTCGTCGAGCCGGGCCCGGTCGTCGCCGAGATTGTGTCCGGTGATGAAAGACGCTGACGTCACGACGTTTACGCCTGCCGACAGGATCTGCACCAGCTCGTCGACGTTGATCCACATCGGGTTGTAGACCACGCAGTCGGGTTTGAGTGCCAGCAGCGCCGCGGCGTCGTTGGTCGCGGCGACGCCGAGTGGGTCGATACCGGCCAGCTCGCCGGCGTCGCGGCCGACCTTGTCGTCCGACCATGCGAAGAGGCCGACAAGCTCGTAGTTCGGGTTGCCGGCGATCGCCCGTACGGAGCTCTTGCCGACGTTGCCGGTCGTCCACTGGACGACCCGGTAGGGGGAGGCGGGGGCGTCAACCATGTCGTTGTTCGGAGTCGCCGGCTACATCTGGGCCCAGACGATCTTCGTCTGGAGGTAGGTCTCGATGCCCGCCTTGCCGGATTCGTAGCCCCAGCCGGACTGCTTGTATCCGCCGAACGGCATCGAGTGGTCGAACTGCATCTGACAGTTCAGCCCGACCGTTCCGGCCTTGAGCCGCTTGGCCAGTCGATGCGCCCGGCCCAGGTTCGACGTCCACGCGGTCGCGGCCAGTCCGTAAGTGCTGTTGTTGGCCAGGGCGATCGCCTCGTCGTCGTCGTCGAACGGCAGGATCGTGACCACCGGGCCGAAGATCTCCTCCTGGAACAGCCGGCTGGTGTCGGGGTCGACGCCGGTGACCACCGTGGGGTGCACGAAATAGCCCTTACGGTCCAGCCGGTGGCCACCGGTGACCAGCTCGTTACCGTCGGCCTTGCCCTGCTCGAGGTAGCCGAGCACCCGGGTCAGCTGCTTCTGGCTGATCAGCGGACCGACCATGACGCCTTCGTCCTTCGGGCCGCCGAGCTGCATCATGTTGGCCATGTTGGCGATGCCCTCCACGACTCGCTCGTAGACGCCGCGCTGGGCGAAGATGCGCGAGCCGCACACGCAGGCCTGCCCGGAGTGCACGAAGGTGCCGAACGCCGCCATGGTGATGGCCATGTCGATGTCGGCGTCGTCGTAAATCAACACCGGCGACTTGCCGCCGAGTTCCAGGGTCACCTTGTTGAGATTGCTTGCCGCAGAGGCGCGCACGATCTCACGTCCGACCTCGGTGGATCCGGTGAACGCGACCTTGTCTACGTCGGGATGCGCGGTGATCGCCGCACCGGCGGTGTGGCCGTAGCCGAGCACCATGTTGACCACGCCGTCGGGAACGCCGGCCTCGTGCAGGATGCGGTCCAGCACCAGCGCCGACAGCGGGGTCTCCTCGGCCGGTTTGACCACACTGCTGCAGCCCGCGGCCAGCGACGGTGCCAGCTTGGCGCAGAAGTTGAAGACCGGACCGTTCCACGGGAAGATCAGCCCCACCACGTCATAGGGCTCGCGCAATGTGTAGACGTGCTGATGCGACTCGATGCCGGTCAGGCCGCCGGTGTTCACATCCCGTGCGATGCCGTCGATCTTGGTGCACCAGCCGGCGTAGTAACGGAACCACTCCGAGCCCACTTTGGTGATGATCGCGGCCTGCGAGGCCGGAATGCCGGCGTTGATCGATTCCAGTTCGGCGAGGATCTCGGCGTTCTCGTCGATGAGGTCGGCGACCTTCCACAGCACCTTGGCCCGGTCGTAGTCGGCCATCTGCGACCACACCCCGGATTCGGCGGTGGCCTTGGCCCGGGCGACGGCGTCGTTGACCGCTTCGGGTCCGCAGTCGGTGAATTCGGTCAGCTGCTCTTCAGTGGCCGGATCGATGATCGGAATCACGTCTCCGGTGCCGGGGACCTTACGAATGTCGTCCAACACCGACTGCACCGACATGGATAATCCCCTTCTCGCATTCGGATAATTGCGTTTGCACGAGGGTATGTGGTTCCCCAGCCGATGTCTAGGGTTGGCCGTGGTATGCGGCTCAGGCGATCGCGAGCGCGGCGGGGCCGGGCGAAGCGGGTCGCCGTGTGGCGGCTATTCGGCGTCGGGTCTGTTCGGGTGTAGCCGGCCGGCTCAGTTGCGCCCGAAGCCGTGCGCGCAGAAGTCCCAGACTTCCTCGGCGGTCAGGGGATTGACCGCCGGATCGGCTGAGGCCGGGCTGGATTGGGCGTTGAACATGACCGTCTGCATGACCATGGCCGCCACCCGCCGGGGATTGGCGCCGGTGCGCAGTCGGCCGGCGTCGGCAGCTTGTTCGGTCAGCTCGGCGAGCAACTCCAACAGCGGTGTGTGGGCGACACGGACTTCGACGGGATGGGTGAGCAACAGGGTCGGGGCGAAATCGGTGAAGAGCGGCCGTTTGGCGGCCGGGTCCGGGCGCGACGACTCGAACAGCAACTCCACGGCGACCTTGAGGCGTTCCAGCGGATCGGAATGATTGGCCGTCGCCGCGCGAATCTGGTCGGCGGCGCGGCTCAGGGCGTCTTCGAAAAGGGCCAGCAACAGCTCGTGCTTGCCGTCGAATTGCAGGTAGAAGCTGCGCAGCGACTGGCGTGAGCGGTCCACGACCTCCTGGACGGTGAAGTCCGTGCTGCCCTTTTCGATGATGATCGACTGTGCGGCATCCAGAAACCGCTGGACGCGTTGCGCCGCGCGGATCTTCGCCGTCTTGATTGAGCGTTCGACCGCGCGCTGCTTCCAGGCGGGTTCTTCGCTCGGATTGGTCACCGGCGTTCCGGACGCTGCGGTGACCGAGGCATGGCGCAACTGTACTGGACGCAAACGCACCGGTGGCGCCGCACACCGGCGTGGGGGTGACGACTCAGAGATCGTAACTTCTCCATTCGAGAATGATATTCTCATATCCGCGTCTAGGGAAGCGGACGGGCAAGATCGAGGGCCGCTTGCGAATCGGGTAACCCGGGCGCCCGAGTCGAGGAGTTCGCCAGTGCAATTGACCTTTGATCCTGAAGTCGAGAACTTCCGTGCCGAGTTCTCGGCTTTCCTCGACGAGCATCTGCCCTCCGATGCCGACGCTTTGGAACGGTCGCACTCGTGCTCGGACGTGCCGGATTGGGCCCGCCGGTGGCAGCGACTGTTGTTCGACAACGGCTGGCTGCTGCCGGCGAATCCGCCCGAGTTCGGCGGCCGCAATGCCACGATCCTGCAGCAGTACGTGCACTCTGAAGAACTGTCCCGCCGGCGTATCTACCCCAGTTTCAACCCGCAAGGGGTTGGCATCATCGCCGCCTCGCTGCTGTCGTTCGGCACCGAGGAGCAGAAACATCGTTGGGCGGTGCCGATTCTGCGGGCCGAGATCACCGCGTCGCTGGGGATGAGCGAGCCTGGCGCCGGATCGGACTTGGCCGGCCTACAGACCCGGGCGGTGCTCAACGGCGACCACTTCGTGGTCAACGGTCAGAAGGTCTGGACCTCCGGCGCCCACGATGCCGATGTGCTGCTGACATTCGTCCGCACCGACCCGGATGCACCGAAACACAAGGGCATCAGTGTGCTGCTGATCCCCACCGACACCGAAGGCGTTGTGCGACGGCCCTTTGCATCGGCCTGTGCGCACGACGACATCGACTTCAATGAGGTGTTCTTCACCGACGTCCGGGTGCCTGCCGAGAATTTGGTGGGGCCACTCAACGGCGGCTGGGGAGTGGCCAACGGCTCACTTGGTCACGAACGCACGCTGCTGTGGATGAGCTTCGCCGACCGGCTACGTGATCTGATTCATGACTTCAGCCCGGTGGGTGCGCTGGACCGCGACCGCTTCGCCACGCTGCTGATGGACAACGAGGCGCTGCGGCTGCTCGGCTCGGTGGCCCTGGCGCAGGCCGCGCGCGGTGAGCAGGACGTGCCCGCACTGTCGGTGCTCAAGCTGCTGGGTTCAGAAGCCGTCCAGAGCGCCGCGGAACACGCGCTCGACAATGCGGGTGCGGCCGGCCTGATCCACCCCGGCAGCTCCGGTACCTACATGCCGCTCAACGAGGACCACGCCTCTGGAAGCTGGTTCGACCGGTACCTGCGCAGTTTCTCCGGAACCATTGCCGGCGGCACCTCGGAGATCCAGCGCAACATCATCGCGCAACGGGTGCTCGGTCTGCCGCGCTAGCCGCGACTGGCTCACCGCCTCGCGAGCGGCAATTCACCGACGCCGTAACGGCGTGTCTCGTCGCGAAATTGCCACTCGGCGACGGTCAAAGCTGCACCATGCGTGGAGCCGAGCCGCGGGCCCGCAGGCCGCCGCCGACCTGGCGGGTCAACTCGCGGGCATTGCCGAGTAAACCGTCGAGCACCAGAACCCGCTTGATGTGGCGGTGCAGATCGTGTTCCGCGGTGAAGCCGACGCCGCCGAGCACCTGCTGGCAGTGCTTGGCCGCGGTCAGTGCGGCCTTTCCCGCGGCGGCCTTGGCCAATATGGACGTCAGGTCCGGGCTGTCGATGACGGGCACGGTGAGAGTGGCCTCGGCGCCCTCGATGGCGACCAGGGTCTCGGCCAGTCGATGCTGAACGGCTTGGAAGGACGCGATCGGCTTGCCGAACTGCACGCGGTCGGTTGCGTGCCGGCGGGCCAGCGTCAACATGGCCCGCGCCGAGCCGACCAGCCACCAGCCCAACGCGCGGCGGGCCTCACCCAGGCGCATGAGTTCCCCGCCGGGTATCTGGCGCAACGGAAGCCCGCCAAGAACGGGGTTGGGGTCGCGCTCGCTGCGCTCCCAGATCACCCATCGGCCACCGGCGTAGGGCATCGGGGGAGTGCCGCCGGGCAGGCCGCCGATGGTCTCCAGGATCACGTCGTTGAGTATCGAGGCGTGCGCCCCGGTCTCGCCGAGCAACCGGAACACCAGCGGGATTGCCAAATCCGGTTCTTCGGACAGCATTTCCGCCCAACCGAGTTCGGCCAGGGCCTGGTCCAGCGCAGCGCCGGACGACGACGCCATGGTCTTACGCAGGGTCTCTTCCAGCAGAACGAGCGAGGCGGTGTCCATTCCGGTGGTCATCGTCACTCCTTGGGAAGATCGAGCAGTCGGCGGGCGATGATGTTGCGCTGAACCTCGGCGGTACCGCCGTAGATGGTGGCCGCCCGGGAGTACAGGTACTCGGCGCGCCACTCGCCCTCGTCCAGCTCGATGACGCCCGGCAGCAGGTCGCGCGCGGTGTCATAGAGCAACTGTTCGGCGCTGGCCAGCAACACCTTGTCCACCGAGGTGTCCGGGCCCAGCCGATGCCCGTCGGCCAGCCGGTGCTGGGTGGCGCGGGAACGGCAGCGCAAGGTGTGCAACGCCAGATACACCGCCCCCAAGTCGTTGTCGACCGCGGCGCCTTGGCGCTTCACCTCGGCGATCAGCGCATCGAAGCGTGAGTACAGGTAGGCGATGCGTTGCCAGAAGCAGGTCGAGCGCTCGTAGGGCAGTAGGTCCATGGCCAGCTGCCAGCCGTCGCCGGGCTTGCCGAGCATCCGCGAACCGTCGACGACGACATCATCGAAGTAGACTTCGCAGAACTCGTCGACTCCGTGCATGGTGCGCAGCGGGCGCACATCGATACCCGGGGTGTCGGTGTCGACGAAGAAGGCGGTGATCGCCTGGTGATTCGGTGTCTCGGCGCCCCCGGTGCGGGTCAGCAGAATGCAGCGCTGCGCGTACTGGGCGAAGCTGGTCCAGACTTTCTGGCCGTTGATCACCCACTGGTCGCCCCGCGGGACGGCGCGAGTGGTCAGTGATGCCAGGTCGCTGCCGGATCCAGGCTCGGAAAAACCCTGGCACCATAGTTCTTTGCCGCTGAGCAACTTTGGGACCATCTCAGCGGCCAACTCCGGGGTGGCGTAGTCGATCATCGTCGGCGCCAGCACCTCGAGCATGGAGTAGGGGCCCGGTTCCACCAGGCGCTGCCCGACCACCTCCTCACCCACGATGGCGCGCAGCATGGCCGGACCGCCCAGGCCGCCGGCATGCTCGGGCCAGCCGTAGCGACTCCACCCGGCCTCGTAGAGCGCCCGCTGCACCCGGGCGAACTGATGCAGATGTGCCTCCAGGCAATCCTCGGGAGGCGGTGTCAGATCAGTGGATTCGAGCCAGGCGCGGAGTTGCGTGCGGAACTCGGGGGGATCGTGCAGCGCACTCATCCCGCTTCAGGCCTGCCGATGGCATGCGGGCGCCCCGCGTCATGCGCACCGCTGCGCCGGATGAACGTCATTTTGCGGGTCCGCAGCCGCCAGCCGTCGGCGGTTCGCACATAGGTGTCGTTGTAGTAGCCGATCCGCATGTCGTGGCTGGCGTGGTCGATGAAGCACAGCGGCTGAGTGCCGGTCGCGGTGTCGCCGTCCAACTCGATCACCGGGGTGCCGGTCATGAACAGGCCCTTGGGCGCGGCGTCGACCAGCACCGGAAACCGGTCCAGCGAATAGGTTTCGCCGAATGCGCTGTAGGTACCGTCCCGGGTGAACACGGCCACCAGCCCGTCGATGTCGCCCTGGGTGATGGTCACCGCGTAGCGGGCCAGCGTCTGCTGGATCTCGACCAGGTCGTCAGTTCTTGTTGACATATACCTTGCCGCCTTTCATGACGAAGTTCACGTTGCGGGTGACGGTGATGTCGGCCAGCGGATCACCGGGAACTGCGATGACATCGGCGAGCAGCCCCTCGGCCAGGCGGCCGCGGTCGGCTGCGTTGATGAGCTCGGCGGCCGTCACGGTCGCCGCCCGCAGCACCGCTGCCGGCGGCATGCCCCACTCCACGAGGGTGACCAGTTCGTCGGCATTGCGGCCGTGCGGGATCGCGGGCGCGTCGGTGCCGACGGCGATCTTCACCCCGGCTTCGTAGGCCGCCTTGATCGACGTGCGGGCCTTGGGGAACATCTCGGCGGCCTTGGCCTGTAGTTCGGCCGGAGCTTTGGAGACGTCCATGGCCTCGGCCAGCCGCCGCGTGGTGACCAGGAAACGGTCGTTCTCGACGAGCATTGCGATGGCTTCGTCGTCCATCAAGAAGCCGTGCTCGATGCAGTCGATGCCGCAGGCCACCGCGTGTTTGACGGCCTCGGCGCCGTGGGTGTGTGCGGCCACGCGCAGTCCCCGCCGGTGCGCCTCGTCGACGATCACCCGCAGCTCTTCGTCCGAATAGTGTTGTGCTCCTGCCTCTCCGGTCAGAGACATAACACCGCCGGAACAGCACACCTTGATCAACTGTGCGCCGTGTTTGATCTGGTAACGGACCGCCTTGCGGATCTCATCGACACCGTTGGCGATGCCTTCCTCGACGGTCAGCTCCAGCACGCCCGGCATGAACGCCGCGAACATCGTCGGGTCCAGGTGTCCGCCGGTGGGGGTGATGGCGTGCCCGGCGGGCACCACGCGCGGCCCCTCGATCCACCCGGCGTCGATCGCCTTGGCCAGTGCCACGTCGAGCAGGTATCCGCCGGTTTTGACGAATAGTCCCAGGTTGCGCACCGTGGTGAACCCGGCGCGCAGGGTGCGCCGGGCGTTGCCCACCGCGCGCAGCACCCGTGTCGGCGGATCATCCTGCACCTGGGACAGGCCGGGGTTCTCGCCACGGCCGCCCATCAGCAGGTTGACTTCCATGTCCATCAACCCGGGCAGCAGGATCGAGTCGCCGAGGTCGATGACCTCGTCGGTCACAGCGGTGCCCTCGCCGACGCCGACGATCCGGTCACCGTCGATATGCAGCACACCGGGCCGGACGATCTTTCCGGCGTCGACGTCCAGCAGCCCGGTCGCCTTGAGCGTCAGCACCCCTAGATCACCGGCTCGCTGAGCAGTTCCACCCACGCCGCACCGCTGTCCGGGACGCGCGGTTGCTTCCATGCCTCGATCGGGAACGACACCATGACGAGGGATTGCATGATGTGCATGAGAGTCTTTGCGTCATCCGGCAACTCGTCCAGCGGGAACTTGTCGCAGTACGTAACGACATCGTCCAGCATCGGGAACGCAACGTCGTAGAACTCCTGCATCTCGGCCATGGATGACGCCAGCCGCTTGGCATAGCGTTCCGGCTCATGAGCCAGGTCCCAGTCCAAATAGGGCTCCAGGGCGGCGAACTCAGACGGCAGCGGCATTTTGATACTCCTTCACGAAGTCGCGGTTCACCTTGTGCAGGTGGCGGATAAGAATCTCTTGGTCGCACAGCAGGAAGTCCTTGACGGCCTTGGTACCGATCATCGTCTGGGTGGCTTCCAGGGTGTTGGCGTCCTGTAGCGCGTACTCCTTGAACGTGACGGCGGCCAGTTCCTGGGCAAGGCGTTCGCGGGCATTCTTCGGCGGCACGAAGTACAGGTTGGCCTCGAAGGTGTGCTTGTCGACGGCGGTCGGCCAGTACTGGTAGGTCAGATACCAACCCGGCTCCCAGATCAGCAGCATGAAGTTGGGGTAGAAGAGCCACGAGTCAATGCCCCACTGCGGCACACGCTTGACGTTCACGCCCGGCGGCAGATCCTTGAGGTTGGCGATGAGATCCGGCTTGTCCCAAGGGCCGAACAGTCCACTGCGCAGCACCTGGTCCAACGGCTTGACCATAGACATGTCGGGGGGCGGCGCCTGACCACCCCAGGTCGATTGCAGGCTGTGCGGGCCGGCCAGCTCGTAGTGCAGCGCCTCGTAGCCGAACTTCTGGATCTTGGCGGCTTCCTCCTTGGTGTACTGCCCCTGGTGCAGGATCGGCGCGTGGTAGAACTCGATGAACGCGTCGATGAAGAGCTTCCAGTTGCTGCCGACCTCGGCGCGGTAGGAGTAGGTCTCGGTCATCTCGCCGAACGGGTAGCCCTCGATCCCCTTGGCCAGCGGCCCCAGGTAGTCGGCAAGCGGCTGCGCGTTGTCGTCGAAGTTGACGAAGATGAAGCCTTCCCATACTTCGCAGCGCACACCGGCCAGGCCGTAATCGGTCTTGTCGACGTTGAAGAACTCGTCCTCCTGCTGGACGAAGGTCAGGTCGCCGTCCAGGCCGTAGCGCCAGGCGTGGTACTTGCAGGTGAACTGTCGGCAGGTGCCGGAGGTCTCCTCGTTGGGGAAGTCGTTCCACACCAACTTGTTTCCGCGGTGTCGACAGATGTTGTGGAAGGCACGCACCACGCCGTCTTTGCCTTTGACGACGATGATCGAGGTGCCCTTGCACACCGATGGCAGCTCACGGGTGAAGTAGCTGCCCGTCTTGGGGAGCCGTTCGACGCGTCCCACGTTGATCCACGTCCGCTTGAAGACCGCTTCGCGCTCGGCTTCGAAGAAGGCGGGGTCGATGGAGTCGCTGTAATCGACTGGCTCGGTGCCCAGCTCGGGATAGCTCTGCGTCCAGCTGCCGGCAGCCGGCTTGGGGAAGTGCGCCACGGTACTACCTCTCTGATTCGGGTTCTTCGTCAAGTTCAACGCCAAAGGTGTTGAATGCCATGGCCAACATGCTGTAGCAGCCGACCGTGAAGACGAGTTCCATCAGTTGTTGCTCGTCCAGGTGTTTGGCGAGGACCGCCTCGGTGGCGGGGGAGAGCCGGGAGGCCTCCTCGAGTTCATCGGCTGCGTTCATCACGGCCTGGTACAGCTCGTCGCGTCCCGCGCCGTGCTGCAGCTCTTCGATGTCGGAGTCGGTGAGGCCGGCTTCCTTGCCGATCGTGATGTGGTGTACCCACTCGTATTCGCATCCGCGCCGGTGGGCGGTCCGCAGAATCGCAAGCTCGCGAAGGTTTCCGGGCAGCGATGAGCGGTACAGCAGCTCGACATTGAACTTGAGGAAGGCCCGCGCCAGCTTCGGATGGTGAACCAGCATGGTCATCGCGGACCCGGCGTCGCGGGAGTTGCGCCGCTCGGCGGTCAGCACCTGGGCCAGTGCACGCTGGACCGCCTCCTCGTCCCACTGGGACTCCGACAGCGGAGTCAGGCGCATCGGTTCCTCCTCGTTTACGAGAATCGCATTCTCATATTTGACCAACAGATTTCCATGTTTGGCTCGATTGGTCAACACTTCGCCATTTGCGCAGGTGGGCGGGTAGGCGCAACGGTGCACGCCGGGCCGGTCGCGCCGCGGGCGGCGCAACGCCGTTGGGCTTGCGCGAAGGTTGATTCTCCGAAAACGGGAAGATAGTTTTCATTGGAGACGTCGTTGGGGCGGCCCGCTGTGCCGCGCCCGGAACGGAGGATGGCCGTGAACAAGGACGACATGATTCTGATCAGCGTCGACGACCACACCGTTGAACCACCGGACATGTTCGCCAACCACCTGCCGCGCAAGTACCTCGATGACGCGCCGCGTTTGGTGCACAACGCGGATGGTTCCGACTCCTGGCAGTTCCGCGACGTGGTGATCCCCAACGTCGCGCTCAACGCGGTCGCGGGCCGGCCCAAAGAGGAGTACGGGCTGGAGCCGCAGGGCCTCGATGAGATCCGGCCCGGTTGCTACAACGTCGACGAGCGGATCAAGGACATGAATGCCGGCGGCATTCTGGGCTCGATCTGCTTCCCCTCGTTCCCGGGCTTCGCCGGCCGACTCTTCGCCACCGACGACGCGGACTTCTCGGTGGCGCTGGTGCAGGCCTACAACGACTGGCACATCGACGAATGGTGCGGGGCCTATCCCGGGCGGTTCATTCCGATGGCGATACCGGTGATCTGGGATGCGCAGAAGTGTGCCGACGAGGTGCGGCGGGTGTCCAAGAAGGGCGTGCATGCCTTGACGTTCACCGAGAACCCGGCTGCGATGGGCTATCCGAGTTTCCATGACGCGTACTGGGACCCGCTGTGGCAGGCGCTGTGCGACACCGACATGGTGCTCAATGTGCACATCGGGTCGTCCGGCAAGCTGGCCATCACCGCACCCGATGCGCCGATGGATGTGATGATCACCCTGCAGCCGATGAATATCGTCCAAGCCGCCGCGGATCTGTTGTGGTCCCGGCCGATCAAGCAATATCCGGGCCTCAAGATCGCCCTCTCTGAGGGCGGCACCGGGTGGATCCCGTACTTCCTGGAGCGCGTGGATCGCACCTATGAGATGCATTCGACCTGGACCGGTCAGGACTTCGGTCCGAAGGTTCCCTCCGAGGTGTTCCGGGAGCACTTCCTGACCTGTTTCATCTCCGATCCGGTGGGTGTTCAATTGCGCCACCTGATCGGTATCGACAACATCGCCTGGGAGGCCGACTACCCGCACAGCGACTCGATGTGGCCCGGAGCGCCCGAAGAGTTGTGGGATGTGCTGACCGCCAACAACGTGGGCGATGACGACATCAACAAGATGACTCACCAAAACGCCATGCGCTGGTACTCGTTCGACCCGTTCTCGCACATACCCCGCGAGCAGGCAGGGGTCGGCGCGCTGCGCAAGGCTGCCGAGGGCCACGACGTCTCGATCCGTGCGCTCAGTCACCACAAGGATGGCGATCGTCAGGCGAATGCCTTGATGGAAGCCGCGCGGTCGAACAGCTGAGTCGGGCCCGGCCGCACGGGCAACATTGACGGGCACCGTCGCGATATGAAATTCTATTCACCAGTTACGAGAATGGGATTCTCGATGGTGAGAGGGAGCGAAACGGCTCGATGGATCCAGACGCGATCGACTTCTTCACCGACCAAACGGTGGTCGGCGACCCATACCCCTACTTGCGCGCGCTGCGGGAGCGCTCGCCGGTAACCCGCGAGCCGCACCACGGCGTGACGATGGTGACCGGCTGGGACGAAGCTTGTGCGGTGGCCGGCAATGCCGAGGTGTTCTCCTCGTGTATCGCGGTGACCGGCCCGTTCCCCGGCTTCCCGGTACCGCTCGACGGCGACCTGGGGGGCGAGACCGTCGGGGAGCTGATCGACAAGCACCGTGACCAACTGCCGTTCAGCGACCAGCTGCCGACCCTGGACCCGCCGACGCACACCAACCACCGTGCGCTGCTGATGCGGCTGCTCACCCCCAAGCGCCTCAAGGAGAACGAGGACGCCATGTGGGAGCTCGCCGATGCGGTACTCGACGATTTCCTGGCGCCCGGCGCCGGTGAGTTCATCGGCGGCTTCGCGGCCCCGTTCACCCTGCTGGTCATCGCGGACCTGCTGGGCGTCCCGGACGAAGATCGTGATGACTTCGTCAAGAACATGCACCACAACGTCGGTGGTGGGATCGGCAGCACCGACGCCAAGGCGCTGGCGCACAGCCCGTTGGAGTTCCTCTACGCCACGTTCGCCGGCTATATCGCCGACCGCCGCAGCGCTCCGCGCGAGGACGTGCTGACCGGCATGGCGGAGGCGACGTTCCCCGACGGTTCCGTTCCGGACCCGATGGACGTGGCCAAGGTGGCCGCCAATGTCTACTCGGCGGGCCAGGAAACCACGGTGCGACTGCTCGGCTCCGCCCTGAAGATCATCGGGGAGCGGCCCGACATCCAGCAGCGGCTTCGTGCTGACCGCGGCCTCATCCCGAACTTCATTGAGGAGGTGCTGCGCTTCGAGAGTCCGGTCAAGGGCGACTTCCGGCTCTCCCGGGTGGACGCCGAAATCGGCGGGGTGCATGTCCCGGCCGGTACCACGTTGATGGTGCTGGCCGCCGCGGCGAACCGGGACCCGCGCCGTTTCGCCGACCCGGACACCTTCGACCCGGCTCGCTCGAATGCCCGTCAACACATCACTTTTGGGCGCGGGATCCACAGCTGCCCCGGCTCGCCACTGGCCCGCGCTGAAACCCGCATCGCCCTCGAGCGGCTGCTGGACCGCACCACCGACATCAGGATCTCCGACGAGCTGCACGGCCCCGACGGTGCGCGCCGATTCCACTACATCCCGACCTACATCCTGCGCGGACTGGTCCAATTGAACCTGGAATTCACCCCGGCCGAGCGGACAGTGCGATGAAGGCCTGGGTTGACCCGGACCGCTGCGCCGGACACGGCATCTGCACCACGATCTGCCCGCAGGTGTTCGCCATCAACGACGACGGCTACTCCGAGGTCACCGTCGACGAGGTACCGGCGCAGTTCGAAGACGCGGTCCGTGACGCCATCAAACAATGCCCAGAACGTGCCATCGACGACGTCACCGACACTCAGGAGAGCTAATGACGAACGCGCCCAAGGGATATGTCATCTTGACCGAGGCCATCAAGGACCCCGCGGGCATGGTCGCCTACGGTAAGGCGGCGGGTCCGACGATGGCCAACGCCACGATCCTGGCCGTCGAGACCCAGCATGAGGTGCTGGAAGGTGAGTGGCACGGAAACCAAACCGTGGTGTTGGAATTCGAATCCGTCGACGCGGCCCGTGCTTGGTACAACTCCGAGGGTTACCAGGAGGCGGCGAAGCTGCGGCAGGCCGCGGCCGAGTGCAACGCGGTGATCCTGTCGGGATTCCCGGCACGTTAGACCCAGGCCCCGCTCCACGGCGGGAAAACGGCGAGGACGCTAGTCGTCGACTATCGCCAGGGCCTGGCGGGGGCAACGACGGACCGCCTCGGCGACGTCGCGTTCGGTCTCGGCGGTGATGTCAGGCTTGAGAATGAAGAGGTTGTCGTCGTCATCGACGTGGAACACCTCCGGGTTGATGCCCATGCAGATCGCATTGGATTCGCACAGCCCGTAATCGACCACTACCTGTCGGCGTGACATCGCTACTCCTAACGCAACACGCGGACTGGAACGTTCTTCCAGCCGGAGACGTTCTGCATGTGAACTCGTTGCAGGCCAGCCCAATCCACTTCGTAGCGAGGCATGAAGTCCAGTAGCCGCTCCAGGGCGATGACGCTTTCCATCCGGGCCAGCGCCGCCCCCAGGCAGCTGTGAATCCCATACCCCAGGCCCAGGTGTTGTGCCTGCGTCTGGTCTCGGTCGATGTCGAAGGTGTCAGGATCGGTGAACGCTTCGGGATCCCGGTTGGCCGCGGCGGCGATCAAGAACACCGGTTTGCCGGCCGGAATGGTGCCGCCGGCGACGTGCGCTTCCTTGAGGGTGTAGCGGACGTTGTACTGCACCGGGCCCTCGTAGCGCAGCAGTTCCTCGACTGCGGCGGGGACCTTGCTGCGATCGTCGAGAAGCTTCTGCCACTGGTCGGGCTGACGGGCGAAGATCACCGCGGCGTTGCCGACCAGCTTGGTGACGGTTTCCGCGCCGGCGGCGCCGAGTAGCGAGGCGAATCCGGTGATCTCGATATCGTCGAGGCGCCGCATCTGGCCGTCTTCGCCGGGCATTTCGGCGGCGATCAGCCTGCTGATCATGTCGTCTTGCGGGTCGGCGCGCCGTTCCTGGATCAGCCCGTAGTAGTAGGTCGCGGTCTCGATAGTGGCCTGCATGCCGGCCTCGCTGACCTCGATCTGCCCCGGCTCGCGGTGCAGCGAGGTGTCGATCCAGTGCCGAACCTGTTGGCGGTACTCATCGGGGACCCCGGCCATCCGGGTGATGACCTCCACTGGGAACGGTCCGGAGAAGTCCTGCACCACGTCGAAACCGTTGGGGTCGACGGCGCCCAGGAACCGCTCGACCTGTTCGATGACGGTGTCGCGCTGGGCCTGAATCGCGCGCGGGGTGAAGGCCTTGTTGAGCAGGCTGCGCATGTGCCGGTGATCGGGCGGGTCCATGAAGATGATCATCTTCTGCGGCGCCTCACCCGAGCGCACCATCGCGAGGTCGCAGCCGCGGGCCGACGAGTAGGTTTCGAAGTCCTTGAGGGCCGCCGACACGTCTTCGTGTCGCGTCAGCGCGTAGAAATCCTCTTCGGCGTTGTAGTACAGCGGCGCTTCCTCGCGCATGCGCCGATAGATGTCGAACGGGTTCTCGTAATACTCTTCGGAGAACGGGTCGAAGATGAGTTCCGCCTTGGTCATCGAACCTCCTCGGTGCGCCGGACGCTAGGCGAAGACGACGCTGGGACGATGGACTATAACCGCTACTGTAAGACAAACGGCAGCTTGTCGGAAGGGGTCACCGCAGACCGGTGTCACCGGGGGTGATCCATCAGCGCCAGCGCCGCATCGGCGGCATCGAGCACCGCGCCGGGATCCGCCCCGGCCCGCTCCGCCAAGTCGGATACCAATCGGACATCCTTTTGCAACAAGGCTCCCGCCAGCCCGGCCAACCGGTCCAGGGTGCCGCCGGAACCCCGGATGCTGTTCAGCGCGAAGCTGTTCGCGCTGCCACCGGAGACCACCTCGGCGAGCCGGTCAGTGGCGACGCCCAACTGCTTGCCCAGAGCCAGCGCGGTGGCGGCAGTACCGAGGTTGGCGGTGAACAACAGATTGTTGAGCAACTTGGTTACTTGGCCGGAGCCGAGATCGCCCAGATGCACCACCGGGTCGGCGTAGGTCTCGAAGACCGGCCGGCAGCGCTCCACGACGTCGGCTTCGCCACCGGCCATCACCAGCAACGTGCCGGCCGCTGCGGCCGGGCCGCCCCCGCTCACCGGAGCATCGATCACCGAGACCTGATGTTCGGCACAGTGCTGCGCCAACCGGCGACAGGTGTCGGGATGGACCGTGCTGTGAATCGCGATGATCCCGCCGGGTTGCAAACCGGTCAGCACACCGTTGTCGCCCCGGACCACCTCCTCGACGTCGGAGTCACCGACCACGCACAGGCAGACCAAATCGCTCTGGCCGGCCAGCTTCGCGGGGGAGTCGGCGATGCGTGCCTCGGTGTCGGAGAAGGGCTCCAGTGTGCCGTCTCTTCGCGCCCACAACGTCGTGGCATAGCCGCCCTCGACGATGCGTCGCGCCATCGGCGCGCCCTGGCTGCCTAACCCGATGAATCCGACGCGCATCAGCTGACCTCCGAGTCCCGCGCGACGACGGCGGACGCGCAATCGTTGACGAATGACAGCACCGAGCGGTGGTATTCCGCGGCGCTGAAGCCGAGGCTGAGATTGTGGCCCGCCTCGGGCTGGTGGTTGCTCGTGAAACTGTCTGCGCCGGTGAAGATGTTGCGGATCTCGCGCTGCGCGTCCGGACAGGATTTCCAGACCTTCTCGTGTTCGGCGAAGGTGAAGCGCACCGGCACCCGAACCTGTGCGGCCAGTGCCGGAAAGTCTCGCCGCGGCCAACTGGCCACCATGTCGGCTTCATACGGTGCACCCGAGGACGCGTTGGTGATCCCGCGCAGCACCGCCTCCGGATACAGCGATGCGGGCTCCCAGAGCAGTTCGCGCAGACCGGCGGGCCGCTGGCCGGGTCCGGCCGAGCTCAATGCGGTGCGCGCGGCGTCCTGATAGCGCAGCCCGGTGCCGGCCAGTTCCAGACCCAGCAGGCCCGCGCCGCGATCGGCCGCGGCCATCCGCACCGCCAGCTCACAGCCGTTGGAATGCCCCAGCACGAACAGCCCCGCGCCACGTGCCCGTTCGCCGAGGATCCGGTCGACGGCCAGGTAGGCTAGCCGGACGCGTTGCTCGGGCTCGGTCATCGACTCCGGATACAGGGCCGAACTGCCGTAGCCTGGGCGATCCAACGCGATCACGGTGTAGCCCTGCGCCGCACCGGTTCTCAGCAGAGATAGCGTGGGCTGTCCGGGGCAGTCGAAATAGATCGACGTGGTGCCGCCGCCGTGCAGCGCGACGATCACCGCATGCGGATCGGGGACCTCGGCGACCAGTGCCGACATCGGCACCCCGTCGGCGCTGACCATCCGCGGGCGCACCGTGGCGCTCACGAGTCGGTCCGCAGCAAGATGACCCCACTCGGTGTCAGTCCGCCGCTGCTCGCCACCGCGACCCGGGCACCGGGAACCTGGCGTTCACCGGCCTCACCGCGCAACTGGGTGACGGCCTCGTGGATCAGGCCCATGCCATGCGTGCGGCCGTGCGAGAGCTGACCGCCGTGGGTGTTCAGCGGCAGCAGCCCGTCGCGTGCGATGTTGACGCCCCCGTCCAGAAAGCTCTTCGCCTCGCCGATGCCGCAGAAGCCCAGTGCCTCAATCCAAGACAGGCAGTTGAAGGTGAACCCGTCGTAGAGCTCGGCCACATCGACGTCCGCCGGCCGCATCGACGTGCGCGACCACAGGTGCGCGGACTGGCCGAGGACCTGTGGTTCGTGAGTCAGCGTGCTCTGGTCCCAGTCGGTTCGCTCGATAATCTGGGTGCCGACCGCCTCGACTCGGATCGGCGGCTTGGCCAAGTCGCGTGCCACGTCGACGGCCGACACGACCACCGCGACCGCGCCATCGCACGGGACATCGCAGTCGTAGAGACCGAACGGGGTGGTGATCATCCGCGCGGACAGGTAGTCGTCCATGCTCATCGGATCCCGGTAGATCGCCGTCGGGTTGAGTGCGGCATTGGCCCGCTGGTTCAACGCGATCCAGCCGAGGGTCTCGCGGGTGGTGCCGTAGCGATGGAAATGCCGCTGCGCATTGAGTGCCAGTGTGTGGGCCGCCGAGGTGGCGCCGAACGGAACCTGCCAGCTGTTCGTGCGCCGTCCGCCGGGTGGTGAGGCTTTGCCTACTTTCAGCAGTTCGCTGAAGGTCGATTCCCACACGGTTCGGAAACACAACACGTGACGGGCCAGCCCGGTGGCCACGGCCATCATCGCGGCGATGACGGAGCCGCTCGGACCGAAGGTGTCCATGCCGCCGTTGATCCAGGTCGGGCGGAACCCCAACGCGCCCTCAAGTGCCGAGACCCCGCCCTCACCCATGCCCGCGACGTCCAAGCCCGGATACGTGGAGAGTCCGTCGATGTCCTCGAAGGTCAAGCCTGCGTCGGCCACAGCCGCCTGGCACGCCTCCACGGTCAGCGCCAGTGGCGCAGCCATGAGCCGACGGCCCAGCCGTGAAGCCCCGATCCCTGTCAGCGCCACCTTGTCCTCGAACTTGTCGGAGGTCACCATCGGGCGCACATGCTGTGCGTAGTCCTCGGGCGCGATCTCGTCATCGGGAAGCGGTTTGGTCGCTGAGTCTCCCGCGCCGGCCGGTGCTAGCCGAAACAGCGGCAGCCAGACGTCTTCGATGTGCTCGAACGCCACCTCCACTTGCTGGCCTAGCTCGAGTTGATCGGGTTCGCAGTCGATGATGTTGGTGGTCAGTCGAACTCGTGGGTCTTCGTTGATCGCTACTTGGGCCACCACATAGGGCGCCGGCAGACCGGGCAGGCTGAAGCGGTGGTTGACGGTGAACCCCGCCAGCGTGGCTCGGCCAGTCACGTCGCGCACGCCCATGTTCGTGCTTCGGCAGTACCGGCACACCGGTTGTGGCGGATGGATCAGCGCCGCGCAGTCGAGACATTTCTGCAGCCGTAGCACGCCGTCGGCGCCAGCGGTCCAAAAGAATTCGTTCTCGGGGGTGACCGCGGGAAGCGGGCGCCCAGGTGCGCTCACAGGTCGTCCTCCTCGGTGATCTCGATGATGGCGTGCACCGGGCAATCCAGCAGAGCGCGCATGACGTCGTGCTCGTCGGCCTTCTCCACCGACCCGTCGCCCGTCAGGGATGCATATCCCCAGTCGTCCAGGGAAAAATGTTTGGGTGCGTGTTTGGCGCAATAGCCGAACCCGTCGCACAGCGTGCGGTCCAGGCGGATCTTCATGTCGTCACCTCCTCGACCTGGTAGGGACGCATCGCGCGGAAGGCACCGCCGCGGCAGGCGTCGCAGGCGCCGTCGAGGTGGCGCGCCACCAAGTCCGGAAACCGGGTCAGCAGGCTGGCGGCAACGTTGGTGGCGCCGTCCAGCGTGCCGCAGGCGCCGCGCCCGGGCAGCACACCGGCCCACCGCTGCAGCCGCTGCACGTCTTCGGCGGTCGCGACTCCGTCCCGCAGGGCTTCGGCGACCGCCGCCATAGCCACGGTGCCGTTGAAGCACGACCCACACTGCCCGGCGTTCTCCCTGCCGAAGTAAGCCAACACCGCGGCCGCCACCGCGACCGGGCAGTCGTCGGTGAGGACGGAGATCGCACCGCAGCCCAAACCGCTGCCGCTCGCGCGCAGCGACTCGTGGTCGAGGGTGGCCTGCAGCGCTTCGCGGTTGAGCAGACCGGCGAAGTAGCCACCCATCAGCACACCACGGACCTGCTCGGCCGCAATCCCGTGCGCGCTCAGCAACTCTGCGATCGTGAGGCCATGCGGTAGCTCGTAGAGCACGGCAGGTCGCCCGCCGCCGCTCACCGTGGCCAGGAAGGTTCCCGGCGACAACGCGGTCCCGTACGTGCGAAAGGCGTCCGCGCCATGTCGTTGCAGATAAGGAAGATTCGCCAGTGTCTCGACATTGGAGACCAAGGTCGGGCGCGCACCGATGCCCTGTTGGTAGGGGCGGGGTGGTTTGTCCGTCGGTTTGGCCGGGCCGCCGTTGATGGCCCGCACCGCCGCGGTCTCCTCGCCGGCCACGTAGCCGGCCTCGACAGTGAAAACACTGATCGACAGCCCGCCAAGGGCCTCCGGGCCGATCTCGGTCAATGCGTTCTCGATGCTACGGGCTGCCGATGCATCGGAGACGTAAACGTAGGCGCGGCATGCCGCCACCGTCGCGGCGGCCAGCCGCAACCCGTCCAGCACCAGATGCGGGCGGTTGCGCAGCAGCCACCGGTCCTTGACCGAAGCTGGTTCGCCCTCTTCGCCATTGGCCACCACCACAGTGTCGCGGTCGTGGCGGCCTCGCTCGCGAACCGAACGCAGCTTGACTCCGAGCGGGAATGCCGCGCCGCCGCGGCCGAGCAGGCCGCTGCGCTCCACCTCGGAGAGAAACTCGTCCGGGTTCGGCAGCGGTTGGTAGCCTCCGCCGGACAGGTATTCCGCCCAGTCCTCGACGCCGGACTGCATGCGAAGCAGCCGTGGCGGGCAACTCGGCCAGGCGGCCACGGTGAACGCTTTGGCGTCCGGTGTCACCGTGCTGTCGGTCGTCATTGAAACCTCTTTTGGCTAGGCTCGCGGACGTGAGAACAGCGGTGGTGCGACTCGACGTCGACCCGGCCGGGAAACTGATGCCCGAGCATCTGGCGGCGGGGATGGCAACGCTGCGAGAGCTGGCCGGCCAAGCCGGTGTCGACGTGGTCGATGCCGACATTGCGGCTATGCCGGTGGGCCGGCGCCACGTACGGTTGCTCGTCACCGGAGCCGAACAGGACGTCATTGATGTCGGTATACAGCTGTGCGCCAAAGCATTCGACACGCTGCCGACACCGGGCGTGGTGACCTATCTGAGCAGAGGCACCGATGACGACGTGCACGGGGTGCTGGCCGGGCTGGGACTGTCCGGTGATATCGCTCGCACATCGGGGCCCGATGGTCTCGACATCGTGCACGTGACCTTGGCGGAGCCGGATCTGCAGCGGGTCGGCGAAAGTCGGATCCACACTGCGCTGGAGGCGTCGCTGAACTGTGAGGTTCATATCCACACCCGCTGAAGTCATCAGCGGCCCAGGAATTCCAGGATCGCCGGGGCCGCCTGCACCCAGGTGTCGAACATGTTGAAGTGACTGACTTTTCCTGATGCCCGATCTTCAGCGGCCCGCTCCCAGGCGTCTTCAGGCCACGGTGGATCGATCAGCTCGGATCCCTTGATCAGGCAGTTGACCTCCAGTGACGTGCGCTTGGGATGGTCCCAATCGTTCTCGCCGCCGCGGATGATCAGCGTGGGAACCGTGATTCGGTCGAACATCTCGTCGTCTACGCCCGGAATCGTCTGGCCCGGCTTGGAGACGAATGCGCCCAGCCAGCGCAGCATCACCTTGAGGAACGCATCGCCGTCCAGGTCGAGCAGTCGTTGCTTGTTGTTCGGGTTCTCCTCGATCCGCTCCTGCCACTCGCGGATGCCCAGCAGGGCCGCGGGCCCGCCGCCACGCGCGGCCAGGATGCTGGGCACCACGTAGTAGGACCCGAGTACGAAGGTGCCGTAGATGCCGCCCACGATGTTCCACAACGCCAGCTTGGTGACCAACTCCGGATAAAGCATGGTGGTCAGGATCGAGTCCCGCGCGCCGCCTGAGCCGCCGGCTAGGATGACCGGCCCGGTCTGAAGGGCGGTGAGCAGTCCGTGCAGCGTCTCGGCGCGCATGTGGGATTCGGACTGGCCGTAGAACTGCACGTCGGACGCGCCGCAGTTGGGGCGGTCCCACAGCAGCACCCGGTAGCCGCCCTCGACCAGAGCTTCGGCGAGTGGGCGTAGTCCCGGGATCTCCTTGGAGAACCGGCCACCGGGCGTCAGCACGATCAGATCACCTGTGGTGCCGAGGATTTCGTAGACAACGTTGCCGCCGTTGACTTCGATAGAGGCCACCGAAACTCCTGTGTGTTAGGCCTGGACGAGGACGTCGTTGCCGACCACCCGCACCGGGTAGGTGCGGATACTCCACTCTGGTTTGACCGCGGTAGTACCGGTGGCGAGTTCGAAACCCCACTGATGCCACGGGCAGTAGATGTATTCGAGGTCGCGGACCATGGCGGCGTCGCCCGGGCTCTCCTCGTCGACGACGGTGCGCCCGCGCAGCCGGCCAGAGCACAGCGGACCGCCCTGATGTGGGCAGAAATTCGCAATCGCGTAGAACGTGCCGTTGATGTTGTACACGCCGACTCCGTGATGCCCGATCGGCACGAGCTTGTGGGTGCCGGGCGGGATTTCATCGATCGTGGCAACAATGTGCTCGCGGCCCTGGGCCAGCCGGGGCCGCTGCTCGTCGTGACTCATCTAGAACACCCGCACCTGTCCCTCGAGGGCCGGGACCGTGTCGGGCAGGTGGTAGGTCTGCAATCCGTTTTTGAACATCACCGCTTCCCGGGCCGCCTTGGGTAGGTGTTTGACCAGCCAGCGCGGGTCGTCGAAGGTCCAGTGCGGGTAGTCCGAGGAATAGAGCAGGATCTTCTCGCACTCCATCCATTCGAGGGCCCGTGAGAGTTCGGTCTTGTCCTCGGGGTAGTCCAGCGGCTGGGTGGTGAATTTGATGTGGTCCTTGACGTACTCACTCGGCTTGCGCTTGATGTCCATCCATGACTTGCGGGCCGCGTAGATGGCGTCCATCCGCCACATCAGCGGCAGGATCCAGGTGAAGGCGTGTTCGACGAGCACGATGCGCAGGTTCGGGTGCCGGTCGAAGACCCCGTCGAACACCAGGCTCATCACCTGGTTCGCCGCCAGCAACGAGTAGGTGACCATGAAGTCGTGGTTGTAGCTGGGCATTCCTACCGGCGGCATCGGCAGTTCTTCGTGATGGCTGCGGGACAGGTGGCAGCTCACGGTGATGTCGTGCTTGGTGGCCGCCGCCCAGATCGGGTCGTACTTGGGGTCGCCCCAGGCGGGCCGTGGTTCGGCTTTGATCAGGATCTGCGCCATGTAGGGGTGGCCGGCCCACTTCTCGATCTCGGCGACCGCGCCGGCCGGGTCCTCGATCGCGGCGCAGATCGAGCCACGCCAGCGCTCGTGCCAGTTGTTCTTGGGGTCGAGCCAGTGGTTGGCCTGCCAGTCGTTGAGTGCGGACGACATCGCCTGCTGTGCTTCGGGAATGCGGGCAGGGTAGGCGGCGGGCTCGAGGATCGCGTAGTCGGCACCGGCTTCCATGATCAGCTGTTTGAACGCCAACTCCGGGTCGCTTCCCGGGAATTCGCCGTCGGCCGGAAACGCGTCAACGCGCATGGCGTAGGCGTGTGCGTAGTCCGGGGCGTCGTAGTAGATCTGTTCGCCGACCCGGCGGGGCAGAAAGTACTTGCTGCGCCAGGGTTCGGGCAGATACTGCACCAGATCGCCGCGCCGCGGCACCGGGTGAACGTCCGAATCCACGCATCGCACGGCGATTCGTTCGGCGGCCGGCTTGCGCTCGGTAGCTGTCACGGTCATCGTGAACTCCCTCGGTCCCTACTGCTCTCTAGTGTGCGCTCGCGACGACTGGTACGGCAGGGACTTCTATGCCATAGAGGCCGGCGGCGTTGCGCCAGCACAGCTTGTCGCGTTGTTCGGCGTTGAACGACTGCGGAACGGCCAGTTCGTTGCGTTGCCAGTGCGGATAGCTGGAGCCGTACATCACCATGTCGTCTTTGCCGGTGAAGCCGAACCATTCCCCGGCGAAATCGGTATCCCCGGGGCCGTCCATGGCACCCTGCACGAAGTAGACGTGGCCGGGCAGGTAATCACTCGGCATCTTCGGTGCCCACGGCGTCTGCTCCAGGTGTGGCCGTCCGAAGGTGTCCATCCGCCAGATGAGCGGCGTCAGCAGATCCGCGGCGCCGTCGGCCCACACGAACTTCAGCGCCGGCATCCGCTCGAAAACACCTTCGGCGATCATGTTCATCAGGTGGTACAGGTAATTGCAGGCCATGAAGCTGACGTACTGCTCGTAGGTGCGGGGAACGCCGGACGGTGTTGGCGAGGCGGAGATGCCTGAACCCACCTCGATGTGCGCCACGACCGGTAGGCCGGCGTCGATGGCTGCCTCCCACAGCGGCCAGAACTGCGGTTTGCCGAAGAGCTCCCGGGATTGCAGTGGTACGCCGATCTGCACGACCCGGGGATGGTCCTTCCAGCGCTCGATCTCGCGCAGCGCGCCGGCGATGTCGTCCGGATTGACTCGGATGGTGCCCCGAAAGCGCTCGCCGTACTCAGGGTGGTCCAGCCAGCGTGAGACCAGGATCTCGTTGTGCGCCGCGGCGATCGCCGATCCCAGATGCCGGTCCGGCATGACTCCCCGGGTCATCGGGTGCAAGACGGCCACGTCGACCCCGCGTTCGGTGAACAGGTGTTGGGCGACCACCTCGGGGTCCGACCCGGGGTATTGACGCTGCGGGCCGTCGGTGCCGGGCGCGTACTCGCCGCCCGGCGCGCCGTACCAGTCCATCTCGTAGTCGGGGAAGCCCCGGCTCTTGAATGGTTCCCGCAGGAAGCTGCGGAGGTCGGAGTTCGACGCCGCAAAGATGTGCACACTGGCGTCGATGACGGGCGTGCGCGTGCCGTCCGGGTGCTCGATCATCAACGCCGCCCTTCGTCGTACCGCCCGCCGGGCACTGTGGTGCAGCCACCGTGCCGCCCGACCCCCCGGTGGGACCATTGTATAGCTGTATTCTTTGCACGCAAGAACAAGGTTCTCATTCTGGCGTGCGACCGTCGGCCGCGGGTGGCGGGGCATTGGGGCGATCACTGCCGCGTTGCGCGGAGATGGCAAGGCATCTCAAGGCGAGATCGTTACATCCGATAGTGAGAATGTTATTCTCAACCGGCGCTTGGGAGAGGTGGCTGCAATGCTCTTGGAGTTCGACGAAGATCAGCGACTGTGGCAGGGCACGGTACGCGATGTGGTGGGTAAACAGTGTTCGCCCTCGCTGGTGCGCAGTGTTGCCGAGGGTGAGGCAGACGGCGCAGTCGACTCCCTGTGGAAGGTGTATGTCGACCTGGGCTGGACCGAGTTGCACGAGCCGGAAACCGCGGTAGAGCTGGCGATCGTCCTTGAAGAACTGGGCCGCGCCACGGATCCCACGCCGTTCCTGGCAACCATGACCCAGTTCGCTCCGCTGGTCGGTGAACACCACAACCCGGACGGTTCCACGGGCGCGGCGGTCTTCAGCGGGGTGACCGCGCACCGCAGCACCGGGGGCTGGGTGCTGGCGGGAACCGCCCTGCATGTTCTGGACGGCGATCGCGCCGATCGGCTGGCGGTGGTCACCGCGGCGGGCGTGTTCTTGGTCGACGCCGGTGCGGTGACGACGCGGAAGTCGGCCGTCTTCGACCCGACGCTACATGTGAGCGACGTGTCCTTCGCCGGAGTCGAGGTGCCCGACAGCGCCCGAATCCGCGTCGATGTCGAGCGGGCCCGCCACGTCGCGCTCAGCGGAATGGCGATGACGATGGTCGGCGCCTGCCAGCGCATTCTCGACCTGGCCTTGGAGCATGTCCGCAGCCGGCAACAGTTCGGGGTGCCGATCGGCTCCTTCCAGGCCGTCCAGCACAAGGCCGCCGACATGCACGTGGCGATCGAACGGGCCCGGGCGCTGGCCTATTTCGCCGCGCTGGCGATCGCCGTCGATGACCCGCGGCGGCGGATGGCGTCCGCGATGGCCAAGGCTGCTGCCGGGGAATGTCAGTCGGTGGTCTTCCGGCACGGGCTGCAGTTGTTCGGTGCGATGGGATTCACCTGGGAGAACGACCTCCAGTTCGCACTCAAGCGGGCCAAGGCAGGCGAGCTCATGCTGGGTGGTGCCGCGCAGCACCGGGCCGCGATCGCCGAGGAATACCTTGCAGCTCGCATTTGATCCCGAGGTCGAGGAATTCCGCGCCGAGTTCGCGGCCTTCCTCGACGCCAACCTGCCCCCCGAGGCCGACACCATGGAGCGGCCGCGTTCGGTGTCGCACATGCCGCAGTGGGCGCGCCGCTGGCAGCGTCTGCTGTTCGACAACGGCTGGTTGCTGCCCGGCAATCCACCGGAGTTCGGTGGCCGCAACGCCACCCTGCTGCAGCAGTTCGTGCACCTGGAGGAGCTGTGCCGGCGACGTATTTATCACAGCTTTAATCCACAAGGTGTGAATATCATTGCGGCATCATTGCTTTCGTTCGGCAGTGCTGAGCAGAAGCAGCGCTGGGCGGTGCCGATTCTGCGCGCTGAGATCACCGCCTCGCTGGGCATGAGCGAGCCGAGCGCGGGATCGGACCTGGCGTCATTGCGGACCAGGGCGGTACGAGACGGCTTAGAAGGGGATGCCTTCATCGTCAACGGCCAGAAGGTGTGGACCTCGGGCGCCCACGACGCCGACGTGCTGCTCACCTTCGTTCGCACCGATCCCGATGCGCCCAAACACAAGGGCATCAGTGTGCTGGTCATCCCCACCGACACCCCGGGAGTGGTGCGCCGTCCGTTCCCCACCATCTGCGGGATCGACGACCAAGACTTCAACGAGGTCTTCTTCACCGATGTGCGGGTGCCGGCGCAGAACCTGGTCGGTCCGCTGCACGGTGGCTGGCGGGTGGCCAACGGATCCCTGGGCCACGAACGCACCATGATGTGGCTGGGTTTCGCCGACCGGCTGGACAACATCATCGCCGACTTCCAACCCGTGGGTGCGCTCGAACGTGATCGGTTTGCCACGGCGGTCATGGACTATCAGGCCCTGCGCCTGCTGGGGTCGGCGGCGCTGGCGCGCGCGGCGCGCGGCGAGGAGGACGTGGCCGCACTGTCGGTGCTCAAGTTGCTCGGCTCCGAGGCCGAGATGTTCGCCTCCGGTCACGCGCTGGATGCGGCCGGGGTGGACGGCCTTGTGCACCCCGCGAATTCGGGAACCTATGCGCCGATGAACCTCGACAGCTACTTCGCCAGCTGGTTCGAGCGGCATGCCCGAAGCTTCTCCGGCACCATCGCCGGGGGCACCTCGGAGATTCACCGCAACATCATCGCTCAGCAGGGGCTGGGCCTGCCCCGCGGCTAGCGCGAGATCGGTGCCCCGAGCAGACATAAAAGCGCCCTATTTCGGCTTGAAATGGGCGCTTTCATGTCTGCTCGCGCAAGAAGCGTCAGTCGATGACGACCTGTTCCTTGAGCTCGGTGATCGGGCGCGCGCACTCCTGCTCGTCGCAGATCCGCTGCAGCTTCTCCAGGGTCTCGTCCAACCCGGGCCCGAGTCGCTTACCCGGGGTGAAGGTCGCCGGCAGGTTTCGCATGCCCTGGATGACGCCGATGGTGTCGTAGTGCACCGCCCCCTCGGGGTCGCACTCATAGTCGGGCATCCGGTCGAGCACCGCGGTCAGCATCGACTTGAAAACCGTGCGCGCCACGTTGGATCCGATGCAGCGGTGCACTCCCAGGCCGAAGCTGAAGTGCCGGTTGCCTTTACGATCCATGATGACGCGGTTGGGGTCGTCGAAGATCGCCGGGTCGCGGTTGGCCATCGCCCACGACAGCCACAGTCGCTCGAACTGTTTGAACTGCTGGCCCTCGACCTCGACGTCCTCGGCGAACGTTCGGCCGTCGCCAGGTGCGGGGGTGAAGAACCGCAGGAACTCCTCGGTCGCCGGGTCCAGCAGTGTTGCGCGTTCCCGGCTGAGTCGGGTGCGTTCCGACGGGTTCTGGCCGAGCCATTCCAGTGCGTGTGCGGTCAGCGCGGTGGTGGTGTCGAATCCGCCACCGATGACCAGGCCCAGGTTGCCCAGGATCTCGATGTCGGGTGCGGGCTCGCCGTCGATGCGCAACTGCAGCATGGCATTGACCAGGCCCGGACGCGGGTTCTCCCGGATCTCCATCATGTTGTTGATGATGTCGATGCCCATTTCGCGATGCTGCTCGTTGATCTTTTCGCGGTCGGGTGAGTGCTCGGGGGTGTACACCGAGGCGTGTGTGGGCTCGCTGTAGACGTTCCATTTCTTGAGTTCGATGCCCATCATGGCGAGCGTGAACACCGCGGGAACCACATTGGCCAGGTGCTCGACGAAGTCGATGTGTCCCGACTCGATGTGCTCATCGAGTGCGGCGCGGGTGATCTCATCTACGAACGGAACCCACCGCTTGATCGCGGCGGGGGACAGGTACGGATTCAGCGCGCCACGGTATGCGCTGTGCTCGGGCTCGTCCATCTCCAAGATGCCGCCGCGCACGACGGTCGCGCGGCTGGCCTTGGGGATGGTGATGCCCTGGAACGGAGTTTCCCCACTGATGTCGTGGTGGTTGGAGACGACGGGGCAGCGGGCCAGCTCGAAGACGTGCTTGCTGTCGGCGGCCACCCAGTGGCCGTTGTAGGTGGGACTCCACGCCATCGGGCACTTGGCGTGCATCTCGGTGGTGATCTCGTCGAAGCGATCACGGTACTCCGGGGTGTGCCGATCGAAGTAGAAGATGTTCTTCTTGCGGTCGTCGGCTGCATCGTCTTGGCCGGTCGCGGCCAGGGAATCGTTGACGCTCAAGGAATCCTCCCTAGTTCATTCCTCGATGAGAATGGCTTGTTCAGGGCAGGAGTGTGCGGCCTCGCGCACGGCGTCCTGCTGATCGGCCGGAACCACTTCGGACACCGGCGAAGAGGTGCCGTCAATGTCGTTGAGCACGAAGGAATCGGGCGCGATCATCGCGCACAGCGTGTGACCCTGGCACCGCTGGCCGTCAACGGAAACCTTCATGTTCTCGCTCCTTTCAACGGATTTCGGTGCGCTGCGAAACGACGGGTGTCGTCAGACGTGGTAGTCGTACCACTTCAGATACCCACCGGCATCGACCCGCAACTGCATGCCGGTGACGTAGCGGGCCTCCTCGGAGGCGAGCCACAGCACCGCGTTGGAGATGTCCTCGGGTTCGATGAACGGCACCTTCATCGCCTGCTGGACATAGAAGACCGGTTCGGCGTCGGCGCGGGTCGGGTGTTCCAGGTCGGGCCGGAAGGAGCGGTACATCGGCTCGCTCTGCAACATGTCGGTGTTGCAGTTGGTCGGGTGGATGACGTTGGCGCGGATGCCCCGCACCGCCAACTCTGTTGCGAGATCATGCACGTACTGCGCGATCAATCGCTTGGAGGTCATGTAGGCCATCCCGCCCGGGTCGCCGCCCGGGTTGGCCTTCTGGTGGGCGTCCATCAATGCGGCCGCCGAGGAGGTGGCGATGATCGAGGCGCCTTCGGACAGGTGGGGCAGCGCGACCTGGATGCCATTGATGGTGCCGACCAGGTTGGTGTTGATGACGTCGGTCCAGGCCTGCAGCGGCGGGTTGCCCTTCATGCCGGCCACGCCCGCCTGCGCCACAACGATGTCGAGCTTGCCGAACTCGGCCAGGCCGGCGTCGAGCGCGGTCTTGAGCGCCGCCGCGTCGCGCACGTCGGCCTGCGCGGTGACAATGCTGCGCCCGGTCTTCTCGACCAGCTTGGCGGTCTCCTCGAGGTCCTCGGGTCGCGCCATCGGGTAGCCGATCGTCTCGATGTCCTGACACAGGTCGACGGCGATGATGTCGGCGCCCTCCTCGGCCAGTCGCAGTGCATGGCTGCGGCCCTGCCCGCGGGCTGCTCCCGTGATGAATGCGACCTTTCCGGCAACGCGTCCCACTGCTGTTCCTTTCGTTAGTGCCCCTGCACGCCTTGGCGTGGCGAAATGTGGTGAGGGTCAGGTGTTTCGGCCGCCGTTGACGCCGAGGATCTGTCCGGTGATATAGCCGGCCTCCTCGGACACCAGGAATGCGCAGGCCGCCGCGATGTCTTCAGGCTGTCCCATGCGCCGCACGGGGGTCTTGGCGATGTTGTCCTCGATGTTGCCGAGGAACCCTTGTCGGTCGGCGTTGCGCAGCATGGGGGTGTCGATGAAGCCTGGCGGTACGGCGTTGACCGTGATACCACTCGGCCCGTATTCCAGCGCCAAGGTCTTGGTGAGTCCGTTGACGGCGGACTTGGCCGCAACATAGTGCGCCATATAAGGAGTCCCGGAATGGGTGCTCGACGAGGAGATGTTGACGATGCGGCCCCAGCCGGCTTCGACCATGTCGGGCAGCACCGCCTGAATGGTGTGGAAGACACCGTTGAGGTTGATGTCGATGATCTGCTGCCAGTCCTCGAAGCTGATGTGGCTGAACTTTTTGAAACCGTCTTTGCCGGCGGCGTTGACCAGAATGGTGACCGGCCCGAGCCGTTCGCGGATCTGCGTCAGCGCGGCGTCGATCTGCGCGCGATCGGTCACGTCGGCGGCGAAGGCGCCATCTTGCCCGTCGGGCTTGAGATCGATGATGGCCACCCGGTGGCCGGCGGCGCGTAATCGGTTCGCGACTGCCGCACCGATGCCCGAGGCGCCCCCGGTCACGACAGCAGTCCTCACGAGGCCCGTCTCGGTCACAAAGAATCTCCTTTCCGAGCGTTGAGAATCGTACTCTCGTAGATCGGATTCTGGCAAGGCGCGCCCGCGGGGCCCCCTAGCAGCGAAAATGCCGTAGCCGCATTAACTCTCGCCGTAGAAGGGCAGGTTGCAAGCCTTTTCGCGCGCCCTTGAGTTCTCACATATGAGATGTATGATTCGCCGCAGATGAGAATCTAGTTACCCGCCTGGAGGCTTGATGCGTTCGCAGGACACAGCAGACACCACCGCCGATAGCTCCATGGGGCGGGTAGTCGGCCGGCGACTGCTGATCAACGGTGAACTGGTGGAGGCGGACGCCACGTATGCCTCGCTCAACCCGGCCACCGGCGAAGTCCTGGGCCATGCGCCCGAGGCCGGCGTCGAGCACGCGGTCGCGGCCGTCGCGGCGGCGCGCCGGGCCTTCGATACCGGCGACTGGGCCACCGACACCGAACTGCGAATCCGCTGCCTGGACCAACTGCACCGTGCGCTCGTCGAGCACCGTGACGAATTCGCCGCACTCACCATCGCCGAGGTCGGTGCCACCCCGGCACTGACTCAGGGCGCACAACTGGACGGACCGATCGCGATCGTGCGCTATTACGCCGATCTGCTGAAGACCTATCCGATGACCGAAGACCTCGGCAACGTCGAGAGTCGCGGAATGCTGCATCACCGTTGGGTGGAGAAGGAAGGCGCCGGCGTCGTCGGCGCGATCATCGCGTACAACTACCCCAACCAGCTGGCCCTGGCGAAGCTGGCGCCGGCGCTGGCCGCCGGCTGCACCGTGGTGCTCAAGGCCGCGCCCGACACCCCGCTGGTCACGCTCGCGCTCGGCGAGCTGATCGCCAACCACACCGATATCCCCGCCGGGGTGGTCAATGTGCTCAGCTCGTCGGACCCCGCGGTCGGTGCCGTGTTGACCACCGATCCTGACGTGGACATGGTCACCTTCACCGGGTCCACCCCGACCGGGCGGGCGATCATGGCCGCCGCCAGCGGGACACTCAAGCGGGTCTTCTTGGAGTTGGGCGGCAAGTCCGCGGCCATCGTCCTCGATGACGCCGACTTCAATATGGCCGCGGTGTTCGCCGCGTTCTCGATGGTCACCCACGCCGGCCAGGGCTGCGCACTGACATCGAGGCTGCTGGTGCCCAACAGCCATCACGACGAGATCGTCGAGATGATCAAGACCAACTTCTCCCACGTGCGCTACGGCGACCCGACCGATCCCAAGACCTACATGGGTCCGCTGATCAGCGCCAAGCAGCGAGACAAGGTCGACGCCATGGTGCAGCGCGCGGTGGCCGCCGGTGCCACGCTGGTGACGGGCGGCGAGAAGGTCGACCCCGGCTTCTTCTACACCCCAACGCTGTTGACCAACGTCGACCCGGACAGCGAGATCGCCCAGGAAGAGGTATTCGGGCCCGTCCTGACCGTAATCGGCTATGACGATGACGATGATGCGGTGCGGATCGCCAACAACTCGATCTACGGACTGTCCGGTGCCGTTTTCGGCAGCCAGGACAGGGCGCTGGCGCTGGCCCGCCGGATCCGGACCGGAACGTTCTCGATCAACGGCGGCAACTACTTCAGCCCGGACGCCCCCTTCGGGGGATACAAGCAGTCCGGCATCGGCCGTGAGATGGGCATCGCCGGACTGGAGGAATTCCTGGAAAGTAAGACATTTGCCGTGCCGGTTGCCGGAGCAGGCGGATGAGGCCGCTCGAGGGCGTTCGCGTCCTGGAAGTCGCGATGTACGGGTTCGTCCCCTCGGCCGGTGCCGTGCTGGCGGAGTGGGGTGCGGAGGTCATCAAGGTCGAGCACGCGGTGACGGGTGACCCGCAGCGCGGGCTGCGCCAGACCGGCATGTTGCGGGTCGAGGGCGACCCCAATCCCAACATCGAGCACGCCAACCGCGGTAAGCGCAGCATCGGTCTGGACGTGTCGACGCCCGAGGGGCGCGAGGTGTTGCTCGAACTGGCAAAACGCGCAGACGTCTTTCTCACCAGTTTCCTTCCCGGTCACCGCACGAAGTTCGCCATGGATGTCGAGGACATTCGTGCGGTCAACCCGAAGATCATCTACGCGCGCGGCAGCGCGCTGGGTCCCCGCGGCATCGAATCGGAAAAGGGCGGCTACGACATGACCGCCTTCTGGTGTCGCGCCGGTACCGCCGCCACCATCACCCCGCCCGGTATCGAGGGCATGATCGGCCCGCCCGGTCCCGCTTATGGGGACACCATCTCCGGCACCAACCTGGCCGGCGGTATTGCAGCGGCGCTGTTCAAGCGTGAGCGCACCGGCGAGCCGTCGGTGGTGGACGTATCCCTGTTGGGCAGTGGCCTGTGGGCCATGGGCCATACCGTCGCCTTGACCAGTCATCTGGGTGAGCGCCTGGTTCAACAGCCGCCCGGCGTGCATGGTTCGCCGATCAACCCGCTGGTGGGGGTGTACGCGACCGCCGACGAGCGCTACATCTCCTTTGTCATGATGCAGCCCACCAAGTTCTGGGCCGACGTGTGCCAACACATGGAACTGCATGACTACATAGACGATCCACGGTTTGCCACCGCGCAGTCCTTCGCCGAGCACACTCCGGCGGCCGTGGAAATCCTGCGCGCGGCGATGGCCAAGCGGACGCTCCCCGAGTGGAGTGAGCGGTTCGCCACGCTGGCCGGCCCGTGGGCGCCGGTCCAGGACACCCTGCAGGCCGCCCAGGACGCACAGATCCGTGCCAACGAATACATCGTGCAGGCAGGTGAACTCGAGCTGGTCACCAACCCGGTGCAGTTCGACGTGACCGCACCGGTGACCGGTGCGGCACCCGGATTCGCCGAGCAGACCGACGAAATCCTGGCCGAGCTCGGCCTGGACTGGGACCGCATCATCGAACTCAAGACCGTCGGCGCGGTCACCTGAGCGACCGGGTAGCAGCAAGGAGTTTCTCGATGCCATACATCGCCAAAGGCCACCCGCCGGGTGCCAGTGGTGTGGCACAGTGCGTAGAACTCTTCGAGCCTGCGGTGTCGGCGGTAACCATCGTGGAAGGGGCGGCAGCGATGGTGCTCAGTGGTGGCGGAGTGCTGATCCCGGCTCGCGATGACGTCCGCCTCAACGCCGCGGAGACGGAGCGGTAATGGTTCTGGGAGCGACCGCAGATCCGCCGCTGGGTGGCCACCTCAACGATCCGGACCGAGGCTCGGCCGCCGCGGGCCGGCATCGGCCCGCAGCTGCCAGGCGTCAGCAGCCGGCATACCTGCGTCCGCTGATAGGGCTGGTGACGGTGCTGACGATCGCGGCCGCGATCGGGCTGCCCATCGGCTTGTTCCGGGGCAGCTTCACCCGCACGGTGCCCGTCACGGTGCTGTCGCAGCGCGCCGGCCTGGTGATGTACCCCGACGCCAAGGTAAAGATCCGCGGCGTACAGGTCGGCAAGGTCGGCGACATCGAGGCCAAGCCGGACGGCACCGCTGTCCTACATCTGAAGATGGAACCGGGGCAGCTGTCACTGATCCCGGCCAACGTCAGCGCCCGGATCGCCTCCTCGACGGTGTTCGGGGCCAAGTTCGTCGATCTGGTGCCGCCGCCGGAACCGGTCACCGCCCGCATGCACGCCGGACAGGTCCTGGCGGGCGAACACGTCACCGTCGAGATCAACACGGTGTTCCAACAGCTGGTACGGGTCTTGGACAAGATCGATCCGAAGAAACTCAACGAGACCCTGAGTGCGGTCTCGACCGCGTTCAACGGCCGCGGGCAGAAGCTGGGGCAGGCGCTCACCGACTTCGACAAGCTGCTGGCAGAGATCGAACCCAGCCTGGGGGCCCTGGAACACGAGACCGCCACCATGGCACCGGTATTCCGGTCCTACGCCGATGCGGCCCCGGACCTGACCGCCGCGCTGGGCGCCACCAACACCATGAGTGACAGCATCGTGGCCGAGCAGAACAGCTTGGACACCTTCCTACTCAGCGCCATCGGTCTGGCCGATAGCGGCAACGAGGTACTGGGTGAGAACCGGCAGGTCCTGACCGACCTGACGCAGGTGCTGGAGCCGACCGCTGCGCTGCTGGACAAGTACCACGAGGAACTCGGTTGCTCGATCGGCGGTTTGGTGCCGTTCGCCAAATCCCCGCCGTTCGATGTCCCCGGCATCATCATCACCGCCAGTTTCACCCTGGCCAAGGAACGCTACCGCTACCCCGACCATCTACCGAAGGTGGCGGCTCGCTCCGACCGCTCCTACTGCACCGAGCTGGGCTTGCCCGACGTACCGCCGGAATACCGGGTGCCCGCGTTGATCGCCGACACCGGCGCCAACCCGTACGAGTACGGCAACCAGGGCATCCTGCTTAACTCCGACGGCCTCAAGCAGGCGCTGTTCGGCCCGATCGGTGGGCCGCCGCGCAACAGTGCCCAAGTGGGGATGCCGGGATGAGAAGCGGGCCGGCGACTCTGGTCAAGTTCGGCGTCTACGCCGCGGTGATGGTGCTGGCGACGGTATTTCTGTTCGCGATCTTCGCCGAAGTGCGGACCGGCCCAACGGTCGGCTATCAGGCGGTGTTCGCCGACGCCTCGCGGCTCAAGGCCGGCGACAGTGTGCGGGTCGCCGGCGTGCGGGTCGGCACGGTCGGAGGCGTGTCGCTGCGCCCAGACGGCACGGTCCTGGTGAAGTTCCAGGCCGACCGCAACATTCCGCTCACCACCGGCACCCAGGCCTCGGTGCGCTACCTGAACCTGGTCGGTGACCGTTACCTGGAACTGGTCGATGGGCCGGGTTCGACTCAGCTGTTGGGAAAGGGAGCGCAGATCCCGCTCGAGCGCACCGCGCCGGCGCTGGATCTGGACCTGCTGCTCAACGGTCTCAAGCCGGTGATCCGCGGACTGAATCCGCAGGACGTCAATTCGCTCACCGCCTCGTTGATACAGATCATGCAGGGCCAGGGCGGCACCATCGACTCACTGATGTCGCGGACATCGTCGTTCTCAAACTCGTTGGCCGACAACAACGAAGTGATCGAATCCCTGATCGACCAACTGCGTACGACGCTGGCCACCCTGTCCAACGGCGACAAACGGTTCTCCGGGGCGATCGACCGGCTGGGCAAGTTGGTCGCCGGGCTGGCGGCCGATCGCGACCCGATCGGGACCGCGGTGACCGCCCTGGACCGCGGCACCGCCTCGCTGGCCGATCTGCTCGGCAACGCCCGGGATCCTTTGACCAACACCATCACTCAGGTCGACCGGTTGACCACCGCGATCAACGCTGACTTAGCCGGCCTGGACATGTCGTTGCAGAAGGCTCCGGAGAACTACCGCAAGGCCATCCGACTCGGCGCCTACGGCGGGTTTATCCAGTACTACCTCTGCGCTGTCCAGATCCGGGTCAGCGACACCCAGGGCCGCACAGCGGTGTTCCCCTGGATCAAGGCGGAGGAGGGCCGATGCAGCGACACCGACTGAGCGGCATGCCGTCCGGCGTCGCCCCGGCACCATGGGGGACCCGCCGATGCTGAAGTACCACGGCAGCCACCTGACGCGAATGGGCCTGATCGGCATCGTGGTCGTCGCGTTCATCGTTGCGATCGGGCTGCAGCCCGAACAACTGATCCAGTGGGCCACCTGCGTGCGCTACCAGGCCCGATTCGCCGAAGCAGGTGGCCTCAGTACGGGCGCCGATGTCACGCTGTCGGGGATCAAGGTCGGCTCGGTCACCGATGTCGCGTTAGACAACGGCGATGCCCTAGTGACCTTCACCCTGGCGGGTAAATACGGGCTGGGCGGGCAAACCACCGCACACATCCGCACCGGGTCGCTGCTCGGTGAGCGGGTGCTGACGGTGGAGCCGGCCGGCAGCGGCAAGATGCGCCCGCTGGAGGTCATCCCGCTCACCCGCACGTCGTCGCCGTACTCCCTGGTCGACGTGGTCGGTGAACTGACCACGAACACCGCCGGCACCGACACCGAGTCGTTGAACCGGTCGCTGGACACCCTCTCGGACACCATCAACCAGATCGCTCCGCAATTGGGGCCGACGTTCGACGGTCTGAGCAGGTTGTCCCGGGCGGTGAACAGCCGCAATGAGGGCCTCGCCGACCTGCTGAGGTCGGCCGCTGATCTCACCGGTGTGCTCTCCGAACGCAGCCAACAGATCAATTCGCTGATCCTGGACGCCGACAGCCTCGTCGACGTGCTCAACACCCGACGGCAGGCCATCGTCAACCTGCTGGCCAGCACATCGGCGGTGTCCCGGCAGCTGTCCGAACTGGTCGCCCAGAACAACGAACAGCTCAAACCGACGCTGGAAAAGATCATCGAGCTGAACAAGATCTTGGTGAAGAACCGGGACAACCTCGCCAAGGCGCTGCCCGGTCTGGCGAAATACGAGCTCACCCAAGGTGAGACGGTGTCCAACGGGGCCTACTACAGCGCCTACGTTCCGAACCTGTTCCTGCCGCAGCTGCTTCAGCCGTTCTTCGATTACGCCTTCGGATTCCGGCGTGGCGTCGACGCCGGGCAGCCGCCGGACAATGCCGGGCCGCGTGCCGAACTTCCGTTCCCGGTCAATGGGATCCCGCAACCAGGAGACCTGCCGCCCCGATGAGGACTCGTGAACCACTGCAGATTGCGGCAGCCGCCCTGGCGGCAGTGCTGCTGCTGGCGGGTGCGGGCATGCTCGTCCGTCAGACCGTACTGAAACCGACCGGGATCACGGCGTACTTCTCCACCGCGACCGCCATCTATCCCGGTGACGAGGTCCGGGTCGCCGGGGTGAAGGTCGGCACCATCGACCGTATCGAACCGCAGGGCACACAGGCCAAACTGACGTTGCGGGTCGACCGCAAGGTGCCGATCCCGGCCGACGCCAAAGCTGTCATCGTCGCGCCCAACCTGGTGGCGGCGCGGTTCGTCCAACTGACCCCCGCCTACCATCGCGGCGACGGGCCGACCCTTGCCGACGGCGCGGTGATCCCGCGCGAGCACACCGCTGTCCCGGTCGAGTGGGATGAGGTCAAGACCCAGTTGAACCGGCTTGCCGCCGAATTGGGGCCGCGTAGCGGAGTTTCGGGAACGTCGGCGTCGCGCTTCATCGACAGCGCGGCCAATGCGATGGACGGTAACGGCGCCAAACTGCGCGAGACGTTGGCGCAACTGTCCGGTGTGGCCCGGATCTTCGCCGAGGGCAGCGGCAACATCGTCGACATCATCTCGGGCCTGCAGACCTTCGTGACCGCGCTACGCGACAGCGATCAGCAGATCGTGGTGTTCGAATCCCGGCTCGCCACCTTGACGAGCGTGGTCAACGACAGCCGATCCAACTTGGATGCAGCTCTCACCGACTTCGCCGGCGCGATCGACACGGTACGGGATTTCGTGGCGGGCAGCCGCGCCGAAACCGCCGAGGCCTTGCAGGGCGTGGCCAAGGTCAGTCAGACGCTGGTCGATTCGAAGAATGCGATCCGCAATATTCTGCACATCACCCCGAACGCGATCGCCAACACGCTCAACATGTACAACGTGACCAGCGGGACCCCGGTGGGTTCGTTCGCGTTCGCCAACTTCAGTAACCCGGTCCAGGCGATCTGCACGATGACCGGCGCGATCGGCAACGTGACGTCGACGGAGACCGGCAAGCTGTGCGAGCAGTACCTTGGGCCGGCTATGCGGCTGCTGAACTTCAACGGCCTCCCGTTTCCGATGTCGCCGTACCTGACCAAGGCGGCCAGCCCGGAGAAGTTGATCTACACCGATCCGGCGTTGATGCCGCACGCAGAGCACCCCGGGAACCTGCCGGAACAGGAGCCGTCGATCTCGGCCTACACCGGGTTGCACGGCGATGTTCCCCCGCCGCCGGGCTGGACCGATCCGTTGCAGCCCCGCGGTTCCTACGCGCCGGACGGATTGCCCGCCGCAGCGACACCGCCGCTGATCCCCGGAGTGCCGCTGCCCAGCCCGACCACCTTCGACGGGATGTTGCTGCCGGGCGGCCCGCCGCCGGGGGCGCCGCCCGGCCTGCCAGGTCCGTTACCGGCGGAAGGGACACCCTCGCCATGATCGGTCTCCGTTCCCTGCGGCGCAGTGCGGCGCTTGCCCTCGCGGTCGCCGGTACCACGACCGGCTGTGCCTTCGGCGGTTTGAACTCGCTGGCGCTGCCGGGTGTTCAGGGCCGCGGAGCCGGGGCGCAGCATTTCACGGTCCAGCTGGCCAATGTCGGGACACTGGAATCTAATTCGCCGGTGATGCTTTCCGACGTGGTGATCGGCAGCGTCGGCAAGATGACCGTCAGCGACTGGCACGCCAATGTCGACATCGCGGTCAACCCCGGCGTCGAAGTCCCGGCGAATGCGGTCGCGACCGTCGGGCAGACCAGCCTGCTCGGTTCGATGCACCTGGCGCTCAATCCGCCGATCGGACAGGCGCCGACGGGCAGGATGATGTCCGGGGCCACCATTCCGCTAAGCGACTCGTCGACCTATCCGTCGACCGAGCAGACGCTGTCGTCGCTGGCGGTGCTGGTCAACGGCGGCGGACTTGGTCAGATCGGTGACATCATCCATAACTTCAGTGCGTCCATGGCCGGCCGTGAGGCCGACATCCGCGATCTGATCGTGCGGCTGGACCACTTCACCGGCGCGTTGGACCGGCAGCGGGACAACATCGTCGACGCCATCGGCGAGATGAATCGGGCGGCCACGACTTTCGCCGGGCAGCGCGACACCATCAACCGTGCGCTGAACAAGATCCCGCCGGCCATCGACGTCTTGATCAGGGAGCGCCCCAAATTCGTCACCGCGTTGACCAAGCTGGGGCAGTTCGGTGACCTGTCGTCGGGTCTGGTCAACGACTCCGGGCACCAACTGGTCTCCGATCTCATCCACATCGAGCCGGCCTTGCGTTCGCTGGCCAACATCGGCCCGGAACTCAACTCGGCAGTGGCCTACGCCTCGGCCTTCCCCTACGGCCCCAACGCGATCGAGCGTGCCGTGCGGGGCGACTTCTTGAACCTGTTCGCCGTTTTCGACCTCACCAAGCCCCGACTCAAGCGGGCGCTGTTCGCCGGCACGCAGTGGGGTGACGAGGACGCGAAACTGGTTCCGGCGCCCGGTGACCCGTGGTATCTGAACTATTCCTACGATCCGCTGCAAGAGCCGATCCTGCAGTCATCGGGCCAGGCCGTTCCGCCGGGAGCGGTTGCCTCGGGAGGCGGTGGCTAGATGCTGACACGCTTTGTTCGGATCCAGCTGATCCTGTTCCTGGTGGCATCGGTGATCGGTGTGGGAGCCATGCTGTTCGGCTACATGCAGGTGCCGACCATGCTCGGGATCGGCCGGGTGGTGGTCAAGCTGGACCTGCCCGAGACCGGGGGGCTCTACCGGTTCTCCAATGTCACCTACAACGGGGTGCAGGTCGGCACGGTCACCGATGTCTCGTTGACGTCCAATGGCGTGCGGGCCACCCTGTCGCTGAATCGGTCCCCGAAGATCCCGGCCGATCTGGTGGCCGCGGTGCGCAGCGTGTCGGCGATCGGCGAGCAGTACGTCGATCTGCAACCGCGCAGCGACAACGGCCCGTACCTGCACACCGGCTCGGTGATCGCAGCCGCTGACACGCAAGTCCCGCAACAGGTCGGCCCGATGCTCGATCAGGTCAGTGCACTGGTCGACAGCATCCCCAAGGACAAGCTCAGCGGCCTGCTCGACGAGACGTTCCAGGCCTTCGACGGCGCCGGCTACGACTTTCAGTCACTGCTGGACTCGGCCACCACCATCAGCGGTGACGCCAACCGGGTCTCGGACAAGGTGCGCAAACTGATCGATGACGGTGCGCCACTGCTGGACTCCCAGGAACGAAGCACCGATGCGATCCGGACCTGGGCGCGCAGCGTGGCCGGGATCTCCGAACAGGTCGCCGCCAACGATCCCCAGTTACGGGCCATCCTGCAACGCGGACCCGGATTCGCCGACGAAGTCTCCGGCCTGATGCAGGATCTCAAACCCACGCTGCCGATTCTGCTGGCGAACCTGAACACCCTCGGGCAGGTGCTGATGGTCTACAACCCGTCGCTGGAGCAGTTGATGGTGCTACTGCCCGGATACATTGCCGCCCAGCAGTCATTCGGCCTGCCCAAGAACAACCCGACCGGTCTGCCGCAGGGCGACTTCACTCTCACGTTCGGTGACCCCAACCCATGCACGGTGGGGTTCCTGCCACCGTCGTCGTGGCGTTCCCCGGCCGATACCACCACAATCGACACACCCGACGGTCTGTACTGCAAACTGCCACAGGACTCACCGGTATCGGTACGCGGCGCCCGCAATTTCCCGTGTATCGAGCATCCGGGCAAGCGCGCGCCCACGGTCGAACTCTGCGACGACCCCAAGGGCTTCGTCCCGATCGCGATGCGTCAGCACCTCACCGGCCCCGGAGCGTTCGACCCGAACCTGCTCAAGCAGGGCGTCCCGGTCGATGACCGGGTCGACTTCAGCGACCGGCTCTTCGCTCCCGTCGGGGGCACCCCGCTGCCGCCGTGGGCCACCCCGTCGGGGACGCCGCCTGATTCGCCTCGGCCGGTGGTGCCCGCGCCGCCGCCGCTGGCGGGGAACTCCGGGATCGGTGAGCAGACGCCATCGGTCGCGGTGGTGCCCTACGACCCGAACACCGGCAAGTACATGACCCCCGACGGGCGTTACGAGCAGCAGACGAACCTGGTGCCGGGTTCGGGGCCCAAGTCGTGGACCGACCTGATGCCGTACTGAGCGCCGAGGGAGGACGAATGCGCGTACGTGAATTGATTGTCGCTACAGCGGCTTTCGGACTTGTGGTCGGGGCGACCCCGGTGCCGCCGGCGCAGGCGGGCCTGGGGTTTGAGCTCAACGGCCCCTACCGGGTCACCTCGAACGGCGACTGGGCCAAGACCAACGAGGTCTTCATGAACGAGGTCACGGTTACGTCGGTATGGACGTTCAGCTCCAGTTGCGAGAACGCGCACGTCTGTACCGGCCAGGTGAGCAGCGACCAGGGCTGGACCGCACCGCTGGAATTTCGCACCTCGCGTTGGATCGTCGACCGCTTCCACGAGAACTGGCAGACCTGTCCGGACGGCACCACCTCGTCGGGTCGCCAGCGCTACCAGTTTCAAGGCAGTGATACCAACGGTCAGTACGAGAAACGCAATATCGACCGGCTTGTCGGCTACGACCGGACGATCGGGGTCTCGGGCGCGTGTGGCCGTAACCAGCCCACGGTGATCCTCATGCCGTTGACCGTCGAGCGACTCTAGGCGCTGGGGGAGACCATGCAGACCACTCGCGTAATGAAAATTCTTGTCGCGGCGGTACTTGCCGTCGGGACGGTCGCCGGGGTGACGCCCGCGGCGCCGGCGGTCGCCGACCCGTACGTGCCGATGTGCGACGTCCCGGCATGTACACCGGGAATCATGCCGAACGTGGTGTTGGGTGCGCCGTGCTCGAACACCACCTACTTCGTTTTCGGATCTGCGGTCGCCGGGCCCTCGACCCTGCCGGGCCGACTGGTGTACTGCGCGTCCCCGCGCCGCTACGAGCCCCGCTGGTTCCGCTCCCCGGAGATGCACGGCATCAAAGAGGAGAACAGCAAGTGTGACGAGTATTCGGGCGAGGTGGCGCAGGCACCCGATGGACTTTTCTTGACCTGTGTCGCCGACGGCGAGTCGTTGTGGCGTCGCGGTGATCTGTAGCGGAACAACGCTTCTGGTATGTCGAGGAGTTCACCCATGATCCGAACAACTGCCGGTGCAGCGCTGGGCGCATTGACCATCGCCATAGCCGCGGCGCCGGCCGCCGCAGCCGACATGCGCTACGGCAACTACGAAGTTCTGACCAATCGGTGGGCCGACGCCACGTGGGTCTGGGCGGCCTACCCCTGTGAAACGATGGGCAAGTTCGACGACCTGCCGGCGGGCTGCGTGACGGTGAGTGCGATCGACCGGCCGCATTTCTTCGGCCGCGGATACTACGGCGGGACCGCCAGGCTGGTGGACGGCCAGTACTCGTTCACCTCTGATTACCCGAACGGTCTGACCTGCCCGTTCGGGCCCTCGATGCCGACGCGCGACACCTACACCTGGGACGCGAACACGCTGACCGGCGTCGTCGAATCACATTTCGACGTGGGCTGTATGAATGGTCCGGGCGGCGTGAACACCTGGACGTTCGCCCTGGTGCGGATGTAGCCCGCGGCTGCCGGCAGAGAATGGTTACACCGGGTCGAACGAGGAGATCAGCCACCGGCCGTCGTGCTTCTCCAAGCCGACCTTGACGCTGCTCATCGAGAACGAGCCGTCCGGATTCGTCTTGCTGATCGTGGTCTGGTTGAGATAGATCAGCACTTCGGCGGAACTGGGGTGCAGCGATACCAGTCCCTTGCGCACCACCGCGGCCACCGTCTGTACTTCCTTCTCCTTGACCGCCGGGGTAACGACCTTCTGGGTGAAATCGGTGTAGTGAGCGAGGAAGTCGCCGGTGAGGTGGCTCTCGGCGGCGGCGAAATCCTGCTCCATCGTCTTGGGTGCGTACGTCAACACGGCGACCGCGCCGTCGGCGGCGGCCGCCATCACGGCCTGCTCGGCCGCGGGTCCGAGTTGCTGATCGCCCCGCAGCACTCCGAAGTACAGCCAGGCGGTAACCCCCGCCGACGCCACCAGCAGTCCAGCCAAGGCAGCGGCGATCCAGCGCGCCGTGGAGACGGTCGGGCCGGTTTGCGGCTGTTCGGCCGCCGGTTGTTCGGCCAGCTGCTGGCCTGATTCCAAGGCGTCATCTGTCAGGGCGTCATCTGTCAGGGCGCCGTCGGCCTCGGTCGCCCCGGGTGTCACGTCGGTTCCGTCGGATTCGTTCATGCCGCGAAGTCCACCTTCGACATCTTGATCCGATCGCCTTCGTGGGCCAGGTGCACGGTGAGGCGCCATGCGCGAGGTTCCTCTTTGGCGCCAGCGACATTGGTGACCTTGGTGTTGGCCGCGACCAGCACCACCGCGTCGTTGTCGGACATCGATTCCACCCCCGCGACCGCCGTGTCGACCGTGGTGACGGTTTTCGACTTGCGGGCCACCTGGGTGAAGTCGCCGACGTGGGCTTCGAAGTCCTTCTTGAACTCGCCGGTCGAGTTGTCGAGGATCGCCTTGACGTTGTCATCGACGGTTTCGTAATTCAGCGACATCAGCGTCACCACGCCCTGACGAGCGGCTGCGGCGTATTCGGCGGATTGGCGCTGGCGCAGTGCCACGCTGTTGTGGTGGGCCAGCATCACCACGTCCGCCGCGATGAGCCCACCGATGGTGAGCACGGCCAGCGTCGCCGCTGCCCAGGGCAGCACTTTGCGAATTCCGGTGATCGTGCGGGGCCGCTCAGCCGGCTGTTCGGCGGCACCCTCGTCGACAGCCTCGCCAACTCCCGGAGCCGGCTCGACCGCGTCGGAAGTCTCGATGACCTGAGCGGTTTCCAGCTCGACCGCAGCGCTGGATTCCGGCTCGGGCTCCTGCTGCGCCTTGAGTAGTTCCGCTCGGGCGCGGGCCAGCTCCGCCGCCGCCTCGGCGGCCTTCGCCTCGGCCTCCGCCAGCGTCAGGGCATTCTTCGAAGCGCGTGTGGCGGCGTGCTTTCCGACGTGTTTTCTGGGACCCCCCGGCTTCGCCGGATCACGCGACGGCATACGCCTCTCCTGTCCGTTGTCCACCCAGCACCAGGGTCCCTCACCACGTGCGGAGCGAGCAGAGCGCCCCCTTGGTACCGGCGTCGGTGGCGACCACGGCGTCGTCGACGCGCAGCTCGCAGACGAACCCGGGCGAGGGTAGTTCGGGATGCATTGCGGGCAGCGACACCACCACCATGGCCCAGTCTTGCGGATCGGCCAGGGTGGTCTCGAAGATCCAGGGCTGGTTGGGGCCGACCGTGACGTCCGCACGCGGACTGTACTGGTACGGGTTGTGGCTGTACTCGCCGAAATTGGGCGGCTGAACCTCGCGGTAGTAGACGTACGCTTGCGCGGTCTGGGTGGCACTGACCGAGTAGCGCACCCGGTGCGGTGCCGTGTCATCGGCGCCCGCCGGGGCGGCGCTGGCCAGCGCGCCGGCAAGCGCTATCCCCCCAACCAGCGACGATGCGGCGACCTGCCTGCCTGTCACGGGCTCCTCCACTGCTGCACCCGCCGGAGCGGCCGCGCTGCCAAAGACTGAAATTCTTTGCAGCGAAGAATAGCATTTCCACTCTGTCGGTGACGGGGGAACGAGCCGCTCATGACGTCCCTGCGCCTGTGGTGGCAGCTGCGCGCCCCGCGCGGAAGCCGAACACCATGGCTGGTCCGATGGTGCCACCCGCGCCACCGTAGGCCCGGCCCGTCACGCCCGCCATTGCGTTGCCCGCGGCGAACAGCCCGGGGATGGGCCGGCCGGTGACATGCAGGACCCGGCCGTCGGAGTCGGTGCGGGGCCCGCCCTTGGTGCCCATCGCTCCGACGGACAGCGGTACGGCGTAGAAGGGTGCGGTGTCGATAGGTCCCAGGGTGCGCCCGGCGACGGTGCTCGCCTGGTCGTCGCCCCAATAGCCGTCGTAGGCGCTGGATCCGCGCCCGAACTCGGGATCCGTTCCTGCCGCGACGTCGCGGTTCCAGGTGGCCACTGTGCGCGCCAGGCCGTCGGCGTTGATTCCGGTCTTGGCGGCCAGGGCGGCCAGATCGGGTGATTCGGAGAACCACTCCGGTGCGATGCCGTCGGGCGCGACGCCGAGGAACCCGTACCGGCGCAGGTGTCCGGCGTCGAATACGATCCACGCCGGATCATTGACGTATCCGCCACGCGGTTCCAGGTAGTGGAAGGCGCCGGCCATCGAGTTGTAGTCGCAGGCCTCGTTCACGAACCGCCGCCCGGTCCGGTTGACGATGATGCTGCGCGGTCTAGTCCGCTCGAGCCGTACGCTGCGGCTGCGCTGCTTCCCGTCGATGGTGTCACCTGGGATCCGGACGATCGGGACCCACCACGCCTCGCCCATGTTGGCCAGGTCAGCGCCGTGCGCCATCGCCATTCGCAGGGCGTCGCCGGTGTTGTTCGGCGGTGACACCGCACCGCGCATCGGCCCGCGCAGAAACGCCTCCACCAGGGAGACATCCCATTCGAAGCCGCCGTTGGCCAGGATGACGCCGCGCCGGGCGCGCACCCGCCGACGCGAGCCGTCGCCATCGACCCGCACGCCCGCGATGCCTTCGGTGTCGGCGAGGAGCTCCACGCCGCGGTGGCCGGTCTGCGGCGTGATCCCGGCGTCGAGCACGCCGCGCAGCAGTCCGGCGATCAGCGCGGTGCCGGCCACGCAGACATCGCCCGCGTTTTCCGCCTCGATGTCGGCATGCAGCCGGGCGCGGGTCTCGGCGTCGAATCCGACATTGCTGTAGTCGGCGGGGAACGCCGTGATCCGGTCCTGCCAAGAGCCCACCCGGGAGACGTCATAGGGCAGCGGGCTCAGCGAGCGCCCGCCCGACGGGCGCCCGCCGGGCAGCTCCGGCTTGTAGTCCGGGAAGCCGGTGGCGACCTCGAAGCGGACATCGCTGTGGGCTTCGACGAAGTCGACCATCTCCTGGCCGGTCTGTACGAACGTCGAGACCAGCGCGTCGTCCATCGCGCCGAAGGACTGGGCGCGCAGGTAGTCCATCGCGGCCTCGACACTGAGCCCGGGGGCCCGATTGTGTGCCGGAATCCAGGCGATGCCACCGGAGACCGCGGTGGTCCCGCCCACCGTGTCCGACTTCTCGTAGAGGGCCACCGATGCGCCATGCACTGCCGCGGTGAGCGCGGCGGTGAGCCCGGCGCCACCGGTGCCCAGCACCACCACGTCGACGGTGTCGTCCCAATCGTGTTGCGCGCCGGCTGGCATCAAGATGTTCCTCTCGGGCGGATTCAGCTCAAGATCTCGGACAGGCGGCCGGCAGCGGCCAGCACGGCATCGCGACCGCGCAGCACCACGTCCTCGCGGTGCGAGATCAGGTTGATGCAGGTCGGCGGCGCCGGGGGGCGGCGGCGAACCGGAACGGCCAACCCGAAGGTTCCGGGCTCGATCTCGCCGTGGGTGACCACCCAGCCGCGCTCCCGAGTCTGGGGGACGGTGTCGCGTTCTCCGGGGCGCGCGGGCATGGCTGCCAGCAGCGCGATCCCGGCGGCGCCCAGGCTGAGCGGATGGCGGCTGCCCTCGTGGAAAGCGAGTTGGTAGCCGACTTGGGTGGGGACGATAACCGCGACGGCGACCTGCTGGTCGCCCTCGGCAACCAGCAGCGACACCGTGGTCCCGAGTTCATCGGCGAGCGCGCGCAGTGTCGGCAGGCTCAGCTGTCGCATGTTGTTGTCGAACGAGGCTCCCAGTACGGCCAACGCGGCGGCCGGGCGGTACCGGCCGTCGTCCCCCTTGGCGATCAGCCGAAAGCCGGTCAGCGTGTTCAGTAGTCGATAACTGATGGTCCGGTGCACGCCGACTCGGTCGGCGACCTGTTGCACCGTCAACCCCTCTGGGGCGGCGGCCACCGCCTGCAAGGCGGCCAACCCGCGGGCCAGGGTCTGCGAACCCCGCGCGGTCTCGGCGGCACCGTCGGGCATCAGCGTGGGCATCGGCAGGGCCTCCTTGACATCCACCCGCATGAGAGTGATGCTCTTGAATATAACGTACATACATGTGCGATAACAGCACGTTGCATATGCCGTAAAACGAGAATTTCATTTCCGCTCGAGCTGGGGAAGAGGTGGCCGGTGCCGGAGTTCGAGAGCGTCTGGAGTGACCTCCAGGGCGTCGCGTTCGAGCAGGGCTACCTCGATGCGCGCGGTGTGCGCACCCGGTACTTGCGGGCCGGTGACCCGGGCAAGCCGGTTCTGGCGCTGCTGCACGGCTCCGGGGGGCACGCCGAGGCCTACGTCCGCAATCTCGCCGCGCACGCCGAGCATTTCTGGACCTGGTCGGTGGACATGCTCGGTCACGGCTATACCGACAAGCCCGGTCATCCCCTGGAGGTTGGCCACTACGTGGCGCACCTGATGGATGTGCTGGACGCGATCGGTGCGCAGACGGCCAGCATCAGCGGCGAATCCCTCGGCGGGTGGGTGGCGGCGCGCGCCGCCATCGACCACCCGGATCGGGTTCACCGGTTGGTGCTCAACACCGCGGGTGGTTCCCAGGCCGATCCGGAGGTGATGAAGCGAATCATCACGTTGTCGATGGCTGCGGTCGAGAATCCCAGCTGGGAAACGGTCCAGGCGCGGATCAAGTGGTTGATGGCCGACAAGACCAAGGACTACGACGACATCGTGGCCAGCCGTCAGCGGATCTACCGGTTGCCGGGATTCGTCGACGCGATGCGCGACATCATGGCGTTGCAGGACCCGCAGATCCGGGCGCGGAATCTGTTGGGGCCCGCGGAATACGGAAGAATCACTGCGCCCACCCTGGTGGTCTGGACCAGCGACGACCCGACGGCCGACGTCGAGGAGGGCAAGCGGATCGCCTCGATGATCCCGGGTGCCCGGTTTGAACTGATGCCGGGCTGCGGCCACTGGCCACAGTATGAGGACCCCGAGACCTTCAACCGCCTTCACCTGGAATTCCTGCTGGAGCGCTAGCGTGGCTGCGCTCAGTGATGTCGAAGTCGTCGTGGTCGGCGCCGGACCGGTCGGTCTGACCCTGGCCAATATCCTCGGCCTGCAAGGGATTCGCACCCTGGTCGTCGAGGATCGCGACACCCTCATCGACTATCCCCGCGGGGTCGGCCTCGACGATGAGTCGCTGCGCACCTTCCAGGCGATCGGTCTGGTGGATGCCGTGCTGCCGCATACCGTCCCGAACCAGATCCTGCGGTTCTTCGACGGTCGCCGGCGGCTGTTGGCCGAAATGGCGCCTGCCGACGCCTGTTTCGGCTGGCCCAAGCGCAATGGATTCGTGCAGCCGCTGGTCGACGCCGAACTGCTGCGCGGCTTGGAACGCTTCGACCACGTCGAGGTGTTGTGGGGCCGGCCGATGACGGGGTGTGCCGAATCTGGCGAATCGGTCGCGGTCAGCATCGGTGGCGACGGACCGGAACCCGAGACGGTGTCTGCTCGCTACGTGGTCGGGTGCGACGGCGGGCGCAGCGCCACCCGGCGGCTGATGGGAGTGTCCTTCGACGGCACCACCTCGTCGACGCGCTGGCTGGTCGTCGACATCGCCAACGACCCACTCGGCCATCCCAACAGTGAAGTCGGTGCCGACCCGGCGCGTCCGTACGCGTCGATCTCGATTGCGCACGGTATTCGTCGGTTCGAGTTCATGATCCACGCCGACGAGACCGACGAGCAGGCCGAAGACCCCGAATTCGTCGCGGCGATGCTGGCACCGTTCCTGCCGCATCCGCACGACGTCGACGTGATCCGCCACCGGGTGTACACCCACCACTCCCGGATCGCCGGGGCCTTCCGTCGCGGGCGGCTGCTGTTGGCCGGCGACGCCGCGCATCTCATGCCGGTCTGGCAGGGCCAGGGCTACAACAGCGGGATCCGCGACGCGATGAACCTGGGTTGGAAGTTGGCCGCCGTGGTTCGGGGGCACGCGCGGCCAAGCCTGCTGGACAGCTACGACACCGAGCGGCGCAAGCATGCCCGCGCGATGATCGACCTGTCCACGATGGTGGGCAAGGTGATCTCACCGACCAACCGCCGCGTCGCCGGCTTACGTGACCGGGTGATCCGGGCGGCCTCGGCGGTACCGACCCTCAAACGCTACGTACTGGAGATGCGGTTCAAACCGATGCCCCGCTACGAGCAGGGCGCGGTCGTCCATGACCAGCCACGGCGCCCCGATTCCCCGGCCGGCACCCTGTTCATCCAGCCCCGCGTCGACACCCGCAGTGGCACCGACCTTCTCCTCGACGCCGTGATCGGAATCGGGTTCGCGGTATTGGCCTGGAACAACAATCCCCGGGTGCTGCTCGGCGAGGACGCCTTCGCGCGGTGGACGGCGCTGGGGGCCAGCTTTATCGCGGTGCGGCCCTCGACCCAGCTGCACTGGACCCCGCCAGGTCAGGCCGATGACCCCGCGATCACCATCGTCGGCGACCGGACCGGCGCGCTGAAGGCGTGGTTCGACCGCCACAGCGAATCGGTGCTATTCCTGCGCCCGGACCGCTGCATCGCCGCGGCCTGCATCGCCCAGCGCGCCCCCGAGGTGAGCGCACGACTTTTCGACGTGCTGGCCGTGACCGTGCGAGGGGGTGATCGCCCCGATGACACTGGCCCTGTGCTGCATGTCCCACAGTCCACTGCTGAATCTGCCGGGACCGCCCCGTGAGTTGATGGACGACATCGAGGCCGCGATCGCCGACGCCGCGGCTTTCGTCGCCGACTTCGACCCGCAGCTGACGGTGATATTCGCCCCGGACCACTACAACGGGTTCTTTCTACAACTGATGCCGCCGTTCTGCATCGGCACCGCGGCCCAAGGCATCGGTGACTACGGCACGTACCTCGGGGCGCTGAACGTTCCGGCCGACATTGCCCGCGAATGCGCGGAAGCAGTGCTGGAATACGGTGTGGACCTGGCTGTTTCGGCTTCGATGGACGTCGACCATGCCGTTGCCCAGCCACTTGAGCGGCTGTTTGGGGATGCCGCGGCGTGTCCGGTGATCCCGATCTTCCTCAATGCCGTCGCCGCCCCGCTCGGGCCGATCAGGCGTGCCCGCGCGCTGGGCGCCGCGGTGGGGGAGTTCTTGGCAGGTCTGGACCTGCGGGTACTGGTGGTGGGATCCGGTGGGCTCTCGCATGATCCGCCCATCCCGACATTGGCGACCGCGCCACCGGTCATCCGGGACCGGATCCTGCACGGCACCGCCATGAGCGTCGAGCAGCGCCAAGCCCGTCAGGACGCGGTGATTGCGGCGGCCCGCGACTTCACAGCCGGGACTAACAACCTCGCGCCGCTGAACCCGGACTTCGACGAGCGATTCCTGGCGATCGTGGACAGCGGCCGCCTCGATGACCTCAATGACTGGTCCAACGCGTTCATCACCGAGTCCGGTGGTGGCTCCGCACACGAGATCCGCACCTGGGCAGCCGCTTTCGGGGCGCTCGCAGCGCAGGGCGCCTACCGCATCGCCCATCGCTACTACCGGCCGGCCCCCGAACTGATCGCCGGGTTCGCCATCCGCACTGCGCAACCCACGGAGGTGATCCGGTGACCGACCCAGACCACGTCGTCGACGTGCTCATCATCGGCTCCGGCGGCGGCGGAATGACCGCGGCACTGGCCGCCGACGCCCGCGGCCTGAACACCCTGGTCGTGGAGAAGTCGCGATACTTCGGTGGCTCCACCGCGCTGTCCGGCGGCGGCATCTGGGTGCCGGGGGCGCCGTCGCAGCGCCGGGAAGGCTATGCGCCCCACCCCGACGACGTCCTCACTTACCTGCGCACCATCACCGACGGACTGGTCAGTGATGCGCGGCTGCGGCAATACGTGGATGCCGCGCCACAGATGATGGAGTTCTTGGAACAGGCCAGCTGCTGGTTCGAGTTCGTCTGGAAGCCCGGTTACGCCGACTACTACCCGGAACTGCCGGGCGGCTCCGCGCTGGGCAGCACCATCAACGTGCCCGCCATCGACCTGCGCAAGCTCGGCGACGAAGAGCAGAACCTGCTGGCCCCGCTGGCGCTGGCGCCCAAGGGGATCTGGCTGGGCCCCAAGGACCTGCGGCTCTTCTACCAAGTCCGCCAGTCGTGGCGGGGCAAAGCGGTTCTGGTCAAGTTGCTGTGGCGGATGTTTCGCGCCCGGGTGTTCGGCGACCGGATGGCCGCCATCGGCCAATCGTTGGCCGCGCGGCTGCGGCTGGCCATGGTCGACCGTGACATACCGCTGTGGCTAGACGCACCGATGACCGAGCTGATCACCGACGACTCCGGGGCGGTGATCGGAGCGGTGGTGCAGCGCGACGGCGTGGCACTGCGCATCCTGGCGCGCCGCGGCGTGATCCTGGCCAGTGGCGGGTTCGACCACGACTTGGCGTGGCGCCGACAGCATCAGCCTGTGCTGGAACACGATTGGAGCTTCGGCAACCCACTGGCCACCGGCGACGGCATCCGGGCCGGGGAACGTGTCGGCGCGGCGACCGAACTGCTCGACGAGGCCTGGTGGTTCCCGGCGGTGTGCTGGCCCGATGGGCGTCTGCAGTTCATGCTCAACGAACGCATGATGCCGTCCCAGTTCATCGTCAACGGCGACGGCGAGCGGTTCATCAACGAAGCGGCGCCCTACATGGATTTCGCGCACGCCATGATCGCCGGCCAGCAGACCGGGGTCACCCACATCCCGTGCTGGCTGGTCACCGACCAGCGATCCTTTCACCGCTACGTCGTCGCCGGGCACCTACCGATCCCGAAGATCCCCGGTGCGCCCGTGCCGACCGGGCGCCGGATACCGCGGGCCTGGCTGGACTCCGGTGTGGTGAAGGCGGCCAACTCCTTCGAGGAGCTGGCCGGTGAGATCGGCGTCCCGCCGCAGCGGCTGCGCAGCACGGCGCAGCGGTTCAACGAGCTGGCCCGCGCCGGCCACGATGACGACTTCAACCGCGGCGACAGTGTCTACGACAACTACTACGGGGATCCGACGCTGCCCAACCCCAACCTGCACCCACTGGGTAAGCCGCCCTACTACGCGTTTCGCATCATCCTCGGCGATCTGGGCACCTCGGGTGGCCTGCGTACCGACGAGCACGCCCGGGTACTGCGCGCCGACGACTCGGTGATCGAGGGCCTCTACGCGGTGGGCAACACCTCGGCCCCGGTGATGGGCCGCAGCTACGCCGGTGCGGGAGCAACCATCGGCCCCGCAATGACGTTCGGTTACGTCGCCGCCCAACACCTCGCCGATGTTCCTGACCGCCATCGTTCCGCCGAATCGCAGACTCCCAACCAATCGCCCAGGAGGTAAAACGTGAAGATCTCACTGTTCTACGAGTTCGCCCTGCCGCGTCCATGGTCCGACGACGATGAACGCCAACTGTTCTCCGACGGCCTCGACGAGGTGGAGCTGGCCGACAAGGCCGGGTTCTCCACGGTCTGGCTCACCGAGCACCACTTCCTGGAGGAGTACTGCCACGCCACCGCGCCGGAGATGTTCTTGGCCGCGGCCAGCCAGCGGACCAAGAACATCCGGCTCGGCTTCGGGATCATGCACCTGCCTCCCGTGGTCAACCACCCCGCCCGGGTGGCCGAGCGGGTCGCCACCCTGGACCTGCTCTCCGGTGGCCGGGTCGAATTCGGCACCGGAGAGGGATCCTCGATCGCCGAGCTCGGCGGATTCGGTATCGATCCGGCCGACAAGCGGACCCAGTGGGAGGAAGCACTCGAGGTCTCGATCCGCTGCATGACCGAGGAGCCGTTCACCGGCTTCGACGGCCAGCACGTGCAGATGCCGGCCCGCAACGTGGTACCCAAGCCGATGCAGAAGCCGCACCCGCCGGTCTGGGTGGCCTGCACCCGACCGGCGTCGGTGCAGATGGCCGCCCAGAAATGCATCGGCGCACTGAGTTTCGCCTACACCGGTCCCGGGCCACTGGCCGAGCGGGTCAACGGCTACTACAAGGAACTCGAAGAGAACGGCGTCCCGGTCACCCCACAGGTGAACCCGAACATCCTGGCCATCGGTGGCGACCTGTCGATGATGGTGGCCCCCACCGATGAGCAGGCCATCGCGCGCCTCGGGGTCGGCGGCGGATTTTTCTCGTTCGGGATCATGCACTACTACATGACCGGCGAGCACACCCCGGGCCGGACCGGGGTGTGGAACCGCTACCTCGAAGAGGTGGAGAAGGACCCGACACTGGCCTATGGGCCCGGCCGCGGGGCAATCGGAAGTCCCGCGACCGCACGGGAGTTCCTGCGTGGCTATGAGGAGAGCGGCGTCGACGAGCTCATCCTGTTGCTCAACCCGCGCAGCCACGAGGCGACCATGGAGGCCATCGAACTGATGGGCAAAGAGGTGCTGCCGGAATTCATCGAACGCGACGAGAAGGCAGTCGCCGAGAAGGCCAAGCGGCTTGAACCGGTGCTGGAGAAACTGGAGGCCCGCCGCCTTGCACCTACCGCACCGGCATTCGACGAGTCCTACTCGTTCGGCGGACTGCCGACCGGTCGAGGCGGCACGTTCACCGCCACCGAGATCCCCGAGGCGATGGCCGAGATGAACGAGGGTCGGGTACAGGCTGCGCAACTTGCTAAGGAAGAGCGGGAACGCGGCCAGCAGTGAGCGCGCCGGTGGAGCTGTGGCGCTACGACGGTCGACGAACCGTGGTCACGGGCTGCGCGTCGGGAATCGGCGCGGCGCTGGTGACGCAGCTCGGTGAACTCGGGGCGCAGGTCGTCGGCCTGGACCGGGTCGAGCCTGCGGCAAGTGTCGACGAGTTTCACGCGACGGAGCTGACTGATCCGGCGTCGATCGATCGCGCCGCCGCGGCGATCCGGGCGGCGGGGCACGTTGATGCGCTGTTCAACGTCGCCGGGGTCTCCTCGGGCATCGGTGACCCCGAGCGGGTGGTCACGATCAACTTCCTGGGCTTGCGTCACCTCACCGAATCGCTGTTGCCGTCGATGCCGGCCGGCTCGGCGATCGCCAATGTGTCCTCGCTGGCCGCGGCGGCCTACCGCGAGAACGCGCAGACCACGGTCGGCCTGTTGAACTCCCAAGACATGGCTGCCGGATTACAGTGGTGCCGTGCCAATCCCGCCGCGCTTGCCGACGGCGGCTACCGGCTGTCTAAAGAGGCGATCATCCTCTACGGCATGCTCAACGCCGAGCCCCTGGCGCAAAGCGGAATCCGGATCAACTGCACCGCGCCCGGCGTCACCGAAACCCCGATCCTCGATCAACTGCGCAGCAGCTACGGGCAGGACTTTCTCGACGACATTCCCAAACCGCTGGGGCGGGTCGCCAGCGCCGAAGAACAGGCTGCACCACTGGTGTTCCTGAACAGTCCGGCGGCCCGTTACATCACCGGCCAGGTCCTCTGGGTCGACGGAGGCAACATCGCCGGCCGGTCCGCCGCCGCCCTGACGGACGGATCGGCACGATGGCCGGCCTGACCGAGTTCCGGCGGGTGGCCGAGTCGGTCCGCAACTGGGGACGCTGGGGTGACGCGGACGAACTGGGCACGCTTAACCTCATCACGCCGGAGAAGGTCGCCCAAGCCGCCGCCCTGGTCCGGCACGGCAAGGTCTTTCCGCTCGGGGTGGATTTCGGGTCGTCGGGCCCGCAGGGCGCGTTCCAGTTCCGGCATAACCCGATTCACGTGATGACCGTCGACGGCGGTGACGTCAGCACACTGGCGCAATACGGCCCGGAATGGCACCGCAATATCGTGGCGCAGCAGCTCAGTGAGTTCTTCGTCGACAACCCGTTCCGGTTCAACGACGACATGATCGTGATGCCGTTGCAGGCGGCCAGTCAGTGGGACGCCCTCTCTCACGTCTACTACGACGACCAGCTTTACAACGGCTTCCCGGCCGCCTCAGTGACGAGCCTGGGCGCCTACCACTGCGGTATCGACAAGGTCGACGGCAAGGGGATCACGTCACGCGGAGTGCTGCTCGACGTGGTTGCGCACCGTGGAGCCGACACCTTCTTGCCGTTGGGCACCCCGATCACCCCGGACGAGCTCGACGACGTCGCCCGCGCCCAGAATGTCAGCGTCGAACCCGGCGACATCGTGGTAGTCCGAACCGGTTGGTGGGAACGGTTTTCGGTGACCGGCAATGGCGCTGAACCGGGCGCCGGGCTCGATTGGCGGTGCGCCTCCTGGCTGCACGCCCATGACGTCGCCGCGGTGGCCGCCGACAACCTGATGGTCGAAGACCCGGTCTCCGGCGTCGAGGGAACGTATCTTCCCCTGCACATGCTGTGCCTGCGCGACATGGGCTTGATGCTCGGAGAGTACTGGGACCTCGGCACACTCGCGGCGGATTGCGCCGCCGACGGCCGTTACGAATTCCAGCTGGTGGCACCGCCGTTGCGGGTGACCGGCGGAGTCGGGTCACCGGTGAACCCGATCGCGATCAAGTAGCTCGACTGAGGAGCCGACGTGCCGGTTATGCGCAAGACCGTCGTCGTGGACGGCCTGAGCACTTCCTACCTGGAATCGGGTGACCCGTTCGGCCCGGCGGTCGTCCTGCTACACGGCGGCGAGTTCGGTGCCGGCGCTGAGATCGGCTGGGAACACACCATTCCCGCACTGGCCGAGCGCTATCGGGTACTCGCGCCGGACCTGCTCGGGTTCGGGGAGTCGGCCAAGGTCCTCGACTTCAACGACGGGCGCGGAATGCGGATTCGCCACGTCGCGCGGTTCTGCGCGGCGCTGGGAGTCGAATCGGCGGACTTCGTGGGCAATTCGATGGGCGCCATCATGCTGCTGGTCGACACCACGTCGGAGGCACCGCTGTTGCCGGTGCGGCGAATGGTGCTCATCTGCGGGGGCGGGGAGATCCAGCAGAACGAACACATGGCCGCGCTCTACGACTACGACGCGACGGTGCCCGCCATGCGCCGGATCGTGGCCGCGCTGTTTCACGACCCGGCCTATCCTGACGACGACGACTACGTACAGCGGCGGTACGTTTCGAGCACCACACCCGGCGCATGGGAGGCGGTGGCGGCGGCGCGCTTCCGCCGGCCCGGCGCCGAGGCTCCGCCTCCGGCGTCGAGCGACCGTGCCTACGAACGCATTTCAGTACCGACGTTGGTAATTGAAGGTGCCTGCGACAAGCTGCTCCCGCCGGGGTGGTCGGCGCGGATCGCCGACAAGATCCCCGGCGGGCGCGCCGTCGTCGTGGAGGGCGCCGGCCACTGCCCGCAGATCGAGCAGGCCGAACAGGTCAACGATTTACTGCTGGACTTCATTGCCGGGTGATCAGCCGCCCGTGACCTAATTGGTTGTCGGTGGTGCTTGCGGTTGGAATGGTGAGTACCACCACCATTGGGCGCGTTCGCCGGTGGGCCCGGGACATGGTGCCGTCGTGGGTCGGGGTTGCTTGGGTGGGCGGGCCAGCGATGCGGCGCTCAGTGGTCGGTCGGTGTTGTCGGTGACGGTGAGGTGGGTGGCTGGCCCGGTGATGGTGATGATGCCGCGGTGGTGCAGCCGATGGTGATACGGGCAGACAAGCACCAGGTTGGCCAGTTCGGTTTCGCCGCCGTCTTCCCAGTGCCGGATGTGATGGGCGTGCAGGCCACGGGTGGCCCCGCAGCCGGGAACCACGCAGCAGCGGTCGCGATGCTCAAGGGCGCGGCGAAGCCGGCGGCTGATCCCGCGGGTCGTGCGGCCGGCGCCGATGGGTTCGCCATTTCGCTCGAACCACACCTCAAAGCGGGCGTCGCACAGCAGGTATCGGCGTTCTTCGTCCGACAGCAGCGGCCCCAGGTGCAGTGCCGCGGCCCGGTCGTTGATGTCGAGGTGCGCCACCACGGTGGTGTGCTGCCCGTGGGGCCGGCGTGCTGCCTCCGCATCCCATCCAGCCTCGACCAGACGCAGAAACGCGTCAGCCGTAGTCGGCAACGGAGGCGCCTGATCTATTGCGCCGCCATCGTGGTCGTGTTTCCACTCGGCCATCAGGGCGTCCAGATGACACCGCAGTGCCGCATCGAACTTCGCCGCGTCGAGGTGATCGAGTTTGATCCGCCAGCAGCTACCCTGCTCGTCGCCGGTCTTGGTGATCGAGCGCGCCGGCTCAGACCGGTGATCGGGTTCGGGTCGCGGTTCCAGTTTGACCGCGGTGCGCAGCTGGTTGACCGTGGCCACGCCGGCCAGCTGTGCGTAGTGCTCGTCGGAGCCGTCGGCGGCCCGCCCTGCGATCACCCCGACCTGATCGAGTGACACGCGACCTTCCCGCATGCCCTGGACGCAGCGGGGAAACTCGTCGGCTCGATGGGCCACCGTTGCGATGGTGTGGGCGTTGCCCGGTGACACCCCGGTCTTCCAGGCCAGCAGCGCAGCGACAGACCGCGCTCCGGTACCACCCCACAGCTCGTCTCGCTCGATCTCGGCGGCGATGTCCACGATGCGTCCATCGATCGCGTTGCGCTGACCACACAACTCGGCCAGCTCCTCGAAGATCACCTCGAGACGCGCGTCGCCGCGCGCTTCGGCACTGGCTGATGGTGCGATCGAGGGCATGGCCAAAGCATTGCAGAGGGGACCGACATGTTGTGCTGCCGAATCTGCACGGGTTGCAAAACGCTTCTGCGCCAGGTGATCAACTGACCTGGTGGTGGACCGGAGGATTGGCGAACCAGACGTTCTCCTCGCGCAGATGCGCGCTGCGCCAGCCGCCGCCGGTGCGAACCAGTTCGTGGTGGTAGTAACCGCCGCAGTAACTCAGGTCCGTCATGCCGGGCAGCTGCATGGGGTTGTAGAACATGGCCCGCACAACCGCGGAATCGGCAGTGTGATCCAGGATCTCGATATTGGTGATGTAGTGCATCGACATCGGGATGGTGGTGAAGCCGCTCGCCAGCCAATCGGCGACTTCGTCACGCGTGCCGCAGATCGCGCCCGCTGATGAGTAGTCGATGACGGCCTCGTCGGTGAACACCGACCGGTACAGCGCCCAGTCCTTGGTGTCGACTGCGCGGGCATAGCGGTAGAGCAGCGCGGCGATCTCCAGCCGATCGTCGGTCGAGACGGGGCCTGTCATGCTGCCGACCTTAGGTCGTCCGACCAATTAAATCAGTCGCTTGACTGAATCCGAGCGAACGGGTTGAGTCGAACCACGGACGCGGTCGCAGCGGAAGGGTGCAGATGGGAAACGAATTGGCCGGCAAGGTGGCAATCGTCACCGGAGGCGCATCGGGCATCGGTCGTGGGATCGCCGAGCGATTCCTCGCCGAGGGGGCACGCGTCGTCATCGCCGACATGGATCGCGAACGCGGCGAAGCGCTCGCGGGCCAACTCGGTGCGGAGGCGACCTTCCGGGGCGCCGATGTCTCCGACCCGGCCCAAGTGGGCGCCCTGGTCGAATCGGCCGTCGAGATTTTCGGCGGACTGGACATCATGGTCAACAACGCCGGGGTCTCGGGCACCATGCACAACAGGTTTCTCGACGACGACCTGGCCGACTTTCACCGCATCATGGCGGTCAACGTGCTCGGTGTGATGGCCGGTACTCGCGACGCCGCCCGGCACATGTCCAAGGCCGGCGGCGGGTCGATCCTCAACCTGACCTCGATCGGCGGCATCCAGGCCGGCGGCGGGGTGATGACCTACCGCGCGTCAAAAGCCGCGGTCATCCAGTTCACCAAATCCGCGGCGATTGAGCTGGCCCACTACGACATCCGGGTCAATGCCATTGCCCCCGGCAACGTTCCGACGCCGTTCGTGGCGTCGTCGGCGGCGGCGAGCCTGGACCCGGAGGACCTGGAACGGTACGAAGCGGCGATTCGCGAGACGATGCGGGCCGACCGGCCGCTGAAGCGGGAGGGGACCGCGGCCGACGTCGCCGAAGCCGCGCTCTACCTCGCCGGTGAGCGCTCCCGGTACGTGACGGGCGTGGTGCTGCCGGTGGACGGCGGAACCGTCGCAGGCAAGGCGATCCGTCGCCGCAGCAAGCCGGCGGATACCGCAAGAAATTAAATCAATCGCTTGACTTAAACCGTGAATCACGGTTGACTGACGCCGTGACCACCGCTGATCGGGCCGTGCGGGCTGAACGAGCCAGCAGCACGCGGGAAGCGATCCTGACCGCGGCCGAACGGCTGTTCGCCGAACACGGGGTGTTCGCGGTCTCCAACCGGCAGGTCAGCGAAGCCGCCGGTCAGGGCAACAACGCCGCCGTCGGATACCACTTCGGCACCAAGACCGACCTGGTCCGCGAGATCGAGCGCCGCCACCGAGTGCCGGTCGAGCGGCTGCGCGAAGAGATGGTGTCGGACGCGTCGGATTCCACCGAACTGCGCCATTGGGTGGCCTGCCTGGTCCGCCCGCTCACCGATCACCTTGCCGCATTGGGCAATCCGACCTGGTATGCCCGTTTTGCCGCGCAGGTGATGGCCGATCCGGCCTACCACAACATCGTCGTCAAGGACGCACTGAGTTCGCCGTCGCTGGTGCAGGTCGTCGATGGCATCAACACCTGCCTGCCGGATCTTCCCCTGCGGGTTCACCAGGCCCGCAACGTGATGGCCCGAAACCTGTTGATGCACAGCTGCGCCGAGCACGAGCGAGCACTGGCATCCGGTGCGTCGGCTTCGGCCAGCTGGGCCGAAGCCGGATCCGACCTGATCGACGCAATCGTGGGACTGTGGCTCGCTCCGGTCACCGGAGTTCCGGGAGGCACGCAATGAAAGTGACCGTCGATCAAGACATCTGCGCGTCCTCGGGGCAATGCGTGGGGTTCGCACCCCGGGTGTTCGACCAGCGTGATGAGGACGGTGTCGTCGTCCTGCTCGATCAGTCCCCGCCCGAGGAGTTGGCCGATGCCGTGCGCCAGGCGGTCCGAGTCTGTCCGTCCGGAGCCATCAAGATCGTCGAGGAGTGAGCGTGACCGAAGCGTCCACCATTGCCAGCACCGCAACGCCGGAGTATCCGATGAGCCGTGACGGCCGGTGCCCGTTCGCGCCGCCGCCGGAGACCATGACACTGGCCGCACAGCGGCCGCTGAGCCGGGTGCGGATCTGGGACGGCAGCACCCCGTGGCTGATCACCGGCTACGAGGCGGTGCGCACCCTGTTCTCCGACCCCCGCGTGAGCGTCGACGACCACCAGCCCGGATTCCCGCACTGGAACGAGATGATGCGCGCCAGCGTCGACCACCGACCCAAGTCGGTGTTCACCACCGACGGCGCCGAACACATCCGGTACCGGCGGATTCTGTCCCCGGGCCTGACCATGAAACGGGTCGACGCCCTGGCCCCGGTCGCGCAACGCATCACCGACGAACACATCGACGCGATCCTGGCCGGACCGCAACCGGCCGACCTGATCGAGGGATTCGCGCTGCCGATTCCCTCCCTGGTCATCAGCGAACTGCTCGGCGTGCCCTATGAGGACCACGAGTTCTTCCAGCAGCACGCCACCATGGGCGTGGACCGCAACGCCACCTCCGACGACCTCGCCGAGGGCGCCACCGGACTCTCCAGGTACCTGGTTCAGCTGCTGGAGACCCGGATGGCCGAACCGGCCGACGACATGGTCTCCGATCTGGGCAAGCGGGTGAAAAACGGTGAGCTGTCGGTGCGCGAGGCCACCCAGCTGGGCACCGGGATGCTCATCGCCGGGCATGAGACCACCGCGAACATGATCGGCCTGGGCATCGTGGCGTTGCTACACGAACCCGACAAGATCGCCGAGAGGACAGCGGTGTTCCGCGGCAACGACGACGCCGCGATCGCCAACGCGATCGAGGAACTGCTGCGCTACCTGTCGATCATCCACACCGGCCAGCGCCGGGTGGCCCTCGAGGACATCGAGATCGGCGGCGAGACCATTCGCGCCGGTGAGGGCATCATCATCGACTTGGCGCCGGCCAACTGGGATGCCTCGGTCTTCCCTGAGCCGGATGCGCTCGACCTGGCGCGCCCGGCCCGCCAACACATGGCGTTCGGGTTCGGCCCGCACCAGTGCGTCGGTCAGCAGCTGGCCCGCGCCGAGATGGTGATCGCCTTCCGCACCCTGTTCCAGCGCATCCCCACCCTGAGGCTCGCGGTGGACATCGACGAGATCCCGTTCAAAAACGACCGGCTCGCCTACGGCGTCTACGAACTCCCCGTCACCTGGTAACCATCCGATTGGAAGTGGATTGACATGGCCAGCACATCAACTGAAGCCGCCGCGTTTCACGGCACAGCGTTCTATCCCGCCGGCGGCTACGGGGCGCCCAAGGACCGGCACGGGCAGGCCGGTGCGGGCATAGCTGGTGTCGGCCTCCCGGCCGGCACCGAAGTGTTCTCCGCCGACAACCACATCTCGATCGCCGACGACATCTTCTACCAACGGTTCCCCGAGGACCTCAAGGACAAGGCGCCCCGCATCTGGTACGAGGACGGCGCGTACATGGTCGGCCGCAAGGGGCAGTCGTTCCTACCGGGCGACTTCTCGGCGGTGCTCATGCAATACGACGATCTGGCCGGTGCGGCCAGCAGCAACATCGAGGCACGGATCGCCGAGCTGGCCACCGACGGCGTCGACAAGGAACTGGCGTTCCCGAACGCGGTACTCGCATTGTTTCATTTCCCCGACAAAGAGCTGCGGGAGAGGGTTTTTCGCATCTACAACGAGTACATGGCCGAGTTGCAGGAGCGGTCGAACGGCCACTTCTACGGGGTAGGCCTGATCAACTGGTGGGATCCCGCCGGTACCAGGCGCACCGTGGAAGAGTGTAAGGCGCTGGGGCTCAAGACGTTCCTGCTGCCGCTGAATCCCGGCAAGGACGACGAAGGCAACATCATCGATTTCGGTGCCCGGGTGATGGATCCGGTCTGGGATGAGATCGAGCAGTCCGGGCTACCGATCACCCACCACATCGGTGAAACCCCGCCGAAGACGCCCTGCGAGGTCAACAGCGTTGTGGTGGGCATGATGGTCAATGTCGACTCGTTCCGCGAACAGTTCGCCAAATACATCTTCTCCGGCATCCTGGATCGTCACCCGGGACTGCGGATCGGCTGGTTCGAAGGCGGGATCGCCTGGGTTCCCACCGCTTTGCAGGACGCCGAACACCTGCTGGCCTCCTATCAGCACATGTTCACCCACCAACTGCAGCACGACATCCGGCACTACTGGGACACCCACATGAGCGCGTCGTTCATGGTCGACCCACTCGGCCTGCGACTGATCGATCAGATCGGGGTGGACAAGGTGATGTGGTCGTCGGACTACCCGCACAACGAGAGCACCTTTGGCTACTCGGAGAAGTCATTGGCCAACGTTGTCGCAGCCCTGGGACCGCAGGACGCGGCGAAAGTGGTGAGCAGCAACATCAAAGCGTTCCTGGGTGTCTGATGGCGACTGCTGCGGCAACTAGAGGAGTAGACGGCTAATGTCAGACACGCCAGGGCCTTCCGAGCGGCCGTCCGCGGAAGAGATCATCCGCTACCACAAGGACCCGGCCACCAAGATCGCCACCATCACCTTCGACCGGCCCGAGTACCTCAACGCACCGACCTCGTCGGCGCGACTGCGCTACGCGGACCTGCTGCGTGGAGCCAGCGTGGACAACGACGTCAAAGTCGTGGTGATCCGTGGTGTCGGGGACAACCTGGGCAGCGGTGCGGACCTTCCCGAGTTCATGGAGGGCGTCGAAGATCCCGAAAAGCGATTGGCCGAGCTGCGTTTGGACGGCATGGACGTCAATTACCCGCCCCAGGGCACCTTTCGCAACGGCGCCACCATCAGCGCCTGGTACGCCAATGTGCAGGCCGGCAACCGGCCGCTGCAGGAGCTCAAGAAGATCAGCATCGTCGAGGCCAAGGGCTACTGCTACGGCTGGCACTTCTACCAGGCCGCCGACGCCGATCTGGTGATCTCCAGCGACGACGCACTGTTCGGCCACCCGTCCTTCCGCTACTACGGCTGGGGGCCGCGGATGTGGACTTGGGTGCAGATGATGGGGCTTCGCAAATTCTCCGAGATGGTCTTCACCGGACGGCCTTTCACCGCCGCCGACATGGAGAAGTGCAACTTCCTCAACAAGGTTGTCCCACGCGACCAACTCGAAGCCGAGGTCGAAAAGTACGCGCTGGCCTGCGCGCGCAATCGCCCGGTCGACACCGTGTTCATGCAGAAGATGTTCTTCGAGGTCTACAAGCAGCATCAGGGTGAGTACATGGGCAGCCTGCTGTCGGCGTTCTTCGAGTCGATGGGCTCCGGTGTGGCGCCCGACGCCGATGACCTGATGCTCGACGACGCCATCGAGTCCGGTCTGTCCGGAGCGGTCAAGGACAACGACTCGAGGTTCCCGCCCGACTTCCGGCTGAGTAAGTCCAGTCGCGACAAGGAATCCTGACGTCGTGACGCCGCTGCACGGCTATACCGTCGTCGACCTGTCCGACGGTATCGCCGGCGCCTACGCCACCAAGATGCTTGCCGACGGGGGAGCGACGGTGGTAGATGTCGAACCCCCGCACGGGGATTCGCTGCGCCGCTGGTCGGCATCACGGGCTGAGGTCGATCCGGCGTCCGGCGGTGCGCTGTTCAGTTTCCTGGGCTGCTCCAAACACAGTGTGGTCGCCGACCCCGCCAACGCCGACGACATCGAGTTCGTGCATCGGCTGCTGGCCTCCGCCGACGCGGTGGTGTGGTCGCCGGACGGGGCCGTCGGGCGGCACCCGTCGTTGGCGCCGGCCGAGATCCATCGGCGGCACCCGCACCTGGTGGTCACCGCCATTACGCCGTTCGGATTGGAAGGTCCGTGGCGAGACCGCCCGGCCACCGAGTTCACCCTGCAGGCCTGGTCGGGGGGAGCGGTCGGGCTCGGCCGCGGATCGCAGGATCGCGCACCGGTACACGTCGGCGGACAGGTCGGGGACTGGCTCGCCGGGGCGTATGCGGCCGCGATGACGTTGGCGTCGCGGGTCCGCGCGCTGCGCGACGGCCGCGGGGAGTTGATCGACCTGTCCGCGCTGGAAGCCCAGATCCTCGGCCTCACTTACTATCCCGTCACGTACTTCCAGGTCCTCGATCGCCCGTGGCGGTCCGAACGCCGGCCGACGGTGCCCGGCGTGGCCGAGGCCGCCGACGGCCTGGTCGCGCTGGGCTGCGGCACCGCCCAGCAGTGGTTCGACCTGTGTGCGATGTCGGGACACGACGAGTGGATCGACGAGAACTCGCCGCTGTCGATCACCGAGCAGGCGAACCTGCACGCGCCGGAGCTGTACCAGTGGGTGCGCAGCCACAAGGTCGACGATGTCCGCGACCTGGCGTCGGCGTTCCGGATACCCAACTCGCCGGTCGGCAACGGGGAGAACGTGCCGACGTTTGACCACTTCCGGCATCGCGAGGTGTTCACCCGCAATCCACGAGACGGGTTCGTCCAACCGGTACCGCCCTATCGGCTGCGCGGTGTGGCGTTACAGACGCCGACTCCGGCTCCGCGGCTGGGCGAACACACCGACTTCTACCGACAGCTGCCGCCGGTGCGCCCCGACGCCCCGGCTTCGGAACCGGCCGGGGACCGGTTGCCGCTGCGCGGAATACGCGTACTGGACATGACCACTTTCTGGGCCGGGCCGTCGTGCACGCACCTGCTGGCCATGCTCGGCGCCGAGGTGATCCATCTCGAGTCGACCCGCCATCCCGACGGCACCCGGCTGATCGCCGGGATACCGGTCAGCGACGAGTCATGGTGGGAGAAGTCTCCGATCTTCTCGGCGCTCAACACCAACAAGAAGGGCCTGACGCTGGACTTCCAGGCCGAGGCCGGCCGCGACGTGCTGCACCGCCTGATCGCCGGCTGCGATGTCATCGTCGAGAACTTCACCCCCCGCGTCGTCGAGAATCTGGGTCTGGACTTCGACTTCGTGCAGTCGCTGCGCAACGACGTGATCATGCTGCGAATGCCCGGATTCGGATTGGACGGCCCGTGGCGGGATAACCCGGCGTTCGCCTACGTCATCGAGGACGCCTCCGGCCTGAGCTGGCTGACCGGCTACCCCGATCGCAACCCCTACGAGCCGTACTCGATCGGTGACCCGAACGCGGGCGTGCATGCGCTGACGGGTCTGCTGCTGGCCCTGGAGCATCGGCGCCGCACCGGGCAGGGTGTGCTGGTGGAGGCGGCCATGGTCGACGCCGCACTCAACATCGCCGCCGAGCAGGTGATCGAATACTCCGCCAACGGCGCGTTGCTGCAACGTGACGGAAACCGCGGGCCGGCGGCCGCCCCGCAGAACTTCTATCGGACCGCCGGCGTCGACGAATTCGGCAGGGAAGACTGCTGGGTCGCGGTTGCGGTCGCTACCGATGAGCAGTGGGCCAGTCTGCGGGCTGCGCTGGGTGACCCGGCCTGGGCCGCCGATCCGGACTTATCGGACGCGACCGGACGACGCGCCCGCCACGACCTGATCGACGAACAGCTGTCCGCCTGGTGCGCGAGGCGCAGCGCCGACGACGTCGTCGCAGCACTGTGGGACGCCGGGGTACCGGTCGGCAAGGTCATGCAACCGCATCGCCAGACCGAGTTGGCGCAGCTGGCCGAGCGGAACTTCTTCGAGCGGGTCGATCACCCGGTCAACGGTGCCGCTCCGCACAGCACACTGCCGGCCCGAATGTCGCAGGGCCCGAGCCGTATTCATACCCGACCGGCACCGCTACTGGGCCAGCACAATCATGAGCTGCTCAGCGAGCTGGGGCTTACCGAGGCCGAGATCGCCGCGTTGGCAGCCGATGGGGTTATCGGCAGCGCACCCGGATAGCTGGGCCGCTACCGCTCGGTGCGCGTGATCGAGTGCACCAGCTCGATCGCGGCGCCCAGCGTGGTGATCCGATCTTCGAGGCGCTCGCCGGCCGGGTAGACCCGCACGGTGTCCACCCCGGTGTCGCACCAGACCTGCAGGCGATCCCGAACCATCGAAGCGGTGCCGATCAAGGTGGTGGCCAGCACCATCTCGTCGGTGATCAACGCGGCGGCGCCTTCCCGGTCGCCGGCCTGCCAGCGCTCCTTCACCGCGGCGGCGACATCCGACCAGCCCTGCCGACTGTAGGCCTGGTTGTAGAAATTGGTACTGGCCGAACCCATTCCGCCCAGGCTGAAAGCCAGTTCGGTCTTGCGGCTGTCGATCAGTTCCTTCAAATGCTTCTCGTCGCCGGCGAAGGATACTTCGGCGCCCTGGCAGACGTCGAGGTCCGCTCGGGTGCGCCCGGAGCGGGCCAGACCACTGTCGAGATGGGTGAAGTAGGCCGCCTCAGCCCCCTCGGGCACGAAGCTGGTGCCCAGCCAGCCGTCGGCGACTTCGCCGGTCAGCGCCAGCATCGCCGGGGTCAGGCTGGCCAGATACAGCGGGATCGGGTGTTCGGCGCGCATCGACAACCGCATGGGCTTGGTGGCCGAACCGGGGCGGGGGATCTGGAACTGTTTGCCGCTATAAGCGATTCGCTCTCCGGCGATCGCCTGCCGGATGATCTCGATGGTCTCGCGCATCCGGGGAAGCGGCCGGTCGAAGGACTGACCGTGCAGCCCCTCAATGACCTGCGGGCCCGAGGCACCCAGACCGAGCAGAAACCGACCCCCGGACAGGTTGGACAGCGTGATGGCGGCTTGGGCGATGGCGACCGGGGTCCGGGTGGACAGCTGGATGATCCCCGATCCCAGCAGCATTCGGTCGGTGCACGCGGCGTAGTAGCCCAGTGCCGAGACCGCGTCCGCACCCCAGGCCTCGGCGACCCAGCAGATGTCCAGGCCCATCTTCTCGGCCTCGCGGACCAGCAGCTTCTGGTGCTCCCAGCTGCCGACGCTGGCCGCTTCCAGCGTGATGGCCGCGCGCATCAGTGCTCGGCGCGCTGTTTGAGGTGATCGAGGGTGGCGGTCATGCCCGCCTCGAATTCACGCAGCCGCACGAACACGATCTTCTGTTCCTTGTCCGGCATCGCCGAGATCGCCAGTGACAGCCCGGACGGCGCGGGCCCCAGCTGCATCCATTCGGTCAGCCGGGTGCCGGTCCCCTCCGGGGTCAGGCTCAACCGCCACGACGAAGTGGGGTTGTCGGGATCGCTGACGGCCCAACCGAACACCGTCAGCGGTTCGAACTCGACCACTTCGGAGATCGTGGACCATTCCCCGAGGGCGGGATGCCGGTTGTATCCGGTGAACCGTGCGCCCAGCCGGGGCCCATCACCGTCGGCCCATTCGACGCGCTGGAGTTCCTGACTGCTCTCGGCGACCGCGTGGATGTCGCTGGCCAGTTCCCAGACGCGCTCCGGCGGGGCGTCGATCCAGGTGGAGACCTCCACCGTCGGTGCGTCGGCGTATACGGCCCCGGTCCATTCCATGGCGGTTCCTCTCAGTTGCTGCCCGGGCGACCGGCCGGGTCGGCTGTGGTGCAGAACAGGGTTCGGGCGGAGACCAGGACCCGCAGCTCGCCGGCGACATCGTCCAGCGGCTGCAGGCTCGCCTCGGTACGGCACATGATGATCGCGCCCTGCATCGCGGCGATGCACATGGTCGCCAGCCGCCCTGCCGCGTCCGCGTCCAGCCCGTCGGTCACCAAGCAGTCGACCAGCCGGGTCTTCCACGCCGCGAGAATCCGTTCGGCGTGATGGAGCAGCGGCGACTCGGGGCCGGAACTGACCGCGACCGATACCACCGGGCACCCGGCGGTATAGCCGGTCTCGGTCAGCGTCTTTCGCCAGAAGGCGGCCAGTCGATCGAGCACCGCGATCGCGCCTCCGGCTGCGGAGCCGGTGATGAGTGCGCCGATCGCGTCGCCGCCGAGTTGAACGGCTTCGTCGAGGATCTGGGCGCGTCCGCCCGGAAAGTGGTGATAGATCGAGCCGCGGGGCGCGCCACTGCGGCTCACCAGGGTGTCCAGGGTGATGCCGTCGGCGCCGCGTTCGCGCAGCAGTTCCACGGCGGTCAGGACCATCGCCTGCCGGGTGTCGCGCGCCATCGGCCGATTATGATGGGCTGCATAATCGGCCGTCAATAGTGCGAGGCGATCGCGCGTGATACGGCGTAGGACGCCGCGCACTCACCGATAGATTATGACGTCCTACATATCAACGGACTCGGACGGCTATTTCAGGCAGCTTCCCGCGTCGACCGGCAAGGTGACGCCGGTGATGTAGCGGGCTTCGTCGGAGGCCAGGAACAGCACGGCGTTGCTGATGTCCACCGCGTCCACCCAGGGCACCGGCAGGGTGTGGAACATCTGGCAGATCGGGGCCATGTCCTCGGGGCCCGGGTTCTCCAGGTCCGGGCGGAACATCTTCCAGGTGCCCTCGTTCATGATCATGCCGGTGCTGACGTGGGTGGGGTGCACGGTGTTCACCCGAATGTTCTGGTGCCCCAACTCGACGGCGAACGAGCGCATGATGCCCACCACGCCGTGCTTGGCGGCGACGTAGTTGCCGCAGTGCGGGTAGGCCTTCAGCCCGCCGACGGAGCTGGTCAGGATGATCGACCCGCCCTTGCCGCCGGAAACAAGGTGCGGGACACCCGCTTTGACCGTCTTCCACACGCCCGACAGGTTGATGTCGATCATCTCCTGCCAGTCGTGTTCGCTGCACTGGTCCAGGGTGTCGCCGCCGTTGCCGATGCCGGCGTTGGCCACGATGATGTCCAGGCGGCCCAGCTCCTCCACGCCGGCGTCCACCGCGGCCTTGAGTCCGTCGAAGTCGCGCACATCGACTTCGGCGGTGAAGATCCGGCGGCCGCGGGCCTTGACCAGGTCGACGGTCTCGGCCAGTTCCTCCGGGGTGGCCGGCGGGATGGGGGAGTTCTCGACGATCGGCTTACAGACGTCGATCGCGATGATGTCGGCGCCCTCCTCGGCCAGTCGCACCGCGTGACTGCGGCCCTGACCGTGGGCCGCGCCGGTGATGAACGCGACCTTGCCCTCAACACGTCCAGCCATGGGGAAACCTCAATTCGTGAGTTGTAGAAGTTGATTCATCCGACCGAAGCGGGCATGGACTCCCACCCGCGGACCGTCGAAGTCGGTGACAGGGCCGCGCTGGTGAGGTCGACGTCCCAGTCGGGGAAGCGTTTGAGGATCTCCTCCAATGCGATTCGCCCTTCCAGGCGGGCCAGTGCGGCACCCAGGCAGTAGTGCGCGCCCACACTGAAAGTCAGGTGCTGGCGTGCCTCGCGGTGGATGTCGAAAACGTCCCCGTCGGGGGCGAACCGGCGATGGTCGCGGTTGGCCGCGCCGATCAGCATCATCATCACGCTGCCTTCGGGCACGGTCTGGCCGTAGTACTGCACATCGCGGGTCACGTAGCGCGCCACATGCGGTGCCGGCGGCTCGAAACGCAACAGCTCTTCGATCGCCTGCGGGATCAGCGCCGGGTTCGCCACCAACTCACGACGCTGGTCGGGATGCTCGGCCAGCACCTTGCCGGTCCAGCCGATCAGCCGGGTGGTGGTCTCGTTTCCGGCCCCGGCCACCAGCATCACGTACATCAGCAGCTCGTCGCGGGTCAGCCGCCGGGTGGTGCCGGATTCGTCGGTGAATTCGACGTTGAGCAGCTCGGTCATGATGTCGTCGGACGGGTGCTCGACGCGCCAGTCAAGATAGTTGGCGAAGATCGAACCGTCGTCGAAGCCTTCGGAGGCAACCGTCATCGGCTTGCCGGCTTCGGTGCGCATGTTGTCATTCGAGCGGTCCCGAATGATCTCCTGATCGGCTTCGGGAATGCCCACCAGCATGCCGATCACGCGCATGGGCATCTGGGCGCCGAGGTCGGCCACGAAATCGAGGCGGCCGGAACCGATCAGGGGATCGAGGCAACGGGCGCAGTACTCGCGGATCTTGGATTCGAGTTCGGCGATCTTGCGCGGGGTGAACATCCGGGCCAGCAGCTTGCGGTGGATGTCGTGGATCGGCGGATCCTCGAACAGAATCAGCCCCGGCGGGATCGGGGTATTGGCCTTGATCAGCTCCAGAATCGCCCCGCGCGCCGAGCTGAACGTCTGGTGATCGACCAGGGCCTTGTTGACGTCATCGAACCGGCTCAGCGCGTAGAAGTCGTGCTCGGCGTTGTAGTACAGCGGTGCCTCTTCGCGAAGCCGACGAAACATCGGGTACGGATTGCTGTTGAGGTCAACGTCATACGGGTCGTAGCGCGCTTCGTCGGTGGTGGTCACCGTCATGTTCTTGGTCCCTTCGGCAGAGCTGCGGTCTACAGGCCGGCGCTGACCGGAGCCGCCACCGGGGTGAATTCCAGGTGCAGTTCGGTAAGGCCGCGCAGGATGAAGGTCGGTTCGAAGGTGAACCGGCGCTCGCCGGCCGGGCCGTGCTGGGTCTCGTCGAGCCGGATGTCGGTCATACGATCCAGGATTCGTTCCAGCGAGATGCGGCTCTCGGCGCGTGCCAGCGGTGACCCCGGACAGGTGTGGCTGCCGCGGGCGAACGCCAGGTGCTCGCGGACATTGGGCCGGTCGATCCGCAGTTCGTGCGGGCTCTCGAATTTGCGGGGATCACGGTTGACGGCGCCGGGGAACATCACCACGACGGTGCCGGCCTTCAGCTCGACCCCGCCCAGGGTGGTGGTCTTGCGCACCAGCCGAGGGTCGGTCTTCACCGGGCTTTCCAGGCGCAACGTCTCCTCAAGGAAGTTCGGGATCTTGCTGCGGTCGCTGCGCAGCTGCTCCACCAGGGCCGGATCCTCGGCCATGAACCGCAACGCGGCGCTGAGCAGCTTGGTGGTGGTCTCCTGACCGGCCCCGAACAGGAAGGTGGCGCTCTTGACCACGTCGATGATCTCGGGAATCGACCCGTCCTCGTAGGTGGCGGTGGCCAGGTCGGTCAGCACGTCGGCGCGCGGGTTCTCCCGCCGGTCGGACAGATAGCGGCTGAACTTGTCGTCCAGCCATGCCAGCGGATCGTGGGCCAGCTCTTCGTGATCCAGCGATCCGATGCGGGCGCCGGGTTGCGGCGCGCCCAGCACCTCCTGGAACGCCGGTCGGTCGGCGTCGGGCACACCGAGCAGATCGGCGACCACCAGCAGTGCGAACGGCCTCGCATACTCCGAGAGGAACTCGCAGCTGCCGCGCTCGATGAAGTAGTCGAGCTGGCGGTCGGCCAGCTGCCACATGAAGTCCTGGTTCTCCTTGAGCCGCTTCGGGGTGAGCAGCCGGCTCAGTATCGACCGGGCCTTGGTGTGCATCGGCGGGTCCATGGTGACCATGTGCTCGGTCATCGGCATGAGGTGGCGGTGCGCCTCGATCTGCTCGCTGATGTCGTCGCCCTCGGGGGTGAACGGCAGCGGCGGGAACGGTCCGCCGACCGCGACCAGGTTGGAGTAGGTGTCGGAGTCGCGATAGATCTCGTTGGCCTCTTCGTGGCCGGTCACCGCGACCACGTCATACACGCCCAGCGGGGTGACCGGGTTCTGCGCCCGCAGGTAGTCGAAGTACGGGTGAGGATCGGGTACCAGGGACTGATCGGTGAAGAAATCGATCGTCGCGAAGTCAGTCAACGTGGACCTCTCTGCAGAACGGGCTGACAGATGCTGTGCACCTGCTTAGCATGGGCGGGGTTAGGGGGTCAAGGGTTGCGGCGCCACTACGATGGCCGCCGAAGGTGTAAAGGTGACGACAACGATGCGGAGCAAACGGTATGCCCGAATCGGCTAAGGGACAGCGCAGGATTGGGGCCCCGGACGCGAAGAACCGGACCTTGTTGCTCGACGCTGCCGAAGAGCTGCTGCTGACCGCAGGCGCCGGGGCGGTGAGCTCGCGTCGCGTGGCCGAGCGGGCGGGCCTCAAGCATCAGCTCGTGCACTACTACTTCCGCACCATGGACGACCTGTTCCTGGCGATGTTCCGCCGGCGCGGCGACCAGGGCCTGGCCGAACAGGCGGCGGTGTTGGCGTCGCCGCAGCCACTCTGGGCGCTGTGGCGATTCAACACCGATCCGGCATGGACGGCGTTGACCATGCAGTTCATCACCGTGGCCAACGAGCGCGAGGCCTTGCGGGCCGAGATCGCCACTTACGCCGAGCGGCTGCGCGCCGAACAGATCGCGGCGGTGTCCGGGCTGTTTGCCCGGTACGGCGTCGACGACGCGGAGTTCCCGCCGACGGTGCTGATGGTTCTCATGACCAGCGCCTCGCGGATGCTGATCATCGAGCAGGAGGCGCTGGGCATGACCCTCGGCCATCCCGAGACCATCGAGTTCGTCGAGCGCTGGCTGCAACGGCTCGAGGGTGACCCGCCGCCGTACGCGCCGCTCTCGGGCGTCGCGCTGGCCTCGGGCCCCGCCGAGCATTAGCGCTGTTTCCTGCCTTGTTGGAGGCGATCGGCGGCCTCCCAATGCTCGTCGGCGACCCACAACCGGGCGAACGCCGCCACCGCCTCGTCCGCCGATGCGCCACCGAGCACTCGTTTGATCTCACCGGCCGACGGGTTGGCCAATGACCGGGCCAACGCGCGCCATTCGGCGTCGAAAGACTCCCTGGGGACCACCCGATTGACCAGGCCGATGCGCTCGGCCGCCGAAGCGTCCAGCATGGTCCCGGTACCGGCCAGCAGCAGCGCCTGACTGTGTCCGACCAACTTGCCCAGCCGCTCGGCGCCGCCCCAGGCCGGCATGATCGCCAGGGACACCTGATTGAACGCGATCTTGATATCGGCGGCCGCGATCCGGATGTCGGCGGCGACCGCCACCTCGGCGCCACCGCCCAACGCGTGACCGTTCAGGGCCGCGATCACCGGTGCCGGGAACGCGGCGATCCGATCGCACAGGGTGCGCATCCGCCAGGCCATGGCGGCCGCTTCGGCTTCGGTGCGCAGGGCGGCGAGCTGCTTGAGGTCGCCGCCGGAGACGAAGGCACGGTCGCCGCCGCCGGTGATCACCAGGGCCTGTGCCCCCGCAACTTTGTCCAGTGCGCGGTCGAGTTGCTCCATGGTCTCGGGGGCGATGGCGTTGCGGGCCTGGGGCCGGTCGATGGTGATGATGGCCAGGCCGTCATCGAGTTGTACGTCCAGCTCGTCCGGACAATCGTGACCCATGGCTCTCCGCTCAAGATATTGGCATTCTCAAAAACGGAGAATAGCATCGCGGGCAAGATGCGAAAGATTCCTGCCGACCTGGTTCGGCGCTACGAAGAGCAGGGATGGTGGACCCGCGAAACCCTCGGTGACCTGGTCGCCGCCGGGTTGGCGGCCAGCGCCGAGGCCGGGTTCGAGGTGCACTCCGCGGTTCGGCCGTGGCGCGGCAGTTTCGGCGACGTGGAGCTGGTTGCCCGCCGACTCGCGGCCGGCCTGCGAGCCCGCGGCGTCGGTCCGGGTGACGTGGTGGCCCTGCAGCTGCCGAATTGGATGGAGGCCGCCGCGGCGTTCTGGGCGGCGGCGTTCCTGGGTGCGGTCGTGGTGCCCGTCGTGCACTTCTACGGTCCGCGGGAACTGGGCTACATCCTCTCCGCCAGCCGGCCGCGGGTGTTCATCACCGCCGAGCGGTTCGGGCGGATGAGTTTCCGTCCTGAGCTGTGCGCCGACGTCCCGATTGTTGCGGTGGTGGGGAGGGATGGCGGAGCCGAAGATTCCGTGGGAGTGCCCTTCGAAGACCTGCTCGCCGACGAACCGATGGCGGGCACCCTGACCACCGACCCCGGGGCGCCCGCGTTGATCGCATTCACCTCCGGGACCACCTACGAACCCAAGGGTGTGATCCACAGTCATCAGACCCTGTGTTGCGAGACCCGCCAGCTGCTCGCCAACTACCCCAAGGATCGCGGCCGACAGCTCACCGCCACTCCGGTCGGACACTTCATCGGCATGGTCGGGGCGTTTCTCATCCCGGTGTTGGAGGGGGCGCCGATCGACCTCGCCGACGTCTGGGATCCCGGCAAGGTGCTGGCGCTGATGGCAGAGCAGGGGGTGTCGATCGGTGGCGGGCCGCCGTATTTCGTCACCAGCCTGCTCGACCACCCGGACTTCACCGACGCCCACCTGCAGCACATCCGCCACGTCGGCCTGGGTGGGTCGACGGTGCCGGGTGCAGTCACCCGAAGACTCGCCGACCTGGGCATCTTCGTCTTCCGTTCCTACGGCAGCACCGAGCACCCGTCGATCACCGGATCGCGCCCGAGTGCTCCCGAGGACAAGCGGCTGTTCACCGACGGCGATGCCCGGCCCGGCGTGGAGGTGCGGTTGGCCCCGGACGGCGAAATCCTCAGCCGGGGGCCCGACCTGTGCCTGGGTTACACCGACGATGCGCTGACCGCGGCGGCCTTCGACGCCGACGGGTGGTACCACACCGGCGACATCGGGGTGCTCGACGCCGACGGGTATCTGACCATCACCGACCGCAAGGCTGACGTGATCATCCGCGGCGGCGAGAACATCAGCGCGGTAGAGGTCGAGGACGTCCTGCTGGCGATGCCGGCGGTGGCCGAAGCGGTCGTGGTCGCGGCGCCGGATGCTCGGCTGGGGGAGCGGGCGGTCGCGGTGCTGCGCCTCAAGCCGGGGTGCGAGCTGCCGGCCATGTCGCAGGTGCGGGAGCACTTCGAGCGGATGGGCGTCGCGCGGCAGAAGTGGCCCGAGGAGTTGCGGGAGGTCGAGGACTTCCCGCGCACCGCCAGCGGCAAGGTGCAGAAATACCTGGTCCGCAAGCAGCTCACAGACAGTGTTGCAACGACACCTTCATGAGAATAAGATTCTCATGAACCGAAAAGGAGCATTTCATGGGTCAACTGTCACATCGCGTGGACGTCCCGTTCCCCTTGTTCGATGCGGATAACCACCTCTACGAGCCGCCCGAAGCGCTGACCAAGTACCTGCCCAAGGAGTACAAGGACGTCGTCCAGTACGTCGAGGTCAACGGGCGCACCAAGATCGCCATTCGCGGCCAGATCAGCAACTACATCCCTAACCCAACCTTCTCGGTGGTCGCCAAGCCCGGCGCCTGGGAGGAGTACTTCAAGTACGGCAATCCCGACGGCAAGAGCAAGCGTGAACTGTTCGGCGAGCCGATGAAGTCCATCCCGGCGTTTTTCGAGCCCGCACCGCGGTTGGAGCTGATGAACGAGCTGGGTATCGACCGCTCGCTGATGTTCCCGACGCTGGCCAGCCTTATCGAGGAGCGGCTGCGCGACGACCCGGTCACCATCCACGTCATCATCCACGCGCTGAACCAGTGGCTGGACGAGGTCTGGGGTTTCAACTATCAGAACCGCATCTTCACCACGCCGGTCATCACGCTTCCGATCGTCGAGAAGGCGATTGAGGAACTGGAGTGGGTGGTCAAGCGCGGCGCTCGGGCGATTCTGATCCGCCCGGCACCGGTGCCCGGCTTCCGGGGCCCGCGTTCGTTCGCGCTGCCGGAATTCGACCCGTTCTGGGAGAAGTGCGTCGAATACGACGTCTTCATCGGGATGCACTCGTCGGACAGCGGCTATTCCCGCTACACCTCCGAGTGGGACGGTGCGGTGGAAGAGATGCTGCCGTTCCAGACCAACGCCATGGGCATCCTCAACGAGTGGCGTCCGATCCAGGATGCGGTGGCCTCGTGGGTGATTCACGGTGCGCTCTTCCGCCACCCGAAGCTGAAGGTCGGCATCGTGGAAGCCGGCTCCAAGTGGATGTTCCCGCTGTTGGACTCCATGGCCGAGGTCTACCGGAAGGCGCCCGAGGCGTTCCTCGGAAACCCGATGGAGGAGATCAAGAATCGGATCTACGTCAGCCCGTTCTACGAGGAGGGTATCGACGACCTGATCAACCTGGTCGGTGTGGACCAGGTGCTCTACGGTTCGGACTGGCCGCACCCAGAGGGCCTGGCCGAGCCGACCCACTACATCACCGCGCTGTCGCATCTGCCCATCGAGGACCAGGCCAAGATCATGGGCGGCAATCTCGGTCGGCTCGTCACCGTCTAGGGGTGCCATGCTGGGAGACCATCCCCGAGATGGTCCTAAGTGTCGGCGATCGCTTCGGGGATGCCGAGGCGATCGCCGACGGCCCGGTGCGGTTGAGCTTCGCTGAGCTGGCCGATCGGGTCCGTTGCGCGGCAGGAGCATTCGCGGCGGCGGGCGTCGCCAAGGGCGACCGGGTGGCGATCTGGGCGCCGAATTCGGCGGACTGGATCATCGCCGCATTCGGGTTGCTGACCGCCGGCGGTGTCTTGGTTCCGGTCAACACCCGGTTCAAGCCGAGCGAGGCCGAGGACATCATCCGCCGCAGCGGCGCCAAGCTCGTTCTGGTGGAGAAGGGCTTTCTGGGCCTGGATTTCAGTGCCCCGCCCGGTGCTCCGGTGATCGACCTGAAATCGGACTTTTTGAGCAGTGGTTCGCCACTGCAACGCAGCGGCGCGGGCAGCGACATCGCCGACATCATCTTCACCTCCGGTACCACCGGCCGGCCCAAAGGCGTGATGATGACCCATCAGCAGAACCTGCGGCTCTATGCCGAATGGTGCGATCTGGCCGACCTGCGCGAGGGCGACCGGTACCTGATGGTCAACCCCTACTTCCACACGTTCGGCTACAAGGCGGGCTGCATCGCCGCGTGCATCCGGGGCGCCACCATGGTGCCGGTGCGGGTCTTCGACGTCGACGCGGTGGCCGAACTCATTGAAGCCGAACGCATCACGATGCTCCCGGGCCCGCCGACGCTGTATCAGTCACTGCTGGATGCGCGCGGTACGCACGACTTGTCGTCGCTGCGTGCCGCGGTCACCGGAGCCGCGGACATCCCCGTGGACCTGATCCGCCGCATCCGCAATGAACTGCCGTTTCGATCCATCATGACCGGATACGGGCTGACCGAGGCCGGTACGGTGACGGCCTCCCGGCGCGGCGACTCGTTCGAAGACATCGCGACCACGGCGGGGCAGGCCTGCGAAGACATCGAGGTGAGTATTGCCGCTGACGGAGAGGTCCTGGTGCGCGGCTACAACGTGATGGTCGGCTACCTCGACGACCCGGATGCGACCGCCGAGGCCATCGACGCGCAAGGCTGGTTGCACACCGGGGACGTCGGCACGTTGGATGCCGCCGGCCGGTTGCGCATCGTTGGCCGCAAGAAGGACATGTTCATCGTCGGCGGCTTCAACGCCTATCCCGCCGAGATCGAGGGCTTCCTGCTGGAGCATCCGGGCATCTCGCAGGTCGCGGTGATCGGCGTGCCCGATGCGCGAATGGGTCAGGTGGGCAAGGCGTTTGTGGTGAGAAGTGCCGCGGCCGCGCCGCTCTCCGAGACGGACCTGATCGCCTGGAGTCGCGACCGAATGGCCGGGTTCAAGGTGCCGCGCACGGTGTGCTTCGTCGATGCGCTGCCGCTGAATGCCACCGGCAAGGTGGACAAAGCGCAGCTGGAGGCAAAGGCCCTCGAGACCGGGGCCTGAGGCGCTGTGTACGTCTGCTTGTGCGCCGGGGTGACCAGTCAGCAGGTCATCGACGCGGCCCGAGCCGGTGCCACGACCACCAAGCAGGTCGGTGAGTGCACCGGGGCCGGGACGGTGTGTGGACGCTGCCGAAACAACATCCGGGCCCTGATCTCGACGACCCTGCAGGAATCCAAAACGCTGACTTGAGTCACTCGCTGTGCGTCGGGCCGCCAAGCGGCTACTGTCGTGGCCGTGGTGGACAAGCCGGAGAAGATGACGGCGCGCGAAGCGCGGCGGCTGCAGACGCGCGAGCGGTTGCTGGGCGCGGCGACCGCGGAGTTCAAGCGCACCGGAATGGCTCAGGCCGACGTCGGCGCCATCGTGGCCGCCGCCGGCGTCGCGCACGGCACGTTCTTTTTCCACTTCCCCACCAAGGAGCATGTGCTGCTGGAGTTGGAGCGCCGGGAGGAAGAGCGAATCGCCAAGCAGTTTGAGAAGTATCTCGTCAAGCATCACGACCTTTCCGATGCCCTGGCCGAATCCGCGCGCCTGATCATCGATTTGGAGCAGCGCCTGGGCGATCCGCTGTTCACCGAATTCCTGGCGCTGCACTTCTCGCCGACCCGGCCGCCGGCCGAGAACGGCGAGCATCACCCGCTGATCGTGTTGATCGCCGAGCGTATCGGACTGGCGCGGGAGCGCGGCGAGATCGACGATGACGTGGTGGCCATGAACAGTGCCGTCTTCTTTCTGCTTGGCTTGTATGCACTCCTGATCACCACCCACGACTGGCCGACCCGGCCGGAGTTGGTCGCCGACTACCTGACCAGAACGCTGCGCAGCCTGGGGGCCACGCGATAAGCCCTTGAGAAAGTTATTGACTTAAGTCAGTGAGTTTCTTACCGTCGTAGGCGTGCGACAGCTAGCGCGCGGCGGGCTCGGGCTCGATGAGCACCTGGAGCTGTCAGGGGCCGCCCAGCGCCGAGCAGACCGGTGGATGATCTGTGGGGGCATGCTGATCGGTACGGCGGCATGCGGTGTCTTCGGTCTACCGCTCTTTCTGCGGGGAATCTGGTTGCAGCGCAATGCCCAGCGCGACGGACTGACCGTGCGGCCCATGCTGGTGACACTGCTGGGCTACCTGGTGATTATCGACGCCGCGATCAACGCCGTGGGCTGGGCGCTGGACACGGTGGCCAATCACACCCTGCTGGCTCGGGTGCTGCTCAACGGCTGGGGCGCGATGTTCGACGGCGGCTACTTCTGGCACTACAACGAGCTGTGGATCGGCGGGGCGGCCGGCCCCGGTGAAAAAGGCTGGGAGATCGGCCTGATCTTCGCCGTCTTCACCATGCGCATCGCGGCGGCGATCGGGTTTCTGCAGATGAAGCGGTGGGGTCATCAGTGGATGGTGGTGACCTGCTGGATGGGCGTGGTGATCTGGATCGGCTACGTGTTCAACATGACCATGTACGCCGATGTGCGTTACGCCGGTGTGGTGTTCCCGGTGATCGGCTGGTGGCTTTACGACATCTTCTACATCACACCGTTTTTGGCGATCCCGTACCTGCACACCGTCAACCGGGAGATCTTCTCCGACTGACCAACGATAGGAAACCATGATGACCTGGCTTTGGGAGATTCTGCGCTACGTCGCCGCATGGGGCGGAACGTGTTTGATCATCGCGTTCTGGTACTGGATGTTCTCCAGCATCGGAACCTTTTGACCGAGGCGGACGTGGACCCCCTGGCGTTGGAGACCAGCTGCGCGCTGACGGCGGTCGCATTGAGCGACCGACGCCGCGACGGTGCACGGTTGATGACCGGCGCCCGAAGAAGTTTCAGCTTGAACCCGAATCTGTCCACCGTCTATGTGCCTCATCCGCCGCAATCCTCAGGGCCGGGCTGGACCAGGCGGACGCTGACTTGCGGGGTGGCGTTGCAATGCTCTCCCTCCAAGGAGCGAATCGCACAGTTCCGGTTGGCCGACCTATCGCCGCGTGAGCTTGCGGCCCTGACGTTCGTGGAGTCGCAGGTGGCCCTCGGTTGGGTGGCTGGGCGGTGGCCGGGCCTGGTGGCCGAGCTGCAGCGGGTGCTGCCGGACCTCGAACCCGCCGATCCCGAGATGCCGGCCGCCGAGATGTTCGATCGCGCGGCCGCCTTGGCGCGCACCCGGCAACCGCTGGCCGGGCATCCCCTGACCGGAACGCTCCCGGCCGCTTGGACCGAGCCGGGGCGGCTGGCCTCCTCGGTGCGCCGCCTTGGCCGCATGCCGTGGTCCAGCAACCAAAAGCGGCGCCCCCGTCCATATTCGGTACCGGTGGGCGGTGACGGGGGAGTTCGCAACCCCACCATGCCGCCACCGAGCCGACCCGAAGACGATGATCGCTTCCTTGGCCGCGACCGGCGAGCGGGTATCCCGTACCCCGAGTGGAACATGCACACCGGCAGCCTGTTGTCCGACTACGTCGCGGTGGTGGAATGCGACCGACGAACACCATCGGGCGAACCCTCACCGGCCGCGATCGAGCTGCGGAAATGGTTCGAACAACACACCGTGCGCGCTATGACCAATCGGCTCGCCGACGGATCCGATCTCGACGTCGACGCCTACGTCAGTCACCGTCTCGACGTGCTGGCCGGGGAGGCGGGGGAGCCGCGCATCTTCCGGGAGTTGCTGCCGGCAGGCCGGGACGTGACCACCGCGCTGCTGCTCGATGCGAGCTCGTCGCTGGGGGTGCATGGTGGCCGGCTGTTCGGCCTGGAGCTGGCCTGCGCGGACGCGCTCTCGGCAGCGATGACGAGCGCGCGTCAGCGGCACGGCATCTTCGCGTTCACCGGCAACACCCGCCACCACGTGGAAGTGAACTGCCTCAAAGACTTCGGCGACCGCAAGTTCGTCGCACCGAGCGGTCTGGGACTGCGCGCCGGCGGCTACACCCGGTTGGGTGCACCGCTGCGTCACCTGACCAGCCGGCTGCTGGCGCAGCCTTCCGAGCGGCGGCTGCTCATCATGATCGGTGATGGGCTGATGTCCGACGAGGGCTACGAAGGCCGATACGCCTGGGCCGATGTCGCGCATGCCGTCGAAGAAGCCGACCAGGCCGGCGTGTGCGTGTACTACGTCGGCGTCGGGCCCGTGCGCGTCGATCCACTCCCCGAGGTGTTCGGACCGCGCCGTTCCCAACGGATTCGGCGGGTCGCCGAACTACCGCGCGTATTGGCCCACGTACACCGCGAACTGACCGCAGCATGACCGACGACGTGCGAGGAGCCCGATGAGCAGCGATGTCTACTTCGCCAACGGCAACGAAGTGCAGTTGTTCGAGAGGGCCTACCTGCGCCGCATCCCGGTGATGCTCACCGGCCCGACCGGCTGCGGTAAGACCCGGCTCGTCGAACACATGGGCTTGCTGCTGGGCCGGCCGGTGATCACCATCAGTTGCCATGACGACCTGACCAGTTCGGATCTGGTGGGCCGCTTCCTGGTGGCCGGCGGTGACGTGGTGTGGACCGACGGGCCGCTGACCAAAGCCGTGCGGTCCGGGGCGATCTGCTACCTCGACGAAGTGGTGGAGGCACGGCATGACTCACTGGCCGTGCTGCACTCGCTGACCGATCACCGTCGCACCCTGTATCTGGATCGGGCCGGTGAAACCATCACGGCGCCAGACACCTTCATGCTGGTCTGCTCCTACAACCCCGCCTACCGAAGCTCGCTCAAAGAGCTGAAGCCGTCCTTTCGGCAGCGGTTCGCCACGCTGCCCATGCACTACCTGCCGCCGCAGCGCGAGGCACAGGTGATCGTGGCCGAGACCGGTATCGAACCGCAGATCGCCGATCGCCTGGTGCAGTGCGCCATCGCCCTGCGCACCGCCGACCAGGCTTTTCACTTCGAACCGCCGTCGACGCGCACCTTGGTCAACGCTGCGCAACTGGTCGCCGCCGGCGTCAGCGAGTCCGAGGCCGCCGAAGCGTGCATCCTGGCGCCGCTGACCACCGACGGCGGAATCCACGACGGCCTACGTGAAGTGGCCGCCAGCGTGATCACCACCCAGACCGAGCGCCCCTAAGAAAGGAAGCGGACGTGGACCAGCAGGAACGTAACCGCAAGCGAGCATTGATCGTCTTTCAGGTCTTCATCTACGGCTATCTGGCCATCATGTTCGGCATCCAGCTGTACATGTCATTCGCCCGGGGCTGGTGGCAACTGTGAGCGGGGCGGCCTCGGCGACAGACTTTGCCGCCCTCGGAGACCACGAGACGCAATCGCGTGCCGCCCAGCGTCGAGCCGACCGCTGGATGATTGCCGGCACAGCGTTGATGGGAATGTGGGTGCCCGGCTTCCTCGGTTTGCCGATCTTCCTGCGCGGGGTCTGGCTGCAACGCGAGGCCCAGCGTGCGGGTCTGGCGGTGCGGCCCATGATCGTGACCCTGATCGGATATCTGGTGCTGATCGACGGCATGCTCAACAGCCTGGGCTGGTCGCTGGACCTGGTCGCCAATCACACCCTGATCAACCGGGTGCTGATGATCGGCTGGGGCCATATGTTCGACGCCGGCTATTTCTGGCATTACAACGAACTGTGGGTCGGAGGTGCCGCCGGGCCGGGTGAGAAATCCATGGTCTTCGGCATGATCCTCACGGTGTTCGCGATGCGCTGCGCCGCCGCGATCGGCTTTTTGCAGATGAAGCGCTGGGGTCACCAGTGGATGATCGTCACCTGCTGGATGGGTGTACTCATCTGGATTCTCTACGTCTTCAACATGACCATGTATGCCGACGTGCGTTACGCCGGAGTGGTCTTCCCGGTGATCGGCTGGTGGCTCTACGACATCTTCTACATCACACCCTTCCTCGCAATCCCATATCTACACACGGTGAATCGCGAAATCTTCTCCGACTGAGCAAGGAGCGCAACCATGGAAACACCTGCCGCCGAAGCGCTGCCGCCGGGCACCACCGCGTACTACGCGCGGATGCACACGTGGATCAAGCGCGCCACCCTGGTGTGCCTGGTGGCGCTCGTCATCGAGGGCGCATTCACCCTGCCGTTCATGGCGGTCTACTACGGGTATCCGACGCTGAGCCTCACCCAGATCTGCAGTGAACTGCTGAAGACCCGGTTCTCCGACGACACCTTGGAGTGCAAGTACCCCTACCCGCCGCTGGGGCCTCCGGAGGGCGTCGAGGGCAAGGACACCGCCAAGGACATCTGGGGTATCCAGCCTGTTCCGCAATACCACCGGCTCGGCTTCCGGGAGTTGGTTCGCATCCACGAAGAGCGGCTGGCCCACCAGAAGTAGGGATAGCGCATTAGCGACTCCGGTGGTCAGCGCCGAACAATGCCGCGACATCGCCGGGCCGTACCTTCAATGCCGCGTTGCGTGGCAGCTCATCGACGATCGCAACGGCAACGGGCACATGTTGGCTGGGCAGTGTCTCGCGCACCAGGCTGATGAGCTCGTCGGCGGTCGGCGGCGAAAAACCGTCTCGCAGTTCGACCGCGGCGGCCGGCACTTGGCCGAGCCGGGGATCGGGGATACCGACCACGCAGGCGTCGCGAACCGCCGGATGCGTGATGAGTACGGCACGCACCGTTTCCGGCAGGATCTTGAACCCGCCGCGATTGATCGCCCCATCACCTCGGCCGTGCAGGGTGATGAAACCGTCGGTGTCCACCGACGCGATGTCGGTGGTGCGGATCCAGTCCGGACGCACCACGGCTATTCGGGCTTCCAGTACGCCGCGCTCACCGACGGCGACCTCGTCGCCGCTGTCTGGATCGATGATGCGGACCTGCACGCCGGGCAGTGGCTTGCCGGAGCTGTCTGACTTCGCCGCACCGTAGCGGCGGTACAGCTCCGGTGTCCAGGCGCAGACGGATCCGGCGAACTCGGTTGCGCCGTAAGCCCACAGCAGGGGTATCCCGAAGCGAGACTCGAACTCTTCACGCAGCTGGGGCTCGAGCGGCCCGGAACCCCCGGGCAAGTAGTCCAACGAGGCGAGGTCCTCCTTGGCGACGTCGGCGTCGAGCAGCATCCGCAGGATTGCGGGCTGCACACCGGTCCGCTTGATCCGGTAGGTCTTGACCGCGTGCACCCACGCGTCAACGGTGAACTTCTCCAGCAGTACGACCCGCTTGCGCAGGTACGGGCCGACCAGGAGTTGGCAGACCCCGATGCTGCCGAACGGCCAGTACACCAATTCCGGCGGGTCGTTGGGGAGCGGCGTTTGGCCGATCGTCATGGTCAGCACGGTGTGCTGCAACGCCGATGTGTCGACCGGTACCCGCTTGGGGGGTCCGGTGGTGCCACTGCTGAGGATGTGCAGGCCGGGCCGGTGCTGTTGCGGCTCGGTCTGGTCATCGTCGAGCTGTCTTCGCCGGGTGAGCGTTTCGACGCCGAGGGGACGATCGGACAGCGCGATCGCGGCGGATCCGCGGGCGTCGGCAGCCTCGATCGCCACATCGCTCCAGTCCAGCCGGTCCGCCAGGATCGCCGGGAGCCGCAGCCCGGTGATGTCGCGTGCGATCGCCTGCGCGGATTGGTAGGAGTAGATCATCACGATCGGCCGTTCGGCGGCGATGAACCCCAGGATGACGGCGGCGTGGGGTACTCGGTTGCGCACCACCAGTCCGACCGGCTCGCCGGGACCGATTCCGGCGAGCCGCAGGTGATCTTCGACAGCAGCGATGTATCCGGTGATGTCGTCGCCGGAATACCAGTGCCGATCGAATTCGATACACGGTGCCGCGCCGTAGCTGTTCAAACTCGTAGACAGGGCCGCGCTGAACCGTTCCATGGCGTGCTCAGTACTGTGTGCAGCCCTGATCCACCGGAATCGCGGCGGCGGTGACCAGGTGCGAGTCGCCGCTGGCCAGCCAGCATACGGTGCCGGCGATGTCCTCCGGTTCGGCCACCCAAGTGGGCAGGAAGGGCGTGAGCATCTGGGATAGCTGGGGATTGGTCTCCATCGCCTGGCCCAGCGCGCTGACCATGTCGCCGGTGCCCATGTCGGTGTTGACCGGGCCGGGGTGCACACTGTTGACCCGAATTGCGTGCTTGCCCAATTCGGCGGCGAACGCGCGGGCCATTCCGGTGACGGCATGCTTGCTGGCCGTGTAGTGGACCATGAACGGCTGCATCTTGATCCCGGCGGCCGAACTGATCAAGATGATCGAGCCGCCGCGCTTGCCGGCGATGATGTGCGGGGCTCCCGCCATCACGGTGTTCCAGGTGCCGGTCACGTTGATGTCCATGACATCGCGAAAGTCCTCCGGGGAGATGGCATCCCAGGCCTGCGGGGCAGCGACACCGGCGTTGGCAACGATGATGTCGAGGCGCCCGAGTTTGGCGACCCCGTCGGCGACCGCCTCGCGCAAGCCGTCGTAGTCGCGGGTGTCGACGATCGCGGACACCATCCGCTGCCCGGTGGCCTGCACCAGTCGGACGGTTTCGGCCAGATCCTCCGGACTTGCCGGGTGGTATGGCACGCAGTCGGGCAGTTTTCCGGCCACGTCCACCGCGATGATGTCTGCGCCCTCGCTCGCCATCCGTACCGCGTGGGCACGTCCCTGTCCTCGCGCCGCTCCGGTGACGAATGCCACCTTGTCGGCCAGTCGGCCTGTCATATCCGTTCCCTCCGTTGTTGGTTCACACCTGTGTCGGCGTAATACCCCGTGGTCAACATGTCTCGTACGCGCCGCTTGTCCACTTTGCCGGTCGGCCCGTGCGGGATGGCATCGGGCCCGGAGACCGTCAGCCATACCGCCGGCACTTTGAAAGAACTCAACAGATCGCGGCATCGATCGCGCAGTCCTTCGATGCTCAGCCCGTCGCCGGCCACCATCGCTCCCACCCGGTTGCGTTCCCCGTCGGGCACGTTGGTGACGACCGCGGCCGCCACACCGGCGATGCTGCGCAGGGCCTTCTCGACTTCGCTGGGATAGACCGTGGCGCCGCTGACCTTGAACATGTCATCGGATCTGCCGTGGTAGAACAGGAACCCGTCGCGATCGAGGCGGCCCAGGTCGCCGGTGGGATAGAAGCCGTCGACGGTAAAGACCTCCTCGCGAGTGCGACCGCAGATGCCGCGCAGCGTGTGCGGCCCGCGCAGCTGGATCGTCCCGACGGTGTCGGGAGGCACCGCAGCGCCGGTATCGGTGTCGACGATTCGAACCTCCATGCCGGCAAAGGGTTTACCGCAGCTTCCCCACGCCGAAGGCGGCAGGTCGGTGTCAGCGGCATAGCCACAGTAGGGTCCGAACGCTTCGGTCATCCCGAACAGGTTGGCGCGGGCCCCGGGCTCGGCGCGCAATCCCGGCGGCAGCAGCGCCTCCAGGCTGCCGGGCCGCAACGCCGACAGGTCGGCGGAACCGGCGTGGTGGGCCAGTGCTTCGGCCTGGTCCGGCCAGCCCCGGAACGACGTGACACGCTCGGATTCCAGCAGACGCAAAGTGGTCTCGGGCTTCGGGATCTCCTCGGTGACCAAGGTCGCCCCGGCCAGCAGTGCCGAGAGCACGCCGCCACCGAAGCCGCCGACCCAGAAAAAGGGCATGGGCAGATACAATCGGGTGTCGGCGTCGATGCAGCGGGCGGCCAGGCCGGAGGCGACCGCGCCCAGCGCGCTGCCGTGCGAATGCAGCACCCCCTTGGGCGGGCCGCTGCTGCCGGAGGTGAACATGATCAGCATCAGGTCCGCCGGAGTCACGGTTGCGGTCAGGGCGTCGACGATTCGAGTGGGTCCGGCTTCGGCGACCGCGCCGGCCACCTGATCTGATGCCCAGATATGTTGCAGCGACGCAAGATCCCCGGGCAGTCCGTCGAGATAACGGTGGCCTCGAAACTCCTCGACGCTGATCAGAAATTGCACCGAGGCAACGCGCAGCTGTGCGGCCAGTTCCGGTGGTGTCAGTAGCGTGCTCAGGGGCACCAGCACCGCCCCGATCCGGGTCACGGCGACCGCGGTGCGGACCCAGTCGACACCGTTGGGCATGATCAGCCCCACCCGGCTGCCCTTGCCGATACCAGCCTGCACGAGCACCGCGGCCAGCTCACGCGATGACAGCTCCAGGTCGGCGTAGCTGAGCCGGTTGAGCGGGTCGATCACCGCCGGCTTGGCTGGATCGGCGGAGGCGCGCGAGCGCACCACGGTGTCGATGGTCAGAGCCTCAGGCATCGAGCATCTCCGCTAACCGTCGCAGATCGACTTTCCCACTGGACAGCAGCGGGATCTGGGCGGCGGGGACATAGCTGATCCGGCGGGGGATCTTGTAGGCGGACAGTTCGGCGGCAAGCCGCGCGCGTAACTGTCCGTCGTCGACATCGGTGTCGCCGGCCACGATGACCGCGGCCACCAGCTGACCCCGTCGCGGGTCGGGCACGGCGAACACGTGCGCAACCGATCCGCCGGTGACCTTGGCGATGGCTCGCTCCACCTCGGCGGCAGACACATTGGCTCCCGCGGTCTTGATCACCCGGTCTTGCCGGCCCAGGTAGTAGAAGAAGCCGTCGGCGTCGGTGCGGACCAGATCACCGGTGTGAAACCAGCCGTCGGCGTCGAAACACTCCTCCCGGCTGCGCTTGTAATAGCGCTGCATCAGGTAGGGGCCACGCACCCACAGTTCGCCGGACTCGACTCGGCACTCGAATCCGGGGGCCGGCACCCCGTAGCTGCCGCGCCGGTGTTCGGGCTGGTCGGTCTCGTCGCCGCTGAGCAGTACGACGCCGCCGGTCTCGGTCAGACCGAGCATGTTGTGCCGCAGCTCGGGATCGGCCGGACGGACATCGGTCGCCATGATCGGGTAGAGGTTGCCACGGCGCAGGGTGGACACATCGCGTCCGGCGAAGCTCGGGTGCTGCGCAAGAGCGGCGATGCCGGCGACGAAACCATTGGTCAGCGTGGGCTTCTCGGCCTCCAGCAGGTCCAGCGTGGCAGCGGGGTCGGCGGAGTTGGAGCAGAGCAGTGTCGATCCGGCCACCATCGTGGCCAGCAGCGCGAACGCGAACCCGCCGATCCAGAAGAACGGCGAGTTGCAGAACAGGATGTCGTCGGCGGTGAGTCGCCGGATCTCGTTGAGATTGCGTTGGTGGCCGATCAGGGCGGCATGGCTGTGCACCGCGCCCTTGGGCGTGCCGCTGGAGCCGGAGGTGTAGATGATCGCCAGCGCGTCGCCGCCGTCGATCCCGGACTCCAGGTTCTCCAAGGCCTCGAGGGTGTCCTGGTCGTTCGGTGGTCGCCAGTGCTCGGCGCCGAACAGCACATGGCGCAGCTGCGGTGCGTGGACGCTGAACAGCGGTGCCGCGATATCGACATCGTCGAGGACCTCGGCCAACCGTGCCCGGTAGTCGTGCGATCGGTAGGATTCGGCGGCCAGCAGGATCTGCACGTCGCTGTGCACCAGTTGGTCGCGCAGCTCGGGAGCCGTTGACATCGTGGGGAAGGGCACCACCACCGCGCCGATCCGGCCCGCGGCGAGCATGCCGACCACGAAGGCTGGGCCGTTGGGATACAACAGCCCGATGTGGCTGCCTTTGCCGGCGCCCAGCGCAACGAGTCGGCGGGCCAACACCGCGGAGCGCTGCTCGGCGTCGGTGTAGCTGATCCGTTCGGTGTCGCAGATCAGCAGCGGGTGGGCGCCGCGGGTCCGCGCTTGGCTGCGCAGGATCTGCGGCAGGGTCTCAGCGAGCATGCTTGCTCGACATGCCGATCAGCTCCCGGACCGCGCCCAGGTCGGCCTTGCCCGACGGCGTCCGCGGGATGACGTCGACGATCGCGATCTCGGTCGGAATCTCATAGCCGGCCAGCCGGCCGCGCAGAAACTCGGTCAGCGTCCCGGCGTCGGCGACAGCTCCAGAACGCAGCTCGACGGCCGCCACCGGTGTCTGTCCCAGACGGTCGTCGGCCCGGCCCACCACGGCCGCGCCTTTGACCGCCGGGTGCGCTTCCAGCGCGACCCGCACATCGTCGGGCAACACCTTGAATCCGCCGCGGATGATGGCCTGATCCGCCCGGCCCAGTATCCACAGGAAGCCGTCGGCGTCGATACGGGCCAGGTCGGTGGTGCGCATCCAGTCCGCGGCGGGCCCCAGCTGGCCGGGCTTGACCTCGAGCAGCCCGGGCTGATCGGCGCCGAGCGGCGCGCCGTCGTCGTCAACGACGCGCAGTTGCGCGTCGAGGCTCGCGCGCCCGACACTGCCGCGTTTGTCCTGCCAGTACTGCTGATAGTCGGCCAGAGTCCAGCCCGCCACGCCGCCGCCGAATTCGGTTGCGGCGTAAGAGGTGAGCACCGGGATGCCGAACTTGGCGGTGAATGCGTCGGCGTCGTCGGCGGACAGCGGGGCGGTACCCGAGGTGACCGCACGGATTCCGGCCAGATCCTCGCGGCTCAGGTCCGAATGCAGCACCGCGCGCAACGCGGCCGGCACCAACGAGACCGCGCGCGGCCGACAGGTTCGTACCGCCTCGACCCAGCGCCGCAACTCGAATCGCTCCAGCAGCACAAAGGGTCGCGCCTCGGCGATGCACTGCAACACCCGGTACACGCCTCCAATGTGCACCAGCGGCGCGTTGACGATCGCGATGCCGCGGCGCACCTCGGCCGGTGCGGGGAGATGCTCGGGGTCGGGACCGATCACGCTGTGCGCCAGCATGTCGTACCGCAGGTCGACGCGCTTGGGCGGTCCGGTGGTTCCGCTGGTCAGCATCCACACCGCCACACCGGGGCGCCCGGGATCGTGTTTGGGCTCGCCTGCCATGGTGATCTGTGGGTCCGCGGTGAGATCGGAGATCGTCACCACCGTGGTGTGCGGTGTCGCGGTGACCAGGGCGGCCAGGTCATCGGCATGCCCGATGATCACCGGCAGCTCCAGCGCAGCGATCTCGGTGCGGGTGCGGTCGTCGCCGCGCGACGGGTTGATCACCACCACACAGCCCCCGGCCAGCAAGACCCCGAGCAAGGCGGCCACCTGCGGGGGGCGGTTGCGCAGCAGGATCCCTACTCGTCCACCGGACGGTGTCAGTTCCGCGATGCGCGGCGCCAAGGCTCCGAGTTGCGACCAGGAGGACCACCGGCCGTCGTACTGCAATGCCGGCGCCTCTGGCGCCAGATCGAGCACCTCGGCGATGCGCCGGCTCAGCGGATGGGCCATCAGCGGACCCGCGGCGGTGCGGAGGGGCGCGGCGGCAGTGCGTCGAGCTCGGCCTTGCCCAGTGGGTTGCCCAGTCTGGTGTAGATCAGGCCCTGGTCCAGGGCGGCACGGTAGGGCTTGTCCAGGGATTCCCAGATCGCCTTCACCGTGCCCTGGGTGGCCGACGACGGCTTGGCCGCAATCGTGGCGGCGATCTCGTGTGCCCGCGTCCAGAGTTGGTCGCGCGACACGATTTCCGTCACCAGGCCGATGCGCAACGCGGTGTCGGCACTGACCCGCTCATCGTTGCCCATCAACGCGATCCGCAGGGTTTCGCCCAACCCGATTCGACGCATCAGCCCGATCGGCTCCAGTGCGCAGACCAGGCCGGCAGAGACGTGGGAGTCGAAGAACGTGGCCTCGCCCGAGCAGATCACCACGTCGGCTTCGTTGATGAAGTAGAACGCACCCGCGGTGCACATGCCCTGCACGGCACAGATGACCGGCTTGAACATCTTCTGCCACTTGGGGCTCAGCAACTCACCGGGATCTTCGTGGTTCCAGACGTTGTCGGGCTGGCCGTAGGAGGACTTGATGTCCAGTCCGGCGCTGAATGCCCGGTCCCCGGCGGCACGCAGCACGACGGCGTTGACCTCAGTATCGAGTTTGACGATCCGCCACGCCGCGGCCATCTCCTCGCACATGGTGCGGTCGAACGCGTTGAGCCGGTCCGGCCGGTTCAAAGTGATGGTCGCGACGCGTGCGGTGCGGTCGAAGTCGAGTAGGACCGTGGTGAATTCGCCGCTCATCGGCACTGCCATTCCGGTGCGCGCTTCTCGACGAAGGCCCGCGGTCCCTCCAGGGAGTCCTGGGTGTGCAGGTTGCGTTCCCGGAACGACTCCGCGAGCATCTCCGCCTCGTGCAGTGGCAGATCCAAACCCTTGAGGATCGCCAGCCGTGTTCCGCGTACCGCCAGCGGAGCGTTCGAGTTCAAGATGTCGGCGATCTCGTGGGCGCGGGCCAGCAGCCGGTCGTGCTCCACCACCTCGCTGATCATTCCGAGGTCATAGGCGCGTTGGGCGTCCATGCGTTCGTGCTTGCCCATCATGGCCATCCGTAGCGCGATGGAGCGGGGTAGCACCCGGGCCAGCCGCACCACTTCGCGTCCGGCGACCAGGCCGATCGAGACGTGCGGGTCGAAGAACGTCGCGCGGTCCGAGGCGATCACGATGTCGCAGGTGGTCACCCAGTCCAGCCCTGCGCCGCAACAGATCCCGTTGATCGCCGCCAGCACCGGTTTGGCCATCGTCCGGAACGGGGGAGTGCCCTCCTGCGGCGCCTCCCACTGCTCGTAGGTGGACAGATAGGGGCGTTCACTGACCACCTTGCCGTCGCCGGGGATCTCCTTCACGTCGGCGCCGGTGCAGAACGCCCGCCCGGTGCCGGTGACGATGACCACCCACACCGCCTCGTCGCTCTCGGCTTCGGCATAGGCGGTCCGTAGTTCGGTGACCATGTGCGGGCTCAGCGCGTTGAGAGCCTCGGGGCGGCTCAGCGTGATGGTGGCGGTGTGCCCGCGCACGTCGTAGTCGATGGTGTCGAACGTCGGCATTGCCGTCTCTTTCCTTGTCAGCGGCCGGTGAAGCCAGGTGGTCGCCGCTGCGCGAACGCGGCCAGGCCCTCTTTGAAATCTGCTGTACGGCAGCTGAGTTCAAGGTTGAACAGCTCCTGGGTCAGGGCTTGCGGCAACGTCGCGTGCTGTGCGTGATGCAGCGCCTGTTTGGTCAGGCCGATCGCTACCGTGGGTCCCTGCGCCAAGGCGGCCAGCAGCTCTTCGGTGGCCGAGTCCAGGTCCGCCGGCGCCACCGCCTGGTGGATCAGTCCCCAATCCTGCGCGGATGCGCCGCTGACCTGTTCGCCCAGCAGCAACATGCGTCTGGCCCGAGCCAGTCCCACCAGTCGTGGCAGCAGCCAGGTCGACCCCGAGTCGGGGCTGAAGCCGCGCGCTACGAACGGTTCCCAGAACACCGCGTCGGTGGCGGCCACCGTGAAGTCGGCGGCTAGCGCCAGGTTGCAGCCCAGGCCCACCGCCCAACCCCGGACGCTGCACACGACGGGCAACGCGATGGTCTGTAGCAGTTCGATCGCCCGGTGCGCGGCGTGCGGGACGCGGCGCACCAGATCGCCGGTGCGGGGTCGCTGGCCGCCGGTATTGGTGGCCACCCAGTCGGCGCCGGCGCAGAAATCATCGCCGGCGCCCCGGATATGGATGGCGCGCAACGTGTCGTCGCTTGCCGCCTCGGTCAGGGTCGTGACCAGTGCATCGGTCATCGACGAGCTCAGGCTGTTTCGACGATCCGGGCGCGCCAAGGTCAGGCGGAGCAGCGTGCCGTCACGCTGCGCCGTCACTGCGCCATCGGGGGCTGAGCCGGACCCGGATTCGGGAGAGTCGGCCACGGTGGTGTCCACCTTTCAACGCTATATCGTGATAGCTACAGTAGGCTATACGATTAGCGCGATTCGGCGGAGAAAGGCCTATGGCGGACGGTTCGAGGGACTCTGTGGTTGCGGCCGGCGATACCGCCCGTTTCGGCGAGCTGCCGCTGGCGCAGACCGTCGCGGCAGCCGGTGCCATACGCCGCCTGGCCGGGCTGCTGCTCGCCTTGGAACACCCCCATCCGCTGGTGGACGACATGCTGACGCAGTTCGCCGACTGGGAGCGGCAACTGGCTGCTGTCGCCTCGGTGGAGGGCATGCCCCGCCTGGAATCGGCTGAGGGCTCGGACGGTCGGGTCTACCTGGCGCACGCATTCGACGTCGGATCGTTCAACCCCTGCTTTCCGGAGTACCGGTTCGACCACCTCGATGGCGAGACCGCCTCGGGCACAGTCACCTTCCCACTGCCCTACGAAGGGCCCCCGGGGTTGGTGCACGGCGGATTCCTCGGGGTGTTCTTCGACTGCGTGACTCAGCATCAGAGCTGCGCAGCGGGCTCGGCCGGGCGTACCCGCTCACTGCTGGTCACCTACCGGCGCCCGACGCCGATCCTCACCGAGCTGGACTTCGACATCGTGCGAACCGAGGTGGAGCGGGGTATCGCTTCCACCGCGCGGCTTCTCCATCGCGGCGAGCTGCTGTGTACCGGCGAGGTCACCACGGCGGCAGCGCCGCCGAACAAATTGAGTGCCATTCGATTCGGCCGCAGACAAGATGAGGGGTCCCACCGATGAGCGCAGCCCAGACCGCCGACGATCGCGTGCTCTTCGATGTCGATCCCGACGGGCGCATCGCGACCATCACGCTGAACAACCCGGGCCGGCGCAATTCCTACGATGCCGCGATGCGCGACGCGGTCGCCCGTTGCCTGGACCGGGTCGCCGAGGACGACGATCTGGTGGTGGTGCTGCTGCGGGGCGCCGAAGGAGTGTTCAGCACCGGGGCGGACATGAACAACGCCTACGGCTGGTACGGCGAGCGCGGGGAGACCGCGCAGCCGGCGGCCAAGGGCAGGCCCAGCCAGCGGCGCCGACTTACCGTGGACCGCAAATCTTTCGGCTTCTACCACAATCTGATGGGCTTCCCGAAGGTCACCGTGGGTGAGATCAGCGGGTATGCGCTCGGCGGCGGTTTCGAGATGGCGCTGATGACCGACATCTCGGTGATCGCGCGTGACACCAAGATCGGCATGCCCGCGACGCGGTTTCTGGGCCCGGCGCTGGGCAGCCTGCACATGTTCTTCCATCGCCTCGGGCCCGTGCTGGCGCGGCGGCTGTTGTTAACCGGAGACATCATCGAGGCCGCTGCGGTCGAACATCTGGGTGTGTTCACCGAGACCTGCGATCCGGCGGCGGTGACCGCGCGGGCCCGGTACTGGGCGTGCAAGGCCGCGAAGATGCCCGCCGACGGAGTCGTCATCGCCAAGGAGGCGTTTCGGCTCGTCGAACAGAGCCAGGCGTATCAGGGCGAAGAGGTGGCCAGCTATCTGTTTCACGCCTATGGCACAAACCTGCAGTTCGCGCCGGGGGAGTTCAACTTCGTCAAGACCCGGGCGCAGCACGGAACCAAGGAGGCGTTCCGGCTGCGTGACGAGCACTTTTACGTCCCGGAGCCGTGAATTGTCGGTGCCCAATCGTGACGGTCGAGCTGCCGGGCATCACGTCTGGTTGCGCAGGATCGGGATGCGTTGGCGTACACGACTGAGCGTGGCCGGGATCTTGGATGCGGAGAACAGGGTGCGTAGCGCCCAGCTGTCGTCGCGGGGCAGCACGCCACCGCGCTGCAGGCCGTCCAGGATGTCGTAGAGGGTTTCGCCCTCCTCCATGAGTCCGTCGGCGTTGAAGTGGTACCGGTCGACGGCCGGAGCCTGGATGAAACGGCCGTCGCCGTAGATGACGGGGGCCGTTTCGTCGTAGGGATGCAGCCTCAGCCCGCCGCTCCAGTGGCCACTGCCGATGTAGCGGATCATGGTACGGACTTTGCCCTCTGGTGTGACGTCGATATAGACCTGGTCGGGCAGCGGGTCATAACGCCAGTCCGGGATCGCTTCGAAGAACGCGAAGTTGTAGGTGACGAAGTCATCAATACCGACGATGGTTCGACCAAAGGTAGTGACGTCGGTGTAGGTGATGTCGGGGGCGTACAACTCGTTGTTGATGTCCATGTCGCGGACCAGGAAGCTCCACCAGTATTTCTTCGCCCAGGTCATGACCCAGGACAGGTCCGTGTTGAAGTGTTCGCTGTAGTGGTCCAGCTTGCGGTCGAAGTCGACGAACCATTGTTTGGTCATCGCCTGGAGTTCGGGTTCCTGGATGACCCGAATGGGAACCGCCCGGTTTGAGTGAAGATACTCCGGGACGTGGCCCTGCAAGCGGGGCTGGGCTAGGGCTTCTTGGAATTTGGCTTCATCGAACATTGCGGGTCTCCTTTGATCACGATGTCTGTGGATCACGTTGCAGGACAAAGAAACAGGGCTTGGACATGCCGGGGTAGTCCATCAGCCCCAACACGGTGTTCTCGTCAATCAGCCGGAACACGTCGACGACCGGCTTGTCGCGGTAGGCCATCGCGGCCGTGGTGACGCCGCGAAAAGTTGTGGTTGTCAGATCTGCTCCGTAGGTGCGCGCCCGCAGGATCGGCTTGAGTGCAGTTACCAGTCGCGGCGCCAGTCTTGGTATCCAGCGTGGCGCCGGGATCGGGTGCGAGATCAACCGCATCGGCACCACCGACGGTTTCAATGCAAAGGGATGTCCGGCCCTATCGCGGACCATCAGCGGATGTACCGCGTGAATTCCGTCGAATTGTTTGCCGTACCACGACACGTTGGCCAACGCGCCGTCCAACGGACCTCCGGTCAGCACCTCCCGCCCTGCCCAGCGCCCTCGAAGTGTCTCTACCGGGCAGGATGCGAGCGAGTCGAACAATGCCAACGCTTCGGTCTCGGTCATCGCAATCGGCCCGGCGCCCGCCGGGAGTGGGCTGGATCCGGTCATGCGAATGTCTGGAACGCTGCTGCGCTTGCTCGGCGGTGTCAGTGTCCGCCGGGCCGCGGTGAGCGTCGCGGTGTCCGCGGCGCCGAGGTAGGAGCGCAAGACCAGCGACCTGATTCCCGGCAAGCTGGCGAGTGCGAATAGCGGAAGAGAGGCCGCATACAGCGCGTAGAGCAACGGATCTGCGACGGCGGGCAATCCGTTCAGGCGACGCGACGGGCGTGGTAGCGCGGCGTATGCGATGGCGGCGGAGGCCATCAGCCCAATGTCGCCGCCCGTCTTCGGCACATCACGCCACCCGCTGGGAACAACCAGTGCAGCAGCAGCTTTGAACTGAGCGCCGCGGAATCCACGGCGAAGCGTGAACTTGGCGGCGATTGACCGGTAGTAGGCGTCGACCTGGGCTGCGGTCATCGGTACTTCGGCGGCGGGTACACCCATCAGGATCGCCAGCGTTGACATCTCAGCGAAGTACCGGTCGCGATCGGTCTCATCCAAGCGCCGAGGCGGCCGCCCGTGGCGAAACGCGAACCGCTCGTATGCCCTCAGTGCGGCGTGCGAGATTGTGACCGCGCCGAACAGCATGGTCTCCGGCGAGGTCGCCGAATACGCGGGGGCGTCTTCGGTGGGCTGGCCGGTCATCGGCCGGTGGTAGTGCATCAAGCGGTCGGCACACGCGACGGCGGATCGCTGGTCCGCAAAGAGAATTGGCAAGGGAACACTCAATGTGCGGCGGAGCCGGTCATGGAAGTACCCGTCCTTGCGCGCGCCACCAAGTCCCCGCTGACGTTTGCGATTGGTCGGGAACAGTGGGTCGTGATCGACAAGCACCGACTGGAAGTCGATGTGCGGCACTTCCAGAAGATTGGTGATCTGAGCGATCATCAGGGCTGTGGCCGGGGCGGTAAAAACCTGCCACGCCAACGAATCCGGTCCGAAGAAGCCCTCGGTTCCCAGCTCTGCCGCCGGGCGGCGCGGCACGTCACTAACCGACATGGGACACGAGTGTGTCCCATGGGTTGACGCCTGTCAACTACTTAGGTGGCCGGCGGCCCAGGAACAGGACTGCCATCATTGAGTCCGTGCAGTAGTCGACCAACTCCGACCGGCTGAATGCGGCCGTTCCCGAGAGCCATTCGATGAATATTGCCGCCAGCCCACCGGAGATCAGGGCCGTCTCAAGCGGATGGGCTGCCGACGTGCCACCCGGTTCGGCCATTTCCCGTGCGGCGAGCAGGAAGGCCGGCAGGGCCGGCGCCGCATGTCGTCGCAAAGACTCATTCGCCAGCGCTTCCTGGAAGATCAACCGGCCATATGTCGGGTTCTCCTCCAGGAAGACCGTGGCCGCGTCGAAACCGACTCGCAGTTGCTCGCGAATATCCGTGCCACTGGAATTGATGGCTGATCCGACCTCGGCGAGCAACTGTTGTACGGCCCGTTGATATGCGGCTAGCAATAAGGCGTCGGTGTCGGGGAACAAGTCGTAGAAATAGCGGTGGCTGACGTTGGCGACCCGGCAGACCGCCCGGACGCCCAGTCCGGACGCGCCGTCGCGCCCCAGGATCTCCACGCAGGCGTCTACAAGTCGTTGCCGTCGATCGTCGGCGCGCTCGGCCGACGACGTGCCCCGCCATTGATTCGCGCTGTCCGGCGTCATGGCGGGCAGGCTACCGCGTCATCTAGGTGGAGAACCGTCCATAAACTTCGTGAAGCTCGACGCCGAACGCGGCGGGCGCTGCAGGCACGATCACATACTTTACAAAAACGGCGAATAATGTAAGGTCGGAAAAATGCCTACACCTGTCATCGTCGGTGCCGTTCGTACGGCCATCGGACGTTCGTTCAAAGGAACTCTGGTCAACACGCCCCCGGAGGCGCTGATCACCACGGTGCTGCCCGAGGTGGTGCGCCGGGCCGGCATCGAGCCGACCGAGATCGACGACATCATCTTCGCCGAATCCCACTACGGTGGCGGCGATCTGGCTCGCTACGCGGCCGCCGCGTGCGGCATGGAGTCGGTGCCCGGCCAGTCGGTCAACCGGCATTGCGCCGGCAGCCTGACCGCGATCGGCAACGCCTCCGCGCAGATTGGTTCCGGGATGGAGCGGGTGCTGATCGCCGGCGGCGTGCAGTCGCTGTCGATGACGCCGCTGACCAAGTGGCGGGTGCCCGGCCCCGAGGTGACGTTCGTCGAGCCCTGGATGCCGCCGACGCACCCGGAGACCCCGGACGCACCCACCCGCGACATGTCGATCACGGTCGGCTGGAACACCGCGCAGGCGGCGGGCATCACCCGCGAGGAGATGGACGCCTGGGCCGCGCGGTCGCATCAGCGGGCGATCGCCGCGATCGACGCCGGCAAGTTCGTGGACGAGATCATCCCGTTGAAGGTGGAGCTGCCCGACGGATCGGTGACCGAGTTCAAGGTCGACGAATTCCCGCGCCGCGAAACCACCGTGGAGAAGCTGGCAGCCCTGAAGGTGCTGCACCCCGAGATCGAGGGCTTTTCGATCACCGCCGGCAACAGCAGCGGCACCAATGATGCCGCGGCCGCGGTCGCGGTCGTCGACTCCGACTACGCCCGCGACAAGGGACTGACCGTGATGGGCACCGTCAAAGCCTGGGGCTCGGTCGGTGTCGCACCCCGTGACACCGGGCTCGGCGGCGTCAAGGTGATCGGCAAGGTGCTGGAGCGGGCTGGGCTGTCCGTCGGCGACGTCGCGCTGTGGGAGATCAACGAGGCCTTCGCCTCGGTGCCGATCGCGGCGTGCAAGGAATACGGCATCGACGAAGAGCTGGTGAACTTCTCCGGCAGCGGCTGCAGCCTCGGCCACCCCATCGCCGCATCCGGTGCCCGGATGGTGACCACGCTGCTCTACGAACTGAAGCGGCGCGGCGGTGGCATCGGTGTGGCCGCCATGTGCGCCGGCGGTGGCCAGGGCGGCGCGGTGGTGATCGAGGTCTAACCCGCCTCTAGCGTTTGGCCGAAGCCGGCGTGGCGCGACGCCGCGCCGGCTTGGTGTTCTGCTCGATCAGCCGCTCGGCGTGATCGAGGATGCAGTTGAGCCCGTATTCGAAGTTGGCGTCATCTGCCGCGCCGATTCGATGGCCCTGCCGGGTGGTCTCTGCCAGCAGCGGGGTCACGGCCGGGTCGATGACGAGGGCCTCCTCGAAATCGGACGGCCCCTCGGCATCCGATGCCCGGTTCTTCTCGTAGAGCCGCTGCAGCACCACCGACCCACGGATGTGTACCGAGACCGTCGAATAGGTGTCGAACGCATCCTGCGGCGACAAGCCGGCCTCCACCAGGCTGGCGATCGCCCGCTCCACTTCCTGGACGCCGAGCTGGGCGGCCCGCGGGCTCAACGCGGCCCGAATCAGGATGAGATCGCACAAGATCGGGTTGCCCAGAAACGTCGACCGCATGCTGTGTGCGTGATTGCTCAACGTCTGACGCCAGTCCTTGGCCTCCACGTACGGGGTGGCGAATGTGTACTGGCGCAGGGCCCGGGTGGTCATCGCATTGAGGAGGTCGTCCTTCTTGCGGAAGTACCAGTAAATGCTCGTCACGCCGACGCCGAGATGCTTACCGAGTAACGGCATGCTCAGGTTGTCGACCCCGATCTGTTCGGCGAGCTCGAACGCGCCGTCGATGATGTCGTCGGGGTTGATCGATCCGCGTTCGCGCCGTTGCCGTTTCTCGGCGACTGGCTGCTTTGCCACTGCGGGTACCTCCAGTTCTGGTCGACACGGCCGGATTCTTCGCTGTTAAACCTAGCCGTCAAACCTACCTGTACCGCTCGCCCGCGCGGGGTAATGAGCTTCTCTTACCGTAAAGCCTATGGTAAGCATTTTGATATACCTTGTCACAACGCCTGAAGGGTGAGCGGTGTCAGAAGCGGTACTGCGCGAGCGTCGCGGACGGATTCTTGTCATCACGATCAACCGGCCGGAAGCGCGCAACGCGGCCAACAAGGCGGTCGCCGAGGGGCTGGCTGCGGCCTGCGACGAACTGGACGACACTGCCGAACTGTCGGTGGGGGTGCTCACCGGAGCCGGCGGCAATTTCTGTGCGGGAATGGATCTCAAGGCGTTCGCGGCCGGGGAGTTGGCGTACGTCCCGGGACGGGGGCTCGGCTTCACCGAGCGCCCACCGCGCAAGCCGCTGATCTCCGCGGTCGAAGGGCATGCGGTGGCCGGCGGCACCGAGCTGGTGTTGGCCACCGACCTGGTGGTGGCCGCCAAGGACGCGAAATTCGGTATCCCGGAGGTCAAGCGGGGACTGGTGGCCGCCGGCGGTGGCCTATTGCGGTTGCCGCACCGCATTCCGTATCAGAAGGCGCTCGAATTGGCTTTGACCGGTGAGAGTTTCACCGCCGAACAGGGCGCCCAGTGGGGCTTCGTCAACGTGCTCACCGAGCCGGGCGAGGCGCTGGACGGGGCCATTGCCCTGGCCGAGCGGATCACCGCCAACGGCCCGCTGGCCGTCGCGGTGACCAAGGAGATCATGGTGAAGTCGGCCGGCTGGAGCCAGGATGAGATCTGGCAGAAGCAGGGCGAACTGATCGCGCCGGTGTTCACCTCCCACGACGCCAAGGAGGGTGCGATCGCGTTCGCCGAGAAGCGCACCCCGAACTGGACCGGCGCCTGACACTGGTCTGCGGCCGTGGACCTGGGTTTGCGCAACGCGCGCGCCGTCGTCGTCGGTGGTGGCCGGGGGATGGGACTGGCCACCGCCCGTTGCCTGGCCGACGACGGGGCTCGGGTTGCGGTCATGGCGCGCTCGGCTGCCGACCTGGACCGCGCGTGTGACGACCTGAGGGGACGCGGCAGCCCGGAGGCGATCGGCATAGTCGCCGATGTCTGTGACGAGCAGCGGGTGCGGGAAGCCTTCGCCGAACTCGGGAGGCGCTGGGGCGGCGAACTCAACATCCTGATCAACGCGGCCGGCCCCGACGTGCAGGGCACCTTCGACGATCTCACCGACGAGCAGTGGCGCCGGGCGATCGACCAGGGCGCGATGGGGATGGTGCACACGGTCCGGGCGGCGTTGCCGTTGCTGCGCAAGGCCGAATGGGCTCGAATCGTCAACTTCTCGGCGCAGTCGACGCAGCGCCAAAGCACAGTCCTGGTTGCCTACACCGCGGCCAAGGCGATGGTGAACAGCATCTCGAAGAACCTGGCGCTGCTGCTGGCGCCCGAGGAGATTCTGGTCAACGTGGTCTCGCCCGGAAGCGTCGCCTCCGAGGCGCTGGTCGGCTGGGCCCGCTCGGTTGGTGTGGACGACTCGGACGGGGTGGACCCATACCGGCTGATGGAGGCGATCGCCGAGCATTTCGGCCACCCGGCGCAGCTGCCGCGGGCGGGCTGGCCGGACGAAGTGGGCGCGGTCGCAGCCTTCCTGGCCTCGCGTCGCAACGCCTACATGACCGGCGCCAACGTCAACGTCGACGGCGGCTCGGATTTCACCTGATCGACTGACCCGAATTTGCGCCTGACCTGCGTGCATAGTGGCTTGAGGCAGGAACCTCGGAGGTTGCGGAATGCGCTACCGAAAGGTATACAGTAAGAACTATCCGGTTGCTTCGAGGCGGAGGTTGCGGGGTCGATGACCGCGGTGCTCTACGACGTGCGTGACGGCGTCGGGCTGATCACCTTCAACCGTCCGGAGCGGCTCAACTCCTGGGGCCCCGATATCGCCGCCGGTTTCTACGCCGCCATCGATGGTGCCGAGGCGGATCCCGCGGTGCGGGCGATCGTGGTGACCGGTAGCGGCCGGGGATTCTGCGCCGGTGCGGATCTGGGTGGCGGCACTCAAACGGGTCCCGACGCCGTCGACGCATCCGGCACCGACGTGTCCCAACTGGTCGGGGACCGTCCCCCGCATTTCCTGACCCGACTGCGCAAACCCGTGATCGCGGCGATCAACGGCTCCTGCGTCGGGATCGGACTCACCCTCGCCCTGATGTGCGACGTCCGATTCGCCGCCGCCGGAGCCAAATTCGCCACCGCATTCACCCGGCGCGGACTGATCGCCGAACACGGAATCACCTGGATCCTTCCGCGCCTGGCCGGCTGGGGCGCGGCGATGGACCTGCTGCTGTCCGGACGCACCTTCCTGGCCGAGGAAGCCCGCGAGTTCGGTCTGGTCAACCATGTCATCGCGCCCGAACTGTTGCTGGAACGCGCCGTGGACTACGCCGCCGACATCGCCGCGAACTGCTCACCGGCATCGCTGGCGGTGATCAAAGCGCAGGCCTACGGCGACGCGCTCGACGACGTCGCCGCGGTGAGCGCGCGCGCCGAAACCCTGATGTACGAATCGCTGGCGCGCCCCGACCTCATCGAGGGCATCACGAGCTTCTTCGAGAAACGCCCGCCGAACTTCCCGCCCCTGTCTTGAGAAAGGTTGAGCGCATGACTGCCGCACCGCAACGGCTCCCGTACCTGGCCGTCGACGTCGACAACCACTATTACGAGCCGCTGGACGCCTTCACTCGACACCTGCCCAAGGAATTCCGCAGCCGCGGTGTGCAGATGGTGCAGGACGGCAATCGCACCCTGGCGGTGTTCGGCGGGGTCGTCAACCACTTCATCCCGAACCCGAACTTCGATCCGATCATCGAACCGGGCTGCCTGGATCTGCTGTTCCGCGGCGAGATCCCCGAGGGCGTGGACCCGGCGTCGTTGATGAAGCTCGACCGGCTCTCCGAGCATCCCGAATATCAGAACCGCGATGCCCGCGTGCAGGTGCTCGACCGGCAGCGGCTGGAGACGGTGTTCATGCTGCCGACCTTCGCCTGCGGTGTGGAGGAGGGACTCAAGCACGACATCCCCGCCACCATTGCGTCGGTGCACGCGTTCAACCTGTGGCTCGACGAGGACTGGGGCTTCGACCGTCCCGACGGCCGCGTGATATCCGCACCGATCATCTCGCTGGCCGATCCCGAAAAGGCGGTCGAGGAAGTCGAATTCGTGACCAGTCGCGGCGCCAAGCTGGTGTGTGTGCGCCCGGCGCCGGTACCCGGCGAGGTTAGGGCCCGATCCCTCGGTGACCCCGTGCACGACCCGGTGTGGGCACGCCTTGCCGAGGCGGGCGTCGCAGTCGTCTTCCACCTGTCCGACTCCGGTTACATGGCGATCCCGGCGTTGTGGGGCGGCAGCGGAGTGTTCAAGGGATTCGGGAAGCGCGACCCGCTGGACATGGTGATCATGGACGATCGCGCGATCCACGACACCATCGCCTCGATGATCGTGCACCAGGTGTTCACCCGTCACCCCAAGCTCAAGGTGGTCAGCATCGAGAACGGCTCCTACTTCGTCTACCGGCTGATCAAGCGGTTGAAGAAGTCGGCCAACAACGCGCCCTACCACTACAAGGAAGATCCGATCGAGCAGCTGCGCAACAACGTCTGGATCGCCCCCTACTACGAGGACGACGTGAAGCTGCTGGCCGACACCATCGGCGTCGACAAGATCCTGTTCGGTTCGGACTGGCCGCACGGTGAGGGCCTGGCCGACCCGACCACCTTCACCGCCGACATCCCGCAGTTCCCCGAGTTCAGCGCGGAAGATACCCGAATGGTGATGCGGGACAACGCATTGACTCTACTGGGTGATCCGAACCGCACCGCGCCGGGCGCCGCCCACCTGACAGCCTCGGTCTGACGGTGGGCGAATGGACCCTCGGCGCGGTCCTCGACGCGATCGCCGAGGCCGTGCCCGACCGGGCCATGACGATCTGCGGGGACAGGCGAAGCACCTTCGCGCAAGCCACGCAGCGCACCCGCCGGCTGGCCAACTACCTGGCCGGTCGCGGGCTCGGGGTCCAACGTGAGCGTTCGCAGTTGCGCAACTGGGAGTGCGGCCAGGACCGCGTCGCGCTGCTCATGCACAACGACCTATACCCCGACATGGTGATCGGCTGCCTCAAGGCCCGCACCGTCCCGGTCAACGTCAACCACTACTACACCCCGGCCGAAGCCGGCGAACTGCTCGGCTATCTGCGTCCCCGAGCCGTGATCTACCACGCCAGCCTCGAGACGAAGTTCGTTGACACGCTCCGCGAATCCGGCGCCGAGCTGTTGATCCGGATCGACGACGGCGTCGCCGCCGGCGCCGGGCTCGGCGCGGTATCGCTGGACGATGCACTGGCGCAGGGCAATACCGATCAGGCGGTGACGCCGTCCCCGGACGATCTACTGATGATCTGCACCGGGGGAACCACCGGACGCCCGAAAGGCGTGCTGTGGCGACAAAGCGACATCTACGTGTCATCGATGGTCGGCGACGACCACGCCTGCGCGGCAGAGATCCACCAGAAGGTGCAGTACGCCGGTGCGCCCTGGTTCGCGTTGTCACCGCTGATGCACGCCGCCGGACTGTGGACCGCATTCTCGGCGATCCTGAGCGGCCAGACGGTGATCCTCAACGACACCCGCACCAGATTCGATCCCCGTTCGGTGCTGGAAACCGCCGCGCGAGAGAAGGTCGGATTGATGACCATGGTGGGCGACGCCTACGCCGCGCCCCTGGTCGCCGAACTCCGCAGGGGAACCTATGACCTGTCTTCCCTGCACTCGATCGGAACCGGCGGCGCCGCAACCAACCCGAAGCACCAGGAGGCGCTGCTGGAACTGCTCCCGCAGATCACCCTGATCAACGGATACGGCTCCTCGGAGACCGGCAATCTGGGCTTCGGGCGCAGCCAGCGCGACGCGCGGCGTGACACCTTCGATCTGCGGACCGGGGGATCGGTGGTGTCGCAGGACCGTACCCGGTTTCTGGAACCCGGTGATCCCGAGGTGGGTTGGGTGGTGCGAACCGGCCGGATCCCGCTCGGATACTTCGACGACGCCGACGCGACACAGCGCACCTTCGGTGAGATCGGCGGTCAGCGCATGGTGATCTCGGGCGATCGCGCCAGCATCGAGAAAGACGGCACACTGCGGTTGTTCGGCCGCGACTCCCTGGTGGTCAACACCGGCGGGGAGAAGGTGTTCGTCGAGGAGGTCGAGGACGTGCTGCGCGCTCACCCGGCGGTGACCGACGCGCTGGTGGTGGGCCGTCCGAGCGAGCGCTGGGGTGAAGAGCTGGTGGCGTTGGTTGTCCCGCTGGCGGATTCGGGCGCTACCGACGAGCAGCTGGACGCACACTGCCGATCGGTGCTGGCGCACTTCAAGGTGCCCAAGGCGTACGTCACGGTGGCGCAGGTGCGCCGGCTGGGCAATGGCAAGGCCGACTACCGCTGGGCTAAACGTCAGGTGAATGAGGTGAGTACGGCATGAGCGAGCAGTCACAAGTCATCGATTGTCTGGTGAACGTGCACTTCGGCGAGAATGAGCAGCCGTCCTGGATGGTCAGAACGCGCGATGACTACTTCAAGGGACCCGAGTCGATGTTCGCGCCGGCCGACATGTCGGCGCTGCTCGACGAGATGGACGCCCACGGCGTGGCCAAGGCCGTCTTGATGGACAACCTGGTCAAACCGTCGGTGACCGCGCGAAAGTTCGTGGAAGCCAGGCCAGACCGGTTCGCGCTGGCAATGGGCGGCATGAACCTGCTGCGCCCGGTGCCCGCGCTTCGGGAGTTGAGTGCCGTCGCGGGCGACCTGCCGGTGGTCTACGCCGTTGTGGGGCCCAGCTTCTGGGGCGATGGCCAGTATCCGCCGAGCGACGCGGTTTACTACCCGCTCTACGCCAAGTGCGCCGAGCTGGATCTGCCGCTGTGCGTCAACACCGGAATTCCGGGGCCACCGATCCCGGGGGAGGTGCAACACCCGATCCACCTGGACCGGGTCTGCGTGCGGTTCCCCGAACTGCGGCTGTGCATGATCCACGGCGCCGACCCCTGGTGGGACGTGGCGATCCGGATGCTGATCAAGTACCGCAACCTGCGGCTGATGACCTCGGCTTGGTCGCCGAAACGACTGCCGGAAACCCTGCTGCACTTCATGCGCACCCGAGGCGCCGGCAAGGTCCTCTTCGCCTCGGACTGGCCGGTGCTGCGGATGGACCGGGTGGTGCCCGAGGCGTGCGCTCTGGACCTGCCACCCGACGTGCTCGACAAGTACCTCTACCGCAATGCCGCCGACCGGTTCCGGCAATGCCATGGTGGTGGCACCCATCGCACACAGCCGCTCCCACAAGTTCTTGTCGAACCCGGATTCCTCTGCGGCACGAACCGTTTCGATTCCGCAGTGCGTGGTGAAGAACTGTTTGTACGCAGCTTGCAACGCGACGTGGTCTTCGGTCAGGCTGTAGTCCAACCTGCGTAGTTCGAAACGATCCATCTCAGCTCTCCTGTTCGGGTACGGCGCCGCGTTCGGCGAAGAAGAAGTCGGCGGCATTGCGGTAGAGGTACTTGTCGAGCACGTCGGGTGGCAGGTCCAGAGCGCACGCCTCGGGCACCACCC
>LZME01000094.1 GCA_001673575.1 Mycolicibacter heraklionensis | reverse complement strand
CGGCGGCTCGGTGATCAGCCTTCCCGTTCAAGAACCAAGATCCCCGTCAAGGACACGCCGATCGATTCCCATTAGGCCTGCAGCGCCGCCAGCACCCGCTGCGGATTGCGGCAGCTGACCAGCCAGTACGGTGTGGGGTCGTCGGGATCGTCGAGCACGACCAAGACCATGGGCCCCACCCAGCCACGGTGGACAACGTATGCCGCAGGATCGAGCTGACGGCCCAGTGCTGCAGACTTGGCAGACCGCGGGACCTCGGCGCAGCGTGCGATCGCCATTGCGGGCAGGTGCGCGTCACCGGCCCACAGCTGCGTTTCCCCGCCGCTTTCGACGACTCGCACCTTGATCCGTCCCAGCCACAGCAGGGCGCCGACAGTGATCGCGAAGAACACCGCGAACGGCAGCCAGCCGGGCAGAGTGCGCAGGCCCAAGCGGACTTCGTAGGCCATCAGGCCATTACCCAAGAACCCCAGTGGCCACCACCACCACGGCACCCACAGCTGTTCGCTGTAGCGCACTGTTTGCGATGCCCGATGGTTCAGGCGCGATCCCGACATCCGGCTAAGAGTAGTCTTGCGCCTCGTGTCACCCAGTCTTGCGGTTGTTCGCCTGGATCCGGATCTTCCACTGCCGAGCCGTGCTCACGCCGGCGATGCCGGCGTCGACCTCTACAGCGCGATCGATGTCGAGTTGGGTCCAGGTCAACGTGCCCTGGTACCCACCGGGATCGCGGTGGCAATTCCCTTCGGCATGGTCGGCCTTATTCATCCTCGGTCGGGTTTGGCTGCGCGGGTGGGTCTTTCGATCGTCAATAGTCCCGGCACCGTCGACGCGGGCTATCGTGGTGAGATAAAGGTCTCGTTGATCAACCTGGACCCGGCGACGCCGATCGTGATCCACCGCGGCGACCGGATCGCCCAGCTGCTGGTGCAGCGGGTCGAGCTTCCGGAACTGATCGAGGTGACCTCGTTCGACGAGGCCGGGCTGGAACCGACGACCCGTGGTTCCGGTGGACACGGGTCCTCCGGTGGGCATGCGAGCCTGTGATGGTCTGCGATGAAGAAGCGATGAAGATGGGCGGCTGTGATGGCATTCGGTAGGGGTAAAGGCAAGGGCGAGGCGGACGAGCCGACGAGCGCCGGGCCGGAAGCCTCCGGAGCAGCGGACGAGTTCGTATCCGATGCGGAGGAGCTGGAGGGCCCCTTCGACATCGAAGATTTCGACGACCCGGCAGCGGCGACGACGGCCCGACTCGACCTGGGTTCGGTGTTGGTGCCGATGCCCGCCGGCGCTCAGGTCCAGGTCGAACTGAGCGAGGCCGGTGTCCCCAGTGCGGTATGGCTGGTGACGCCCAACGGACGGTTCAACATCGCCGCCTATGCGGCGCCCAAGTCGCCCGGTCTGTGGCGCGAGGTGGCCGGTGAGCTGGCCGAGGCGCTGCGCAGGGATAACGCGATGGTCAGCATCGTCGATGGTCCGTGGGGCCGGGAGGTGCTGGGTTCGGCGACCGGCGCAGTGCGGTTCATCGGTGTCGACGGTTACCGCTGGATGGTGCGCTGCGTGATCAACGGCCGACCCGAGACCATGGACGTGCTCGCCCAGCAGGCGCGAGAGGCGCTGGCGGACACGGTCGTCCGGCGCGGCGACACTCCGCTGCCGGTGCGCACCCCGCTGCCGGTGCGGCTGCCCGAGCCGATGGCCGAGCAGTTGCGTGCCGCTGCGGCGCAGCAGGCCGCGGCGCAGCAGGCAGCGGCCGAGCAGGCCGCTGCCCAGCAGGCGGCCGCACTGCAGCAGGCCGCCATGTTCGGCGGAGGCGGCGATGTACCGCCCGCGCCGGCTGCACGCCGCAGCGTGGAGGGATCCGCGATGCAGCAGTTGCGCACTATCACCGGCGGTTAGCGAGGCTCGACGCAGGAGAGCCGAAGCTGGACCGCCGAATTAGGCCGGCGACTAGCCCGCAGCGATCGTCAGCGCGTTCACGCAGGCGGTGCCTAAGGCGGTCGGGTCGGCGCCGATCTGGTCCAGCGTGACGGTGCACAGCGCGGCGCGCGGGGCGGAGGCGGCCCATTCGGCGGCCGTCTGCAGCGGGTGGACCGCGTCGTCGACGGCCGCGGTCACGCCCATCGGCACGGTCAGAGCCGCCAGCTCGGCGTCTGTTGGCGCGACATAGGCCGCAGCCTCTTCCAGAGCGTCGGGCAGCTGCGGCCACTGCGCGGTCCACGAGCGGGTCAGCTCGTCGCCGAGCCAGGTCGGGCTCGATGCCCGCATCTGGGCCACTACTGCCGCCAGGCCGTCGTTGCGCAACTGCCCGGCGCTGTATCGCGCGGCATGGGCTGCGGGGGCGTCATCGGGGGAGCCGGTCCAGGCGGGCAGCGCGGCCAGCACCCCGACCACTTGCTCGGGATGGCGCAGGGCCCACGCGGTGGCCACCGCCGCGCCGATCGAGACTCCGCCGGCGAGGATTGGGCCGGAGCGGGTGGCCGCCGCATCCAGCGCCTCCAGATAGCCCTCGATGAGGCGGCCGGGCCGCGGGCGATGAGTGACCAAGTCGGCACCCACCTGCTGCAACGGAGCGCAGAACGCCCGGCGAATGTAGTCGTCGTCGGACCCGGTCCCCGGCAGCAGGACGGCCGTCACGCCGCGCAGAAACATGCCACCTCTTGATCGTGTTGGGTGTTGTCAGCCACCCCGTAGGCAGGTCATGTGGCATTAGGTATTCAACAGGTCTACCGTAGCGTGCGCATACGATTGAGGGAGAGGGCAATGGCTGCTCCGAAAGGGTACCTGCGCCGGCTGACTCGGCGATTGACGGAAGATCCCGAGCTGCGTGACGTCGAAGAGTTGTCCGATGAGGCGCTCAACACCGGCGCACAGCGCGCGATCGACTGCCAACGCGGCCAAGAGGTCACCATGGTCGGGGTACTGCGCAGCGTCGAAGCCAACGCCAAGGGCTGCGTGGGCGGCGTCCGCGCCGAGCTCTTCGACGGCACCGACACGGTGACGCTGGTATGGCTGGGGCAGCGACGCATTCCCGGCATCGACTCCGGACGCACCCTGCGGGTGCACGGTCGGCTGGGCAAACTCGAAAGCGGCTGCAAGGCCATCTACAACCCCCACTACGAAATCCAGCAGTGATCGCGCCTCCCTTCGGGCCGGTGCAGCGATGAGCGAGGAATACAGCGCCGAGGGCGCCCAGGGGCCGCAGCGGCTCCTGGAGCAGATCGGCGGGCTGGCCGGGGTGATCTACTCCTCGCTGCCGATCGTGGTGTTCGTGCCGGCCTCCAATCTCTTCGGACTGCGCGTCGCCGTCCTGTCGGCGTTGGGCGTGGCCGCGGCGGTGCTGGTGTGGCGCCTGATCCGCAAGCAGTCCAGTCAACCGGCCATCTCCGGCTTTTTCGGGGTTGCCGTCTGTGCCTTGATCGCCTATCTGATGGGCGACTCCAAGGGCTATTTCCTGCTCGGAATCTGGACGTCGCTGGTGTGGGCGGTGGTGTTCGCCGCATCGATAGTGATCCGCCGCCCGGTGGTCGGCTACATCTGGTCCTGGGCCAGCGGCCAGCCCCAGACCTGGCGTGAGCTGCGGTCGGCCGTCTACGCCTACGATCTCGCGACGCTGACCTGGGCGCTGGTGTTCGGCTCCCGCTTCGTGGTCCAGCGACTGCTCTACAACGCCGATCAGACCGGCTGGTTGGGAGTGACGCGCATCGCCATGGGCTGGCCGCTGACCGCGGTGGCGGCGGTGGTCACCTACCTGGCGGTCAAATATGTGCAGCGCGCGCTGGATGCGCGGCCCACCGCGGGCGAGGCCGAGCCCGAACCGCGCTCAGTGGGCCGGTAGCAGCAGCGCGCGCAGTTCGGTCTCGACGCCGCTGGATGCGACGAACAGCAGCTCATCGCCGCCCTCGAGCGGCTCGTCGTCCTGCGGCACGATCACCCGTGTCCCGCGCAGGATCGTCACCAGCGCGGCGTCGCGGGGCAGTGCCAGCTTGCGCACCGGCTTGCCGCCCCACGGGGTGTCGTCGGGCAGCGTGATCTCCAGCAGGTTGGCCTGACCCTTGCGGAACTCCATGAGCCGCACCAGGTCTCCGACCGCGACGGCCTCCTCGACCAGCGAGGCCAGCATGCGCGGCGTGGACACCGCGACGTCCACGCCCCAGGCGTCGGTGAACAGCCACTCATTGCGGGGATCGTTGACCCGGGCCACCACCCGCGGTACCGCGAACTCGGTCTTGGCGAGCAAGGACAGCACCACGTTGGCCTTGTCGTCGCCGGTCGCGGCGATCACCACATCGAAGGACTCCAGGTGCACCGACTCCAGCAGGCTCAGCTCGCAGGCGTCGCCGAGGTGCCACTGCGCGTCGGCGATGTCTTCGGTGTCGACATGATCGGGGTTGCGCTCGATCAATGTCACCTGGTGATCGCTGTCGAGCAGCTCGCGCGCAATCGATCGTCCGACCGCGCCGGCGCCGGCTACCGCTACTTTCATTTGCGCCGCTCCTCAACCCTGGCTACGCAGGCTCCGCCAGCGCCTTCGTCGACGGCGCCTTTCACTTGTCCAAGTCCTCGCTCGGCGGCAACGCGGCGATGGCGATCGCTTCGGCGACTCGGCCGGACACCGCCACGATGTACACCTGGTCGCTGGCCTGAATCACCGTCTTGGGCTCGGGCAGGATGCCGGTCCCGAATCGGATCAAGAACGCCACCCGGGCGTTGGTGGCGGCCTCCAAGTCGGTGACGGGGCGACCGATCCAGTCCTCGTGCAGGACGACCTCGGCGACGGCGACCGTGCCGGTGGGGTCACGCCACTTGGTGGTCTCGCTTTCCCGGGTCAGCGCGTCGAGCAGCCGATCGGTGGTCCACGGCACGGTGGCGATGGTCGGGATGCCCAGGCGCTCGTAGACCGCGGCCCGCTTGGCGTCATAGATACGGGCGACCACCCGCGAGACGCCGAAGGTCTCCCGGGCCAGCCGCGCCGCGATGATGTTGGAGTTATCACCGGAGGACACCGCAGCGAACGCGGCGGCTTCCTCGATGCCCGCCCGCAGCAGTACATCGCGGTCGAAGCCCATACCGAGCACTCGTTCGCCGTTGAACTCCGGGCTGAGCCGGTTGAACGCGGTGCTGTCTCGGTCGATGATGGCGACCTCGTGGCCGATCCGGGACAGCCCGTCGGCGAGCGAGGCTCCCACCCGGCCGCAACCCATCACAACTACCCGCACGTGCTGTGTCCTTTCAGGTCCTCTGGGCCGACTTTCGGCTGGTAATCGACTGCAAAAGTGCCCGTATTCGGTGAACGCTACCGCCAGTGCCCGCCTGGCTTACCCTTGGCTCTCGTGTCGAAGATTTCCACCGCTGCGCGGCGCCTGGTTCTAGGCCGGCCCTTTCGCAGCGATCGGCTAAGCCACACGCTGCTGCCCAAGCGCATCGCCCTGCCGGTATTCGCGTCCGACGCGCTGTCCTCGGTGGCCTACGGGCCCGAAGAAGTCTTTCTGGTGTTGTCGGTGGCGGGTCTGGCGGCCTATCGGATGACGCTGTGGGTAGGCCTGGCCGTCGCCTTCGTGTTCATCACCGTGGTGGCCTCTTACCGCCAGAATGTGCACGCCTATCCTTCCGGCGGCGGCGACTACGAGGTGGTCACCACCAACCTGGGTGCCACCGCGGGCCTGACCGTCGCCAGCGCGTTGATGGTGGATTACGTTCTGACGGTTGCGGTCTCGATCTCATCGGGGATCGCCAACATCGGCTCGGCGATACCGTTCATCGCCGACCACAAGGTGGCGTTCGCGGTCGGGACTGTGATCGTGGTAGCGGCGGCCAATCTGCGGGGCATCCGAGAATCGGGCACCGCGTTCGCCATCCCGACGTATGCGTTCATGATCGGGGTCTTCGGCATGCTGGGGTGGGGGCTGTTCCAGATCTTCGTGATGGGCAACCCACTGCAGGCCGAGTCCGCCGAGTTCAAAATCCACTCCACCCAGGGCGAGATGGTCGGGGTGGCCCTGGTGTTCCTGGTGGCGAAATCGTTCTCGTCGGGATGTGCCGCTCTGACCGGGGTGGAGGCGATCAGCAACGGGGTGCCGGCCTTTCGCAAACCGAAGTCGCGCAACGCGGCCACCACGCTGCTGATGCTCGGTGTGATCGCGGTGACGCTGATGATGGGCATCATCGTGCTGGCCCGCCAGACCGGGGTGAAGATCGCCGCTCGCCCGCACGAACAGCTCATCGGGGCGCCGGCAGACTACGACCAGAAGACCCTGCTGGCTCAGCTGGCCGAGACGGTGTTCCACGGCTTTCCGCCCGGTCTGTGGATCATCGCCGGAGTGACGGCGCTGATCCTGGCGCTGGCCGCCAACACCGCGTTCAACGGTTTCCCGGTACTGGGGTCGATCTTGGCGCAGGACCGCTACCTGCCGCGCCAGCTGCACACCCGCGGCGACCGGCTGGCGTTCTCCAACGGCATCGTGTTCCTCGCAGTGGTGGCCATCGCCTTTATCGTGGCTTTCGGTGCGGAGGTGACCGCGCTGATCCAGCTCTACATCGTCGGGGTGTTCGTCTCCTTCACGCTGAGTCAGATCGGCATGGTGCGGCACTGGAACCGGTTGCTGCGGAACGAAACCGACCGTGCTGCCCGGGTCAAGATGATGCGTTCCCGGGTGGTCAACACCATCGGATTCGTGGCTACCGGGGTGGTGTTGATCGTGGTGATCGCCACCAAGTTCGTGGCTGGCGCGTGGATCGCGATCGTGGCGATGTCGGTGCTGTTCGCGTTGATGAAAATGATCCGCCGGCATTACGACACCGTCAGCCAGGAGTTGGCCGAGCAGTCGGCCGCGCTGGATGACCAGGCGGTGCTGCCCAGCCGCAACCACGCCCTGGTGCTGGTGTCCAAACTGCACCTGCCGACCCGCCGCGCGCTGGCTTACGCGCGGGCAACGCGCCCTGATGCCCTGGAGGCGATCACGGTCAACGTCGACGACACCGAAACCCGCGCCCTGGTGCGTGAGTGGGAGGATAGCGATATCACCGTCCCGCTCAAGGTGATTGCGTCGCCGTATCGTGAGGTCACCCGGCCGGTGCTCGATTACGTCAAACGCATCAGCAAGGAGTCGCCACGCACCGTGGTGACCGTCTACATCCCCGAATACGTGGTGGGCCACTGGTGGGAGCAGCTGCTCCACAACCAGAGCGCGCTGCGGCTCAAGACCCGGCTGTTGTTCATGCCCCAGGTTATGGTCACCTCCGTGCCCTGGCAGCTGAACTCCTCGGAGCGGCGCAAGGTCTTGGAACCGCATCACGCGCCCGGCGACACCCGGAGAGGCTTCTTAGAGTGATCGACCAGGAATTGGTCTTGACGACCGGGGCGCCGGCGAACGGCGGCAGCTGCGTGGCGCGCCACGACGGCAGGGTCGTTTTCGTGCGCTATGCGCTGCCCGGTGAGCAGGTACGAGTGCGGATCACCGCCGAGCGGGGCTCGTATTGGCACGGTGAATGTGTGGAGGTGCTCGAACCCGCGGCGGGCCGGGTGCCATCGCTGTGTTCGATCGCCGGGGTTGACGGCGCCGGTTGCTGCGACCTGGCGTTCGCCGATCCGGCTGTGGCGCGTGAGCTCAAGGGTGCGGTGGTGTCCAATCAGCTGGCGAGGCTCGGCGGCCACGAGTGGGAGGGTGCTGCAGAACCGGTCGGCGACGATGGCCCGACCGGTTGGCGCACCAGAGTCCGCTTGGACGTCGGCGCCGACGGACGGGCGGGATTCCACCGATATCACAGTGATGAGCTGGTGACCGACCTGCAGTGCGGGCAGCTGCCGGCCGGAATGATCAAGGGACTGGCCGAACAGTCCTGGCGGCCAGGTGATCACCTGCACGTAGTGGCCGACGACGACGGTGTCCGGCATGTGGTGAGCACCGGGCGCGATCACCGTCCGCAGGTCATGGAGGGCGACTATCACGCCACCCAGTGGGTGGGCCGCCGGCGTTGGCAGATTCCGGTGACGTCGTTCTGGCAGGCGCATCGCCGGGCCGCCGCGCTCTACAGCGCGCTGGTCGGCCAGTGGGCGCAGGCCGACACCGGGATGACCGCCTGGGATCTTTACGGCGGGGCCGGGATCTTCGCCGCGGCGCTGGCCGAGACGGTGGGGGAGTCGGGTCGGGTGATCAGCGCCGACACGTCACGGGCCGCGACCGGGGCCGCGCGGGCTGCGCTGGCCGACCTGCCGCAGGTGTCGGTGCGCACCGATTCGGTGCGCAGGGTGTTGAGCGATGCGCAGGCCGGCGCCGACGTCGCGGTGCTGGACCCGCCGCGCGCCGGTGCCGGGCGGGAGGTGATCGAGGCGCTGGCCGCCGCGGGTGTACCGCGGATTGTGCACATCGGTTGCGAGGCAGCGTCTTTCGCTCGAGACATCGGCCTGTACCGTGGCCAGGGATATGCCGTCGAGCAGATCCGCGTGTTCGACGCGTTCCCGCTGACCCACCACGTGGAGTGCGTCGCGCTGCTAACCCGCTGACTGCTCGCGCCAGCGGTCCAGCAGCGCAGGAATCTCGGCGAGCAGAAACGTGTAGAAGTCCCGCATCTGGGTGAGCCGATGGTGGGCCGGATGGTCGGCGCCGATCGACGCGATCCCGGCTGCCGCGGCGTCCTGCATCGCTGAGATCGTCACGTTCTGGTTGGTGAACAGCACCGCCCACGCGTCGTCGCGCAGCCGATAGTGCTCGCGGCGGCTGGCCGGCACCGGAACCCGTTCGGCCAGCCCGACCGCGGTGAGCATCTTCATCGCCCCGGAGATCGCGCCCGCGCTGGCCTGCAGCTTCTCGGCCAGCTCACCCATCGTCATCGTGGACTCTTCGGTGAACAGCAGGGTGGCCAGCACCCGGGCGGTCATGCGCTGCAGCCCGAGACCGGTCAACGTCAGCGCGAGTTGTTCGGCGATATCCGCGTCAGCTGCCACCGGAAACTCCTAGTGTTCACTAATTTCTGAAATGTCAGTATATTCGAGCGGGTGTTGAACGACGGCGGGACCACCGACGTGATCCGGGTGCGCGGACTCACCTACAGCTACCCGAAAGCCCCGCAGCCGGCGGTTCGCGGCATGGACTTCTCGGTTCGCCGCGGTGAGATTTTCGGCTTCCTGGGCCCCAGCGGTGCCGGCAAGTCCACGACGCAGAAACTGCTCATCGGTCTGTTGCGCGGCCACGGCGGCCAGGCCCAGGTCTGGGGCCGCGACCCGGTGGCGTGGGGACCCGACTACTACCAGCGCATCGGGGTGTCCTTCGAACTGCCCAACCACTATCAAAAGCTCACCGGACGCGAGAATCTGCAGTTCTTCGCCTCGCTGTACACCGGCGAGACCGCCGACCCGATGGCCCTGCTGGACGCCGTCGGCCTGACCGAATACGCCAACACCCGGGTGGGCGATTACTCCAAAGGCATGCAAATGCGCCTGACCTTCGTTCGGGCACTGATCCACCACCCCGAACTGATCTTTCTCGACGAACCCACGTCCGGTCTGGACCCGGTCAACGCCAACAAGGTCAAAGACATGGTGCGCGATCTCAAGGCACGCGGCCGGACGGTCTTCCTGACCACCCATGACATGGCCACCGCCGACGAACTGTGCGACCGGGTGGCATTCGTCGTCGACGGCAGGATCGTCGCACTGGACGCGCCGGCCGAGTTGAAGATCGCCCGCAGTCAACGCATGGTGCGAGTGACCTACCGGTCCGAGCAGGGCGGCCTGGCGAACGCGGACTTCGCCATGGACACCCTGGCTGACGATCCGGCGTTTCACGCGGTGTTGCGCGAGCGACGGATCGAGACGATCCACAGCCGCGAAGCCAGCCTCGATGACGTGTTCGTCGAGGTCACCGGCAGGCAGCTCACATGAGCCGGCTGGCTGCCGCGCTACGTCTGGAGCTGATGTTGCAGGTCCGGCAGAAGTTCCTGCACGCCGCGGTGTTCTCGGGCCTGATCTGGCTCGCGGTGCTGCTGCCGATGCCGGCGCGCCTGCGCACTGCCGCCGAACCGTATGTGCTGTTGGGTGATACGGCCATCATCGGATTCTTCTTCATCGCCGGGACGGTGTTCTTCGACAAGCAGGATCGGACCCTGTCGGCGATCGTCGCCACACCGCTGCGATTCGGCGAGTACCTAACCGCGAAACTCGCTCCGCTGGCCGCGATCTCACTGGCGGTGGCCGTGGTGGTGGCCGGCGTGGACCGCGTTGGCTACCACCCGATTCCACTGCTGACGGGGGTGCTGCTGGCGACCCTGGTGATGCTACTGGTCGGATTCACCACGTCACTGCCGTTCGCGTCGATCAGCGACTGGTTCCTGACGGCGACGATCCCCCTGGCGGTGATGTCACTGCCGATGCTGCACTACTCGGGCGTGTGGCCATCACCGCTGTGCTACCTGATCCCCAGCCAGGGGCCGTTGTTGCTGTTCGGCGCCGCCTTCGATCAGCTCGCCCTGGCGCCGTGGCAGATCGCGTACGCGCTGATCTATCCCACACTGTGTATCGCCGGGTTGTACTTGGCGGGCCGGAAACTGTTCGCCCACTACATCATCGAGCGATCGTGATGGCGGGCTGGCGCGCGGCGGCCGCGTTCGGTCGCAATGATCTGCGGGGCACTTATCGCGACCCGCTGTTGGTGATGATCGTGCTGGCACCGGTGATCTGGACCACCGGGGTAGCGGTCCTGACGCCACGGGTCACCACCATGCTCGCCGAGCGCTACGCGTTCGACTTGGTGCCCTACTACCCGTTGGTACTCACCGCATTTCTGTTGCTGACGTCGATCATCATCACCGGTGGCCTGGCCGCGTTCCTGGTGCTCGACGAAGTCGACGCCGGCACGCTGACCGCGCTGCGAGTCACTCCGGTTCGGCTGTCGGTGTTCTTCGGCTACCGGGTGGCCACCGTGATGGTGGTGACGACCGCTTACGTGATCGCCACCCTGTCGTTCAGCGGGATTCTGCAACCGGGCCTGCTGCCATCGCTGATTCCCATCGGGCTGCTGGCGGGCCTGACCGCGGTGGTGACGCTGCTGTTGATCCTGGCCATGGCCGGCAACAAGATTCAGGGCCTGGCCGCGTTACGCGGCCTGGGCATGCTGATCGCCGGGTTGCCGTGCCTGCCGTGGTTCATCGACTCGGGCTGGAATCTGGCGTTCGGGGTGTTGCCGCCGTACTGGGCGGTCAAGGCGTTCTGGGTGGCCGGCGACCATGGTGTGTGGTGGCCGTACCTGGTCGGCGGGGTCGTCTACAACCTGGCGGTCGCGATGCCGCTGTATCGCCACTTCATCGCCAAGAACACGTGAGGGCAATGCGATGGTTGAAAGTCAGCCAAACACGAAGTAGCGCAACCACAGATACACCGCCGTCAGCGCGACCGAGACGGCGGTGACCACAATGCCCTTGCGGGTGAATTCCCAGAATGAGATGGGATTGTCTGACCGGCGGGCGATTCCGAGCATCACCACGTTGGCGCTGGCTCCGACGGCGGTCAGGTTGCCGCCGAAGTCTGCGCCCAATGCCAGCGCCCACCACAGCGCGTCGGGGTGCACGTTGGTGGGCAGGGTGGTGCTCAGCTCGGCCACGATCGGCGTCATGGTTGCCACGTAGGGGATGTTGTCGATGATCCCGGACACCGGAGCCGACACCGCCAAGATGCCCATCGTGGTCAACAGGGCATTGCCGTCGGTAACCGCGGTGGCAGCTTTGGCGAGGGCGGCGATCACGCCGGTATCCACCAGGGCGCCAACCATCACGAACAGCCCGGCGAAGAACAACAGCGTCTCCCACTCGACCCCGGACAGATACTCCGGGCGCTCCAGACCGGAGGTCAGGATCAAGATTCCCGCACCGAGCAGGGCGACCACCGATGGCTCGAGGTGTAGCGCCGAATGCCCGATGAATGCGGCGAACACCGCGGCGAGCACCAGCCCGCACTTGATCAGCAGGCGGCGATCGCGGATTGCTTCACCCTCCTCCAGTGCCATCACGTCGGCGACCCGCTCGGCGTCGACGGCGAACGACCCGGGAAACAGGCGCGGCAACATGACGATGAACGCGGCGATGACGATCGCGACGATGGGCGCCAGGTTCAGCAGGAAGGAATTGAACGACAATCCCCCTCGGCTGGCGATGATGATGTTGGGTGGATCACCGACCAGGGTTGCGGCGCCGCCGATGTTGGAGGCGAACACCTCGGCCATCAGAAACGGCGCGGCACCGATGTCCAGACGGTCACAGACCAGCAGCGTGACCGGGGCGATCAGCAGCACGGTGGTGACGTTGTCCAGCAACGCTGAGGCCAGCGCGGTCACCAGCACCAGCAGGATCATGATCCGCAGCGGGGAACCCTTGGCGCGCTTGGCGGCCCAGATGGCGATGTACTCGAAGACGCCGGTCTGTCGCAGCACGCTGACGATGATCATCATGCCCAGCAGCAGGAAGATGACGTCCCAGTCGATACCGGTCGCGCGGGAATAGAAGATGTCATCGGACGATATGACCGGCAGGATGACGACAGCCGCCGCGCCGGCCAGCGCTACCACGGTCTTGTTGACGCGATCGGCGGCGATGAACGCGTAGGCGGTCACAAACACCGCGACCGCAATGAAGGCCATCAGCGGATCAGACTCTCAGCGCCGCGGCAAGCAACCGCGACGCGGTGATGACCCCGTGCAGCTCACCGTCCTTGACGACGGCAATCAACGGGCTGTGCAGTCGGGCCATCATGGCGGCCACTTCGATCACGGTGGCGTCCGCGTCGGCGGCCGGCACGTCTCGGAGGTGTTCGGGCAGCACGTCGCGCACCGTCTTGCCGCGCAGCTTCTCCGCCGAGCGGTCCGCCACCGTCTCGCTCAGTACGCCCGCCAGGGATGGGTCGTCCTGGACGTAGCCCGGCACGATGAAGCGCACCACCTGGGAGGCCGGCAGCACCGCGTACGGCTTGCCGGCCGCGTCGGTCACAACGATGCCGGGCAACCGGTGCTCGGCCAATAACCTCGCAGCGGCCAGCGCGTCGGAGTCGATAGTTACCACCGGGAATTCTTCGGCGATCTGTTCGGCCTGCACACGACGACGATACGGTGGGTGCCCGCGGCCATGCGTAGACTGACCGGATGCTTGAAGGGATCCGCGGCCCCGCCGATCTGCAGCACCTCTCGCAGGCTCAGCTGACCGATCTGGCGGCGGAAATCCGCGAGTTCCTGATCCACAAGGTCGCCGCGACCGGCGGGCATCTGGGCCCCAACCTGGGTGTGGTGGAGCTGACGTTGGCGCTGCACCGGGTGTTCGACTCCCCGCACGACCCGATCATCTTCGATACCGGGCATCAGGCCTACGTGCACAAGATGCTGACCGGGCGTAGCCGCGACTTCGACACCCTGCGCAAGAAGGGCGGACTGTCGGGTTACCCGTCGCGCGCCGAGAGCGAGCACGACTGGGTGGAGTCCAGCCACGCCAGCTCGGCGCTGTCCTACGCCGACGGTTTGGCCAAAGCCTTCGAGCTGACCGGGCACCGCAACCGGCATGTGGTGGCCGTCGTCGGTGACGGCGCCCTGACCGGCGGCATGTGCTGGGAGGCGCTCAACAACATCGCCGCGGGCAACCGCCCGGTGGTGGTCGTAGTCAATGACAACGGCCGCAGCTACGCGCCCACCATCGGTGGCTTCGCCGACCACCTGGCCGCGCTGCGGCTGCAGCCCGCCTACGAGCGCCTGCTGGAGCGGGGCCGCACCGCGATCCGCGGGGTGCCGGTCGTCGGGGAACTCGGCTACCAGGTGATCCACAGCTTCAAGGCGGGGCTCAAGGATGCGCTGGCACCGCAGGCGCTCTTCACCGACCTCGGCCTCAAATACCTCGGCCCGATCGACGGTCATGACGAGGCCGCGGTGGAATCCGCGCTGCGCCGCGCCCGGGGCTTCGGCGGGCCGGTGATCGTGCACGTGGTCACCCAGAAGGGCAAGGGCTACGGCCCGGCCGAGAACGACGAGGCCGAGCAGATGCACGCCTGCGGCGTGATCGATCCGCTGACCGGCAACGCAACCGAGACCGCCGGGCGCGGTTGGACGGCGGTGTTCTCCGACGCGCTCATCGAGTACGGCACCAAGCGCCGTGATGTCGTCGCCATCACCGCCGCGATGCCGGGCCCCACGGGGCTCGCGCCGTTCGGACAGCGTTTTCCGGATCGGATGTTCGACGTCGGGATCGCCGAACAACACGCGATGACGTCCGCGGCCGGCTTGGCGATGGGCGGTCTGCACCCGGTGGTGGCGGTGTATTCGACGTTCCTCAACCGCGCCTTCGACCAGCTCGTGATGGATGTCGCGCTGCACAAGCTGCCGGTGACGCTGGTGTTGGACCGGTCCGGGATCACCGGGCCCGACGGCGCCAGTCACAACGGCATGTGGGATCTGTCGGTGCTGGGGATCGTGCCCGGAATCCGGGTAGCCGCACCTCGCGACGGCATCCGGCTGCGCGAAGAGCTCGGCGAAGCGCTCGACATCCATGACGGGCCCACCGCACTGCGATTCCCCAAAGGGGATGTGGGCGAAGACATTCCCGCTATCGAGCGGCGCGCTGGGGTGGACGTGCTGGCGATCCCGGCCGACGGGTTGCCCCAAGACGTCCTGCTGGTCGCGGTCGGTGCGTTCGCGCCCATGGCATTGGCCGTGGCCGACCGGCTGCACAACCAGGGCATCGGGGTGACGGTGATCGACCCGCGTTGGGTGCTTCCGGTGCCACAGGTGCTCGTCGAGATGGCCCGCGCGCACAAGCTGGTGGTCACCTGCGAGGACAACGGCGTGGCCGGCGGTATCGGCTGGGCGGTCTCGGCGGCGCTGCGGCACGCCGAGATCGACCTGCCCTGCCGCGACGTCGCGCTGCCGCAGCGTTTCTACGACCACGCCTCGCGCGGCGAGCTGCTGGCCGAGGTGGGACTGACCGCCCAGGACGTGGCCCGCCAGATCACCGGCTGGGTGGCCGCGATGGGCGCCTCCAGCTGCGTCGACGAGGTCAGCGAGCGGCTGGACTAGCTCACGCCGGAGATCGGCGGCCACACCGCGTCGAACAACCACGCGAACACGAACGTGTAGACCAGGAAGAACGCCAGCAGGCCGATCTCGAGACCGAACGCCTGTGCCAGGGACACCTTCAGCAGCGCGGCCACGATCGGTAACAGCAGCACCACCAGGCCACCTTCGAAGCCGATGGCGTGCACGATCCGTCGGCCCACCGTGCGGGTCGCGGAGTCCTGACGGCGTTCCCATGCCTCGAACGCGGTGGTCCAGACGTAGTTCCAGATCACCGCGACTGTCGATGCCGCTACTGCCACGGCACCTGAACTGCCGCCGCCGAATCCCAGCACGGTCAGTCCGGCAGTGGTCAGCGCAACGGCGACCAGTTCGTAGCTGATGACGTAGACGATGCGACGAAAAGCTGGTGACACGAGGTCCTCCCAGAAGAATCAACCATGGGAAGTCCTTGACGGTTCGCGTCCACGGTTAGCGTGACGTGAGAAGCACTGGCCGAACACTGAATACGGCCCGCTCCCTAGCCAGTCTAGCAACAGCCGTGCCGAGCACCCTGCTGTCGAGAACCTGGACCGGCTAGGCGCGGCCGAGAGCTTGCGCCAGCACCGGCACCGTCAGCTCACGCTGCCAGGGGCGTGCGCCGCCGGCGACCAGGAACTCCTCGATCACCACCGCTGCGTCCGATGCCGCCGGTTTCCAATCCCAGCACAGCCGGCGCACCAGTTCCGGGCTGATCAGGTTCTCGGTCGGCACGTGCACCTGCTCGGATACGGCACCCAGCGCGGCGCGGGCGGCCTCCAGTCGTGCGGCCGCCTCGGGCTTGCGCCGCGACCAGCGCGAGGGCGGCGGTGGGCCGCTGGCGGATTCGCCGGCTTCCAGCGGCTCGGGATTGTCTCGTGCTGCGGCCAGCGCTGCCAGCCAGGTCGCCGCGCTGCGACGTTGTTTGGGTCCGCCGAACACCGGCAGGGCGAGCAGCTCTGCGACGGTGGTGGGGTTGGCGACGGCCGCGGCGATGATCGCCGAGTCGGGCAGGATGCGTCCGGGCGCGATATCACGGCGCGCAGCGATCTGGTCGCGGACCGTCCAGAGTTCTCGGACGGCGGCCAGGCCGCGCCGATCGCGCACCTTGTGAATGCCCGACGTGCGCCGCCAGCGGTCCCGGCGTGTCGTGGTGGTGAAGTCGGTCACCCGGACGTGATTGAACTCTTGTGCCGCCCAATCGGTTTTGCCCTGCTCGGCCAGCACTTCAGCGACCGCCTGGCGCAGTTCGATGAGCACCTCGACGTCGAGTGCCGCATAGTTGAGCCAATCGGCAGGCAGCGGTCGCTTCGACCAGTCGGCGGCACCGTGGCCCTTGGCCAGGCCCAGTCCCAACAGTCGCTGCACCATTGCGGCCAGATTGACCCGGTCGAAGCCGGCCAGCCGCCCGGCCAGTTCCGTGTCGTACAGCGCCTTGGGCCACATGCCGACCTCGGCCAGGCAGGCCAGGTCCTGGTCGGCGGCGTGCAGAATCCACTCGTCGTCGTCGAGCACTTCGGCGACTGGGCGCAGCAGGGCAGCCGGATCCTCGCCGGCGCCGACCGGGTCGATCAGCACCGTCCCGGCGCCCGCTCGACGGATCTGGATGAGGTAGGCGCGGTTGGAGTAGCGGAAGCCCGACGCCCGCTCGGCATCCACGGCGAACGGGCCGTGACCGCCTGCCAGCAGGTCGGCGGCGGCGCCGATCTGCCTGCGGGTGACTGACACCTCCGGCACCCCATCGGCAGGATGCGGCAGCGGTGTCGGCTCGGGCTCTTCGGTGACGGCCGGTTCGGTGGTCTGCTCGGACATCTCAGACGCGGGTTCGCGAGCTCAGATCGGTGATCCCGACCGGCGGTAGGCCCGCGGCGTGTTCCAGCACCTCACAGAAGGCCTGGACATGTGTGCCCAGCTCCGGGGTGGTCGCGGTCCACGACGCGCGCAGCTCCAACTGATGACCCCGCGGCGGGCCGGAGATGTCGCCGTACCGAACCGACGTGGTGGCCGTGACGGTCCCACCCAACGCGGTGACGTGTTCGGTTCGGGCACCCAGTGCCTCGACCAGCCAACTCCAGGCGACCTCGGGCAGTAGCGGGTCGATCGCCTCGTGTGGGTCCAGGTCGGCCTGAATGAAGGCCACCATCCGCATGGTGCCGTCCCAGGCGTCGGTGCCGTCGGGGTCGTACAACAGGATCAACCGGCCGAAGGCATCGCCGTCGGAGTCTTCCGGGATGAAGTCGGTCTCGGGGTGCTTGACCTCGGCGCCCAGCGCGTAGCTGTAGGGCGCCAGGCGTTGCGGCGGCCGGATCGGGCCCAACTCGATTTCCGACCGCACGGTTGCGGCGTGCATCGTTGCCACCGCTTCCCGAAAGGGGGCAGGCTCGGCTGATGTCACTGGTGCCGCTCCTTAACTGATTTGCTGTGCGCCACGTCGCCAGCGGCCGGCACACAAGGTTCTGTTGCGCACCGCCGCGACGCGGGTCACCGATTCTCACGCTAACCCCCGGCGCCGGTCGACGCAGACAGGCGCGCCGAATAGGCCGGGCCCGCCGCGCGAAACGGCACGGTTCGGCCTGCGGCGACCCGGCGTGGCAGCATTGACCTCGATGAGTGCCCGTCGTGAACTGCCTGATTCCCCGTACCTGGCCGCCGCTACTGGCCGCCAACCCAACCGGATGCCGGTCTGGTTCATGCGCCAGGCCGGTCGATCCCTGCCGGAATACCGTGAGCTGCGCGCCCAGCACAGCATGCTGGCGGCCTGTTTTGACCCCGAACTGGTCTGCGAGATCACGCTGCAGCCGGTGCGCCGCCATGACGTCGACGCGGCGATCCTGTTCTCCGACATTGTGGTGCCGCTGCGCGGCGCCGGGGTGGATCTGGACATCGTTCCCGATGTCGGGCCGGTGATCGCCGATCCGGTGCGCAGCGCGAGTGACGTCGCCGCCCTGCGGCCGTTGGATCCGCAGCAGGTGACGGCCGTCGCCGCGGCGGTATCGCTGCTGGTGGACGCGCTCGGAACGGTGCCGCTGATCGGCTTCGCCGGCGCGCCGTTCACCATGGCCTCCTACCTGGTCGAGGGCGGGCCCAGCCGGACCCATGCCCGCACCAAGGCGATGATGCTGGCCGATCCGGACACCTGGCATGAGTTGATGACGCGGCTTACCGACCTGACCATCGCGTTTCTCACGGTGCAGCTCGACCACGGCGTGGACGCCATTCAGTTGTTCGACTCCTGGGCTGGAACGCTGTGCCTGGCCGATTACCGGCGATTCGTGGCACCGCACAGTGCCCGGGTGTTCGCCGCGCTCGCCGACCGGGAGGTGCCGATGACGCACTTCGGCGTGCAGACCGGCGAGCTGTTGGGGGAGATGGCGGCCACCGGAGCCACCGTCGTCGGGGTGGACTGGCGTACCTCGCTGACCGACGCCGCCGCCCGGGTGGGCGCCGGTCGGGCCTTGCAGGGCAACCTGGACCCGGCGGTGCTGCTGGCGGGCTGGCCGGCCGTGGAGCGTGCCGCCAAGGCCGTCGTCGCCGACGGCCGTGCCGCCGTTGCCGCCGGAGCGTCGGGGCACGTGTTCAACCTCGGACACGGCGTGCTGCCGGAGACCGACCCCGGGGTGCTGACCGACCTGGTATCGCTGGTTCATTCATTGTGACCACGTCGTACTGCGTCGTCGGGGGCGGAATCTCCGGTCTGGCCGCCGCCCACCGCCTGCGGGCGACACTCGGCGACGCAGTCGACATCACCATCTTCGATCCGGGCGATCGGCTCGGTGGGCTGTTGCGCACCGAGACCCTGGGCGGTATCGGGGTGGACGTAGGTGCCGAGGCGTTCGTCGCCCGGCGGCCCGAGGTCCCGGCCCTGTTGGCCGAGCTGGGTTTGGCCGATCGGCAGCGCAGTACCACCGGAGTGCGGCCGTTGCTCTACAGCCGCCGGCTCCTGCATCGGCTGCCGCCGGACACCCTCAGCGGGATTCCTTCCTCACCGGAGTCAATGGCCGGGCTGGTCGACACCGAAACCCTCGCCCGCATCGCCGGCGAACCCAGCCGCCCATTGGCGTTCGAACCGGGCAGCGATCCGGCGCTGGGGGCACTGGTGGCCGACCGGTTCGGGGCACAGGTGGTCGCCTGCTCGGTGGATCCGCTGATCGGTGGGGTGTATGCGGGTTCGGCGGCAACCGTCGGGCTGCGCTCGGCGGTTCCGGGTCTGGCCACGCTGCTCGATGAGGGCGCGTCCAGCCTGACCGAAGCGGTGCGGCGGGCACTGCCCGCGACCACCGGTGTGCCGGTGTTCGGCGCGATCACCGGCGGGTACCAGGTGCTGGTCAACGCACTGGTGCGTAGCGCCCGGCTGCGCTGGGTGCAGTCGGCGGTCACCCAGATCGACCCGGCCGGCGACGGATGGCTGTTACGAGACGCCAGTGGCGGCCATCATCGCGCCGATCGGGTGGTGGTCGCGGTGCCCGCCCCCGTGCTGGCCCGGCTGGCCACCGGGTTCGCGCCGCGTGCCGCGGCAGCGGCCAGCC
>LZME01000093.1 GCA_001673575.1 Mycolicibacter heraklionensis | reverse complement strand
GGTCTTTGACCTGGCGGCATCGGTGTGCGAGGAGCTGTCAGCCCACCAGTGCGTCGAGCAGCCCGGACAGGTCGGAGCCCCCGAGGTCGGGAGTGAACTCGGCGCTTCCCGGCGGCGGCAGCGGTGCGTCGGTCGGCTCGATGACTCCCGATCCCGTCAGGTAGCCGACACCGTGTGCCACCAGTTGCAGCGCGTCCACCGACAGACCACCGAAGAAGTCGTTGATCTGCTGGGCGAACTGGGCCAGTCCGCTGATCAGGAAGATGTCCTGGTCGACGATCCCCTGCAGGAACTTGTCGATGTCGGTGACAACGCCGTTGAGCAAGTACGGGACGGTGGCGACGACGGTACGGAGGCCCAAGGCCAGGTCGTTGCCGATGTTCGGGTAGCCGTACATCGCGATCGCGTCGGTGAGCGCCTGCTTGAGGTCGACGGGGGTGACGAGGCTGTTCAGGACGTCCGGGTCGAACGCCATCGAGACACCGTCGAAGTCCGACCGCATCGGGATCCCGAACAGCGACAAGATGGTCGGCGTGATGTCGGCGATCGAGTAGTTCAGGTTCTGGCTGCCGTCGGACGCATCATGGCCGGCTTGATCGAAGATCACGAATTGCGTTGTCTCGTTCGGCGATTGGAAGCCGTGCCCGAAGCCCAGCGACTGCTGGTGGCCGTGGTCGGTGGTGATGATGATTGACCAGTCGTCGCCGGTGATCGCCTTGACGGCGGCTACCGCGGCCAAGATCTCTTGGATGTTGCCTGCGACATTCACAAGGCCTTGGGCGTATTCGGGTGACCCGCCGCCGAATTCGTGTCCCATCTCGTCGACCTGTCCCTGGTAGGAGAACAGGAAGCTCGAGATGTCGCCCGGGTTGTTCTGCGTGGCCATGATCTGGGCGATGGTCTCCGCGGTGACGGCCGCGTCGGCGTTAGCCCAGGTGGTCTCCATCGGAATGTAGGTGTTGCTGTCGGCCTGGTAGCCGCCCGCTGCGGCGAGTTGGTTGAGGTAGTCCCAGTCGGAGATTATCGAGGTGTTGATCTCCGGCTTGTGGTACTCGATCAGGTTGAACACCGTCGGCCACAGGTTGTACGGCTCGGACTCGAACAGGTTGTTGATCACGCCGTGCTTGTCGTCCCACACCCCGGTGAGGATCGTTGACCACGACGGGCCGGAGATCGTGGTGTGGTTGACCTCGGTCGCGGCGCCGGTGATGCCTTGGTCCATCGCGGTCTTGAAACCGCTGTCCTCGTTGTAGGCGTACTCCAGGATCTTGGAGAGGTTGACTCCGTCGACGCCGATCAACAGCACGTGCTCGGCGGCAAGCAGCCAGTCGGCCGTCGTTGCGGACAGCCCCACCGGTGACCCGACGGCGGCACCCGTACCGGCAACCAGGCCGGCAACGGCCACACCACTGAGGAACTTCTTGATTGTTGTCACGATCGGATTCCCTCGTCGAGTAGTGCCAGCCAATGGGCGCAAGACTAACAGTTACCCAGCTAAAACTCAGCTTTCTGCCCGAAATCACTCATTTGAGCAGGGTGTTACTGAGGAGGCCTGTGGGTTATTTCACCAGGTGAGACAGGCGTAGGCGCAGCTGTATCAGCTCAGCAGTGCGTCCACATCGAGGAGAGAGGGTGCGTCGGCGCCGCCCAGGTCGGGTGCGGTAAAGGCGTGGTCGGCCAGCAAGGCCTCCAGTGATCCGGTGAACTCGGCGGCGCCGGGCAGTGGCAGCGGCGCGTCGTTCGGCGGGATGACTCCCGCCCCGGTGAAGTACGCGACCACCCTGCCGATATCGGTGAGTACGTCGGCCGTGGCGGCGCCGACGGTCTTGAGCACCCACTGCGTGCCTTCGGCGAGCCCGCTGATCAGGAAGATGTCCTGGTCGACGATCGACTGCAGGAAGTTGAGTATCGGTGGGAGTGCGTAGTTTTCGAGGAAGTAGCCGGCCCCACCCGCCAGCGCCCGGATGCTGAGCATGATGTCGGTGCCGATGTCGGGGTAGCCGTAGCTGTTGATCGCGTCGGTGAGGGCCTGTTTGAGATCGGCTGGGAAGACGATGCCGTTCAGGATGTCCGGGTCGGTCTGCATGGGCACACCGTCGAAATCCGACCGCATCGGTATCCCGAAGGCCTGCAGGATCGTGGGCGTGATGTCGATGGTCTGGTAACTCAGGCTCTGGCCGCCGGCCTGTGCTTCATTTCCGGCCAGCGACAACATGACGAAGCTCGACGTTTCGTTGGGTGACTGGAAGCCGTGACCGAGGCTGAATCCGAACAGGTCCGGGTTTTGCTGGTGGCCGTGGTCGGTGACCGCGATGATCGTCCAGCGGTCGCCGGTGGCCGCTTCGGCCTGGGCTACCGCCTCCAGGATCTCCTTCCAGTTGGCCCCGACATTGATGACGGCGTCGCGGTACTGGTCTGAGCCGCCGCCGTACGAGTGCCCGGCGTGGTCGACCTGCGACTGGTAGGAAAACATGAAGGTGTCGATATTCGGGTTGTTGGTGGTCGCCAAGATCCGGGAGATGGTCTCCTGGGTGACCAGTGCGTCCATCTCCGCCGAGGTGGAGCCACCGCTGATGCCGATGATGTTGTCGGCCGGGTAGCCGCCGGTGGACGCAATCTCGGTGAACAGGCCTCGGCCGGAGATGACCGTGGTTTCGACCTCCGGCTTGTGGTACTCGATCAGGTTGAACACCGACGGCCAGGTCGTGTAGGGCTCGGGTCGGTAGACGTTGCTGACCACCCCATGTTTGTCGTCCCAGACCCCGGTGAGGATCGTCGACCATGACGGTGTGGACATCGTCATGTGGCCTGCGATGGTGGTGGCGGCGGTGATGCCCCGGTCCATCAGCATCTTGAAGCCGCTGTCGTCGTTGTAGGCGTACTCCAGGATCTTGTCCAGGTTGGTGCCGTCGGTGCCGAGCAGCAGCACGTGTTCGGCGGCGAGCATCCACTCCGCGGTCACGGCAGACAGACCCGCCCGGGCTTCGACCGCCGAACCTGTTCCGGCAACCAGACTGGCGACGGCTGCACCACACAGGACGCGCTTGAGTGTCGTCATGCCGACCACCCCAGCAGGGCCTCGATGTCGAGCAGCGCAGACACGTCGGAGAACTCGGCGCTGCCCGGCAGCGGCAGTGGCGCATCCTCGGGCGCGATTGCGCCCGATCCGAGCAGATGCGTGATTCCCATGGCCAGCGTGTTGGTCACGTCCACCGTCAGACCGCCGAAGAAATCGTTGATCTGCTGGGCGAATTGGGCCAGTCCGCTGATCAGGAAGATGTCCTGGTCGGCGATCGATTGCAGGAATGTGTCGATCTGGGTCACAAACTTGTCGAGGAAGTACGGCACGGACCCGGCCAGAGTCCGGATGGCCAGCGTGATGTCGTTGCCGATGTTCGGATAGCCGTACATCGCGATGGCGTCGGTGAGCGCCTGCTTGAGGTCGACGGGCGTGACAAGGCCGTTCAGAACGGTCGGGTCGAACGCCATGGAGACACCGTCGAAGTCCGAGCGCAACGGGATGCCGAACAGCGACAGGATCGTCGGTGTGATGTCGGCGATCGAGTAGTTCAGGTTCTGGCTGCCGTCGGTCGCGTGATCGCCGGCCTGATCGAAGATGACGAACGACGTCGTCTCATTGGGCGACTGGAAGCCGTGGCCGATGCTGAGGCCGGGCAGGGTCACCGTCTGCTGGTGGCCGTGGTCGGTGGTGACGATGATCGACCAGTCGTCCCCGGTGATCGCCTGCACCTGAGCGATCGCGGCCAGGATCTGTTGGATGTTGGCCCCAAGATTGATGATGGCCTGCATATATTCGTCCGAGCCGCTGGCGAACGAGTGCCCGGCGTGGTCACCCTGCGACTGGTAGGAGAACAGGAAACTTGAGATGTCATCCGGGTTGTCCGCGGTGCCGAGGATCTGGGCGATGGTGAGCGCGGTGACCAGCTCGTCGCTGTCGGCGGGACTCTCCCCGGCCGGGACGAAGATGTTGTTGTCGACCGGGTAATTGCCGGCGTCGGCCAACTGGTTGAGGTACTCCCAGTTGCTGATGATCGTGGTGTCGACCTCCGGCTTGTGGTACTCGATCAGGTTGAACACCGACGGCCACGCGTTGTAAGGCTCGGGCCGGAAAAGGTTGTTGTAGACCCCGTGCTTGTCGTCCCACACGCCGGTGAGGATCGTCGACCACGACGGCCCGGAGAGTGTGGTGTGGTTGGTCAGACTTGCGGTCCCGGTGATGCCCTGGTCCATCGCGGTCTTGAACCCGCTGTCGTCGTTGTAGGCGTATTCCAGGACTTTGGCGAGGTTGACGCCGTCGAGGCCGATCAGCAGCACGTGCTCAGCGGTGAGCATCCAGTCGGCGGTCACTGCCGACAGGCCCGCCTGCGTGCCTACTGCCGCTCCCGTTCCGGCAACCAGGCCGGCGACGGTCACACCGCACAGAAACTGCTTCACCTTCGTCACGATCGATATCCCTCGCCGGAGTTACGCGGACCACTGGGCGGCAAGCCTAGCAGCTGGCCCCCAGGAAAAACTCAGCTTTATGCCTTATATCGCTCATTTACCCAGAAAGTTACTGAGGAATCTCGGTTAACCGTCCAGGTGCGGCGCCGTACAACGGCTCCCGGCTAGAGAACTTTCGTCCCACGCAGCAACGTCGCGCGAAACTGCATCACCCGGTATGGCCAGCCGTGCGCGGTGTTCCACTGCGACACCATCAGACCCACCCCGCCGGTGCGGTCCACCCGGGAACCGGGCAGCACATAGCCGCCGTAGAGCTGGGCGACTCGGCCTCGGGCGTGATCCTCGTCGGCCCAACCGCTCCCAACCAGCGGGCGTTGCAGCGGTGTCCTGGCCAGTTCGGCGGTGGGGGACTCCAGCACTCGGTAACCCAGCGCGTAGCGCGACGATACGAACCCGCCCAGTACCCAGGTTCCGGGCGCCAGCCGTCGCAGCGACAGCTCGCCCCACGTCTCGCCAGGCGGAGTGATGGGCATCGGGGCCTGGCCCCAGGCCCGGCGCTCGCCGCGGTAGCCCCAGCCCGAGTATTTGCTCGGATCTCCGAGGTGGGCGGGACGCACCCTCCGCAGGATGACTCCTTTGTCGCGCTGGAATCCGGTCGAGACCACATACACCCAACCGTCCTCGGGCTCGTAGTCCCAGGACCAGCATTGGGCGTACCCGCCATGAAGTCGCGCGGGGAACCGCGCCTCGATGCTGTGCCAGGTGATTCCGTTGTCGGCCGACTGCCAGATCTCGGTCCACGCCACCTTGCCGAATCCGCGGTTGACGATCGCGTGCAGGTAGAGCATCTGTTCTACCCGGAGCAGATCCGATGGGATTACGGTGCTGATGGCGTTGCGGTCCAGCCGTGAGGCCGGCTGGCGGTGTCGGTAGTGCCACAGCTGGCGCGCGTAGTGCGGATCGGGGCCGCCGGCTCGCTGGTAGCGCACCCGGTGGGTGGCGTCGCCGGTGCCGATCAGGATCACCGGGGATCGCCAATCACCCTGGCCGACCCGCTCGCCGGCGAAGGTGTCGCCGAACACCGACACCAGGGTGCCGTCAGGAGCCAGTACCGAGGCGCCCAGGTCCGCACACGTCACGCCCCACCGATCGGTGATACCTGGACCGGTGATGTCGGCCAGCTTCCCGGGGGTGTTCCGTGCGGCGGGGGCCACCGCTCAAGGCTTGCTACGCCAGCCGCCTGCGGCGACCGCGATCATCCGGAGTTGTTTGACGGCAACGTGTTTGATCTCGGCGAGGGTCTCAGCATCGGGGGCGTCCTCGATGGCCTCCGCGGTGACGATCATCGCGTTGACGAACAATCCCGCCAGGACGTTGAGATCCTCGGCGCTCCAAGCATTGAACGCGGGAAAACGCGCCAGATCCGTGGCCAGCTCGGAAGTGATCAGCCGGATCTCGGTGCGGATCGCATAGCGCAGCACGGTCATCCCGCTGAAGCGTTCCCGATTGATGAATCGCCAGTACTCGTGGCGGGAGGCAACGCTGTCGACCAGGACTTCGACCGAGGACTCGATGACTCGACTGGGGTCCACCCCACCGGTCCGGGCGTCGCGCAGCGTCTCGCGCAGTGCCCGGAACGATTCGTCGATCAGCACCAGGCCCAGGGCGTCCATCGACTCGAAATGCCGGTAGAAGGCGGCCGGCACGATGTGGGCGGCGCGCGTCACCTCGCGCAGGCTCAGTGCGCTGAAACTGCGTTCGTCCAACAGGGTGAGCGCCGCGCTGATGATCGCTCGACGGGTGGCTTCCTTGCGTTCCTCGCGCGAAACGCGCTCCGGCCGTTCTGGGCGGGGCGTGCGTTCGGGACGGGTGACACGGGGAGGCCGTTCCGGCCGAGCTGGCCGCGTGCGCCCCGACCGTGAATTCGGCGTACGACTGTTCACTGTTGTGAAGCGTAACACAGCGGGCGAATAGGCCTTGACTCGTCGTGAACAAGTGTTCACTGTGTACATATGTTCACTCAAACTTTGACGCGGCGGGTACTGGGCTCCAGCCTGGTCGATCTGCTCACCGGTCCCCACGGGGTCGACCGCTACACCGAGCTGGTGTCGCCGACGTGGACCCGCAACGACGCCCGCGCCCGGGTCGTCGCGGTCCGGCGCTCCACCCCGCGCAGCGTGACCCTGCTGCTGGAACCCAACGACGCGTTTCCCGGCTTCAAGTCGGGCCAACACGTCAACCTGTCCGTTGACATCGACGGGCGCCGGCGAACCCGGTGCTATTCGCCGGCCAGCGCGGAAGGACAACGACTTATCGAGCTCACCATCGGCCGCCACGACGGGGGCCTGGTCTCCGAGCACCTGTACCGCAACGCCCGGCCCGGCATGGTCGTCGGACTGGAGAAGGTCGGCGGCGATTTCGTGCTCCCCGCCATCCGGCCGCGCCGCATTCTGCTGATCTCCGGTGGCAGCGGTATCACCCCGGTGATGTCGATGCTGCGCACCCTGCAAGCCGAGCAATATGCGGGCCGGGTGAGCTTTATCCACTACGCCCGCAGCCGCGAAGAGGCCTGCTACCACGACGAGCTCGCCGCCATGCCGCGAGTGCAGGTGCTGCACGGCTACACCCGCACTGCCAACGACGGCGGTTCAGCGAGGCTCGACGGAGGAGAGGCGAAGCTGGGACCGTCGCAAGAGCACGGCGACCTGCAGGGCTACTTCAGTGCCGAGCATCTTGAGGCCGCCATGCCCAACCCCGACGCGGTGTACGTGTGCGGGCCGCCGGCCCTGGTGGCGGCGGTGCGAGAACAGTGCCCCGACGCGATCTCAGAAAGCTTCGTGCCCCCAGTCTTCACGGTTCCGGCCAACCCGTCCGGTGGGCAGGTCAGCTTCCTCGGCAGCACCGTCTCGGTGGTCGACGACGGCCGGACCCTGCTGGAGCAAGCCGAAGCCGCGGGCCTGCAACCGGTAAGCGGATGCCGGATGGGCATCTGCCACAGCTGCACCTGCCGCAAAACCGGTGGTGCGGTGCGAAACCTGATCACCGGCGCTATCTCCACCGCCGAGAGCGAAGACATCCAGATCTGCGTGTCAGTGCCCGTCGGCGACGTCGAAATCGATCTGTAGAAAACGAAAGGAGCCAACCATGACGCAGTCAGTCCTCGAGCAGCCGCAGACCGAGCAGCCCCAGGTGCTCAAGCGATCGGACCTGCCGGCAGATCTCGACGCCTTCGGCGCCGAACTCGATGCCCTGCGCCAGCGCGTCCTCGACGACCTCGGCGAGCGCGACGCCGACTACATCCACCGGATCATCAAGGCGCAGCGCACCTTGGAGGTCGGTGGTCGCGCCCTGCTGTTCTTGGGCATCATCCCGCCGGCCTGGCTGGCAGGCACGGTGATGCTGGGGTTGTCGAAGATCCTCGACAACATGGAGATCGGCCACAACGTCATGCACGGCCAGTACGACTGGATGGGCGAACCGGCGTTGTACGGCAAGGATTTCGAATGGGACAACGCCTGCCCGGGCGACCAGTGGCGGCACTCGCACAACTACATGCACCACACCCACACCAACATCGTCGGCATGGACCGCGATGTGGGCTACGGCATCCTGCGGATGAGCGACAAGCAGCCCTGGGAGCCCTATTTCTTGGGCAACCCGCTCTACGCCTTCCTGCTGATGGTGCTGTTCCAGTACGGCGTGGCGGTGCACGAGCTGGAGACCGAGCGCATCCGGGCCGGCGAGATCGGTTTCGCCGACAAGAAGGAGATGCTGCTTGAGACCTGGCAGAAGGTGCGTCGGCAGACCCTCAAGGACTATGTCGCCTTTCCGCTGCTGTCCGGACCGTTCGCACCGCTGGTGTTCGCCGGCAACATGACCGCCAACCTGATGCGCAACGTGTGGTCCTACACGATCATCTTCTGCGGACATTTCCCTGACGGCACACAGGAATTCACCATCGAGGAGACCGAGAACGAGTCCCGCGGCATGTGGTACTACCGCCAGATCCTCGGTTCGGCGAACCTGACCGGCGGCAAGTGGTTCCACATCTTCAGCGGGAACCTGTCGTTCCAGGTGGAGCACCACCTGTTCCCCGATCTGCCGGCCCACCGCTACGCCGAGATCGCCCCGCAGGTGCGCGAGATCTGCGAACGTTACGGCGTCCCGTACAACACCGGCCCGCTGCTCAAGCAGTTCGGCAGTGTGGTGCGCAAGATCTGCAAACTGGCGTTGCCCTGGAACTGAGTCAGGCCCGCGGGCCCAGCAGCGCGATCGAGGCGTCGATGGCCGGCTCGGTGATGACGCCGATGTCTTTGCCGTCTTCGACGGCCAGCGCAGTCAGCTCGCGCAGGCCGCCCAGCAGAATCACCGCCAGCGCCGGACTCAGCGCCGGCAGATTCGCGCGGCGAAACCCGGGACTGCCGCTGAGTTCGATCAGCAGGTTCGACATCAGCTCTAGGCCGCGACGCTGGGCCGGCCGGGCCACCTCGCCCAGTGACGGCATGTCGCGAATCCAGCTCAGCGTGATGGCCGGGCGAGCCCGAATCTGGTCGACGTAGGCCTGTACCGCCTGGCGGATCTGGACCTGCCAATCGGCCTGGGGATCCACCTCGGCCCGGATTCGCAGCGCCAACTCCTCGTTGTCCACCAGCAGCAGTTCCAGGAAGCACTCTTCCTTGCTGGCGAAGTGGTCATAGAAGGTGCGTTTGGAGGTGCGGGCCGCGCGCACAATCTCGGCGACGGTGCTGGCCCGGTAGCCGCGCTCGGCGATCGAATCGGCCAGCCCGTCAAGCAATCGGTGCCGGTAGGGGTCGGCAGCGTTGGCCGCCGGGGTATCGACTGCGGGCATCGTCATCGCCGCACCTCCCTGCGCGTGAGCCTTGCCACTTGTTGGTACTTCAGAGTACCGTGTCCCGCAAGCATTGGTACGCATCGGTACCAGATCTCATGTCGGGAGGCGTCGCATGACCTACACGATGGCCAGCACGGCCGCGGGCACCGTCGAAACCCCGGATTCGCCAGCGATCAACCTGCCGCCCAGCGCGCGGGGATTCAAGTTGATCGCGGGAGTGCTGTTCATCCTGTCCCGGCGCCGGGTGCTGCAACGCCTGACCGCCAAATACGGTGCCGCCTTCACCGTCGAGGTCCCGCTGTTCGGCCCGACCGTCATCGTTACCGACCCCGACCTGGTCCGGCAGGTGATGCTGACCAACCCCGAGGATCTGGGCAACATCCAGCCCAACCTGTCGCGGGTGCTGGGCTCGGGTTCGGTGTTCGCGCTCGACGGCGCGGCACATCGACGCCGGCGCAACTTGCTGAGCCCACCGTTCCACGGCAAGAGCGTGCGCGCCTACGAGCAGATCATCGTCGGGGAGACTCTGCGCGAGATCGCCGGCTGGCCTACCGGAAAGCCCTTCGAGACCTTTGGTCCGATGAACCGGATCACCCTGAACGTCATCCTGCGGACCATCTTCGGAGCCGAAGGCGCTGAGCTGGATCAGCTGCGGGCGCTCCTGCCCAAGTGGGTGACGCTGGGCGCTCGGCTGGCGGCCTTGCCTATTCCGATTCGCCGGTACGGTCGGTTCACGCCGTGGGGCCGACTGGAGACATGGCGTGCTCACTACGACGCCATCCTGGACAAGCTGATCGCCGATGTGCGAGCCGACCCTGATTTCGAGAACCGATCCGACGTGCTGACCCTGTTGCTGCGTAGCAACCACGAAGACGGTACGACCATGAACCGTCAGGAGATCGGCGACGAGCTGCTGACCCTGCTGGCTGCCGGCCATGAGACCACGGCATCGACCATGGCCTGGGTCTTCGAGCGACTGAGCCGCTACCCGCAACTGCTCGACGAACTGACCGCGGAAGCGGACGCAGGTGGAAACACGTTGCGGCGCGCCACGATTCGCGAAGTGCAGCGGGTGCGCACCGTGATCGACTTCTCCGGACGGCATGTCTACGCGCCCAGCATCCAGGTCGGAGAGTGGGTGATTCCGCGCGGCTACTCGGTGATCGTCGCAATCAACCAGGTCCACCAGAATGCCGCCGCGTTCGACGATTCACATGGATTCGACCCCAAGCGCTACATCAACGGCAGCCCGTCGGCGTTCGAGTGGATGCCCTACGGCGGCGGCACCCGGCGCTGCCCGGGCTCGACCTTCGCCAACCTGGAGATGGACGTGGTGTTGCGGACGGTGTTGGAGCGCTTGACCATCGAGCCCACCACAGCGCCCGGAGAGAAGTACCACTCCCGCGGCGTGGCCTTCACGCCCAAGAAAGGCGGTCGGATCACGGTGCGCCGCCGGGACTGACCCCGGCTAGCGTTGCGGCTGCAGTTGCCAGTTCGGCCGGATGTAGTGGCAGGTGTAGCCGCCCGGGAAGCGCTCCAGGTAATCCTGATGCTCCGGTTCGGCCTCCCAGAAATCCCCGGCGGGGCTGACCTCGGTCACCACCTTGCCCGGCCAGCGGCCGGAGGCCTCCACGTCGGCGATGGTGTCCAGCGCGATCTGGCGCTGCTCGTCGTCGAGATAGAAGATCGCCGAGCGGTAACTGCTGCCGACGTCGTTGCCTTGCCGGTTAGGCGTGGTCGGGTCGTGGATGGCGAAGAAGAACTCCAGCAGGCTGCGGTAGTCGGTCGCCGTGGGGTCGTAGGTGATCTCGATGGCTTCGGCATGGTTGCCGTGATTGCGGTAAGTGGCGTTCGGGACATTGGGGTCGCCGGTGTAGCCGACTCGGGTGCTCACCACGCCGGGCTGTTTGCGGATCAGGTCCTGCATGCCCCAGAAGCAGCCGCCGGCCAGGATCGCTCTCTGGAAATTGGTCATGCCCCGATTATCCGCAGCTAGCCGTGGCCCGCCAGCGGATAGGAGCGATAGCTGGTCAGCACGGCGCTCGGCTCCCGGTGCGGCGGCGCCTGCTCCGTCAACTCGGGGAACCGGTCGAACAGGGCGAGTAGTCCCAACCGGATCTGCATGCGGGCCAACGGCGCGCCCAGGCAGACATGCGGACCGAACCCGAATCCCAGGTGGCCGGTCTGCGACCGGGCCAGGTCGAGGCGGTCGGGGTCGGGGAATACCGCCGGGTCCCGGTTGGCGGCCGCCAACCCGAGCAGAATCGGGGCACCGGTGTCGATCATGCTGTCACCGACTTCGATCGGGGCGCTGGCCACCCGGGAGATCATCAGGGCCGGGCTGATCATCCGGACCAGTTCGTCGACGGCATGCGGGGAGTCGGCCAGCAGGCCGCGTTGCCCGCGCTGCTCGATCAGCAGTGCGGCCGCTCCGGTCAGCACGGCCGTGGTGGTGTCGTGCCCGGCCGACAGCAAGAAGATGGCGTTGTGCAGCAGCTCGTCGTCTGACACCGGCAGTCCGCTGGTGGCCACCACCGACAGCAGGTCATGGCCGGGATCGGCGCGGCGCAGCGCCAGCAGATCGGCGAGCAGAGCCTTCATTCCCGCGGCGGCGTCGTCCGCGGCAGCGAACGCGGTCCGAGATGCTGCCGGTTCCAAAGCCCCGATCAGCGCCATCGACCAGGTCGCCAGGTTGTCCAGTTCGCTGTCGGGCACCCCCAGCAGCGTGGCGATCGCCCCCAGCGGCAATGGTTTGGCGAACTCGGCCACCAGGTCGAAGCCTGCTGGGTCCAGCCCCGCCGCCAAAGACCGGGCCCGGGAAGCGACTTCGGCCTCGAAGGAGGCCAGCGCGCGCGGCGTGAACGCCCGCGACAGTGGGGCCCGCAGCCGCCGGTGATCGTCACCGGAGCGGTAGAACAGGTTATGTTCCACGTGGGTCAGATACGGCCGGCCCGGATCGAGCTTGTTGCGGTACAGGTTTCGCCGGTCGGTGCTGACCCGCTCGTCGCGCAGCATCGCCAGCACGTCGGCGTAGCGGGTCAGCACCCACAGCCCCTGGCTGTTGCGGTGCACCGGCTCGGCTTCGGCGAACCGCCGCTGATACGCCAACGGATCGACGTGCAGCTCCGGGTCACGGAAGTCGAAGTCGAGCGCGCCCATCAGGTGCGTTCAGCGATCCAGGACGCCACCAGATCCGCGCAGATCGTGCGGCTGTCCGTCGGCTGCTCCAGGTAGTGGTCGCCTGGGATGAAATGGAGCTGCTTGTCGGTGCTGGCCAACGAGTCGTGGATGTGGTGCGCATCGCTGGGAAAGACACCGGTATCCGCGGTTCCCTGGATCACCAACGAGGGCAACGTGATCCGTCCCAGATGCGGAGCGCCCTGACAGAACGACGTCTGCAGGCTCCACATCGACAACCAGGTCCGCAGCGTGCAGTGCGCGGCGATGTTGTACGGCGCGCGATTGGCGCGCCGGGGGTCACCCAGGTAGCACGAGTTCAGCGGACGGTCCGACGGGTCGAGCGAGGCGTCGAGGTAGCGCGGGTCGGCCCACACCCGGTGCACCGAGAAGGAGCGGTCGTAGGTGCCGCCGGCCTTGAGCCGCTTCAGTTCTGCCTGTGCCCACGCAGTGATCCGGTCATTGCGGTCGCGCTGGGCCTGGCGGTAGCGGGCGATGAATTCCGGGGTGTAGGGCGGCGTGTTCTGCTCGGCGTACATGTCCAGAGTCGGGTCACACGACAGCGGGTCGGTCTCGTCGGTCACCGACGGGTCGATCCACGCGGTCAGTACCTCGGGGCGCCCGGCGTGGGCCTGGGTGGATACGTAGAGGTCGCCGGGCGGCAGCGCATTGACCGCATCAGGCACCGGTCCCCCGCCGACACCTGTGATGTGCGGGTCCACGGACTGCGACTGGTAGGCGGCCATCAACGATCCACCGCCGGAGTTGCCGAGCAAGACGATCGTCTCGACGCCGGCCTGTTCGCGCAGCCACTGCACCCCGGCCGCGATATCGAGCAGTGCATGCTCAAGCAGGAACAACGACTCGCCGCTGCGATACCGGGTGTTCCAACCCAAGAAGCCGTAGCCGCGTTCGGCGATGAGCGGCGCCAAGTAGTGCTCGGCGAAGTCCACGTTGTAGTGGCTGGCGATCACCGCCACCTTCGGCTTGACGCCGGCCGGAGTCCAGTACAGCCCCTGGGCCGGGTGATAGCCGGCGGGGTTCACGCCCGCCGATGCCGAAGTGAGCGAAACGAATTCGCGGGTTACTGCCACTGCGTTACTCCTTTGATCATGAATCCTGATCGCGCCAGCTCACCGAGCGATACCAGGTGTCGGTGAGCGTCTTGATTGCTGCTTCTTCGTCCAGTTCGCGGCCGGCGACGTCGCCGCCTGCCACCAGCCAGACATAGGTGAAGTGGTTGAGCATGGCGACGACGGCGGACCCGACCAGCTCGGGGTCGGCGTCGGTCGCGTAGCCCTTGCGCTGCGCCATCCGCACCGTCTGTGCCACCCAGTCGATTGCGTCGGCGCACATCTCTCGCCAGCGCTGGGCGAACGCGTCGTCGATCATCGCCAGCTGGAACACCCCGACCATGACCCCCAGGTGTTCGCGGTAGGTGTCCCAGTGCGCGCGTACCGATTCTTGGATGATCGCGTGCAGATCCTGGCCCGGGTGCAAGGCCTGCACCGCACGGCTGCGGGCCATGGCCCGAAAGTCCTCGGCCAGCGACGCCAACAATTCTTCCTTGGACCCGAAGTAGTGGTAGAACGACGCCGGCGAGCGTTTGGCGGCAGAGGTGATGTCGGTGATCGTCGTCTTGAAGAACCCCTTGCGGGCGATCACCTCACGGGCCGCCTGCTCCAGGCGCGCCTGGGTGTCGCGGCCCCGGACGGTGGGGCGGGCGGCCGACCCGTCGGCGCCCCCGCCGTCTGGGGGCGTCACGTCGGTTCCGCCTGCTCTAGGTCGGCTACCAGCTCGGCCAGTCGACGTTCGCCATCGGGCGTCTGGCCGCCTGCGGCCAGGAAGCGCTGCATCTTGGGCAGCGCCGCACCGCGGGCCAGCATCTGGGCGAAGGCGGAACGCTCCACGGCCAGGCCGGCGGCGATGTCCGGGGCGGCCAGGGTGGCTTTGACGTCGGCGATGTCGGCCAGCGGCACCGTGGCGATGCGTTGCACCAGCCGGTCCAGGAAGGGCCCGACGGCGTCCGCGTCCAACGCCCGGTTGACCAGTCCGTAGCGCTCGGCTAGGCCCGCATCGAGGTCGTCGTGGCCGAGGATGACCTCCAGCGCCCGGCCCCGTCCCAGCAGGCGAAGTAGGTGCTGCGGACCCGAACCGGCCGGGATGACCCCGATTCCGGTCTCGACCTGGTTGAACACGGCACGACCGGTGACCGCAAACCGCAGATCGAGGTTGACCAGTAGTTCCATTCCGCCGCCGGCAACCCGCCCGGCGACCACCCCGATGGTGACCTGGTCCAGTGCCCGGAAGGCACCGACCAGGTCCTGAAAGGAGCCGACGGCAGCCTCGGTGTTCTCGGCCGAGGCGGCCAGCAGCGCCAGGTCCACGTGGGCAATGAAGAACTCGGGGTTGGCGCTTTCCAAAACCACCACCCGGATGTCGCGACCGGCGGGCGAGCGTAGCCAATTCACCAGTCGCCACAGGTCGCCCATCATGGTGGCGTCCATCAGGTTGATCTCGCCGTGGCTGATGCACACCCGGGCCGCCGGACCGTCCTGGGTGACGGTGAGCGACGTCAGCGAATCGAGCGCCATGCGCGGTCGGCTCAGCCGAGCTGGGTGGTGGTCGTCTTCGAGGTGACCACCTTGGGGTCAGCGGCCCTCTCGGTGCTGTTCAGCAGCTTGTGTGCCTGCTCCGGGTCGGGTTCGAAGCCGGGGGTGTCGCGGCACAGCTCGATCATGATGCCGTTGGGGTCCAGGTAGTACAGCGAGTGGCACCAGCCGTGGTCGACGTCCATCAGTGCTTTGATGCCGGCGGCGTCCATTCGCGCCCGGACTTCGTTCTGCTTCTCTTCGGTGGCCCGGAACGCGAAGTGGTTCACCCAGACCGGCAGTCCGTTCGGGCGTGACAACGAGCTGGACCAGTCGGGCTTCTCCCCGACGCCGTGCAGGTCGAAGAACGCGATGCACGAGCCGTCACCGAGGTCGTAGAAGACATGCCGGAAGAAGCCTTCTTGCAGGTGCTCGACTTCGGTGTGCACCAGCGGCAATCCCAGTAGGTCTTCGTAGAAGTGGTTCGTGGCCTCCAGGTCGGCGCAGGCGTAGGCGGCGTGGTGCAGGCCGACGGTGGGCTTGGGGGGCGTCACTGGCTGCCGAACCTCCTCACGGCCCGCGGTGGGCCGACGGCGTCACCGTAGCATTGTTTCGAATATAAACCCAGATTCGATTCTGGGCACGGACTCTCGACAACCTCGCTAGAACGTGTTCTAGTTCTTGGCATGACGAAACCGCAGTTCAGCCGCGCAGAACTCGCTGCCGCCTTTGATGTGTTCGAACAGACCGTCGCTCGCGCCGCCGAGACTCAGGACTGGGATGCGTGGGTGGCGCACTACACCCCCGACGTCGAATACGTCGAGCACGCGATGGGCACCATGCACGGCCGCGACGAGGTGCGCAGCTGGATCCGCAAGACCATGTCGACCTTCCCGGGCAGCTACATGACCGAGTTCCCGGCCCTGTGGACCGTCATCGACGAGGACGGCGGGCGCATCATCTGCGAACTGGACAACCCCATGCGCGACCCCGGCGACGGCACCATCATCAGCGCCACCAACATCTCGATCGTCACCTACGCCGGCGACGGCCTGTGGTCCCGGCAGGAGGACATCTATAACCCGCTGCGCTTCGTCGCCGCGAGCATGAAATGGTGCCGCAAAGCTCAGGAGCTCGGCACCCTCGACGACGAAGCGGCCGCCTGGATGAAGCAGTTCGGAGGAAACGCATGAGCCGCAAGCCCAAGCTTGTCATCGGAGCCAACGGGTTCCTGGGATCGCACGTCACCCGCCAGCTCGTCGACGCCGGAGAGGACGTTCGGGTGATGGTGCGCCCGAGCGCCAACACCATCGCCATCGACCACCTCGACGTCACGCGATTCCACGGCGACATCTTCGACTCGGCCACCCTGGCCGAGGCGATGGCCGGCTGCGACGACGTCTACTACTGCGTCGTGGACACCCGCGCCTGGCTGCGCGACCCCAGCCCGCTGTTCCGCACCAACGTCGAGGGCACCCGCAATGTCTTGGAGGTTGCCAAAGAAGCCGACCTGCGCCGATTCGTGTTCACCAGCAGCTACGCCACCGTGGGCCGGCGTCGCGGTCACGTCGCCAACGAGGACGACATCATCAACCCGCGCGGGTTGACGCCCTACGTCCAGTCCCGGGTGCAGGCCGAAGAGCTGGTGCTGCGCAGCGCCGAAGCCGGCCTGCCAGCGGTCGCGATGTGCGTGTCCACCACCTACGGCGACGGCGACTGGGGCCGGACCCCGCACGGAGCGTTCATCGCGGGAGCGGCGTTCGGCAAGCTGCCGTTCCTGATGAAAGGGATCGAGCTGGAAGTGGTCGGGGTCGACGACGCCGCCCGCGCGATGATCCTGGCCGCCGAGCGTGGGCGCAACGGCCAGCGCTACCTGATTTCCGAGCGGTTGATCCGGCTTGAGGACGTGGTCAAGATCGCGGCCGACGAGGCGGGAATGCCGGCGCCGGCGCGTTCGATCTCGGTGCCGGCGCTGTATGCGCTGGGCGCACTCGGCAGCCTGCGGGCCAGGCTGACCGGTAAGGATGCCGAGCTCAGCCTCAAGTCGGTGCAGATGATGCGCGCCGAAGCTCCGGTGGATCACAGCAAGGCGGTGCGCGAGCTCGGCTGGCAGCCACGACCCGTTGAGGAATCGATTCGGGAGGCGGCGCGTTTCTGGATGAAACTGCGCAACGCCAAGAAGCGAGGTTCGCCGGCATGACACACGGAAATTCAGGCAGACGACCGGTACACATCCCGACTGACGAGTACCCGATCACCGTGACCCCGACCGGGCGGCAGGTCACCGTGCGGATCGGCGACGAGATCATCGCCGACAGCGCCAACGCGCTCACCCTGCAGGAATCGAATCACCCTGCGGTGCAGTACATTCCGCTGTCCGATGTCAAGTCCGATCTGCTGACCCGCACCCAGACCACCAGCTATTGTCCGTTCAAGGGCGATGCCGCCTACTACAGCGTCACCACCGCGGCCGGCCAGACGATCGCCGACGCGATCTGGACCTACGAGCAGCCGTTCGCGGCGGTTGCGCCGATCGCCGGGCACGTCGCGTTCTACCCCGACAAAGCCGACATCAGCGTCGCCGAAGCCTAAGGCGCGCCAGAGCTCCCTAGAGCCCCAACAATTGCCCGGCGAACCGAGTGTCGGTGTACTCGCGCACCGAGACGATCCGTCCGTCTCGGGTGTCGACGATGTACGCCAGCGGGCTGTCATAGTGCGAACCGTCGGCGGCGTGACAGTCGCCCAGCGCTTCGATCACTACGGTCTCGTGTTCGTTGATGCACCGGACCAGTTCCAGGCTGATCCGCAAGCCGAGTCGACGCTGTTCGACTTCCAGCCGCAACTCGTCTTTGTCGACGGCCTGGCGGGTCAGGATGCTCCACCAGGTGAAGTCGTCGCTGACCAGCGCAAAAATATCGTCCAGGTCGTCGTCGCCGCAGATGCCCTGGAGAAACATCCACGCCAATTCCGCCTGCGGATCATCGAACGGGGTGGCCACTTCTCCATCGTGACCGGGCGGCGGGGAGCGGTCAACGAGGACAAGCGATCCTTATGATCGCGTCATCAGTAATTCGCTTTCTCGCACCGTCACCTTTCCCGGCACGGCCAGCCCCGCGCTCACGCTGGGACCACTGCGCCGCGGCCCGGGCGACCCATGCCTACAGGTGGTAGGCGGGGCCATCTGGCGAACCAGCCTGATGCCCAGCGGGCCGGTGACGGCGCGCATCGTCCAGGCCGCGCCCGATGCGGTGGATTGTGCGGCCTGGGGCGCCGGCGCCGCGGAGTTTCTTGACGGCGCACCGGGCTTGTTGGGCGTCCACGACGACGCGGCCGACTTCGTGCCGGCCGATCCGACGGTGATCGCTGCCTGCCGGCGTGTGCCGCACCTGCGGCTGGGTCGCACCGACCGGGTGCTCGAGGCGCTCATCCCGGCCGTGCTCGAGCAGCGGGTGCCGGGTGCTGACGCCTTTCGGGCGTGGCGCCTGCTGGTCACCGAGTTCGGCTCGCCGGCTCCCGGCCCGGCGCCGTCGCGAATGCGGGTGCCACCGTCGGCGCAGACCTGGCGGACCATCCCCTCCTGGAAGTTTCATCGTGCCAACGTCGATGGCGGGCGGGCGCGCACCATCGTGGGTTGCGCGGGGCGAGCCGATGCCCTGGAACGGCTGGTTTCCCGCCCGGCAGCGGAGGCGCGGGCGGCGTTGATGTCGCTGCCCGGCGTCGGCGAGTGGACCGCGGCCGAAACCGCGCAGCGAGCGTTCGGTGATGCCGACGCCTTATCGGTCGGGGACTACCACCTCGCGACGATGATCGGACGCACACTGCTTGGCTTGCCGCTCGACGAGGTGTTCACCGACGAAGCCATGGTCGAACTGATGGAGCCGATGCGGCCGCACCGGCACCGCGTGGTTCGGTTGCTGATCGACAGCGGGCTCGCTGTCAGCAAACGACGGGGGCCGCGTCTGGCCCTGCAGCGGATCAGCTCGCTGTAAACGACGTGCCGGGCGTGTCGTCGGACGCTGTGGCAAACCTCCCGGAGTCGAGCGCGTCGAGCAATTGGGCGGCGATCCACTCGAACGTGGAGGCGTCGCGCGGCAGCAGCGCCTGCTCGTAGCCGATCAGCAGATAGATCGCCCAGTTTGCGAACAGCTGCGCCTGGCGTTTGTCGTGGAGGACTTCCTGCGCCGATTCGAAGAGGATATCGAAGCGTTGCTGATCCACTTCGGCCTGCACCGCGTGAACCCGGGCGTCCGCCGAGCTCCAGGAGCGGATGGCGGCTTCGGCCCCGTGGGGCAGGGTCAGGCCGATCTGAATCAGGCTGTCGAGGCGCTGCCGCGGGTCGGGTATCGCGCGTACGAATTCCACGTGCTGGAGGGTGCGCTCATCCAGCCAGTGTTGAACCAGGTCACGGGTATAAACCGGCCAGCTGGTGAAGTAGTGGTAGAACGAGCCTGTCGTCACGCCGAGCCGGTTGCAGACTTCGGCGAGCTTGAGGCCGCCGTAGCCCAATTCGGACAGCACTTCGAAACCGGTCTCGAAGTACGCCTGTCGAGAGAGAACCGCGCCCATAAGTCGACTTTAGTTCGCTGGGCGCCGTTGGCATACCGTACAGCTGAGTCTTAAGTGAATATTCGTAATTTCGATTTTTCTGGGGTTGCACGCTATGCCGTGCCACACTTGTCAAGTGCGGGATGCGGTTTTTCGCAGGGTGGGGCGCCCCCGCGGGGCGCGCTCTGGCGTGACCAGGGAGCGCATCGTGACGGCCGCCAGCGGCGTCTTCGGCGAATTCGGCTACCACGCAACGACGTTCCAGGCGATAGCGGAGCGGGCGCAGCTGACCCGCCCGGCGATCAATCACTATTTTCCTAGCAAGAAGCTGCTCTACCAGGCTGTTCTGACGCAGGCTGAGACCCTGTTCGCGCACGCCGTCGACCAGGCGCGCTCCGAGCCCACCCTGGTCGGACAATTGTCGTCGGTCATCGTGAGCTTCACCCAACTCGGCGAAGATGACCGTACGGTGGCGGCGTTTGCCGTCACCGCGGTGGTGGACGCTCAGCGAGACCCGGTGTTGAAGTCGTTGGTCGGCGACATCCAGGGCCCGCCGCGGGCGTTTCTGGCCGAGGCGCTCACCGAAGCCATCAACCGCGGAGAATTGGTCGCGACCTCGACTATGGGCGAGCTGACCGAGATGCTGTTGGCCGTGTTGTGGGGCATCGCCTTCTATGTGTCACTGGTCGGCAATCAGGTGGCAGCGGCCGGGGTGGTCGCCACACTGCAGGCGCTGTTGACCCAGGAACTCTGGCAGTTGCGTCAGCCAGCCGACGGATAAAGTTAATAGCCCGGCTAACTTTCATCGGTAGTATCGCGTCCGACAGCGGCCGCGACCAAGCGAGGTAAACCGATGAGCGCACTCCGTACCCACGACGACACCTGGGATATCGCGACCAGTGTCGGATCGACGGCGGTGATGGTGGCCGCCGCCCGCGCATCCGAGACGGCCAGCGCTGATCCGCTGATCAACGACCCGTACGCCAAACTCCTGGTCGCCGGTGCCGGTACCGGGATCTGGGAGATGCTGCTGGACGACACGTTGGTCGACAAGGTGGAGGCCATCGACGCCGAGGTCGCTGCCGTCTATCACCACATGCGCAGCTACCAGGCGGTCCGCACCCACTTCTTCGACGCCTTCTTCGCAGACGCGGTCGCCGCCGGCATCCGCCAGGTGGTGATCCTGGCGTCTGGGCTGGACTCGCGCGCCTACCGGCTGGACTGGCCGACCGGCACCACCGTCTATGAGATCGACCAGCCGAAGGTCTTGGCCTACAAGGAGCAGACCCTGACGGCCAATGACGTGACGCCGGCGGCCGAGCGCCGCACCGTGCCCATCGATCTGCGGCAGGACTGGCCCGCCGCATTGACTGCCGCCGGCTTCGACCCCGCGGCCCCGACCGCATGGCTGGCCGAGGGACTGTTGATGTACCTGCCCGCCGAGGGTCAGGACCGGCTGTTCGAGCAAATCACCGAGCTCAGCGCTTCGGGGAGCCGGATCGCGGCGGAGACCGCGGGCAACCATCGCTCCGACGAGCGGCGCCAGCAGATGGCGGAGCGATTCAAGAAGATCGCCGAGATGGTAGGCCTGACGCAGAGTCTCGACATCCAGGATCTGATTTACCAAGACGAGGACCGCGCGTCGGTGCGGGGATGGCTCGACGAGCACGGCTGGCGGGCCGCCTCGCAGCCCTCGACCGCGGAGATGCGCCGGTTGAACCGCTGGGTGGACGTGTCGGTGACGGACGACGCCGACGCGTTCTCGGAGTTCGTCACCGCAGTGCGCAGCTGACTCCGCATACCCGACCCGACATAGCGGACTCGATTCATCCCCCGTATACAGAGAAGGCCTGGAAGTTGACGCTAGGCCTTTTCCAGGTCTGTTCTAGCGTGGCGATCGAATCGAGGAAGGAAACTGATGTCCGGAGTGCAGGATCGTGTTGTCGTCGTCACCGGAGCCGGTGGTGGGTTGGGCCGCGAATACGCCCTGACCTTGGCCCGCGAGGGGGCCTGTGTGGTGGTCAACGATCTCGGTGGTGCCCGCGACGGCACCGGTGCCGGGCACAACATGGCCGACCAGGTAGTCGCTGAGATCAAAGAGGCCGGCGGCCGGGCCGTCGCCAACTACGACAGCGTCGCCGACGCCGAGGGCGCGGCGAACATCATCAAGACTGCGATCGACGAGTTCGGGAAGGTCGACGGCGTCGTCAGCAACGCCGGCATCCTGCGTGACGGCACCTTCCACAAGATGACGTCGGAGAACTGGGACGCTGTGCTTCAGGTGCACCTCTACGGCGGATACAACGTGGTGCGCGCGGCGTGGCCGCACTTCCGCGAGCAGAGCTACGGCCGCGTGGTCGTCGCCACCTCCACCAGCGGACTGTTCGGCAACTTCGGGCAGGCCAACTACGGCGCGGCCAAGCTCGGCCTGGTCGGCATGATCAACACGCTGGCCATCGAGGGCGCGAAGTACAACATCAAGGCCAACGCGATCGCCCCCATCGCGGCAACCCGGATGACCGAGGACATCCTGCCGCCGGAGGTGCTTGCCAAGCTCAAGCCCGAGTACGTCGCACCGGTGGTGGCCTACCTATGCACCGAAGAGGTCGCAGAGACCGGCTCGGTGTTCATCGCCGGCGGCGGCAAGGTGCAGCGGACCGCACTGTTCGAGAACGCCGGCGCCACCTTCGAGAACCCGCCGTCGGTCGACGAGATCGCGGCGCAGTGGTCGACGATCGCCGACTTGTCGGCGGCCAAGGCGGCCAGTTTCTCGCTGTAACAATCAGGTTCGGGACGTGGCGCGCTGATTTAGCCGAGCAGCGCGCCACGCAGCCTGTCGACGTCGGCGTCGGTGACCTCGGCGGCCCGCAGGAACCCGTCGAGCGAGCCGAAGTTCTCCTCGATCGAGCGTTCGGCAGCATCAAGATAGTCAGCGCGCACGCCGAGCACTTCATCGGACAGGCGCGCTTCGGTGAAGGTCAGCACCTCGGGGGTGATCTCGGCCTCGGGCCGTGACCGGATCATTTCCATGATCCGGTCACGCAGCACCGGCACCGCTGTGTTGCTGCGCAGGTAGTCCTCGATGACGGCGTCGCGGTCCACCCCGGCCGCCCGCAACACCACTGCGACGACGAATCCGGTGCGGTCCTTACCGGCGAAGCAGTGTGCCAGGACCGGCCGGCCTTCTGCCAGCAGTGACACCACCCGCTGCACCGCCCGGCGGGACCCGGCGAGGGTGGGGAAGCGCTCGTACTCCTCAAGCATGTAGCGGGCGGCGACGTCGGCGGCGGAATCCTCGTCGGGCTTCTCGGCCATCATGTTGCGGAACGCGTCCTCGTGCGGAGCCGAGCTGTCCGGTGATTGGTCGCCGGCCAGATCCGGGAAGGGCAGCAGGTGGATGCCGACACCGGCGGGCACCAGCCCCGGTCCGCGGCGTGTCACCTCGCGCGGTGACCGCAGATCGGCTACGTCGGACACCCCGAGTCGCAGCAGTTCTTCGCGGCCCCGATCTTCGAGGCGACTCAGTTCGCTGGACCGGAACAGGCGGCCGGGGCGCAATGCGCCGGTGGTCTCGGAGACGTCGCGAAAATTCCACGCCCCGGGCAGATTCGGCTGGGAGGTCACCCGGCCACGATAGGACACCATGCTGGTGGCTTGGCCGATCAGACGTGAAACGGCCCCCGATCCGGGCGGATCAGGGGCCGTCAATCAGGTTCGCTGTGGCGTTTAGACCGGCGGGTAGTTCTGCGGGGGGTAGCCGCCACCGCTTTCGACGCCACGAATGCCCCAAGTCAGGTACTTGAAGAAGAACTCGGCCTCGTCGCTCAGCTCGTAATCCGGATTCGGATCGTAACCGTAACCAGGACCCATGTCGTCAACCCCTTAGCTTGGATTTCCACCAGTTTAGTCGGCCCGTCAACGCTGCAACAGCGGACTGCCTAGAATCCTTCCAACCAGTTGATTGACACGCCGATGACACCGGCCTGGCCGAAGAGTGAGTGGACATGGCAAACGGCAAGGCTACGCCGGGGGGATCTTCCCAGGCACCATCTCGTCGCGAGGAGTTGCTCGCGGTCGCTACCAAGTTGTTCGCGGCCCGCGGCTACCACGGCACCCGCATGGACGACGTCGCTGACGTGGTGGGGCTGAACAAGGCGACGGTCTATCACTACTACGCCAGCAAGTCGTTGATCCTCTATGACATTTACCAGCAGGCCGCGGAACGAACGCTGGCGGCCGTCCACGACGACCCGTCGTGGACCGCGCGCGAGGCGTTGTACCAGTACACCGTGCGTCTGCTCGACCAGATCGCGGTCAATCCCGAGGGCGCGGCGGTCTACTTCCAGGAGCAGCCCTACATCACCGAGTGGTTCACCGAGGAGCAGGTGGCCGAGATCCGGGAGAAGGAAGCCCAGGTCTACGAGCACGTGCATGGCCTGATCGACCGCGGTATCGCCAGCGGCGAGTTCTATCCGTGCGACTCGCACGTGCTGGCGCTGGGCTACATCGGTATGACGCTGGGGGCTTATCGCTGGCTGCGGCCCAGCGGCCGGCGTAGCGCCAAGGAGATCGCCGCGGAGTTCAGTACGGCGCTGCTGCGGGGGCTGATCCGCGACGAGACGATCCGGGTCGAATCCCCGCTGGGTGTGTAGAACCGTGGGATCGCACTAAGGCGGAGGCCTATCGCGTCGGGCGAGGTTGTAGGCGCGTTCGGCGTTGATGCACCGGAGCCGGTCTTGGCTGCGGGTGCTCTTGCGGGTGGGCATCATCAGGGTGCGGTCGGCGGTGGATGTCGGTGGTGACGGTGGTGCCGCTGGTGCGGTGGTGGCCTGGCACAGGGCGGGGAATAGCAGTGTGC
>LZME01000092.1 GCA_001673575.1 Mycolicibacter heraklionensis | reverse complement strand
CCACCGTCTGGCCTTCGCCACGGGAGAACTGCCACGCGGTGGGCAGGTCGAGCATCCGCTGGCCGGCCGTCGCGGCGCTGAGGTTGCTGCCGGGCAGCAAACCCGAACTGGCGCAGTCGGCGCGCTGTTCCATCGCCGCGACGGGGCCGGGCGCTCCGCTGGGCGGCGGCACTGTCGGGTCCACCGTCGGCGGGGTGATCGCCAGGGCCGGCGCGCTGGTCAGCAAGGCTGCCAGCACGACGATCCCGGCCGCCCGGACCGCTGACCGACTCCGGCTGCGCTCCTCGGCAACGATCATCGAGACAGAACCCAGGCGAAGATGCCGACCAGGTAGGCCATGACCGGGATCAGGGTGGCGTCGACGCCGGAAGCCAGGAAGCCCACCAGGCGGCGCACCGGCAGCGAGTAGCTGTCCGGCGAGGCCACGGACGGGCTCAACGAGACCACTGCCCACACCGCCACCAAGGCAGCCAGGACCAGCACCGCGCCGAAGGCAGCCGTGTAGCGGCCGGTGGCGGCGTAACCGACCAGCAGGGCAATCGCGGTCAGGTGCGGCTCGGCCAGCAGCCAGGCCTTGCACCATGCCGAGTCCCACACCCGGGCCCGCAGCACCGAAGCCACCGCGATGCCCGCGACCACGTACCAGGCCCAGCCCGAAAGCCCCTCGGGCGCAAAGGCGATGGCAACCGAACCGAGCACAGCGAGCAGCACCGAGCCGGCGATGAAGCCGGTCTGGTGGGCGTCAGTGACGCGGACCCGGCGAGGCAGGTCGGCAAGCACACTCTCCGGCAGCGCGGATGGCGTCGGGTCGCCCGGTGCCGGAATCACCGGCAACGGCAGCCGCGCCCACAATGCCGAAACCTGCGGCGCAGCAACGGTCAGCAGCAGCGACGCCGTGATCAGGCCACAACCCAGGGTTACGAACGGCAACTCCCAGAAGGTCTTGACGGCCGCCGCCGCCAGCAACCCGACACCCACGACCACCGCGGCGGTGAAGAACGCGATTCCGCGCTCGCCACGACCGCCCGGCGGCAGGATCAGGCAGATCAGCGACCACGCGCTGACCGCCGCGGCGCCCAGCACCACGTGCGCCGGACTGAACACCCCGGGCACCGCCAGGGCGCCCACCGCGGCGAGCGGTACCAGTGCCGCGATCGACAGGGTCAGTGCGGCATCGGCCGAACGTGTACGGCACAGCAGCGCAGCGAGCACCGTGAGCAGGGCGATGGCCCCGGCCGTGAACAGGCCGGCAGGCTCCCCGGTGACCGCGTGGTGCGCCGCTGCGAGTCCGGTGGCGGCGATGATCAGGCCCGTCCCAGCGGCCAACGCCGCGCGTTGAATGTGCTTGGCGCCCCAGGGCTTACGCCGCGAAGCCGAGAAGATTACAGCAGCGTCGGCGATGTCCTCGACAATGCCGGGGGCAGCCGGGCCGACCGGCACCGGGCGCAGGGCCAGCAGGTCGCCGTCCACCACCCCGACGGTGTCCAGGCTGGCGTCCAGGCTGAACGGTGCGCCGCCGACCGGCGCCAGGCTCAGCCGCGTCGCACCAGCAGGCTCGGCGTCTTCGCCGGCGTCCGGGGCGACCAGGCGTTGCACCGCCGGCAGGATTTCGCGTAGCGGCAGCTCCGCCGGCACGGCGATCTCGGTCAGGCGACTGTCGGCCAGGACCGCGATGCGGACAATCGGCATGACGGCGCTGGTCAGCACCGGGGCTTCGGTCATTGGTGTTCCCTATTCTTCTTCTCTGCGAGGACGTTCTTTTCGCTGCCTTTAGGACAGCTGGGTGGTGAAATCTCTGGATAGTCGCTGACCGGGGAACCATGTGCCCTCGGGCAGGGTGGCAGTCAGCTGTTCAATCGCGACAGCAGTCGCAAAGTCGGTTCCAGGGCGGAAGGTCGAGACCCACTCGCCGTCGAAGGCCTGCGACGGGGTGACCAGGATGCGGCCCGCGTCGGCGTCGACCAAGCTCATACCGACTTCTGTGGTGGTATGCCGACCGTCTCGCGCGCATCCCGCGACGACCTCGACATAGTGACGCGATCCGGTAAACACCGATTCCACGATCGGCCGCGCCGAGGCGGGAATGCCCAGGTAGTCAAGCACTTCGGCGAGCGGAGCGCCGGCGCGCAGTCGCTCGTCAGCGCGCGCGCCGACCCGTGCCGGCAGGGTGAACTCGTCGAACCGGGCCGGCGGGCGCTGCCGCAGACCTGCGCCGAGCACCGGGACCAGCAGGCGCGGGTCGTCGATGTCCATCACGGTGAACGTGACCAGTTGCGCATTGCGCAGTGCCACAACCGTCCTGGCGGGCTTGCCCGCGTTCTGGTCACGGCGCGCGACGATGCCGCGCAACATCTCGGGGGTCCCGCCGGCGGCCGAACCCACATAGCGTAGGTCCAGCCACCGGTCCGGGAAGCACACCACCCGGATCCATTCGGCCACGGCCGGATTGACCGCGCCCTCCGGCGAGACAACTCCCATCCGGGTGAGCTCGTCGCGCTGGCGCGCCATGAACGCGCCTCGCTCCCCGGCGTCCGTGTAGGGCATGGTGATCGCCAAAACCCACGGAAAAGACCCGGCACCAACGGTTTCCGCGATGTACCAGGCTTGCTCGACGGTCAGTTCGGCGGCGTTGGGCTCAGTACCCATCACTGCCTTCCCTCATCGAGCGGATCATCAGGGTCAGCCCCACTTGGCGGCTTCGGCGGTGTCGCGCGCGTTCATCATCAAGGTGTTGGTCTCATGCGTGGAAGCCATC
>LZME01000091.1 GCA_001673575.1 Mycolicibacter heraklionensis | reverse complement strand
GGCGCCTGTTGCGCATGCTGATGAGCTGGATTGGGTTGTTGATCTGGTTGGTTCGGATTTGGCTGGGGCTCTTGCTGATTTGAGTCAGGCGTCGTCGTGGGAGACGTTGTTTGATCAGGCTTCGTGGGAGCCGTTGCTGAGCAATGTGGGTTTGTCGTTTGATGCGTCGTTGGCGGGGGTGCCGGGTTCGGCTGCTGCTGATGATTGGTTTGGGTCGTTGTTCTATGACCCGTGGCATGACTTGGGTCAGGACTTCCTGAATAGTTCGTTCGGTTCGTCGGTTGCTGATTTCGTCAACTTGTTTGGTTTCGGTCAGATTCTGATCGGTAATGGTGCTGACGGTATTGATGGTGGGACGCTGGCGCAGGCTGCTGGTGGTGCGGGTGGTTTGTGGTTCGGTGATGGTGGTGCCGGTGGCACGTCTGCTGATGGCATCGGTGGTGCTGGTGGTTCGGCGGGCATGTTCGGCGATGGTGGCGCCGGTGGTGCGGGTGTTGATGGTGGTGACGGTGGCGCCGGTGGTAACGGTGGCTGGTGGATGGGTTATGGCGGTGATGGTGGTGCTGGTGGCGCTGGTATCGCTGGTGGTGCCGGTGGTGTTGGTGGTGCTGGTGGTGATGGCATCGGGTTGGCGTTCGGTTCGGGCGGCAATGGTGGTCTTGGTGGCGATGGTGCGGTGGGTGCTGCGGGGGCGGCGGTTGGTGCTGGGCTGAATGGTCTTGCCGGTGCTAATGGTGGTGCTGGTGGCAATGGTGGTGCCGGTGGTAAGGGTTCGTGGCTGATCGGTTCCGGCGGTAAGGGTGGTGCCGGTGGTGCTGGTGCCGACGGTGGTAATGGTGGCGATGGCGGCGACGGCATCGACGCCACCG
>LZME01000090.1 GCA_001673575.1 Mycolicibacter heraklionensis | reverse complement strand
GGCACAATGACATCCTTCCAGCCCACCCCGCAGGGCAAGCCAACTCAGATGTCACCTGTTCGTGCAGCAGACCCCAGGATCGCCGGTACTAGCGGGGAAGTGGGCCGGCATTTTGTACGAATGACGAGCCGATCACGCTTCGGGGTGTTTGCATGACTTCGTGAGGAGCGCTGATCGACCCAGTAACGGCGCCGGCCCGGGCGTCAACTTGTTCCTGGCCACCTGGGTCTCGGTGATCTGCTTCTGGGCGTGGACCTTGATCGGCCCGCTGTCGACGCGCTACGCCAGCCAGATGTCGCTCAGTTCCAACCGGGAGGCGCTGCTGGTGGCCACCCCGATCCTGGTCGGAGCGCTGGGCCGGATCGCCACCGGACTGATGACCGACCGCTTCGGGGGCCGCACGATGTTCATCGGGGTCTCGGTGGCCTCGATCCTCCCGGTGCTGGCGGTCGGGTACGCGGCAAAGATCGGTTCCTATCCGCTGATGCTGGTCGCGGGGTTCTTCCTCGGCGTGGCCGGCACCGTTTTTGCGATAGGAATCCCGTTCGCCAACAACTGGTTTGCCCCGCAGCGCCGCGGCTTCGCCACCGGAGTGTTCGGCATGGGCATGGTCGGTACCGCGGTCTCGGCATTCTTCACCCCGCGGTTCGTGAAGTGGTTTGGCCTGTTCACCACCCATCTCATAGTGGCGGTGGCCCTGGCGGTTTCGGCGCTGCTGTGTGTGGTGTTGATGCACAACGGCCCCCGCTTCGTGCCCAACACCACCCCGGTGGCGCCCAAGCTCAAGGCGGCGGCACGGTTGCGGGTGACCTGGGAGATGTCGCTGCTGTACGGACTGGTCTTCGGCGGCTTCGTGGCCTTCTGCAGCTACCTGCCGATCTATATCAAGACGGTCTACGACTTCACCGCCGTCGGTGCGGGGGAGCGCACCGCGGCGTTCGCCTTGGCGGCCGTGTTGGCCCGGCTGCTCGGCGGAACGCTGGCCGACCACATCGCGCCCAAGTACGTGGTCTTGGCCTCGCTGGCCGGGATCGCGGTGCAGACGCTGATCTCGGTGTTCAAACCGCCGGCCGACATCTGGTCGGGCCTGACCTTTCTGCCCCTGGCCGTCGCGCTCGGCATCGGCACCGGCGGGGTGTTCGCCTGGGTATCGCATCGTGCCCCGGCCGGTTCGGTCGGCTCGGTCACCGGGATCGTGGCCGCGGTCGGCGGGCTGGGCGGTTACTTCCCACCGCTGGTGATGGGCGCCACCTACGATCCGGTGCACAACAGCTACGCGGTGGGATTGCTGCTGCTGGTGGCCACCGCGGTGATCCTGTTCGGCTACACCGCGATATTCCTGCGCGCGTACGAACCTCTCGTTTCGCAATCACCGTCGAGTTCAGGGAGTAGATGATGACGACAAACGCCGACCACACCGCCCCGCGCCGTTCCCGGGCGTGGATCACCGGAGCCGTGATCACCGCCGTGCTGGGGCTGTTCTTCGCGTTCGACGCCGTCCCGAAGATCCTCGGTATGCCGTTTGCCCGCGAAGCCACCGAAGGGCTCGGCTTTTCTCCCGACAAGACCGCGGTGATCGGCTGGGTGCTGCTGGCATGCCTCGTCGTCTTCCTGATTCCGCGGACCGCCGTGCTGGGTGCGCTGGGTCTGACCGCCTATCTGGGCGGGGCGGTGACGATCAATCTGCACGCAGACAAACCACTGGCGGGCTTTGTGCTCTCCGGTGTCTATGTCGGCCTGCTGGTGTGGATCGGGCTGATCCTGCGGCGCCCGGAGCTGCTGCGGGTGTTGGGGCTTCGGCGCGACTGAGCGCCTCAGCGCGGCGGTAGCTGCTCGAGCAGCTCGTCGAGGAATCCGCCCGCCTCACGCCCGGCCGCTTCGACGTCGGCCGCGGCGATCGCCTCCACCAGGCCCCGGTGCCGGATCTGGTCTGCCTGCACCGGTTTTGCGCTTGTCGTGGCGACACTGGCCATGAGCACCTCGGTGAGCCCGCAGTACAACTCGGTCAACACCGGATTGTGCGAGCAGCGGACCACCGCGAGATGAAAATCGGTGTCGGCCCGGACGAACTCGTCGTGACTGCCCTCCAGCTGATGGCCGTCGCGGCGATCCAACAGTGCGCGCAGCTCGGCCAGATCCTCCTCCGTGCGGGCGGCGGCAGCCAGCCGTGCCCCTTCCACCTCCAGGCAACGCCGCACCTGTAGGACGTCGCGCAGCTGCGGGCCGCACAACCGGCGCACCGCGCCGGACACTTCGCTGGTGGCGCGCACGTAGGTGCCGTCGCCTTGGCGGACCTCCAGGATGCCGCCGTGGGCCAGCGCCCGGACCGCCTCACGCACAGTGTTGCGGCCGACGCCAAGCGCGTCGGCGAGCTCTGGTTCGGTGGGGATTCGCGAATTGACCGGCCATTCTCCGCCGGCCACGGAGGCGCGGAGCTGCTCAATCACCTGATCTACCAGGCCGGTCCGGCGAGTGGTGACCAACGGCACAGCTTCCTCCCTTCATCCAATCATAGGATGTATGCCATCCTACTTTAGGTGACCCGCACCGCCCGCAACGAAACGCTCGGCCAGTACGAGCACGACCTCGAACTGGAACTCGAGGGCGCCGCCGAATTCCGGCCGGCGACGATGGCGGCCGGCGGTGCGCTGCTGACCGTCGCGGTGGTGTTGACCGCACTGAACCTGCGCCCGGCGATCACCAGCGTGGGGCCGCTGCTCCCGGAGATGCGGGGAGCGTTGGGCGCCTCGGACACCTGGGCCGGTGTCCTGACCACGTTGCCCGGTCTGTGCTTCGCTGCCGCGGGGCTGGCCGCGCCGTGGTTGTCGCGGCGGATCGGGCTGGGGCGCACCGTGTCGGCGGCGCTACTGATACTCGTTGCGGGACTGTTGATCCGGATCTGCGACGGGCCGCTCGTCGTGCTCGGCGGAACACTGGTGGCGACCGCCGGGATCGCGTTGATCAACGTGCTGATCCCGGTGATCATCCGAGGATCCTTCCCGGCGCAGGTCGGGCTGATGACCGGCGTCTACACCGCGGCACTGCAAGGGGGAGGGGCCTTGGGCTCCGCGGTCACCCCGGTGCTCGACGACGCACTGGGCGGCTGGCGATCGGCACTGGGCGCGTGGAGTGCGCTCGCGCTGCTGGCACTGGCGGCCTGGGTGGTCGGGGCCCGCGGATTCGACCGGCCCGGCACCGCAGCGCCCGCGGCCACGGCGAAGGGCCGGTCGCTGTTGCGCAGCAAGCTGGCCTGGACCGTCACGCTGTTCTTCGGCACCCAGTCCTTCCTCGCCTACGTGGTGATGGGCTGGCTGCCCGAAGTGCTCATCGAGAACGGCACCAGCGAAACGCGCGCCGGCCTACTGCTCGGCCTGATCTCGCTGATCGCCGTGCCGATCAGTCTGATCGTCTCGCCGCTGGCCGCCCGCAGCGACAGCCAAAGCGGATGGATCGTCGGGCTGGGAGTGCTCGGCATGGCCGGAATGCTCGGTCTGCTGATCGCGCCCGGGGTCGCACCACTGCTGTGGAGCGTGCTGGTGGGGCTGGGGATGAGCGTGTTCTCGTTGGCGCTCACCGTGATTGCGCTGCGAGCCCGCGACGCACAAGACACGGCGAGCCTGTCGGGGATGGCGCAGGGCTTCGGCTACCTGCTCGCCGGCGTCGGCCCGTTCATGTTCGGCCTGCTGCACCACGTGAGTGGTGGGTGGACGGTGCCGTGGCTGATGATGCTCGGCGTCTACCTGGTGCAGACGGTGGCGGGTGCAATGGCCGGGCGCAACCGCTACGTCTGAGTGGCCCTCGTCGAACGCGGGGTGCTAGGTCCGCAGCGACTCGGTGTCGATGACGAAGCGGTAGCGCACGTCTGAGGCCAGCACGCGCTCGTAAGCGGTGTTGATGTAATCCGGTTCGATGACCTCGATTTCGGGACGCACGCCGTGCTCGGCGCAGAAGTTCAGCATCTCCTGGGTCTCGGCGATCCCACCGATCAACGAGCCCGTCACGCTGCGCCGCATCCGGACCAGCGGGCTCGGCGGCACCGACAGGGCGTGTTCGGGCATGCCCAACTCGACCAGCGTGCCGTCCAGGGTGAGCAGGTTCAGATACGCGCCCAGGTCCAGGCTGGCCGAGACGGTGTTCAAGATGACGTCGAACTTGTTGCGCAGATCCTTGAATGTCTGGCGGTCGCTGGTGGCGTGGTAGTGCTTTGCCCCCAGTCGCAGGCCGTCCTCCATCTTCTTCAACGACTGCGACAGCACCGTCACCTCGGCGCCCATCGCCACCCCCAGCTTGACGGCCATGTGTCCCAGGCCGCCGAGGCCAATGACCGCAATCCGCTTGCCGGGACCGACATTCCAGTGCCGCAGCGGCGAATAGGTGGTTACGCCGGCGCAGAGCAGGGGAGCGGCAGCGTCCAGGGGAATCTCGTCGGGGATGCTCAAGACGTAGTTCTCGTCGACGACGATCGCGCCGCTGTAGCCGCCCTGGGTGGGCTGACCGTCGCGGCCGACGCCGGCATAGGTACCGATCATGCCTCCGCCGGTGCAGTACTGCTCAAGGCCGGCCTGGCAGTTCGAGCATTCGCGGCAGGAGTCGACGAAGCAACCCACGCCGACACGGTCGCCCACCTTGAACTTCGTCACCTCGGACCCGACGGCGGTGACCACACCAGCGATCTCGTGGCCGGGAACCAGCGGATACTGCGGAGCGCCCCACTCGGCTTTGACTGTGTGGATGTCGGAATGACAGATGCCGGCGAAATGGATGTCGAACGCCACGTCATGCGGGCCGGGCTCCCGGCGGGTGATCGTGGTCTTGCTCAGCGGGTCGGTTGCCGACGTGGCGGCATAGGCGGAAACGGTGCTCATAGTGGAGATTCCTCTTCAGATATGCATCGACACGTAAAAACATAGCTTAGCAAAGTTATTTGCTGCGACGCTTATCCGGAGGGCGTGAGATCGGTCACCGCCGCCGTCGGCAGCCGGGACGCCGGATCAGTTGATGGGCGCGTTCACCCAGTGCAGGTCTTCGGCCACGCCGCGCGCGGCGACCGGTCCCTGCCCGGTCTGCCACACCTCGTTGTTGACGACGAAAACCCGGCTGTCGCGGTTGGCCGCGAGCCGTCGCCAGGCGACGCTGTCGAACACGGTGGCAGCCCGCGCCTTCACTGCCGGCGAGGCGAAGGACACGTAGACGATGTCGCCGTCGGCCGCCGAGAAATCCGCCCGGCCGGCCAGATCGGCATCGTTAGCTGGGATCTCGATGTAGGGCCGATCGGTGAACCGCTGCAACGGTGGGCGGTCCACTCCGACGGCCCTGAGCACGCTGGCGGCGAAGCCGGAGGCCCCGTACACGCGCACGCTGTTGTCGGTGAACTCCACCACCGACACCTGGAAGTGGGTGGCGTCGCTGACCTCGCGGGTTTCAGCTGCGTACGCGCTGAACCTCTCGAGCACCTCGTCGGCGGCGCCGGAGCGGGCCGTCGCGGCGCCCACGCCGCGCACGTTGTCCTCCCACGCCGAACCCGGCGCTCCAGTGAACACGGTGGGGGCGATCGCGGCGAGCTCCGCATAGCCGGGCGTCAGGCCCTGTGCGCCCAGGATCAGATCCGGGTGCAGCTCGGCGATGGCGCCGGTATCGGGGTTGCTGCGCGAGCCCACGGCCGCGACACCGTGCACTACCGAGCCCAGATACGACGGTTGCTTGTCCGCCCCGTCCGGAACTGCGGCGCCGACCACGCGGGACTGCAGGCCCAGGGCGCACAGCGTGTCGAGCTGATCGCCGGAGAGCACCACGATTCGCTCGGCCTGCTCGGGAACTTCGACGCTGGCCGGCTCCACCTCGGCCGCGTTGTGGGCCCAGCGCATGGCGGGTCCGGGGTCGGGGTGCGCGGGCTCGGCCGCACACGACTCGTCGGGGCGACGGTCGTTGCCGAGCACACCGGCCCCGGCGACCATCGTCGTCGTGGTGGACATTGAGGTCGGGGCGGTTTCGGCGCTATCGCCCGCGCATCCGGCCGTCGTGAGCAAGGTCACGGCAAGCGCTACTGCGGACGCCGCCCGCCTGTCCACCCTGGTCACGCCGTGACGTTAACACCCACGGTCGAGCACCCCTTGAGGAGACGAATACGACAGTTTGTAGGAGGCCTATACCGAGCGGGCGATGCTCGGGGTTAGGATTCGACCAAGTTTCCCGGGATGCCCATGTTTGGAGGAATCTTGACCGCCGAAGCACCCCCACGCGCAGAACTCGAGGCCAGTCGGCCCTTCCCTGCGTTGATGGGCCCCAAGGGCAGCCTGCTGTACAAGATGATCACCACCACCGATCACAAGCTGATCGGCATCATGTACTGCGTCGCCTGTATGGCCTTCTTCTTCATCGGCGGCCTGCTCGCGCTGCTCATGCGTACCGAGCTGGCGGTGCCGGGCCTGCAGTTCCTGTCCAACGAGCAGTTCAACCAGCTGTTCACCATGCACGGCACGGTGATGCTGCTCTTCTACGCCACCCCGATCGTGTTCGGGTTCTCCAACCTGGTGCTGCCGCTGCAGATCGGCGCCCCGGACGTGGCCTTCCCGCGCCTGAACGCGTTCTCGTTCTGGCTGTTCCTGTTCGGCGCCACCATCGCCCTGGCCGGCTTCATCACCCCCGGTGGCGCCGCCGACTTCGGCTGGACCGCCTACACCCCGCTGAGCGACGCGGTGCACTCCCCGGGTGCCGGCGGCGACCTGTGGATCATGGGCCTGGCCGTCGGTGGTCTGGGAACCATCCTCGGTGCGGTCAACATGATCACCACGGTGGCCTGCATGCGTGCCCCGGGCATGACCATGTTCCGCCTGCCGATCTTCACCTGGAACATCCTGGTCACCTCGATCCTGGTGCTGATCGTCTTCCCGCTGCTGACCGCGGCGCTGTTCGGCTTGGCCGTTGACCGTCACCTGGGCGGGCACGTCTACGACTCCGCCAACGGCGGGGTGCTGTTGTGGCAGCACTTGTTCTGGTTCTTCGGCCACCCCGAGGTGTACATCATCGCGCTGCCGTTCTTCGGCATCGTCAGCGAAGTGTTCCCGGTCTTCTCCCGCAAGCCGATCTTCGGCTACGTCACCCTGGTGTACGCGACGCTGAGCATCGCCGGGCTGTCGACCGCGGTGTGGGCGCACCACATGTTCGCCACCGGCGCGGTGCTGCTGCCGTTCTTCTCGCTGCTGACCCTGATGATCGCCATCCCGACCGGTCTGAAGTTCTTCAACTGGATCGGCACCATGTGGCGCGGTCAGCTGACCTTCGAGACGCCGATGCTGTTCGCGTTGGGCTTCATCGTCACGTTCATGGCCGGTGGTCTGACCGGCGTGATGCTGGCCAGCCCGCCGCTGGACTTCCACGTCAGCGACAGCTACTTCCTGATCGCACACTTCCACTACGTGCTGTTCGGCACCATCGTGTTCGCGACGTTCTCCGGGATCTACTTCTGGTTCCCGAAGATGACCGGCCGGCTGCTCGACGAGCGGCTCGGGAAGTTGCACTTCTGGTTGACCTTCATCGGCTTCCACACCACGTTCCTGATCCAGCACTGGCTGGGCAACATGGGTATGCCGCGTCGTTACGCCGACTACCTGCCCACGGACGGCTTCACCGCGTTCAACATCGTGTCGACCGTCGGGGCCTTCATCCTGGGCTCGTCGATGATCGCCTTCACCTGGAACGTCTTCAAGAGTTGGCGTTACGGCGAGGTTGTCACGGTCGACGACCCGTGGGGCTACGGCAACTCCCTGGAGTGGGCGACCAGCTGCCCGCCGCCGCGGCACAACTTCACCGAGCTGCCCCGGATCCGTTCGGAGCGTCCGGCTTTCGAGCTGCACTACCCGCACATGATCGATCGGCTGCGGGCTGAGGCGCATGTCGGCCGTCACCCCGGTGACGAGCTGTACGAACCCGCCAACGCTTGATGAGCCCGCTGGGGGAGAGGCGGCGCCCGGTCGAGCCGGGCGCCCGCCAGGGGTGAGCGCGCCCAAGGTGCCGGTGCTGATCACCGTCACCGGTGTCGATCAGCCCGGCGTGACGTCGGCCCTCTTCGAGGTGCTGTCGCGCTACCAGGTGGAGTTGCTCAACGTCGAACAGGTCGTCGTTCGCGGCCGCCTCACGCTGGGCGTGCTGGTGTCGGTCGAACCGGAGGTGGCTGACGGCCCGGCGTTCGCCGAGGAAGTCACCACCGCGATCCGCGGTGTGGGGCTTGACGTCACGATCGAACGCAGCGACGACGCGCCGATCATCGCGGCGCCCTCCACCCACCGGATCGTGGTCTTGGGACGGCCGGTGGCTGCCACGGCCCTGGGGGCACTTGCTCACGAGATCGCGGAGATCGAAGCCAACATCGACATGATCCGCGGCGTGTCCGACTACCCGGTGACGGGGCTGGAACTGCGGGTTTCGGTGCCGGTCGGTGCCGCGGGCCAGTTGCAGTCCGCGCTGAGCAAAGTCGCCGCCGAGCAACAGGTCGACGTGGCGTTCCAAGATGCCAGCCTGTCGCGGCGGACCAAACGACTGATCGTGTTCGACGTCGACTCCACCTTGATTCAGGGCGAGGTCATCGAGATGCTCGCCGACCGGGCCGGTGCCGGGGACGCGGTCGCCGCGATCACCGAGGCCGCGATGCGTGGCGAACTCGACTTCGCCGAATCGCTGCACCACCGGGTGTCCACGCTGGCCGGTCTGCCCGCCAGTGTCGTCGACGAGGTAGCCGAACAGATCGAGCTGACTCCCGGTGCTCGCACCACGGTGCGCACGCTGCGCCGGCTCGGTTTCAAATGCGGAGTGGTCTCCGGCGGCTTCCGGCAGGTGATCGAGCCGCTGGCGGCTGAGCTGCAGCTCGACTTCGTGGCGGCCAACGAACTGGAGATCGTCGACGGCAAACTCACCGGCCGGGTGATCGGTCCGGTGGTCGACCGGGCCGGCAAGGCCGACTCCTTGCGGGAGTTCGCCGCTCAGGTGGGAGTGCCGCTGGAGCAGACGGTGGCGGTCGGAGACGGCGCCAATGACATCGACATGCTGTCCACGGCGGGTCTGGGGGTGGCGTTCAACGCCAAGCCGGCCTTGCGCGAGGTGGCCGACGCGTCGCTGAGCTACCCGTATCTGGACACGGTGCTGTTCTTGCTCGGGGTCACCCGCGCTGAGATCGAGGCCGCCGACGCGCACGACGGCGTGCTGCGCCGTGTCGAGATCCCGCCGGCCTAATGGGAATCGATCGGCGTGTCCTTGACGGGGATCTTGGTTCTTGAACGGGAAGGCTGATCACCGAGCCGCCG
>LZME01000089.1 GCA_001673575.1 Mycolicibacter heraklionensis | reverse complement strand
CGCTCTGGAGGTGGCGATCAGCCGCGCTCGGGCGGTCCACTCCGATCAGCGGCGCACCGACACCACCACCACGCTGGCCCCAGGCGCCACCGTCACCGAACGCTGGATTCCGGTCGAGCGGGTGGGCCTGTACGTGCCGGGCGGTAACGCGGTCTACCCGTCCAGCGTGGTGATGAACGTCGTCCCAGCCCAGACCGCCGGTGTCGTGTCCCTGGTGATCGCCAGCCCGCCCCAGGCCGCCTTTGACGGTCTGCCGCACCCGACGATCCTGGCTGCAGCCCGGTTGCTCGGTATCGATGAGGTTTGGGCGGTCGGCGGTGCCCAGGCGGTGGCGTTGCTGGCCTATGGCGGCACCGACACCGATGGGGGTGAACTGGCGCCGGTCGACATGGTCACCGGCCCCGGCAACATCTACGTCACCGCCGCCAAGCGATTGTGCCGCTCACAGGTCGGGATCGACGCCGAAGCCGGGCCCACCGAGATCGCCATCCTGGCGGACAACACCGCGCACCCGGCGCATCTGGCCGCGGACCTGATCAGTCAGGCCGAGCACGATGAGATGGCCGCCAGCGTGCTGGTCACCACCAGCCCCGAGTTGGCCGATGCCACCGACCGCGAGGTGACTGCCCAGCTGCAGACCACCGTGCACCGCGAGCGGGTGACCACGGCACTGTCTGGACCGCAGTCGGCGATCGTCCTGGTCGACGACCTGGACGCCGGTATCCGCGTGGTAAACGCCTACGCCGCCGAGCACCTCGAGATCCAGACCGCCGATGCCGCGGCCGTGGCGACCCGAATCCGTTCAGCCGGTGCGATTTTCGTCGGACCGTACGCGCCAGTCAGCCTCGGCGACTACTGCGCCGGCTCCAACCACGTGCTGCCCACCGCGGGCAGTGCGCGGCACTCCAGTGGGCTGTCGGTACAGACGTTCCTGCGCGGCATCCACGTCGTGGACTACACCGAGGCCGCACTCAAAGATGTCAGCGGACACGTGATCGCACTGGCCACGGCCGAAGACCTTCCTTCACACGGCGAAGCGGTTCGACGGAGGTTCGAGCAGTGAGCGGCACACCAGCCCGCCCGGGCGCGCAGATCACCCTGGCGGATCTGCCGCTGCGCGACGATCTGCGCGGCAAGTCGCCTTATGGTGCGCCGCAACTGGAAGTTCCGGTGCGGCTCAACACCAATGAGAATCCGCACCCGCCGAGCCAGGCGCTCATCGACGACGTGGCACGGTCGGTGCGGGAAGCCGCCGCCGAGCTGCACCGCTATCCCGATCGCGATGCGGTGGCGCTGCGCACCGACCTGGCCGCCTATCTGACCGCCCAGACCGGCGTCGAGGTGGGACCGGACAACGTGTGGGCAGCCAACGGTTCCAACGAAATCCTGCAACAGTTGCTGCAGGCGTTCGGCGGCCCGGGCCGCAGCGCCATCGGATTCGTTCCGTCGTACTCGATGCACCCGATCATCTCCGACGGCACGCAGACACGGTGGCTGGCCGCCAACCGGACCTCCGACTTCGGGCTGGACGTCGAGGTGGCCCGCGCCGCCATCGCCGAGCACCACCCCGACGTGGTATTCGTCGCGTCCCCGAACAACCCGTCTGGACAGAGCATTCCGCTCACGGATCTGCGGAGCCTGCTCGAAGCATCGCCGGGGATCGTGATCGTCGACGAGGCCTACGGTGAGTTCTCGTCGCAGCCGAGCGCGATCGCGCTGATCGATGACTACCCGGCGAAGCTGATCGTCAGCCGCACGATGAGCAAGGCGTTCGCGTTCGCCGGCGGCCGGCTCGGCTACCTGATCGCGGCTCCGGCCGTGATCGATGCGATGTTGCTGGTTCGCCTTCCGTACCACCTGTCGGTGGTCACCCAGGCAGCTGCACGCGCCGCACTCCGGCACGCCGACGACACCCTGGGCAGCGTCGCGCAGTTGATCTCCGAACGAGACCGCGTCTCAAGCGAGCTGTCCGCCATGGGATTTCGGGTCATTCCCAGCGACGCCAACTTCGTGCTGTTCGGCCAGTTCGCCGACGCCCCCGCAACCTGGCAGCGCTACCTGGATGCCGGCATCCTCATCCGCGATGTCGGCATCCCCGGCTACCTGCGGGCCACCACCGGACTTCCGGAGGAGAACGACGCACTGCTCGCCGTCAGCAAGCAGCTTGCGGCCACCGAACTCGCCCAACCGCTATTAGGAGAATCATGACCCGCCGCGCCCGGGTGCAACGCGCCACCCGCGAATCCGATATCACGGTCGAACTCGACCTGGACGGCACCGGCATCGTTGACATCGAGACCGGCGTGCCGTTCTTCGACCACATGCTGACTGCGCTGGGCAGTCACGCCAGTTTCGATCTGACGGTGCGCGCCCGCGGCGATGTCGAGATCGAGGCCCACCACACCGTCGAGGACACCGCGATCGTGCTCGGGCAGGCGCTGGGGGAGGCGCTCGGCGACAAAAAGGGCATTCGCCGATTCGGCGACGCGTTCATCCCGATGGACGAGACGCTGGCTCACGCTGCCGTCGACGTGTCCGGCCGACCGTACTGCGTGCACACCGGGGAGCCGGATCACATGATGCACACCACGATTGCTGGCACGCAGGCGCCGTATCACACGGTGATCAACCGGCACGTGTTCGAGACGCTGGCGTCGAACGCCCGTATCGCACTGCACGTGCGGGTGCTCTACGGACGCGATCCGCACCACATCACCGAGGCCGAGTACAAGGCCGTCGCGCGTGCACTGCGCCAGGCGGTGGAGCCCGACCCGCGCGTGACCGGCGTACCGTCCACCAAGGGAGCCCTGTGAGCAGCTCTCCCAGGGTGGTGATCCTGGACTACGGTTCCGGCAACCTGCGCTCCGCCCAGCGTGCCCTGCAACGAGTCGGCGCCCAGGTCGAGGTGACCGCCGACGCCGACGCTGCCGCCGATGCCGACGGTCTGCTGGTGCCGGGTGTCGGGGCATACGCGGCGTGCATGGCCGGGCTGCGCAAGGTCAACGGCGACAAGATCATCGCCGAACGAGTACAGGCCGGCCGGCCGGTACTCGGGGTGTGTGTCGGGATGCAGATCCTGTTCGCCCACGGCGTCGAGTTCGGGGTGGACACCGCCGGCTGCGGCCAGTGGCCGGGTGCGGTCACTCGGCTGGACGCCCCGGTGATCCCGCACATGGGCTGGAACGTCGTCGACGCCGCACCCGGCAGCACCTTGTTCGCCGGTCTGGACGCCGACACTCGGTTCTACTTCGTGCACTCCTATGCCGCACAGCGGTGGGAGGGGCGTCCCCAGGCTTTGGTGACCTGGGCGACCCATCAGGTACCGTTCGTGGCGGCTGTCGAGGATGGGCCGTTGGCCGCCACCCAGTTTCACCCCGAAAAGAGCGGGGATGCCGGGGCGACACTGTTGAGCAACTGGGTGGAGGCACTGTGAGTACTGCTGTGAACAAGGCACTGGTTCTGTTGCCGGCCGTCGACGTGGTCGATGGCCGCGCGGTTCGTCTGGTGCAGGGCAAGGCCGGCAGCGAGACCGAGTACGGTTCGGCGCTGGACGCCGCGCTGGGCTGGCAGCGCGATGGCGCGGAATGGATCCACCTGGTCGATCTGGATGCCGCGTTCGGGCGCGGATCGAACCGCGAGCTGCTTGCCGATGTCGTTGGGCGCCTTGACGTGAAGGTCGAACTGTCCGGTGGCATCCGCGATGACGAGACGCTGGCGGCGGCGCTGGCCACCGGCTGCGCCCGGGTGAACCTGGGCACGGCGGCCTTGGAGAACCCGCAGTGGTGCGCGCGGGCGATCGCCGAGCACGGCGACAAGGTCGCGGTCGGGTTGGACGTGCAGATCGACCCCAATCACCCCGACGGCATTCACCGTCTGCGGGGCCGCGGTTGGGAGACCGACGGCGGCGACCTCTGGCCGGTACTGGAACGTCTTGACCGGGAAGGCTGTTCGCGCTACGTGGTCACCGACGTGACCAAGGACGGCACGCTGGGTGGCCCCAACCTGGAACTGCTCGGCGCAGTCGCCGACCGCACCGACGCTCCGGTGATCGCCTCCGGGGGAGTGTCGAGTCTGGACGATCTGCGGGCGATCGCCACACTGGTCGGTCGCGGCGTAGAAGGCGCCATCGTCGGCAAGGCGCTCTACGCGGGTCGCTTCACTCTGCCCGAGGCGCTGTCAACGGTGCAGGAGTAGGCCGACATGGCGCTGGACACCGCGGATCTGGACGCGCTGGTCGCAGCGGCGTCGCAGATCCTCGATGTCGCTGCCGAGCCTTTCCTGGCCGGTCACCGGGCCGACTCTGCGGTCCGCAAGGGCGCCAACGACTTCGCCACCGAGGTCGACCTGGCCTTGGAGCGGCAGATCACCGAGGCACTGGTGGCGGCAACCGGAATCGGGGTGCACGGCGAGGAATTCGGCGGGCCACCGATCGATTCGCCACTGGTGTGGGTGCTGGATCCCATCGACGGGACCTTCAACTACGCCGCCGGATCACCGATGTCCGCGATTCTGCTGGGGCTGCTGCGCGACGGTGAGCCGGTCGCGGGATTGACTTGGCTGCCCTTCGCCGACCAGCGCTACACCGCGGTCGCCGGCGGCCCGCTGATTCGCAACGGGGTGGCGCAGCGGCCACTGAAACCCGTCGACCTGGCCGACTCGTTGGTCGGTATCGGCACCTTCAACGTCGAGTGGCGCGGCCGGTTCCCCGGCCGCTACCGGCTTGCGGTGCTCGAAGGCCTGACCCGGGTGACCTCGCGGACACGGATGCACGGCGCCACCGGAATCGACCTGGTCTACGTCGCCGACGGAACCCTTGGCGGTGCAATCAGTTTCGGCGACCACATCTGGGACCACGCGGCCGGTGTGGCCATGGTGCGCGCAGCCGGCGGCATCGTCACCGACCTGGCCGGCGCACCGTGGACGGCCCACTCGGACTCGGCGCTGGTCGCCGCGCCGGGGGCACACGATCAGATTCTCGACATCCTCAAGCGAGTCGGCGCACCGGGGGACTACTGACATGGAACAGCACAGCGGTTCAGCGAGGCTCGACGCAGGAGAGGCGAAGCTGGGACCGATGCATAAGCACAGCGGTTCAGCGAGGCTCGACGCAGGAGAGGCGAAGCTGGGACCGATGCATAAGCACAGCGGTTCAGCGAGGCTCGACGCAGGAGAGGCGAAGCTGGGACCGATGCATAAGCACAGCGGTTCAGCGAGGCTCGACGCAGGAGAGGCGAAGCTGGGACCGATGCATAAGCACAGCGGTTCAGCGAGGCTCGACGCAGGAGAGGCGAAGCTGGGACCGATGCATAAGCACAGCGGTTCAGCGAGGCTCGACGCAGGAGAGGCGAAGCTGGGACCGATGCATAAGCACAGTGATGTGGCGGTACGGGTCATTCCGTGCCTGGATGTCGACGGCGGACGCGTCGTCAAGGGCGTCAACTTCGCGAACCTGCGCGATGCCGGCGACCCTGTCGAGCTGGCCGCGGCCTACGACGCCGAGGGCGCCGACGAGCTGACCTTCCTCGACGTGACGGCGTCGTCGTCGGGCCGGGCCACCATGCTCGAGGTCGTCGCGCGCACCGCCGATCAGGTGTTCATCCCGCTCACCGTCGGCGGCGGCGTGCGCACCGTCGCCGATGTCGACGTGTTGCTGCGGGCCGGCGCGGACAAGGTGTCGGTGAACACCGCCGCTATCGCCCGCCCGGAACTGTTGGCGGAGTTGTCTCGCCAATTCGGCTCTCAGTGCATCGTCCTGTCGGTCGACGCCCGTACCGTCCCCACCGGTTCGCCGCCCACCGCCTCGGGATGGGAGGTCACCACCCACGGCGGTCGGCAGGGTACGGGTATCGACGCGGTCGAATGGGCCATCCGCGGGGTGGAGCTCGGCGTGGGGGAGATCCTGCTGAATTCGATGGACGCCGACGGCACCAAGGCCGGGTTCGATCTGTCGATGCTGCGCGCAGTTCGGGCTGCGGTCAGCGTGCCGGTGATCGCCAGCGGGGGAGCCGGTGCGGCAGAACACTTCGCCCCGGCCGTTGCCGCGGGTGCCGATGCGGTTCTGGCCGCCAGCGTGTTTCACTTCCGGGAACTGACCATCGGCCAGGTCAAAACCGCGATGGCCGCCGAGGGGATCGTGGTCCGATGAGCCACCGGCTGGACCCGGCGATCGCGGCGCGGCTCAAGCGAAACGCCGAAGGACTGATCGCGGCGGTTGCGCAGGCGCGGGGCACCGGCGAGGTACTGATGATCGCCTGGATGGATGACGACGCGCTGGCCCGCACCCTGGCAACCCGTGAAGCGACGTATTTCTCGCGATCGCGAAACGAACAGTGGATCAAGGGCGCGACCTCCGGCCACACCCAGTATGTGCATTCGGTGCGGTTGGACTGCGACGGAGACACCGTACTGCTGGAAGTCGATCAGACTGGCGCAGCTTGCCATACCGGTGCCCGTACCTGTTTCGACGACGACGTGCTGCTGGAAGCTGCGGATTGATCGAGCGGCGGTGGCGGGCTAGGCGCCGAGTTGGTCCTGCCGAGCCCAGAGCACGTGTGCCATTCCCGCCCGATACGCAGAAATAAAGATCTTCTACCTATTTATCCACGGCTGCGACCACGAATAGTGGTTAACAATCACCAATGGCAATTAACAAATGGGGTAACGCTCCGAAAAATGGCGAAGTCCCTCCATCAGGTGGCATGCAGCACCCTTCCGAAATAATGGTTAACAAAAGGGCCTCAGGCTGGGGATTGACCCTCCTGTGCGCACCTCCTGCACCGCCAGGCGAAAATACCGATTAACAAAACTAGGCTTGCCCAAGCGTCAATTAAAGTCGATATAGTGACGCGCGTGACGGGAGAGCAAGCGAGGATCATCAGCCAACGCGTCGACGTCCAAGCCGCTGCCATCTACGCCCGTATTTCTGCAGATATGGAGCGGTTGAATTACCGCCATACCGAGGCCCACGACAAGGAGCTCTCCGAGCTGCACACGTTGATCCGCCGCAGCGAGTCGCGGATTGCAGCGCTCGGCGATCAGGTCGACAAGTCCCGGTACGAGCTCGCCACCACCTCGGCGCAGTACACCGAACTGGCCCGGGCAATCCCCGGCGATATCGCCGACCTCAGTGATCAGTTGACGTCGATCTTGTCGTCGGCCACGGCCGAAGCCGATCGAATCCGCACCACCGCGCATGACCACGCCGCCGAGATCATTGCCGAGGCGCAGAAGGAACATGATGCGGCTGTCGCGGTGCGCGCCAATCTGGAAGAACAGACCAGCCAACTGCACGCCACCCTGGCACTGCTGCGCCAGCAAGCTCGTCAGGACGCCGCCGACATCGTGCGCGACGCCGAGAGCGCAGCCGAGGAACTGCTAGCCCAGGTCCGGCTGGACATTGAAGCTCAGCAGGCAGCGGCACAGGCCAAATTGCAGGAACTCCTGGCGGTTCGCGCGATGATCACCGAACAACTGCGCGATTTCTACGCCAAGGTCAATGAGCTGGAGCAGTCCGCGGAGCCGATCGACAAGGCCCGCACCGTAACCGTCGCCTCGCGCCGGGTTCACAGCTCCGATGAGGGCGAGGACTGGGATGTCCTATTCCAGCAGCGTCCTTCGACGAAGCGGCTGGAACGGCCGGCCCTCGACCCCCAATCCTCCGACGAAACACACCTCAACTAGGAGCCCTCGGTGAGCACAGCAATTTCTCTCTTCGAGCCGCAATTGCCCAACTTCACGACGCAACTGCGCGGCCTCGACCGTGGCCAGGTGTTGGACTACATCCAGAACCTGCACCAGGAGCTTGAATCTCTCCAGCAGCGCATCCCGGCACTCGAAGAGCAGCTCGCCGATGCCCGACGAGATCTCACCAACACCGAGGATGATCGGACCCGGCTGCGCAGTGAGATCGATGCACTGCGCGGTGACATCGCTCGGCTATCCGGTCCGATCGATTCCGTCGAGGGGATGTCCGACCGAATCGCACGGATGATGCGGGTGGCCTCCGATGAGGCCCGGCGCACCAAGGCGATGGCTCAGGAGGAAGCCGAGGCGCTCACCCGCGACCTTCGCGACGAGCTTGAGGCAGCCCGCCAGGATCGCGCCGCGGCCAGTGCCGCTTTGGCTGAGCTTCAGGAATCGACGTCGCAACGTCGCGAGCAGATCCTTACCGACGCCAAGGCCGAGGCCGAGGAGCTGCTGCGCGCGGCGCAGGCCGAATGCGCTCGGCTGATCAGCGAAACCGAGGAGACCGAGCGTGCCCGCCGCGAGGCCGCGCAGCGACTCGCCGAGGAAGACGAGCGGCGCCGGCGCGAAAGCGAACGCGAGCAGGCCAAGCAGGTCAGTGCGGCGTGGGAACAGGCGCAGATCCAGATCGCCAACATGGAAAAGGACAGCCGCCTCAAGGCCGCGGCCCTGATCGCCACCGCGGAGCGTGAAGCCAAGCTCATCCTGGAGCGCACCGACGCCGAAGTCATGCAGTTGATTCACGTCCGCGGTGACGTCGTCGGCGCGCTCAGCGAGATCCAGAGCCGGATCGAGTCAGCCATCCGTCGCGACCGGATGAGCGTGGTGAAGCGAACCGGGGATTCCGAGCACGCCTAGCCGGCTCGTTTGTGAGGCGGGCGCCGCTGGCCCGATGGCGGGAACCCGCTAAGCCGACGAGCGCGCCCGCAGCACCTCCAGCGCCTTGTCGGCGTGGGTGTCCATCGAGAATTCGCTGGCGATCACGTCCAGCACGGTGCGGTCGGTGTCGATGACGAATGTGGTCCGCTTCACCGGGATGAGCTTGCCCAGCATGCCGCGCTTGACGCCGAACTGGGAGGCGACCGCGCCGTCGGTGTCGGACAGCAGGGGGTAGTCGAAGCCCTGCTGGTCGGCGAACTTGGCCTGCTTGGCCACCGCGTCGGCGCTGATGCCGACCCGAGTAGCCCCGACGGCGGCGAATTCGCCGGCCAGGTCGCGGAAGTGGCAGGCTTCCTTGGTGCACCCCGGCGTCATGGCGGCCGGATAGAAGAACAGCACCACCGGCCCGTCGGCCAGCAGGTCGCTGAGTTTGCGCGGCGCCCCGGTCTGGTCGGGGAGCTCGAAGTCTGCCACGGTGTCACCGGTTTTCATGGCGGTCAGGCTACTCCGGCTATGTGTGCGGTGGCGGCGATAGTGGTGGGTGCGCCGGGGTCTGGGAAGATGGGCGCGTGCAAACCACGAGCACTTCTACGGCCGGCGTCACGTCCCGGGCGGACTTCCGGGCGCTGGCGGCTGAGCACCGCGTGGTCCCGGTGACCCGCAAGGTGCTGGCCGACGCCGAGACACCGCTGTCGGCATACCGCAAGTTGGCCGCCAACCGCCCCGGCACCTTCCTGCTGGAGTCGGCCGAGAACGGCCGGTCGTGGTCGCGGTGGTCGTTCATCGGCGCCGGCACGACCTCGGCGCTGACGGTGCGAGACGGCCATGCGGTGTGGCTGGGTGCAGCACCACAAGATGCACCCACCGGCGGGAACCCGTTGCAGGCCCTGCGCGAGACGCTGACGCTGCTGGAGACGGCCGCCATCCCCGGCCTGCCACCGCTGTCGAGCGGCCTGGTGGGTTTCTTCACCTACGACCTGGTGCGCCGCCTGGAGCGTTTGCCCGAGCTGGCCGTCGACGACTTGCAGCTGCCCGACATGCTGCTGCTGCTGGCCACCGACATGGCCGCCGTCGACCACCACGAGGGCACCATCACGCTGATCGCCAACGCGGTCAACTGGAACGGCACCGACGAGCGCGTCGATGAGGCCTACGACGACGCGATCGCCCGCCTCGATGTGATGGCCGCGGCGCTGAGCCAGCCGCTGGAGTCCAGCGTCGCCACCTTCGACCGGCCGGACCCGGTCTACCGCGGCCAGCGCACCCCCGAGGAGTACGGCGCGATAGTCGAGCGGCTGGTCGGCGAGATCGAGGCCGGCGAGGCCTTTCAGGTGGTTCCGTCCCAGCGTTTCGAGATGACCACGCCGGCAGACCCGCTCGACGTCTACCGGATGCTGCGGGTGTCCAATCCGAGCCCGTACATGTATCTGCTGCAGGTACCCGACGACGACGGGGGACTGGCCTTTTCGATCGTGGGCTCCAGCCCCGAGGCGCTGGTGACCGTGCAGGACGGCCGCGCGACCACCCACCCCATCGCCGGCACCCGCTGGCGTGGGGCGACCGAGGACGAAGACCAGCTGCTGGCCAAGGACCTGCTGAACGACGAGAAGGAACTCGCCGAGCACCTGATGCTGGTCGATCTGGGCCGCAACGACCTGGGCCGGGTATGTGTTCCGGGGACCGTGCGGGTCTCCGACTACAGCCACATCGAGCGCTACAGCCACGTCATGCACCTGGTGTCCACCGTCACCGGGGAGCTCGCCGAGGACCGGACCGCGTTGGACGCCGTGACGGCGTGCTTCCCGGCAGGCACCTTGTCCGGAGCGCCCAAGGTGCGCGCGATGGAGCTGATCGAGGAAGTCGAGAAGACCCGGCGCGGCCTCTACGGCGGCGTCGTCGGCTATCTGGACTTCGCCGGTAACGCCGACTTCGCGATCGCGATCCGGACCGCGTTGATGCGCGCCGGCACCGCCTACGTCCAGGCGGGTGGCGGAGTGGTGGCCGACTCCAACGGCCCCTACGAATACACCGAGGCATCCAACAAGGCCCGGGCCGTGCTGGCTGCGATCGCCGCCGCCGAGACCCTGGCAGCGCCCGGGACCGATGGCTGACGGTCGCGAACGCCACGACACCCGCGCACTCCGCGGGGCACAACTGCTGCTGGTAGCGGCCGCCGGAGGCCTGTGGGGCGCCGCACGGCTGCCGTGGGTCCTGATCCGCTCGTTCGACGGGCTCGGGCAGCCCAAGGAGATCACCCTGACCGGCGCATCCTGGTCGACGGCCCTGTTGCCCCTGGCGCTGCTGTGCCTGGCCGCCGCCGTCGCCGCGATGGCGGTGCGCGGGTGGCAGCTGCGGGTGCTGGCGGTGGTGTTGGCCGCAGTGAGCCTGGCGTGCGGTTATCTGGCCACCAGCATGTGGGCGGCCCGCGACATCACGCTGCGGGCCCTAGACATCGCCGAAATTCCGCTGACTTCGCTGCTGGGCACCGAGCGCCGTCTCACCGGCGCCGTGTTGAGCCTGGTCGCGGCCCTGGGTGTGCTGGCTGCGGCGGTGCTGTTGATGCGCGTCGCCGCCCACAGCACCGGCCGGGTCACCAAGTATTCGGCGCCTGCGGAGCGGCGGGCGGCTGCGCGTGATGTCGAGGCAGACAACCGCGCCAGCCCGGATGGGCAGTTGTCTGAACGCATGATGTGGGACGCGCTCGACGAGGGCCGGGACCCCACCGGGGATCCGGACATCGGGGCGTCAAACCCAGACGGCTAGGTGTTCTTGACGGGCCGGTGACACCGCGGGCAGCGACGGTCGTTACCCTTCGATAAAGGTCTTCGACGAAGGTCCATTTGGACGCGGGAGAGGAAGCGGCAGTCATGACTTCGGCATCCGTGCTCGACTCCATCATCGAGGGAGTCTGCGCCGACCTTGCCGCCCGAGAGGCCCTCGTCCCGCTCGCGGAAGTCAAGGCAGCGGCTGAGGCCATGCCTCCGCCACGCGACGTGATGGCCGCACTGCGGGAGCCGGGCATCGCCGTCATCGCCGAGGTGAAGCGCGCAAGCCCCTCCAAGGGCCAGCTGGCGCCCATCGCCGACCCGGCAGAACTCGCCAGCGCTTACGCCGACGGCGGGGCCCGTGCGATCAGCGTGCTGACCGAACAGCGCCGGTTCAACGGCTCGCTGGCCGACCTGGACGCAGTACGTGCCGCGGTGTCGGTTCCGGTGCTGCGCAAGGACTTCATCGTGCGGCCGTACCAGATTCATGAGGCCCGCGCCCACGGCGCAGACATGCTGCTGCTGATCGTGGCGGCGCTTGAGCAACAGGCACTGGAGTCGATGCTGGACCGCACCGAGTCGCTCGGCATGACCGCGTTGGTCGAGGTGCACACCGAAGAAGAGGCCGACCGAGCATTGACCGCCGGCGCCAAGGTGATCGGCGTCAATGCGCGTGATCTGACCACGCTGGAGGTCGACCGCGACTGCTTCGCGCGGATCGCGCCCGGACTGCCCACCGAGGTGGTCAAGATCGCCGAATCCGGGGTGCGCGGTACCGCGGACCTGCTGGCCTACGCCGGTGCCGGCGCGGACGCTGTCCTGGTCGGCGAGGGACTGGTCACCAGTGGCGACCCGCGTGCGGCCGTTGCCGATTTGGTCAGTGCGGGTAAGCATCCGTCCTGCCCGAAGTCGGCTCGCTAAATGTCAGACACCTCGCACCCGAGCCTTCCGCGTGCCAGCGCCGGAGTGGCTGAGCCGACCGCGCACGACCCCGATGCCCGCGGGCACTTCGGTGTCTACGGAGGCCGCTACGTCGCCGAAGCGCTGATGGCGGTCATCGAAGAGGTCACGGCCGCCTACGACAAGGTGCGCAACGACCCGGCGTTCTTGGACACCCTCGACGACCTGCAGACGCACTACACCGGCCGGCCCTCGCCGCTGTATGAAGCCCAGCGTCTGACCGCGCACGCCGGCGGGGCCCGCATCTTCCTCAAGCGAGAAGACCTGAACCACACCGGTTCTCACAAGATCAACAACGTGCTCGGTCAGGCTCTGCTGGCTCGACACATGGGCAAGACCCGGGTGATCGCCGAGACCGGCGCCGGTCAGCACGGGGTCGCCACCGCCACCGCGTGCGCGTTGCTCGGCCTGGAATGCGTGATCTACATGGGTGCCGTCGACACTCGGCGTCAGGCGCTCAACGTGGCACGGATGCGGCTGCTGGGCGCCGAGGTTGTCTCTGTCGAATCCGGTTCGCAGACCCTCAAGGACGCCATCAACGAAGCCTTCCGGGACTGGGTCACCAACGCCGACCGCACCTATTACTGCTTCGGCACCGCGGCCGGGCCGCACCCGTTCCCGACCATGGTGCGCGACTTCCAGCGAATCGTCGGCCTGGAGACGCGCGTTCAGATTCAACAGATGGCGGGTCGTCTTCCCGACGCCGTGGTGGCGTGTGTGGGCGGCGGGTCGAACGCCATCGGCATCTTCCACGCCTTCCTCGACGACCCCGCGGTCCGACTGGTCGGGTTCGAGGCCGGCGGCGACGGCGTCGACACCGGCCGGCACGCCGCGACATTCGCCGGCGGAACACCGGGTGCCTTCCAGGGATCGTTCTCCTACCTGCTGCAGGACGAGGACGGTCAGACCATCGAGTCGCACTCGATCTCGGCCGGGCTGGATTACCCCGGCGTGGGCCCCGAACACGCCTGGCTGCGTGAGACCGGCCGCGCCGAATACCGGCCGATCACCGACACCGAGGCGATGGATGCGTTCGGAATCCTCTGCCGCACTGAGGGAATCATTCCGGCAATCGAATCAGCACACGCGGTGGCCGGAGCGCTCAAGCTGGCGACCGAGTTAGGGCCCGGCAAGGTCATCGTGGTCAACGTGTCCGGGCGCGGCGACAAAGACGTGGAGACCGCCGCCAAATGGTTCGGTCTGTTCGACGAGGCAGGAGATGGGTCGTGAGCGACCACGCCGGCGACCGGCTGGCCCCGATGTTCGCCGCGTGCCGAGCCGAGGGCCGCGCCGCGCTGATCGGCTATCTGCCGACCGGCTACCCGGACCTACCGGGCTCCATCGCCGCGTTGACCGCCTTGGTCGAATCCGGTTGTGACCTGATCGAAGTCGGCGTGCCCTATTCCGATCCCGGAATGGACGGCCCGACCATCGCACGCGCCACCGAGACCGCCCTGCAGGGCGGGGTGCGGGTGCGCGACACGCTGACCGCAGTGGAGGCCATCACCAAGGCCGGCGGACGTGCCGTGGTGATGACGTACTGGAACCCGGTGCTGCGTTACGGCGTCGACGCGTTCGCGCGCGACCTGGCGTCAGCCGGCGGGCTGGGTCTGATCACCCCGGACCTGATCGTCGACGAGGCCGATGACTGGCTGGCCGCCTCCGAACAGCACGCGCTGGATCGGATCTTCCTGGTGGCGCCTTCCTCGACGCCGCAGCGACTGTCCGAGACCGTCAAAGCGACCAGCGGATTCGTCTACGCCGCCTCCACGATGGGCGTCACCGGCGCCCGCAACACGGTGTCGAATGCGGCGCCGGAACTGGTGGCCAGGGTTCGCGAGGTCTCTGACATCCCCGTTGGCGTGGGACTGGGTGTGCGCTCGGGCGCGCAAGCCGCCGAGATCGGTGCCTACACCGACGGTGTCATCGTCGGCTCGGCGCTGGTCACCGCACTCGCCGATGGTCTGGCCGAGCTTCGAGCGTTGACGCAAGAGCTTGCTTCTGGTGTGCGTCAAAAGGTTTCCACCCAATGACGTTGGATTGGCTGACCTACTTTCCCAGTCCTGCGCGCGGTGTCTGGCACCTCGGACCGGTGCCGATCCGGGCCTACGCCCTGTGCATCATCATCGGTATCGTCATCGCCCTGCTGCTCGGTGATCGCCGGTGGCGGGCCCGTGGCGGCGAGCCGGGCGTCATCTATGACATCGCGCTGTGGGCGGTGCCGTTCGGGCTGATCGGCGGTCGGCTCTATCACCTGATGACCGACTGGCGTACCTACTTCGGCGAGGGTGGCGTCGGATGGGAAGCGACGCCGCGGATCTGGGACGGCGGTCTGGGGATCTGGGGCGCGGTGGCGCTCGGTGGGGTCGGCGCGTGGATCGGTTGTCGACGCCGCGGGATCTCCCTGCCGGCGTTCGGCGACGCCGTCGCCCCCGGGATCGTGTTGGCACAGGCCATCGGGCGCATCGGGAACTACTTCAATCAGGAGCTCTACGGCCGGGAGACCACATTGCCGTGGGGTCTGGAGATCTTCTGGCGTGAAGACGCCGCCGGGGTCCGTGACCCACACCTGCTCGACGGAGTGTCGACCGGCGAGCTCTACAAGATCGTGCAACCCACATTCTTGTACGAACTGTTGTGGAACCTCGTGGTGTTCCTCGTGCTGATCTACGCCGACCGACGGTTCCGGATGGGGCACGGACGGCTGTTCGCGCTCTACGTCGCCGGTTACTGCATCGGCCGGTTCGGTATTGAGCTGCTCCGCGATGATGCGGCAACCCATATTGCCGGGATCCGGGTCAATTCGTTCACGTCGACGTTCGTCTTCATCGGTGCGGTGGTGTACATCCTGCTCGCAACCAAGGGGCGAGAGGATCCCGAAGCCATCCGTCGAGCTTGGCAACCCGAGGAAACCACCGACCAGGACGCTGCAGCAGAGGCAGAGGCAGAGTCCGAAGCCGAGCCGGACGAAGAGCACGAAGGCTCCGACGCCAAAGAGCTGGTGGCGGCCGCCGTCGCCAACGGCGTCGGCTCGGTGGTTCGGGTGCCGAAAAGGCTTACCGGCGAAGCTGACTCGGCAGAGGACAACGCCGACGACAGCGACGAGGCCGACGACGTCGCGCCCGAGGCCTCGCAGGAGGACGAGCCGGACGCGGTGGACGCCGAGCCGGAAGCCGAGGACGCCGACGAGACCTTCGAGGAGTCGGAGGACGATGGCGACGAGGAGCCAACCGAGGCCGAGCCGGCTGACGAGGTTGAGGACTCCGCCGAGCCGGAGGTCACCCAGGAGGACGCAGCCGAAGAGTCGGCCGAGCCCGAAGCCGTGACGGACGCCGACGAAGACGAAGCGGTTGATTCCGAGCCGGACAGCGACGTCGCGGACGAGTCCGACGACTCAGACGAAGCCGAACACCCCGACGATCCCGTCGACGAGGTGGCCGACGAACCCCAAGCCGTCGAAGCCGATTCGGACGATTCCGACGAACCGACCGACCCAGACGACTCGGCTGAGTCAGACGAATCAGCAGAACCGGACGATTCGGACGAGGCTGACCAGCACTGACGACGGGCCAGACGCTGTATCCGGCATTTCTGGCATGCTGCAGACATGACCGTTCCGTCGTGGCCTCCGCCGGGGCCGCAGGGCGGGGGACAGCCCTACCCGCCACCGCCGGGCCATCCTGGGCCGTATCCGGGCTACCCGGACGTGTGGGCGCCCTACGGCCGGCATCCGAGGACGGGCCAGCCCTATTCGCCGAAGTCGAAAGTCACCGCCGCACTGTTGCAGCTGTTGGGGTTCTTCGGTTTCCTGGGATTCGGTCGCATATATCTGGGCCAAACCGGGCTGGGCCTGGTCCAGCTGTTGATCGGTGTGTTGGCCACCATCACGACCTACGGGCTGGGTATCGCCGTGCCGTTCGTCTGGGGCGTCATCGACGCGATCCTGATGCTCAGCGGGCGGGTGCACGACAAGCAGGGGCGACCGCTGCGCGATGCCACCTGATCGACCGCCGCACCCGTGCGTCACACGGTTTTTCGTTGGCGGCAACCATTCCTGAGGGAGCCGGCTCAGCCGGTCCGACTATGCTGGCGCCGTGAATAGACGCGGAAAGATCGTCTGCACTCTTGGTCCCGTGACTCACTCCGCGGAGATGGTCCGGGCACTAGTCGACGCGGGCATGGACGTGGCCCGCCTGAACTTCAGCCACGGTGATCACAAAGACCACCAGGCGTCCTACGAATGGGTGCGTGCCGCCTCGGATGCGACCGGGCGGGCAGTCGGTGTGCTGGCCGACCTGCAGGGCCCCAAGATCCGGCTGGGGCGTTTCGCCGACGGCCCCATCTACTGGGCCAACGGTGAGACGGTGCGGATCACCGTCGAAGACTGCCCCGGCGACCACGACCGGGTTTCGACCACCTACAAGCAGCTGGCCGCTGATGCAGCTCCGGGCGACCGGGTGCTGGTCGACGACGGCAAGGTCGGCCTGGTGGTGGAGCACATCGACGGCGACGACGTGGTCTGCACGGTCACCGAGGGCGGTCCGGTCAGCAACCACAAGGGCATTTCGCTGCCCGGCATGAACGTCTCCGCGCCGGCGCTGTCGGAGAAGGACATCGAGGACCTGGAGTTCGCGCTGGAGCTCGGCGTCGACATCGTGGCGCTGTCGTTCGTGCGCTCGCCGTCGGACGTGGAACTGGTGCACGAGGTGATGGACCGGGTCGGCCGTCGCGTCCCGGTGATCGCCAAGATGGAGAAGCCGGAGGCCATCGAGAATCTCGAGGCCGTGGTCCTGGCCTTCGACGCAGTCATGGTGGCCCGCGGCGACCTGGGCGTGGAACTGGCGCTCGAAGAGGTGCCGCTGGTGCAGAAGCGCGTCATCCAGGTGGCACGTGAGAACGCCCGCCCGGTGATCGTGGCGACCCAGATGCTGGAGTCGATGATCGAGAACTTCCGGCCCACCCGGGCGGAAGCATCCGACGTGGCCAACGCGGTGCTCGACGGCGCCGACGCGGTGATGCTGTCGGGGGAGACCGCGGTGGGAAAGCACGCTCTGGATGCCGTGCGCACCATGAGCCGGATCATCTGTGCGGTAGAGCAGAACTCCACGGCGGCACCACCGTTGACGCACGTGCCGCGCACCAAGCGGGGCGTGATCTCGTTCGCGGCACGCGAGATCGGTGAACGCCTGGATGCCAAGGCCTTGGTGGCGTTCACCCAATCGGGTGACACCGTGCGACGGCTGGCCCGGTTGCACACCCCACTGCCGTTGTTGGCGTTCACCGCCCTGCCCGAGATTCGCAGCCAGTTGGCGATGACCTGGGGGACCGAGACTTTCATCGTCCCGCAGGCACACACCACCGACGGGATGATCCGCCAGGTGGACAAGGCACTGCTCGACCTGGGGCGTTACGAGCGCGGTGATCTGATGGTGATCGTCGCGGGCGCCCCGCCGGGAACCGAGGGCTCGACCAACATGATCCACGTGCACCGTCTCGGGGAGGACGACATCTAGTGCCGGCCGAGCCGAACACGGATCTCGAGGAGCTGCTGGCGGTACTGGATCTCAAGAGTGTGGACGACGACGTCTTCGTCGGTTCACACCCGAGCAAGACGCCGTTGCGCACCTTCGGCGGCCAGCTGATGGCCCAGTCGTTCGTCGCCGCCAGCCGCACCGTGGCCGAGCACCTACCGCCGGGTGCACTGTCGGTCCACTTTATTAACGGTGGCGATCCCGCCCGCGACATCGAATTCCGGGTGCACCGACTGCGCGACGAACGCCGGTTCGCCAATCGCCGGGTCGACGCGCTGCAGGGTGACACCTTGATCGCCACCTCGATGGTCTCCTACCTCTCCGGGGGGAGCGGCCTGGAACACAGCGTCGAGGCGCCCACGGTCGCCGAACCCGAGTCGTTGCCGCGGCTGCGCGAACTGCTTACCGGTTACGAGGAAGTCGTCCCGGGCTTCGTCAAGGCGCCGCACCCGATCGAGTGGCGCTACACCAACGACCCGGCCTGGGTGATGCGCGACAAGGGCGGCCAACTGGACCACAACCGGGTCTGGGTCAAGGCCGACGGGGCGATCCCCGAGGACCCGGTGCTGCACACCGCGATGATGGTCTATTCGTCGGACACCACGGTGCTCGACTCGATCATCACTACCCATGGGCTGTCATGGGGCTTCGACCGGATCTTCGCGGCGAGCGCCAACCACACGCTGTGGTTTCACCGGCCGATCCGGTTCGACGACTGGGTGCTGTATGCAACCTCGTCACCGGTGGCGGCGGACTCCCGCGGGCTGGGCACCGGACACTTCTTCGACCGATCCGGACAACTGCTGGCCACCGTCACGCAAGAAGGCGTGCTGAAGTACTTCCCGAGCTCTAAGCGCTAGGCCGCTAGACCGGCTAAGCCGGCATCAGCGCGGAGTCCGATTCCTCCTGCACCATGGGGGCGTCGGCACCGCTGCCGAAGGTGTTCTCGAAGTGCTCGCGGAATCGTTCGGTGCACTGCTGCTGGGCGTCGGTGTCCGAACCGGCCTTACTCATGCACGCCACGTAGTCGCCGGCGCCGGCGGTCCGCCAAATGCCGACGTAGACGAAGATGCAGCCGATACCGGCGATCACCGCCAGCGCACCCAAGACGACCCCGGCGAGTGCGACGCCGCCGTTGTCGGCTTCCCCGCGCCTGGCCCGACCGCGGCCGATGAGTCCGAGCACGATGGCCGCGAGGCCCAGTCCCACGCCACCGATCACCGACAACGCGGTCACAATGCCGGCGATAGCAACGATCAGGGCCGCGATGCCCGCACCGTTCCGACGCACCGGCGGCGCCGCAGGTGGCGGATAGCCGGGGTACTGCCCGGGCGCCGGATACGCGTAGCCCGGTGGCGGCGGCGGATAGCTGGGACCGGGCGACGGCCAGGATTGCTGAGACTCAGGCGACAGCGAGGGCATGCCGGACTCGGGCATTGAGCAGACTCCAGATCAGAGCTTCAGGCAGGTGTCAAAACAGGTCAGAACCCAAGGGTACCCGCGACTGAGCAAACAGGCCGCGGGCCGTCTGTCGCCGCTACCCGGCCGACAACGCAGTAGCGACTTTGTGGGATGCGCTCCGAATCTTGAGCGCGGTGACGATCTCGACGATTCCGATCACGATCAGCCAGCTGCCGACGACCACCGCCAGCACCCACAGCGAGGCGAACGGCGATGCCAGCGTCACCAGCCCGGCCAGCAGGCTGACCACGCCCATGAAGATCTGCCAACCCCGGCCCGGCAGCGCCGGGTCGCTGATGGCCGCCACGGCGGTCGCCACCCCGCGGAAGATGAAGCCGACCGCGACCCAGATGGCCAGCAGCAACACCGCCAGGGCTTCTTCGTCGGAGTTGAAGTGCCGGAAACACAGGACCGCCAGAATCACCGACGCGGTGCCGCTGAGGAACAGCAACACCCGCCCACCGGCGGACATGACGGGCAGACTGAAAGCGAAGATCAACTGCGCGATTCCGGTGACGACCAGATACACACCGAACAGCACAGCCGCGGCAATGATGGACCGGCCCGGCCAGACCAAGACCAGCACGCCCAAGACGAGGGCCAAGACACCAGACACCAGTGTCGACTTCCACAGATTCGGCAGCAGGCTCGAAACCGATGTTTCCATGGCCGAAGTCTGGCACAGATGCGGCGTTCCGGCCGGGTATTGGCCGCCTCAGCGGCCCGAGATGATCTGCGTGGTCTGCCGCCCGTAGATCTCGGCGAGGAACTGCTCGACGGCTACCGCGGTATGCGCTGCCCGGGGCGAGCCGAAGATGTCGAAAGCGTGCTGAGCCAAGGGTAACTCGGCATAGACCACCGGGCTTGTGCTGACTTCGCGTAGCCGGGCGGCAAATGCGCGGCCCTGCTCCACGGGCACCAACGAATCATTGGTTCCGTGCAGCACGAAAAAGGGTGGGGCATCGGCAGATAGATATGTCATCGGGGAGGCGTCGCGGTAGGTGTCGGGGAAGCGCCGCCGGCTCTGCTTGAACACGTAGGCCCCCAATGCCGGGGTCAGCAACGGGTGCAATCCGGTCTCGCCGGTGAAGTCGTAGATCCCGTAGAACGGCACCGCCGCCCGCACGCTGGTATCGGCGTCGGCGAAACCCGGCTGGAAACGCGGATCGTTTGCGGTCAGCGCGGTCAGGGCACACAGGTGACCGCCCGCCGAGCCACCGGTCACCGCGACCCAATCCGGATCGCCGCCGTAGTCGGCGATGTGGGCCTTGGTCCAGGCCAGGGCCCGTTTGACGTCGATGATGTGGTCGGGCCAGGTGGAGCGTGGGCTCAGCCGGTAGTTGATCGACACACACACCCAGCCGCGCTCGACCAGGTGGGCCATCAGCGGATGTGCTTGGCCACGTTTGCTTCCCACCATCCAGGCGCCGCCGGGGATCTGCAGCAGAACCGGCGCGCGACCATCGCGGGGCAGGTCGCGATGCCGCCATACATCGAGGGTGTTGCGGCCGCCGTACTCGCCGTAGGGGATGTCGGAGTCGGTGGCGTAGTCCTGGTAGACCCGCATCATGCGGACCACGCCGGGTGCCTTGGCAATCTCCGCGTCCGGCCCCGGCCGTTTCCATAGGTCCCGGCTTTCGGTGCGTCGTCCCGCGCCGAGTTCGGCGTCCAGCGCCGCGGTCAACGGCTTATTGGCCATCCGCCCGGCATAGTTCAGCCCCAACAGGCCCAGCCAGGACAGCGCCGACACTAGCCAACTGGTCCGCCGAGCCCGCGGTGACAGCCGCCGGCTCACCGCCGCCAACGCCGCGGATTGTCCGGCGATGAGCTGCAACGGCAGCTCCGAGGCGAATAGGCCGAAGGCGAACGCGTACAGCGACGGATAACCGCGCTTGGTCAGCGGGCGATACCCGTTGATGGTGGTGGCCAGACCGGCCAGCGAACCGAGCACGGCCAACAGCCTTCGCATTGCGCTCCTCAGCGTTGTGGGACGACCTGCTTCGGCACCCTACCGAAACCGGCCGAACCACCCGATCTATGCGGGTCAGCCCGCTGGGGTCGCCGACAGGGACCGGGGCGCCGGACCGTGCGAGGCCGGGGGACGGGCGTTGACCAGAAACCAGGTGCGCATGATGCCCTTGCCCTTGACGTCGACGTCGCCGCGCTCCTCGAACACGAAGTCATCATTGAGGCGTTCGTGGACTGCTTGCGGCACCTGGATGCGGTCCTGGGCGCCGGTCGACTCCATCCGGGAGGCGAGGTTCACCGCATCGCCCCACACGTCGTAGAAGAACCGGCGGTTGCCCACGACTCCGGCCACCACCGGCCCGGTGGCCAGGCCGATCCGCAGCGACACCGGCCGGCCCAGCGGGTCGCGCAGGTTGGCGACGGTTGCGGCAATGTCGAGCGCCAGACGCGCCAGCGCATGCAGGTGGTCGGGTCTCGGGTCGGGGACACCGCTGACCACCATGTAGGAGTCGCCGCTGGTCTTGATCTTCTCCAGGCCGTGTTGATCGACGAGCCGGTCCAGGTCGCTGTAGAGCTCGTTGAGGAATCCGACCAGCTGGCCGGGGTCGGTCTGGCTGGCCCGCCGGGTGAAGTCGGCGATGTCGGCGAACAGCACCGAGGCGTCGGAGTAGCTGTCGGCGATCACGTCCACCGCCGGGTTCTTGAGCCGGTCGGCGACCGCCGTGGGCAAGATGTTGGCCAGCAGCGCCTCGGACCGTTCGTACTCGGCCTCCATCGCCGCTTCGGCGTGGGAGATCTCGCGCAGCGCGAACCAGACCGTGGCGACCACCATGAAGCAGGCCGAGACGACCACCAGCACATAGGATAGGTTGTGCAGCCATTCCGGTTGGTGCAGGTTGTCAGCTGGGACCAGGAACTGCAGGGCGATCGTCAGTGCCGCACCGATGCCGGCCACGACGGCGGCCAGTTTGATCCGGTCCACGCCCAGAATCAGCACGCTGATCGATGCCGAGGCCAGGAAATAGAACTGGATTCCCGATCCGGTGCCCACCACCCAGCAGACGATGGCGGTGGTCGAGTAGGCGATGGCCACGAAGGTCAGGGGCGCGATGAGCTCGCCATAGTGATACAGCAGCGGGGTCAGGGCCAGCGCAGCGGCGGCGACGAGATTGATCGCGCCGATCCACCAGTAGACGGGGTCGACCCAGATCTCCAGCAACCCCCAGCCCGCGCTGATGAGCGCCGCGAGTCCGGCGGACAGCTTGAGGATCCGCAGCCGTTGCGACAGCCGCGCCGCGTAATGGCGGGTGCGGGCCGGTACGCAGTGTGTGCGCCGGTAGGGGCTGGAAGCCTCGGCCGGCACCGCGAGGAACCGCTTGACGGACACAAGCGACAGCCTAATCCGCTGAGCTGGGCCGTTGGTGGTTTCACCAGGTCGGGGACCTACGTCTAAGGTCGGCGCTCATGGTGATCCGTTCCGTCGCGCTGTTCGTGTTGGCTGCCATCGCCGAGATCGGCGGGGCCTGGCTGGTGTGGCAGGGCGTGCGGGAGCACCGCGGCCTGCTGTGGGCCGGCGCCGGGGTGATCGCCCTGGGGCTCTACGGCTTCGTGGCCACCTTGCAGCCCGACGCCCAATTCGGCCGGATCCTGGCCGCCTACGGCGGGGTGTTCGTCGCCGGCTCGCTGGCGTGGGGCATGGCGTTCGACGGCTTCCGGCCCGACCGGGCAGACGTCCTGGGTGCGCTGATCTGTCTGATCGGGGTGGCCGTGATCATGTATTCGCCGCGCTAGGAGAGTCAGCCGACGGGTTCGGTCCCCGCATTTGAGATCACGAATCCGCGTCCCGATGAGTCCACGGTGCACGTCACTCCGGTGGCTTCCGACTGGCAGTTGAACGGTCCGGCACCGGCGCTCTGGCCGAACGGAAGGATCGGTTGATCGAACGGGGGATCGGACAAGCAGTTGACGCTGTCACGGCAAATCGACAACTCCCCATCAGCGCCCATCGACACGTGCTGCGGCGGATTTACCGACATGCAGTAAACCGCATCGGGCAGTTCGCCGCGCCGGTAATTGATTTCGCAGTTGAAGCCGGCCCGCGTCCCGAAAAACGGCACAAACGGCAGATGGCACGATTCGCAATCGTCGTAACTGGGCTCGCGCGCAAGCTCCTGCAGCGGGTCGCGTTGCAGGAGGTTGCCGCCGACTCCGCCGTCATGGCCGGATGACGCATCCTCGTATTGCCCGCGCGCCTTGGCCGGCGCGTGCTTGGTGTGCTGCGCGTGGTTCGACGTCCACAACAGAAAGCCGACCGACACGCCCAGGAGCACCACCAGCGCACCCAGCACGGATTTCCTCAATGACCCTCCTCGGCTGCCCTGTCGCGGCGTGCCCGAGTCTAGGTTCGGCGGTGTCGGTTGGGGGCGGCAATGGCGAATCGTTCGGGGCTCGTCGGATCATCTTCGCGGGCAAATGGAGGGGACCAGTGCCGTGATGTGATTCGGAGTACGGATATCGGCCGCGATGAATAGGGTGCTGTGCGTGAGATGGATGCGGATGGTGTTGGTAGGTGCCGCCACGGTGGCCATTACTGCGGTTGGAATGCCAACCGCCAGCTCGGAGCCCGGAATCCCCGGTACCGAAGACGCGAGTTGCGAGAGCTACGGATTTGGCAACACCGCTATGGCCTGCGATGGCCCCATCCGCGAAGACGGCACCTGGCGCCGCTGCGCCCAATGGCAGCCGTGGTACGTGCCCGGCCCCTACGGCAGCTACACACCCGGCGGCAGCAAATGCTGGACCGTCGAAGGTGGCGCAGACACAGGAAACCCGTTGCTGCCGCAACACCACATCGACGGCTGACCATTACGCCGGCACACCGCAGCCTCGTTGGCGTGCCGCCTGGGACCAATGCAAAGGCAATTCAGATGGCCGCATGCTCGGCTGACGATCAACTTGTGACCTGCTGACACAGCTGCTACTCGTGGTGCCCTCGGTGAGATTCGAACTCACACTGCACGGGTTTTGAAATGGTGAAATATGCGCTGACCTGGGCAAATGGTGTTTGACGAGGGTTGGCGGGGATCGCCGAAATTTGGTGGCGATGTGCCACGCGCACAAGCCGATTGACTGCCGAGAAGCGGTGGCGGTCGACGGTGCTCGGTGAGGATCGTGCGGACTGTCTGCGGACTGGGCATCGGACCACCGTGCTGAATCCAGCCGTTCCGGTCCGGCCTTGCCTCACCCAATTTATGATCCGCTAGGCAAGACGCACGGTAACGCCATGGAGGTCTTCGGAAATGATTCGCGCAACGCTGCTCGTCCTCGCTGCCGCAGCGGGCATCCTGTCAATGCCCCTAACTCCGGTGGCCACAGCCGAGGTCGTTCCTTACCGAAACTGCACCGAAGCTCGACAAAACGGGGACTGCGACATTCCTGCAACGTCCGACAAATACCAGTCGAAGCTGGACCGCGACAACGACGGCTTGGGCTGTGAGTGCTGACTGAGGCTCTCCCGAGTTGCGCACCCCAACTGCCTCATAAAAACACCTGCTCCGCGTTCAGCGGACCGGCGTAGAGCGACAAGATGTGCCACACGCTCTGGTCGGGCGGTGCACTGTGAATTAGCGCCCAGCGCCCAGGCCAAGGTCGTGGACCGCAGACCCACGCGCGCCTCACTAGCAATACGGAAGTGGCGGTGGATACTGCGGGATGTGACCGAGGACGAGTTTAGCAACAGCCTGGTGGGCCAAGCCCTGAATAGCTACCGCGGATACATGGAAGACCTAACGGGATTCGTAGACCAATTCCGAACATCGACAAACATCGTTGTCGGCGGCGCTAGAACATTTGTTAAAATCATCAACAGGGTGACCAATAATGAAGATGGTGATTTGCCAGAGTATATTGAGTTCCCCCCAATTTTTCACGCCTTAGCGATAATCGGCGCTTGGAGTGCCCTTGAGGCCTTTATGGCCGACTTTTGCCGGGCCGTCATGCTCGAGGATCGAACATTGATAGAGAACAGCAAAGAGATTTGCGCCCTCAAATTTTTGGCCAAGGAAATACTTTTCCACAGCGAAGAGCAGAAGGTTGATACTATCTACCGAAGAATGCAGCAGACCCTCCGCAAAGGTACTGGTGTAGAAATCTTCGAGTCAGTGCTCACTCCACTAAAATTGGGCGGATCGGTACCCGATGATATAGAGAAGAGAATCCAGTCAGCGCAGCAAATCAGAAACGTCTGGGCGCATCGCGCAGGTATAGCCGATTCTCACTTTATTAGGTCTGCTCCATTGTTAAACTTCAACATTGGCGACAAGGTAGTCGTTTCCGATGACGACACCAATGAATACATCAACACACTCCTAATTTATGGGCTTATCGTCACAAGCCGATGGCGAGTCCAAAATGGTCTTCCAAGCATCGTAGGATGAAAGGTCCCCTTTAGCGGCTAGGTCGCCCGCTTGCGATACCGGTTTAACACCATCAGCTCGGGAAGAGTGAAACCGAACGCGTCACCGTGGCGAACCATTACTGGCCCCATGGATTCCTGCACAACACCCGTGGTGTTCATCAGCAGCCGCGCCGACGCCGACAAGATCACCGACGACAACTGATCGTTCAGTTCCCCATCGGTGAAACCTACGCCACGGGTGTGCGCCGACACCATCGCCTTAACCACGTTAATTACAGCGGCGGCCTGCGCCGCAGTGACGGGTACGCCCAGATATTCGCCCAGACTCTCCGGCGTCGGCACCTTTACGCCTCGGTCAGCAGTGTGACAGCCTTGCTTTGCAGCAGCGCCACGTCATAGCGGGTCACTACCCGAACACCAATGCTGTCGTAGTCGCCCCATGTCTGATCAAGAATCTTGACCTCGGCGTTTACGTCGCGGGCCACCACAACCTTGCTGAAGTCCACCAGCGCAACCCGCTTCTTGGCCGATGCGTTGGGAATGTTCGCCGTGATGATCACCGGCAGGCCGAACAACTGGAACGCGGTCGCGTTCTGGATCGTGGTCGGGTCGAACAGGTACTGACGGAAATCCTGGTCGCTGCTCTCACCAGGCTTAGCGATCTTGAGTTTCCGCAGAGTCGAGAATGTCGCCGGAGTCATCACCCAATGCGTCGGGTTGACGTTGTTCGCCAGGGCGGTCGCCAGGCCGTCAATCAGACTGTCGGCGTCCGCCACATCCAGGGTGCCGGTGGCGATACCGGACTGCCGCAGAATGCCCTTCACGGTGTCCGATGAACCGGTGCCGTCCCACAACAGTGCATCAAGCGCGTTACCGACATCGGTAACGAGGCGCTGTTTAAGAACAACTTCCAGGCCGACGACCGACTGGCGGATAAGTTCATTGGAGACCCGCACCAACGTCTTGATTGCCTTGAGCGACGACGGCAACAGGGTGACCTCATCAAAGGACACGTCACCATCGGTGATCTGCGCACCGGCTGCAACCGATCCGGCGGTAGTGCCCGATGCGATACGCGGGACGCGCAAAGGGTTAGCGCTGTCGAGAATGACCGGGCCAGCCGCCAGGAATGTGGATGCCTGCTCTAGTGGCTGAACAAGCAGTTGAGCAACTTGGGATTGGAGCAGCTCGGTATTGCCGCTCGGGACCTCAATAGCCATGAGAAATACGTCCTAAAAGGGAATTATCAAGTGGTGATTGACAATTCGCCACCAGGACGACTGCCGAAACGGGGAGCGCACCGGGCGCTCTACCCATCTATAAGCTTAGCATAACTAAGTAAATTGGCGGAGAATGCCGAGCAAGTTCGCCGACTCCCCGGTGCCCCGATTCCCTTGCCCCACATCACCGGACGGCTTACGCGCCAAATGCGGCTTGCGTTCGATCAGGTCAGTGATTGCCGCCGTGATGTCGTCCAGGTGCTCATCGGCGTAAGCCAGGTCGGTGGGGTCGGCCAACCGCCCATCCAACCGCACCAGGGCGTCATGCAGTTGGTGGCGCAGTTCTTCGCTGCCCTTGGCCTGGCTCCGATACTTCGCATTCTCCCGGCGCAGCCCTTCTACGTACTCACGGGAGAATGTCTCTGTATCGGCTTCTGTCGCATCCGATTCCGCCTCGGGAGTAGTTACCTCGCCGTCGTCGGTTTCGTCGGTCTGTGTTGAATCTGGGCCGGTTTCTGTCACTTCTTTGGCTTTCGTTTTCGAACGGGCAGTGGCTTCACTGCGACAAGGACGATTTCCTGCACACAACGGCAGGAGTGATGCCGTGGCATGTGGTGATCCGGGGGGAACACCCGCCCATTGCGGGACCACCACACGCACCGCTTGCACGGATTGGTCTCCATTTTTCGGACCCAACCGAGATACCCGCCCCGGCTCCGATTGCGGCCCGTCAAAGACTCCTCAACACCACCCTGCGCGGTGTACAGAACCTCGGACTCGCCCAACCGTTCAATGCGGGCCAGGGGGTCGGATTCTTCGAGGATGGTTTTCGCGGCTTTGAGTAGCCGGTCAGAGTCGTCGGCAGGCAGCAACCCTTTAGCGGGGACCGCCCGACCCGTCACATTTTCTAGCTGGCGTTGGGTGAACGCTTCGGCCAGCGCCAACGCTTGGGCATTGCCGCGCTGGACGATGGCGGCCACGTTGGCGGCCCTGGCGGCTTTGGTGACGTTGCGGCGGTTGGCGGCACGCCTCGCCGCGCGTGCGGTCGCGTCGGCCAGCTTCTCAAGTTCAGCCTGATACTTGTCGGCGGGCTTAGGCAACGGCGTCATCTCCGATGTCCAAGCCGATGCCGTCTAGGGTTTCTGCGCGCCGGGCCGAGCGGATCGCCACAATCTCATCGTCCGAATAGCCCAGCTTGGCTAGTGTCCTGAGTCATTAATTCGGGTGCAGTAGTTCCCGATGCTGGCCAGGATTTGGTCGGCGGTCTTGGTCCAG
>LZME01000088.1 GCA_001673575.1 Mycolicibacter heraklionensis | reverse complement strand
GATCAACTGGGTCACCGTGTCCTGGGTGGCCACCGCATCATCGAGGATCGTGGAATCCAACGCCCGCCGGGTCCGCCCGGACAGGGCGCCGGTGGCTGCCACGACCGCTTTGACCGCCTCGAAGATCCGGTTCGGCCGGTCCGAGGCCGCCAGTCGGCGCCGCCAGTACGTCAGCGTCGTGGAGTGGAATGACCCGGCGGTGATCGGCAGCCCGCAGGCGGCTTTCCACCGCAGGTCGAAGGTCACGGCATCGACGGTTTCGTTGTCGGATAAGCCGTGCAGGGCCTGCAACGTGATCACCGACGCCATCACCTCGGCCGGCACGCTCGGGCGTCCCCGCCGCGACGGAAACAGATCGGCGAACATCTCCTCGGGAAACAACTCACCCCGATGCACGGCCAGGAACGCAAACACGCTCTCGGACTTCAGAAGATGCCCGGCCACCGATTCGGCATCCAACAACTCACGCTGATCATCAGAGCGACCCTGCACCCACCAATCATCCCCAAAACCCCAGGACAACCCCGCCCGGCACGCCGGATTAATTCAGCAGACTCCTAGCCCGGCTCGCGCAGCGGAAGTCCGGCGGCCTGATAGATCGCGTCGATGACCGTCATGTTCTCGATCGCGTCCTCGGGGGTGGTGCGCACCGGCACGCCGCGCAACACCGCGTCGACGAACGCGTCGAGCTGGTAGGCATACGACGCCCGGTGGGTGAACCGCTCGACGCGCTTGCCCTTGGGCGAGCTGACCCGCAAGCGATGGAAGTACTGTGGCATCAGCGGGTTGAGCGCTCGCAGCTCGCCGTGCTCGCCGATCACCCGGGCGCTGATCTGCAGCAGGTTCGATGACCACAGCGAGCAGCGGATGGTCCCGGTGTGCCCGGCCGGAAAACGCAGCTGCGCCGTCATAGCCCGGTCCACGAGCGGATCGCGCAACTTCGCCTGCGCGGAAACGACTTCCGGGGTAGCTCCGCCGAAGGTGCGGGCCATGTGCACCGCATAACAGCCGGCGTCCATCAGCGCCCCGCCGGCCAGCGCATAGTGATAGCGGATGTCGGAGAACCGGGGCAGTGGAAAGCTCAGTGCGGTGTCCACCTGTCGCAGCTCGCCGAGTTCCCCCGAAGCGATGATCTCTTCGATGCGCGCCGTCATCGGGTGGTAGCGGTAGTGGAAGGCCTCCATCACCACCCGGTCAGAGGCTGCGGCCGCCGCGGCCATCTCGCGGGCTTCCTCGGCGTTGGCGGTGAACGGCTTCTCGCACAGCACGTGCTTGCCGGCGTCCAGTGCGGCGCGCGTCCATCTGCCGTGCAGGTGGTTCGGCAGCGGGTTGTAGATGGCGTCGACCTCGGGATCGGCGATCAGCGCGTTGTAGCTGTCATGCACCCGGCCGATGCCGTGTTTGGCGGCGAACGCCCGAGCCCGGCCGATGTCGCGCGCGGCTACCGCGCTCACCACGACCTCTGGGTTGGCGGCGGCGGGTTTGAGCAGCGCCTCCGGGGTGATCCGCGCCGCTCCGAGCACGCCGATCCGCAGCGCAGCGGTGGTGCCTGTCACGCGTCGGTGCTCCGCTGCAGCCGGAACCCGGCCACCCGGCGGCCGGCGTGGGCCGGGTTGGTCATGTCGAGCACCCGGCGTGCCTGCTCGTGCACCGGCGTGGCCGGGTCGAGCACCGACAGGTAGACCTCGTGGGCGGCCAGGGACTCCACCGCGACGTCCAGGTAGTCGTCCACGTCCTCGACGTGGGTGGGCTCCGGGCCGCCTTGGAACAGCCGGCGGGGCGGGTCCGCCATGGTGTCCCAGGCGTCGGTGACCGCGGCGGCGAATTCAATGTGGTCGCGCTGGTTGGGCCGACCGGGTGCGAACTCGGGACCGCCGTATATCGCGATCACCACATCGGGGCGGGCCTCGCCGATCACCGAGGCGATCTTGGCGCGCAACTCCGGCGTATTGCGGATGTTGCTGTCCGGGAAGCCCCAGAAGTCGACGCCCACGACCCCCACGATGGCCGCCGCCCGCCGTTGCTCCTCCTCGCGCAGCGGCCCGGCCTGCGCCGGTTCCATGCCGGCGATGCCCGCTTCCCCGCTGCTGGCCAGCGCGTAGCGGACGGTCTTGCCGGCGGCAGTCCATTTGGCCACCGCGGCGGCGGTGCCGTACTCGGGATCGTCGGGATGCGGCACCAACACCAGCAGCGACGCCCAGTCTTGCGGGAAAGGCTGCGGCCCGGTGGGCCCGAACGGCTGAGCCATGGGTCTATGCCATCACACCGTGAGCGATGATGTCAGCGATCCGTTGCACCCAGTCATCGCCGAGATCGTCGTCGGGGCGCAACATCATGGCCAGCAGCGCCGCGCCGCCGATGATTTCGACCAGCCGGTCGGGGTCCACGCCTGGTCGCGCGTCGCCGCGGCTCACCGAGTCGGCCACCCAGTGACGCATCACCTCGAATAGGCCCTGGAAGCGTTCCAGGATGCGCGCGGTCAACTCGGCGTTGGTCGCCATGTCGGCGATCAGGCCGGGCAGCGCCGCACGCACCACCGGGTTGGTGAACGCGTCGCGCGCACCGGCCATCATCGCCTTGAGGTCGCCGGCCGCATCACCAGGCGCCGCGGACACCGCACTCGGCGGCACCGAGAACACGGCCTCGTGCACCAGCTCGGCCTTGCTGGGCCACCGGCGGTACAGCGCGGTCTTGGTGGTGCCGGCGCGCTCGGCGACGGCCGCCAGGCTCAGATTCGTATATCCAACTTCGACAACCAGTTCCACGGCGGCCTGCAATATGGCAGCGTCGATGCGGGGGTCACGAGGTCGTCCGGCACCGGACCCCTTGTCAACCGCTGAAGGTTCTGCTTTCATAACGCTACCTGTCGTATCGTAATTACCCTAACGGAGGATACAACCGTGGTCGAGCAACCGACTGTGGAGAAGGACGTCGGCCGGATCCAACGTTCTAGCCGTGATGTCACCACCCTGCCCACGGTAATGTCTCGCTGGCTTGCCACGCAGTTGCCGGGCGCGGCCACGCCGGAGATCACCGTGGAAAGCGGCGTCGACACCAACGGCATGTCGTCGGAAACAATCATGCTCACCGGCCGCTGGACGGCCGACGGCGCCCCGGTCGAACAGCGCTGGGTGATGCGGGTGGGGCCCGCCGCCGAAGACGTTCCGGTGTTTCCGACCTACCGGCTTGATCACCAGTTCGAGGTGATGCGGCTGGTGGGTGAGCTCACCGACGTCCCGGTACCGAAGGTCCGCTGGCTCGAACCGACCGGAGACGTGCTGGACCGGCCGTTCTTCTTGATGGACCGGGTCGACGGCGAGGTGCCGCCCGACGTCATGCCCTATACCTTCGGCGGCAACTGGTTCGCCGATGCGACGGCCGAGCAGCAGCGGACCCTGCAGGACTCCACCGTCGAAGTGCTCGCCAAGCTGCACGCCATCCCGAATGCCGAGGAGACCTTCGCATTCCTCGACGACGGGTCGGCCGGGGACACCGCGCTGCGCCGCCACTTCGAGGGAGTGCGGCAGTGGTACGAGTTCGCGGTGCCCGATATGGGGCGCTCGCCACTGTTGGACCGCGCCCTGGCCTGGCTGGAGCAGAACTGGCCGGCCGACGTGGCTGCCGGCGAGACGGTGTTGTGCTGGGGCGACTCGCGGGTCGGCAACGTGCTCTACCGCGACTTCCAACCGGTCGCGGTGCTGGACTGGGAGATGGTGGCCCTGGGACCGCGCGAGCTCGACGTATCGTGGGTTATCTTCGCGCACTTGGTGTTCGAGGAACTCGCTGGACTGGCTGGGCTCCCCGGGCTCCCGCAGGTGCTGCGCGAGGACGACGTGCGGGCCAGCTACCACAAGCTCACCGGCGTCGAACTCGGTGACTTGCACTGGTTCTACGTCTACGCCGGAGTGATGTGGGCGATCGTGTTCATGCGCACCGGGGCCCGTCGGGTGCACTTCGGGGAGATGGAGAAGCCCGAGAATCCCGAATCGTTGTTCTATCACGCCGGATTGCTCAAGAAGTTGATCGGAGAACAGAGCTGATGCTGGGCCCACTCGACGAATTCCCGGTTCACCAACTGCCGCAGCCGATCGCCTGGCCGGGCTCCTCGGATCGCAACTTCTACGACCGGTGCTATCTGAACGCCCATGACCGCACCGGCGATATCTTCCTGATCACCGGGTGCGGCTACTACCCCAACCTCGGTGTCAAGGACGCCTACGTGCTCCTGCGCCGCGGCGACACCCAGACCGCGGTGCACCTGTCCGACGCCATCGACCAAGACCGGCTCAATCAGCGTATCGGCGCCTACCGCATCGAGGTCACCGATCCGCTGCGCTCCCTGCGGGTGGTCATGGATGAGACCGAGGGCATCGCGCTGGATCTGCGCTGGGAGGGCCTATTCGACCCGGTGCAGGAGCAGCGGCACATCCTGCGGACCGGCAACCGGGTGACCCTGGACGCGCAGCGCTTCGCTCAATTGGGCTCCTGGAGTGGGCAGATCGTGATCGATGGCGAGGAGATCGCCGTCGATCCCGAGGTCTGGATCGGGTCCCGCGACCGCTCCTGGGGCATCCGCCCGGTCGGTGAACGCGAACCGGCGGGCCGGCCCGCAGACCCGCCGTTCGACGGCATGTGGTGGCTGTATCTGCCGATGGCGTTCGAGGACTTCGCGGTGGTGATGATCATCCAGGAGGAGCCCAACGGTTTCCGTTCGCTCAACGACTGCAGCCGGGTCTGGCGCGACGGCCGTGTCGAACAGCTGGGCTGGCCACGGATCTCCACCCGCTACCGCTCGGGCACCCGCATCGCCACCGGAGCCACCATCGAGGCCACCCGCCCGGATGGCACCCCGGTGGTGTTCGAGGTGGAATCCAAACTGCCGGTGCCTATTCACGTCGGTGGCGGCTACGGCGGCGACATCGACTGGCTGCACGGCGAGTGGAAGGGCGAGAAGTTCACCGAGCGCCTGACCTATGACATGACCGATCCGGGCATCCTCGGGCGCACCAGCTTCGGGATGATCGATCACGTGGGGCGCGCGGTGTGCCGCGAGGGCGACGCCGCCCCGGTCGAGGGTTGGGGACTTTACGAGCACGGTGTGCTGGGCCGCCATGACCCGACGGGGTTCCCCGACTGGGTCACCATGGCGCCCTAGCGCTAACCCAATTCGCTGACGATCGCCCCGACGACCGCCGGGGCGATCGGCGCAGCCTGGTAGACGCAGACCGTATCGGCGATTCCATCGACCCGGTCACGAATGCGCGCGGCCACCTGCGCCGGCGTACCGCATGCGGCGATGGTGTGCAGGATTTCGTCGGTGATCCGGGCGCCCATCTGCGCCCATTGGCCCTGCTTGGACAGCGCATTGAGCTCGGGCTGCAGATCCTGCCAGCCGTGCGCGGCCAGCACCGGCGCATACGCCGGAGTCGACGCGTAGAAGCCGAGCAGCATCCGGGCGGCGGCTTCGGCGGACTCCCGCTCGGCGTCGGTGGCGCCGGTGGCCACGATGATCTCCGGCACGACTCGGAAATCCTCGGCGCGACGTCCGGCTTGGGCAAGCCCCGCACGCACCGCGGACATGGTGCTCTCATGCAGGAATCGCTTGGTGGAGAACGGCATCACCAGCAGGCCGTCGGCGTGCGCGGCGGCCGCACGGGTCAGCCGCGGCCCGAGCGCCCCGACATAGATGGGCGGTGGGCCGTACGGGTTCGGGCCGGGGCTGAACGTCGGCGTCATCAGCGTGTGCCGGTAGTAGTCGCCCCGAAAATCCAAGCGGGCGCCGGTGTTCCAGGATTCGAAGATCGCCCGCAGCGCCGCGACGAGTTCGACCATGCGGTCCACCGGGCGATCGAAGGCGGCGCCGAATCGCTTCTCGATCTGGGCACGCACCTGCGTTCCCAGCCCCAGAACGAATCGCCCGCCACTGAGCAACTGGTGATCGTTGGCCTGGTGCGCTAAGTGAATCGGGTTGCGAGGGAACGCGATCGCGACGTTGGTCATCAGGTCCAGGCCGCCCACACCGGCGGCCAGCGTCAACGGTGCGAACACATCATGCGGGCCTTCGAAGGTGAAGACCCCGCTGACCCCGGCGTCACGCAGCTCACGCGCCTGATCGACGACACCGGTCAGCCCGCTGAGGGCAGTGAGTACTTTCAACGCGATTCCGCAGCCTTACGAACTGATCTCGGAACCGACGGCCAAGCCGCCCGCGGATCCGGTGGCCAGATCCACCAGGTCGCGAAGCTCCCGGTTCACCACTGCCGGGTGTTCGAGGATCGAGCAGTGTCCCCCGCTGACTTCGACGAACCGGGCGAGATTGGGCGCGGTGTCGGCGATCCGCTGTGATGCCAGCAGCGGCAACAACCGGTCCCGGGTGCTGCCGATGACCAGGGTGGGCACGGTCAGACCATCAAGGTTGATGAAGGATGCCGGACCGAGCGCGTCGATGAGCGCCCGCACCCAGTGGCCGCGGCTGGCGGCCGGCGTCTTGGCGAACAGGTCACAGATCAACGAGGTCACCCACGGATCGGCCTCACCGCCGACGGCAAGCATGTGCACGAATCGCCGCACGGCCAGGTTCGCCGGGCCGACGATCGGCACGTTGCCGAACGCCAGCAACCCGCGACGCGCTGCCTGCACCCGGGCCGCCTGCAGGGGCGGTGGCACCTGGAACAGCTCGACCTCGGCCAGCAGGTTGCCGATGGTGGTGTTGATCAGCGCCACCGCATCGGCACGCTCATGCACCCGGTGCCGGTAGCGGTCCGACCAGGAACTGATCGCAATGCCGCCCATCGAGTGTCCGGCGATGACCGCACGCTCCCCCGGCGCCAGGGTGGCCTCCAGAACCGAGTCCAGATCGGATGCCAGGTGCGTCAGGCTGTATCCGCCGCGCTTGGGCACTCCACTGCGTCCGTGGCCGCGGTGGTCGTAGGCGATCACCCGGTGATCGGCGCTCAGGTCGGCGATCTGCTGTCCCCACACCCCGATGGCGCAGGTGATGCCGTGCGCCAGCACGATCGGATAACCGTCGGCCGGCCCGAAGACCTGGGTGTGCAGCTTTGTTCCGTCGGCCGCCCGGACCGCTATGGTGCGGGCCGGCGGCAGCTCCGCCGGGAACTTGCCGACACTTCGTCGCCGACCGGACCGTTGAGCACTCATCGCCACCTCATCGGAAATGCGGCAACGCTGCCGCATCGCGAGCATACGCCTGCGTGGACTAGGTTTTCACCGAAAGGACTACTGACGAAGGGTTCGCCCATGCGCGCGGTACAGATTTCCCAACTCGACGGACCGGCAGCAGCCCAGGTAGTCGATCTCGACGAGCCGGCCGGTGCGGGCCTGGTGGTCATCGACGTCCACGCCGCCGGGGTGGCGTTTCCCGATGTGCTGCAATCCCGCGGGCTCTATCAGCACAAGCCGGAACTCCCGTTCGTGCCGGGCGGCGAGGCGGCCGGTGTGGTGCGCAGCGCCCCGGACGGCGCGCATGTGCGCCCCGGTGACCGGGTGGCGGTCTTGACCATGCTCAACGGCGGGATGGCGCAGGTGATCGCGGTGCCCGCCGCCCAGGTGTTCAAGCTGCCGGACACGGTGTCGTTCGAGGCCGGTGCCGGGCTGCTGTTCAACGACCTGACGGTGTTGTTCGCGCTGACCACGCGCGGCCAATTGTCCGAAGGCGCCACGGTGCTGGTGCACGGCGCCGCCGGTGGTATCGGTACCTCCACGCTGCGGCTGGCCGGACCGCTGGGGGCCTCCCGGGTGATCGCGGTGGTCTCCACCGAGGCTAAAGCCGAGGTGGCCCGGGCCGCCGGCGCCACCGACACGGTGCTCGCCGATGGGTTCCGCGAGGCGGTGGCCGAGTTGACCGGCGGGAGCGGCGTGGACCTGGTGCTCGACCCGGTGGGCGGTGACCGGGTCACCGACTCGCTGCGCTCGCTGGCCCCCGGCGGAAAGTTGTTGGTGGTGGGCTTCACCGGTGGCGACATCCCGACGGTGAAGGTGAACCGGTTGCTGCTCAACAACATCGACGTGGTCGGCGTTGGATGGGGTGCGTGGGTGATGTCGCATCCGGGCGAGCTGGAGCGCCAATGGGACGCGTTGGAGCCGCTGCTGGCCTCCGGGAAGGTGGCGGCGCCGCAACCGGATGTATTCGGCCTCGATCGAGCCGCTGATGCGTTGGCCGCGTTGGAGAATCGCACCGCGGCCGGCAAGGTCGTGTTGCGGATGCGCGATTGAGCTGCCCCGCAAGCAGCCGATCCAGCTCCCCAACCGCATAGGTCTCCGCCGTTGCAGTGGGCTCGAAGGCACTCCCTTGCAGGTTGACCAACCACGTTGACCAACCCTGGTCAACTACTTAGCATCGATACCATGAAGCAGGTCAAAGTCCAGTACGCCAAGACGCACCTGTCTGCGCTGATCGCCGCCGTCGAGGGCGGCGAAGAGTTTGTCATTGCCCGCGGTGACAGCCCAGCCGCCCGTTTGGTCCCGCTCGCCAGCCAAGATGATCGCGAACTCGGCTTCGTCGCCTATGCGGTGCCCGACGAATTCTTCGACCCACTTCCCGAAGAAGAACTCACCGCATGGCAGTGACAGTGACGTACCTGCTGGACACCCATGCTCTGCTGTGGGCACTCACGGCTCCTTCCCGCCTGGGACGGAACGCCCGCGAGGTCCTCACCGATCGGTCCGTCGCCATCGTCGTGTCGTCGGTGTCAGCATGGGAACTGTCCACCAAGCAGCGACTGGGCAAGCTTCCCCAAGCAGATGCAATCCTTGGCGCCTATTCCAGGCATCTCGATCGCTTGGGTGCCACCAGATTGCCGATCACCGACGAACACGCACTACTGGCCGGACGACTCGACTGGGATCATCGGGACCCGTTTGATCGGATGCTGGCCGCCCAGGCGATCATCCAGTCGATGACTCTCATCACCGGTGATGCCGCATTCGCCGGCCTTGCCGGCGTCCCTATGGTGTGGTGACTGTCCACGGATCGCCAGACCAACGCCGAATTTTTCAAACCGAGAGGAATCCGATGCCGGACCAGCGTTCTTCGCACAGTGCCAGTGCCCTGCTCGACGCCGTCGAGCAGTCACCGAAAGCTGTGGCGGTACACGATAAGTCGGCGTGGGTCGGAATCTTCGCCGCCGACGGGCAGGTGAACGATCCCGTCGGGTCGACTCCCCATGTTGGCACGGCCGCCATCGGGCGGTTCTTCGACACCTTCATCGCACCGAACACCATCGCCTTCGACGTGCAGAACGACGTGGTCGCCGGGATGTCAGTGCTACGAGACCTCACTGTGCACACCACCATGTCAACAGGTGTCACGATGCATATCCCGATGCACCTGCGCTATGACCTGGTCGCGCAGGGGCCAGACGGCTCGCTGAAGATCCAGCGGTTGTTCGCGCACTGGGAGCTACAGAAGATGGTCGGGCAGCTCCTGACCTCAGGTGGCCGCGGCCTGCTGGCCTCGGTGATCCTGGGCCCCCAGCTGATTCGGCACCAGGGGCTTTCAGGCTGCGCTGGATTCCTGCGCGGCCTTTCCGGGGTGCGCAAGCGTGGGAAGCGTCGGGTCGAGAACCTTGTCGCGGCGCTGGCGCAGGGTGACGCGGCCGCGGTTTCGGCGCTGCTGACTCCGAATGCCACGCTGAGCCTGGACGGCGTTTCGGAGACCACGGTTGCCGAGTTCGTCTCGACGGCGCAGCACCTGGCGGTCGAAAAGCTCTTGGCTGCAGGGCATACCGTCACTGCGACGGTGCACCTGGACGGCAGAAGCGGGGTGGGATTGTTCGAGTTCTCCAAAGAGGGCTCGGACCGGGGCGCGATTTCCACTGTCCGCCTCTATATCTGAGGCGGACAGCTACAGGACGCCGGGAATGATCGCCTTGCGGTTGGGCGGGTAATCGGGGAACTTCTGCTGATACCACTTGTGGGTGGCCATCGCCCTGGGTCCCAGATTGGCGATGGAGAAGAACAGGAAGATCAGGCCCGGAAGAGTCCACGCCATGATCGCCCAGCCCGCCCACAAGACGAGCTCACCAAAGTAGTTGCCCGAAGACACCCAGCGGTACACCCCGCCGTAGGGGATGCGGTACCCGCTGCTGCCATCGGCCCGCAGGCCGATCAGGATGCGATCGGCCTGGAAGTTGATCCCCCAGCCGATCACTGCCACCGCAAGACCCAGGATGAAGCGGGGGTCGACAAACCAGCGCTCCTGCTGCAAGTGCGGGGCCAACGCCACGGCGTAACCGTTGGCGAAACCGTTGACGGCGTTGAAGACGAAGCCGAAGGCGATGCCGGAGATGGGGAAACGTTTGTCATCGCCCTTGCGGCTCAGCGGGTAGATCAACCCGCGGTAGAGATAGTGGCACTGCCACAGTGCGTACAACACGATCGCTGGTGCCCCATGCGAATGCGCCACCAGCCAGAACGTCACGGTGAAAGCCCACCACTGGGGGCATTCGAACGTCAGCCAGCTGATCTTGCCCGGCAGCGTGAAGCGGTCGTCCGGACTGGCGAAGCGGCCATAAGGGTTGGTGAACCAGAAGCTGCTGGCGAAGGTGACGATCGTCAAGACGATCAGAAAGACGACAGCGGCGTGATACAGACCGGCCATGGGGAACCTCTCATCGAAGGATGCTAGGCAGTAGTAGCACATGTGCCCGCTGCGATCGTGCTGCGGATGGACGACTAGTGTCCTGAGTCATTAATTCGGGTGCAGTAGTTCCCGATGCTGGCCAGGATTTGGTCGGCGGTCTTGGTCCAGA
>LZME01000087.1 GCA_001673575.1 Mycolicibacter heraklionensis | reverse complement strand
GCCGGCGTGAGCGGCCCCGTGACCGCAACGCTGGCGTTGGCCGCGGCGACGCTGCTCGGTGCTTCGCCACGGCGCCGCATCGCAGCGACCGGCCGCCCGCTGCACGGTGCCGTGACGGGGCGCGCCGGCCGCTGGAGCCTCATCGGCGCCGTGGCCGGGGCCGCTGTGCTGGTCGCGCTGGCCGTGCCGCGCAGCATCTGGCTGGCCGGAATCGTTTTGGGAACCACCATCGTCGTGCGACGTCGTCGTGTTCTGCGCCGTCGTCGAGCCGTGGCGGAATCACGTGCCCTGGAAACCGCATTGGATGCGTTGGCCGGTGAGTTGCGCGTCGGAGCGCATCCGGTGCGGGCGTTCGCCCTGGCGGCCGCCGAATCCAACCACCCCGCGGTGGTTGCCGGCCTGGGCGGCGTCGCCGCTCGGGCCCGGCTGGGTGCCGATGTCGCGACCGGCCTGCGTGAGGCCGCCATATCCTCGGCACTCCCGTCGCAGTGGGCGCGGCTCGCCGCCTACTGGGATCTTGGCGGACAGCACGGCCTGGCGATCGCCACGCTGATGCAAGCCGCGCAACGCGATATCGCTGCCCGGCAAAGGTTCTCGGCGCGTGCCGAAGCCGGCATGGCAGGCGCCCGCGCCTCGGCGACTCTCCTGGCCTGCCTGCCGGTATTGGGCGTGCTGCTGGGGCAATTGATCGGAGCCCGGCCGGTGGTCTTTCTGCTCGGCGGAACGGGAGGGTTGCTGTCGCTGATCGGGATAGGCCTGGTCTGTGCCGGGCTGCTGTGGTCAGACCGGATCACCGCCCAGGTGGGCGGTGTCCTATGACCGTCGCCGCGATCTTGCTGGCTGTGGCGGTACTCGCCGCCGCCGGACCGGCGACAGTGCGGGCGCGGGCCGGGCTACCTCGGCCGGCGCGTCCGCCGTTGCGGCGGGCAGTCCCGGGCTCCGATGTGCTGGCACTGGCCGCCGACCTTGAGGTGTTCGCGCTCTGCCTGACCGCGGGGATGTCGGTGTCCGGGGCTGCTACGGCCACCGCCCGGCACGCGCCGCCGGCACTCGCGGCGGCATTGCGCCGTGGCGCGGACCTGCTGGCGCTCGGCGCCGAGCCGGGCATTGCCTGGTCAGTGCCGGACGGTCCGGCTGCGGCGGGACTCGACCCCACAACCAGCGCGGTGCTGCGCCTGGCCCGAAGGTCGGGGTCATCTGGTACCGCGCTGGCCAGTGGGCTCGGTGAACTTGCCGCGCAGTGTCGCGATGAGGCGGCGCATGCGGCCACTGCCGCCGCGGAGCGGGCCGGGGTATTGATCGCCGGGCCGCTCGGCCTGTGCTTTCTGCCCGCATTCGTGTGCCTGGGCATCGTGCCGGTCGTGGCCGGGTTGGCCGGCGACGTGCTGCGGTCGGGCTTGCTGTGATCGGGCGGTGCGTCGCGGACCGGCCGCGAGAACACCGAAGAAGGTTACCGATGAAGGAGGGTGTGTGAGGACTCGGGTATTGCAGGCGCGCAACGTGTTTCGTGTCCTATCGTTGAGAATGGTGCTGCTGGCATCCGATGACTCCGGGATGTCCACGGTGGAGTACGCAATCGGGACGATTGCTGCCGCGGCGTTTGGGGCGATCCTCTACACGGTGGTCACCGGTGATTCGATCGTGTCGGCGCTGAACCGCGTCATCGGGCGCGCGCTGAACACCAAGGTCTGAGCGGTGGTGCGCGGCCGTGCACGATTGGTCGACGATTCCGGCGCCAGCACGGTCGAGGCGGCGTTCGCGCTGGCGGCCCTGGTCTCGGTGCTGGTGCTCTGTCTGGCCGGGATCACCGCGGTGTCCGCGCAGATCCGCTGCGTCGATGCCGCGCGGGAAGCCGCCCGGCTGGCCGCGCGCGGAGACGCCTCCGCGGTCATCGCGGTGGTGCGACAGATCGCACCGGACGGTGCGGCGGTGCGGCTGCGCTCCGAAGGTGACGTGGTGGTTGCCAGCGTCACCGCTCGGCCGGTTCTGTTGCCCGGCATGGCGATCACCGCCGAAGCGGTCTCGGCGGTCGAGCCGTCGCGGTGAGGCCGGTGGGGCCACCGTGGCCGCGGCCGCGATGGTGGTGGTGCTGCTGAGCGTCACCGGCGGCGGCTTTGTGCTCGGTGCCGCGGTCATCGCGCGACACCGCGCCCAGGCCATCGCCGACCTGGCGGCTCTGGCCGGTGCGGGCCGGGTTCCGGCCGGGCCCGCCGGCGCCTGCGCGCAAGCCAGGATGGTGGGATCGCGGATGCACGCCGGTGAAATCAGCTGCGCGGTCGACGGACTCGATGTGGTGATCACCGTCGCGATGCCGGTGCCCGGCTGGCGACTTGGCCCCGCCCGCGCGACGGCTCGCGCCGGGCCTGTCGGCTAGGGAGCTTCGACGGTGGCGCTCAGCCCAGCGTCCGCGAGTTCGGCCTCGGTGGGCAAGCGCAGCGCAATCAGCCCGGCCACGGTGCCCTCGTCGAGTTCCACCCGGTTCACCGTCACGTGGACCGGAGCCCAGCTGCCGTCGCTCTGGCGCAGCCGCAGCACCCCGCTCGCCGGTGCCTGCGAGCTGGCCAAATCGGTTTCCATCCGGGCGATCTGCACCTGGTCGTCGGGATGGACCCGGGAAACATCCGCCGGGCTGCGCCAGTCGTAGAAGGGGCACGGCTCATCCAGCCACTTCAGCAGCCGCCGGTTGGCCAGATCGACCATGGCCCGGTGCACGCCCGGCTGGGCCAGCGCGTGCAGGATCTGCTGCGCCAGAAAGTCGGGGCGCTGCACTGTGCCGTCGAACTGGCCACGCCAATTCATCCCGCGGGTCACCAGATGCTCACGCCCGTCGGCAACGACCTCGCGGGCCGTGCGGACCACGAAGCCCACCCGAATGGTCTCTCCGGTGAAATCGGTGACGTCCCAACTGCTGCAGATGGTCTGCCCGGGTTCGGCCCGGATCGCCAGGGCCAGCACCTTGTTCTCGTTGGGGCTGAACTCGCGGGCGGGCAACTCTTCGACGAATGCGCGGCCGTGAGTGGACTCCACCTCCGGGTTTTTGCCGTTGTTGATCAGCGACTCCGTGGTATCGGTGGCCACTCCCAGGGTCAGGTCCCACTTCAACGGGCCCGGGATGGGGCGTTCGGGCGGCTCCATGTCGGCCGGCCCGGTCCAGACGTGTACGCCGTGCACCCGGCCATCGGACATCACCACCGGTTCGGTGCGGATCACTCGATCGTGGCGGGGCGTGATGCTGGCCAGGCTCTGCCCGGTCCGCACCGATTCGGCGATCGCAGTCTGAATGGCCGCGAGGTGTGGGCTGCGTCGCAGGAACTGGGCGAGCGACACGAGGTTCTTCAACTGGCGGCCCTGCGCGACGACTACCGGTTCACCCCCGAGGGTTTCTACCAGCAACCAGTCGTGTGCCATAAGTCGGGATATTACGACTACCGCCCTTCTACCAGCGTCAACAGCGAATAATTTCCCGGATTTGACGCCCATTTCTCACAGTCGGCCGCGCTGCCAAGTTGCGGAGGATCCGGTGCAGCCGGTAACTTACGGCCGCATCCGGTCATGTACCGGTTTGGGAACGGATCGCATCTCTCGACCGTTCGTCTTACTGTTCCGCGTGTCCTTTTGCGTGGTGACGCCCGTCGCTGCCACGCAGCTGACGGGGTAAGGGCTCGGGGGAGTCGGCCGTTCGGGGGGTCGGCCGACTCCCGCAGTCATTCAGAGCCCGTGTGCGAGCCGTCGAGGTTGTCGAGCACCAATCGCAGCACGCGCACCGCACCTTCCTTATCCAACGGGTCATTGCCGTTACCGCACTTGGGCGATTGCACACACGACGGACAGCCGTGCGGGCACTCGCAGGATTCGATCGCCTCCGCGGTAGCGGTAAGCCAGGTGGCCGCCGCGCGGAAACCCCGCTCGGCGAAACCGGCACCCCCGGGGTGGCCGTCGTAGACGAAAACACTGGGCAAGGCGCCCAGCGCTTCGGGGCCCACCGCGGTGGACAGGCCGCCGATGTCGCCGCGATCGCAGCTTGCCACCAGTGGCAGCAGCCCGATCGCCGCATGCTCGGCGGCATGTAACGCCCCCGGGATTGCATGTTCGGCGACTCCGCAGGCGGTCAGCGCGTCGGCGGCGACGGTGTAGACCACCGCCATGGTCGCCAATGTCGCCGGTGGCACGTCCAGGTCGATGAAATCCAGCACCTCCCCGGTCGGCAGCCGTCGCAGATAGCCGACGATCTGGCGGGTCACCGTCACCGGCACCAGGCCGAGACTGACCGGGCCGAACCAGGCGCGTTCGGCTTGCCCCGTCACGTCGATGTCGGTGATCTCGCGTGCGAACGTGGCGTAGCCGGGATCCTCGGCATGCACGAACGCGATCTGACGCTCGATATCCAGCGAATCGACCAGATAACTCTCGCCCTGATGCAAATACACCGCGCCGGTGTGCACCGTGGCCGGCGCTCGCCCGGCATCGACGCTGCCCAGCAGTCGGCCGGTGTCGGCTTCCACGATCACCACCTGCCCGCCGGCCGACCCGCGGATCTCCACCGTCGCGTGCGGGTCGAGCCCGGGCGCCGGGAAGTACCGGTCAGAGCGCCGTCGCAACAATCCGTCGTCGACCAGGCTGTCGGCCACCTGCTCGGCGCCGAGGCGCGCCACTTCGGCGACGGTCAACGGCAGTTCTGCGGCCGCACACAGCAGCTGTGGCCCCAGTACATAGGGGTTGACCGGATCGATCACCACCTGCTCGATCGGCTTGTCCAGCAGCGCCGCGGGGTGATGCACCAGATAGGTGTCCAACGGGTCGTCGCGAGCGACCAGCACGATCAGCGCCGTCTGGCCCCGCCGACCCGACCGGCCGGCCTGCTGCCAGAACGAGGTCACCGTACCGGGGAAACCGGCCATCACCACCGCATCCAACCCGGCGATATCCACCCCCAGTTCCAGGGCGTTGGTAGTCGCCAGGCCGTAGAGCTCGCCGTCGGCCAGCGCGCGCTCCAAGGCGCGGCGCTCCTCGGCCAGGTAGCCGGCCCGGTATGAGGCGACCTTGTCGACCAGGGTCGGGGCGACCGATTCCAGCCGGGTGCGGGCCGCCAGCGCGGTGAGTTCCGCGCCCCGACGCGAGCGCACGAAGGTCAGGGTGCGTGCCCCCTCGGCGATCAGGTCGGCCATGACCCGGGCCGCCTCGGTGCCGGCGGCGCGGCGCACCGGCGCGCCGTTCTCACCCGTCATATCGGTCCGCAGCGCCGGCTCCCACAGGGCCACCGTCCGGGACCCGTGCGGGGAGCCGTCCTCGGTGACCTCGGTGACGGGCTGCCCGATCAGCGCCGACGCGCTGGCGCCCGGTGACGCGGTGGTGGCGCTGGCGAAGATCACGGTGGGCCCGGCAGCCGCCCCCGGCGCCGCATAGCGCTCGCACAACCGCAGCAGCCGTCGCAGCACCATCGCCACGTGCGAGCCGAAGATCCCCCGGTAGTAGTGGCATTCGTCGACGATCACGAAACGCAGCCCGCGCAGGAAGGTCGCCCAGCGGGCATGGTTGCGCAGCAGTGACAGATGGATCATGTCCGGGTTGGAGAACACCCAGCGGGACCGTTCCCGGGCGAACCGGCGGATCTCGGCGGCGCTGTCGCCGTCGTAGGCGGTGGGCGCCACACCTCCGGGGGCGCCACCTAGGCGTGGCACCGCCGCGGTCAGGCTGTGCGCCGCGCGCAGCTGATCGTGCCCCAGCGCCTTCGTCGGCGACAGATAGAGCACCCGGGCACGCGGATCGGTCGCCAGTGCCTGCAGCACGGGGAGTTGATAGGCCAGCGATTTTCCCGACGCCGTGCCGGTGCTGATCACCACGTGACGGCCGGCGTGCGCCGATTCGGCGGCGGCCACCTGATGCGACCACGGCACCTCGATCCCGCGCCCGGTGAACGCGCTGATCACGTCGGGCTCGGCCCAGTCCGGCCAGGCCTCGGTGCGGCCGGCCGACGCCGGTAGATCGGCCACGTGACGCAGCGGATCTTCCCCCGCTTCGACCCCGGCGAGCGCGGCGGCCAGTAATTCACCGCCGAAATTCGCCGTCATTGGAACCTTCCTCAATTGCCCGGTTTATGCGGCGATCCCAGCTTCGCCTCTCCTACGTCGAGTCTTGCTGAACCGCCGGGTTCACGCGGCGGTCCCAGCTTCGCCTCTCCTACGTCGAGTCTTGCTGAACCGCCGGCCTCGAATGTCCGCCGCCGTATTGTTGCGCCTTCGGCCGAGATTTCGGCACCGCAGTCTGTCCTCGGCGCGACGAACATGGTTGACTGATGGGCGGTCGTAGCTTCTGTGTTCGTGTTAAGCCTTCGCAGGATCTGTGGTTGCGGCCGCAGTGCCCGCGGGGGAGTTCGGTGCCAGCACCGACCGACCGTCAGGGTACGGCGGTCGGAACAGGCCCGGGGCAGCGAAAATCGGTGCCCCGAACAACGGTGCGCACCGCACCGGGCAAGAAGAGTAAGGAAAGATCGACAAATGCCACAGGGAACTGTGAAGTGGTTCAACGCGGAAAAGGGCTTCGGCTTCATCGCGCCCGAGGACGGCTCGGCGGACGTGTTTGTCCACTACACGGAAATCCAAGGGTCCGGTTTTCGCACCCTTGAGGAAAACCAGCGGGTGGAGTTCGAGGTCGGGCAGAGCCCCAAGGGCCCCCAGGCCACGGGCGTCCGCGCCGTCTGAGCCACGGAATTTGACGTCACCCCCCGGGCAGCTCCCACCAACGGAGCTAAGCCGGGGGGTTTCGTTTCGGGCGGGTAAGACCGCCCCGGATGCCGCCGGACGGTGGACCGGCTTACTGTCGGTGACGTGAGCCAGCTTTCCTTCTTTTCGGCAGAGTCGGTGCCGCCCAGCGTCGCCGACCTCACCGGGGTGCTGGCTGGTCCGGGACAGATTGTCGTGGTGGGTGACGGCGCGCGGCTGTCGGTCGTGGTCGACGCCCCCTGGCGAGCTGTGGCGCTGGCGGAGTTGATCGGCGAAGCCGGTCTGCTGTCCGAGGTCACTCGCACCGAGGAAGACACCCCGCTGGTGCGGACGGCGGTCGACGCGCGGCTGCGCGTGCTGGCCCAGGCCTGGACCCGCGGGGCCGTCAAAACGGTGCCGCCGCAATGGCTGCCGGGTCCGCGGGAACTGCGGGCGTGGACGCTGGCAGCCGGGGCCGCCGAGGACGACCGATACCTGCTCGGACTCGATCCGCACGCGCCGGACACCTACGAGCCGCTGGCCTCGGCCATGATGCGGGTGGGCATCGCGCCCACGCTGATCGGGACCCGCGGAGGCCATCCGGCGCTGCGGATCACCGGCCGCCGCAGGCTATCGCGGCTGGTCGAGAACGTCGGGGAATCACCCGCGGATCCCGAAGCGTTGAGTCAATGGCCGCGTGTCGGAGCCACTATCCCGGGCCATGCGGACGGCCTCTGAGAGGATCCAGCGAGAATGCACTGCTGAACGCCGGTTTGCATCGGCACGGGCGTGAGTGCGAGATTGTCAGTTGTCCACCGGCGGCGTGACGCGGCGGTGCGGACAGAAGTGGAGTGGTAAGCGCAAGGTGGCTGACTCTAAGACGGTGAGCGCCCGCAATGGCGATAAAACACCCGTGCGGCGGCTCGTCATTGTCGAGTCGCCGACCAAGGCACGGAAGATTGCGGGCTACCTGGGCCGCGATTACGTCGTCGAGTCCTCCCGAGGACATATCCGGGACCTGCCGCGCAACGCCGCCGACGTACCGGCGAAGTACAAGACCGAAGCGTGGGCGCGTCTGGGCGTCAACGTCGACGCCGACTTCGAACCGCTCTACATCGTCAGCCCCGACAAAAAGAGCACCGTTGCCGAGCTCAAGGACCTGCTCAAAGACGTCGACGAGCTCTATCTGGCAACCGATGGTGACCGGGAGGGCGAGGCGATCGCCTGGCACCTGCTGGAGACCCTGAAACCGCGCATCCCGGTCAAGCGGATGGTGTTCCACGAGATCACCGAGCCGGCGATCCGCAACGCCGCCGAAAACCCCCGCGACCTGGACATCGACCTGGTCGACGCACAGGAGACCCGGCGTGTCCTGGATCGGCTGTACGGCTACGAGGTCAGCCCCGTGCTGTGGAAGAAGGTCGCGCCGAAGCTGTCGGCGGGCCGCGTCCAGTCGGTGGCCACCCGCATCATCGTGCAGCGCGAACGCGAGCGGATGGCGTTCCGCAGTGCCTCCTACTGGGACGTGGTCGCCCAGCTGGACGCCAGCGTCTCCGACCCGACCGCCTCCCCGCCTAACTTCAGTGCCCGACTGGTCGCCGTCGACGAGCTGCGGGTGGCCAGCGGTCGCGACTTCGACTCGCTGGGCGCACTGAAGAAGCCCGCCGAAGTCACGGTGCTCGACGAAGCCGCGGCCACCGCCCTGGCGGCCGGGCTGCGCGGTGCGTCGCTGTCGGTGACCTCGGTGGAGGACAAGCCCTACACCCGGCGGCCCTACGCACCCTTCATGACCTCGACTTTGCAGCAGGAAGCCGGCCGCAAGCTGCGGTTCTCCGCCGAGCGGACGATGAGCATCGCCCAGCGGCTCTACGAGAACGGCTACATCACCTATATGCGTACCGACTCGACGACTTTGTCGGCCAGCGCTATTGATGCTGCCCGGAACCAGGCCCGTCAGCTCTACGGCGAGGAATACGTCTCGCCGTCGCCGCGGCAGTACACCCGCAAGGTCAAGAACGCCCAGGAAGCCCACGAGGCGATCCGGCCGGCCGGCGAGACATTCGCCACCCCCGACGCGGTGCGCAACGAGCTGGGCAGCGACGAGTTCCGGCTCTACGAGCTGATCTGGCAGCGCACCGTCGCCTCGCAGATGGCCGACGCCCGCGGCACCACGCTGAGCCTGCGGATCGGCGGACAATCCGGCAGCCAGCAAGTGACGTTCGCCGCCAGCGGCCGCACGATCACCTTCGCCGGCTTCCTCAAGGCCTACGTGGAGACCGTCGACGAGTTGGCCGGCGGTGAAGCCGACGACGCCGAGCGGCGGTTGCCGCAGCTGACCCAGGGCCAGCGGGTGGACGCCACCGAGCTGACCCCCGACGGGCACGCCACCAACCCGCCCGCGCGCTACACCGAGGCCTCGCTGGTCAAGGCGCTCGAAGAGCTGGGCATCGGCCGGCCGTCGACGTACTCCTCGATCATCAAGACCATCCAGGACCGCGGCTACGTCTACAAAAAGGGCAGCGCGCTGGTCCCCACCTGGGTGGCGTTCGCGGTGATCGGGCTGCTCGAGCAGCACTTCGGCCGGCTGGTCGACTA
>LZME01000086.1 GCA_001673575.1 Mycolicibacter heraklionensis | reverse complement strand
GATGACGGGTCGCCGATCACCATCGACAACCTGCTGATCGCCATGGTCCGCGATGGAAGCTTCCCGACCGCGCCGCTGGACCAGTCGGGCCCCGGGATCGTGATGTTCAAGGCGATCCTCGATGACCTCAACACAAAGGGCGGCCCGGGCGCCGGGTTCGGCCTCGGCTAAGCCTCAGGGCCGCAACGTCTCCGGGCAGATCTCGGCCTGCGCCGCCTGAATCTGAACGTCGGCGGCTTCGGGGCTGTAATAGAAGGTGTTGGTCAGCTGGCGCACCAGGTCACCCGGCGAGATGCCGGAGCGGTAGGTCCCGGTATGGCCATACATCCGCAACTCGGCGCAGATGTAGTGCCCTGAGGTCACTTTGACGTGGTCGGCGACCGGGATCGCCACCGGGGCGGCGTTGACCCGGGCCAGGTAGCTCGCGTCATCGGCGTGGGCGGCCGGCGCGGCGGTCAGTGCCGCGGCGGCCAGCAGGGGTGCGGCAATCCGGACGGTCACATGCATGACCTCCATCGTGCCACCGCCACCCGGCGAGGGGGCGACTCTCGGTGGGCCCAAATCCCCACACATCACCGCCCGCGTGGTTAGGGTGCCTGCCATGGCAGTCAAGGATTCCCGCGAGGTGGTTATCGAAGCGAGCGCGGAGGAGATCTTCGACGTCCTCGCCGACGTCGAGTCTGTTCCGTCCTGGTCGCCGCAGTACCAGAGTGCTGAGGTGCTCGACACCTACGACGACGGTCGTCCGCGCCGGGTGCGGATGAAGATCAAGGCGGCCGGTCTCACCGACGAGCAGGTCGTCGAATACAGCTGGACCGACAACAGCGTCGGCTGGACCCTGGTGTCGGCCGGTCAGCTCAAGGCACAGGACGCCAAGTACACGTTGACGCCGCAGGGTGACAAGACCAAGGTGCGGTTCGACATGGACGTCGACCCGTCGATCCCGATCCCGGGGTTCCTGCTCAAGAGCACGCTCAAGGGTGGCATGAAGACCGCCACCGACGGCCTGCGCGACCAGGTGCTCAAGATCAAGAAGAGTCGCTGACGCCACCTGCGAGCTGACGCCACCTGCGATGAAATCCCGCCGCTGGGAGGGCTCGGCGTTAGGCTCGATCTAGTGGCTGTTCGAGCATCGCGGGAAATTGTGATTGACGCGCCGCCGGAGAAAATCCTCGACGCGCTCGCTGATGTGTCCGAGTTGGCATCGTGGTCGCCGGTGCACAAGCGGATCGAAGTCCTCGACAAGTACGAGGACGGCCGTCCCCATCACGTGCTGGCCACCATCAAGATTCTGGGCCTGGTGGACAAGGAGCTCCTGGAATACCACTGGGGTCCAGACTGGATGGTCTGGGATGCCAAGGCGACGGCCCAGCAACGCGCCCAGCACGTCGAATACACCCTGACTCGCGAAGGCCCCGACAGCACCCGGGTGCGCTTCGATATCACCGTCGAGCCGTCCGGGCCGATCCCGGAGTTCATCGTGCGGCGCGCCAGCAAGCTGGTGCTGAGCATCGCCACCGAACGGCTGCGTCAGCAAATCATGGGCGACGACGCCACTACCGAGCAGTAGCGGGCCCGTCGCGCAGCGTCTCCAGTCGCCGGATCGCCTCGTCGATGGTGTCCTCACGCTTGACGAAGGTGAACCGCACCAAGTGATTCCAGACATCGGGGGCGGTCGCTTCCGAACCAGGCACACAGAACGCCGACAGCGGGATGGCGGCCACCCCGGCCCGGTGCGGCAGCTCGGCGCAGAACGCCGTGCTGTCGTCGTAGCCCAGCGGGCGGGGATCGGCGCACAGGAAATAGGTGCCGAAGCTGTCGTGCACCTCGAATCCGATACCCCGCAAGCCGTCGGTCAACCGGTCACGGCGCGCCTGCATGGTCGCGCGCAACGCCGCCACCCAGGCGTCCTCGGTGTTCAGCGCCAGCGCCACCGCCGGCTGAAACGGCGCACCGCCGACATAGCTCAGGTACTGCTTGGCGGCCCGCACCCCGGCCAAAAGCTCCGCCGGTCCGCACGCCCACCCGATCTTCCAGCCGGTGCAGTTGAACATCTTCGCCGCGCTGGAGATGGTGATGGTGCGCTCTGACATTCCCTCGAAGGCGGCCAGCGGGCGGTGGGTCCGTTCGGCGAAGACCAGGTGCTCATAGACCTCGTCGGAGATCACCAGCAGATCGGCCTGCACCGCGATGCGCGCGATCTCGGCCAACTCGGACTCGGTGAACACCGTGCCGGTCGGATTGTGCGGTGAGTTGACGATCAGCGCCCGGGTCGCCGGGGTGATGGCCCGTCGCAATGCGTCGGCATCCAAGGCGAATCCGCGTCCGTCGGGCACCAGCGACACGCTGGCCCGTCGCGCCCCGGCCATGGCGACCACCGGGGAATAGGAGTCGTAGAACGGTTCGAGCAGCACCACGTCGGAACCCGGCTCCACCAGACCGAGTACCGCGGCGGCGATGGCCTCGGTGGCCCCTACGGTCACCAGGACTTCGGTATCGGGGTCGTAGTCGATCCCGTACTTGCGGGCGCGCTGCCCGGCGATGGCTTCGCGCAGGGCGGGGATGCCGGGCCCGGGCGGGTATTGGTTGACGCCGTCGGTGATCGCGGCCCGGGCGGCCTCGAGCATGGCCGGCGGTCCGTCCTCGTCGGGGAAGCCTTGTCCGAGGTTGACCGCGCCGATCCGTGCGGCCAGCGCCGACATCTCGGCGAAGATCGTGGTGGCATAGGGCTCTAGCCGTGAGACCATCCGCGCCGTCATGGGACCCGAGCCTAAAGGGCGTCGTCGGACAGCCGAGCGTGAAGTTGGCTTCACGTTCAAGCTCCCAGCGTGAAGCCACCTTCACGCTCGGCGAAGGAGCGGCCGGAAGCGGGCCTCCAGATGGACCAACCATCCGGTTGATAGGCCAGCCTGTTAGGCTGGGAATTCGGGGACTACGCTCCGACCAAGACGCAGTCGATCCGCATCGAACACCAAATACTGAAGAGGAATCGCCATGTCCGAAGAAGCCTTCATCTACGAGGCCATTCGCACCCCGCGCGGCAAGCAGCGCAACGGGGCGCTGAACGAGGTCAAGCCGATCAGCCTGGTCGTCGGCCTCATCGAGGAACTGCGCACCCGCCACCCCGACCTAGACGAGAGCCTGATCAGCGACGTCGTTCTGGGCTGCGTCTCGCCCGTGGGCGACCAGGGCGGCGACATCGCCCGCACCGCGGTGCTGGCGGCGGGCCTGCCCGACACCGTCGGCGGCGTGCAGCTCAACCGGTTCTGCGCCTCCGGGCTCGAGGCCGTCAACGTCGCCGCGCAGAAGGTGCGCTCCGGCTGGGACGACCTGGTGCTGGCCGGCGGTGTGGAGTCGATGAGCCGGGTGCCGATGGGCTCCGACGGCGGCGCGATGTTCTCCGACGTGCCCTTCACCTACGACAACTACATCGCCCCGCAGGGCATCGGCGCCGACCTGATCGCCACCATCGAGGGCTTCTCGCGCGAGGACGTCGACAACTACGCGCTGCAGAGCCAGCAGCGGGCCGCCGCTGCCTGGTCGGGCGGCTACTTCGCCAAGTCCGTCATCCCGGTGCGTGACCAGAACGGCTTGCTGATCCTGGACCACGACGAGCACATGCGCCCCGACACCACCCTGGAAGGCCTGGGCAAGCTGCGCACCGCCTTCGACGGCATCGGCGCGATGGGCGGCTTCGACGATGTGGCGCTGCAGAAGTACCACTGGGTCGAGCGCATCAACCACGTCCACACCGGCGGCAACAGCTCCGGCATCGTCGACGGTGCCGCCCTGCTGATGATCGGTAGCGAGAAGGCCGGCGCTTCGCAGGGCCTGACCCCGCGCGCCCGTATCGTGGCCACCGCCACCACCGGAGCCGACGCGACCATCATGCTCACCGGCCCCACCCCGGCCACCGTCAAGGCACTTGACCGGGCCGGGCTGACCGTCGATGACATCGACCTGTTCGAGCTCAACGAGGCGTTCGCCTCGGTGGTGCTGAAGTTCCAGAAGGACCTCAACATCCCCAACGAGAAGCTCAACGTCAACGGTGGCGCCATCGCGATGGGTCACCCGCTGGGCGCCACCGGCGCCATGATCACCGGAACCATGGTCGACGAGCTTGAGCGTCGCGGTGCCAAGCGTGCCCTGATCACGCTGTGCATCGGCGGCGGCATGGGCGTGGCCACCATCATCGAGCGCGTCTGAGAGGGTTTGTAAAAAATGGCAGAGAACACCATCAAGTGGGACAAGGATGCCGACGGCATCGTCACGCTGACCCTGGATGACCCGACTGGGTCGGCCAACGTCATGAACGAGCACTACCGCGAGTCCATGCACAACGCGGTGCAGCGCCTGGTCGAGGAGAAGGATTCGGTCACCGGTGTGGTCATCACCAGCGCGAAGAAGACCTTCTTCGCCGGCGGTGACCTCAAGGCGATGATCCACGTCGGTCCGGCCGACGCTCAGGCCGTCTTCGACCAGTGCGAGGGCATCAAGGCTGACCTGCGCGCCCTGGAGACCCTCGGCAAGCCGGTCGTGGCCGCCATCAACGGCGCCGCTCTCGGCGGTGGCCTGGAGATCGCGCTGGCGTGTCACCACCGCATCGCGGCCGACGCCAAGGGCAGCCAGCTCGGCCTGCCCGAGGTCACCCTGGGCCTGCTGCCCGGTGGCGGCGGTGTCGCCCGCACGGTGCGCATGCTGGGCATCCAGAACGCCTTCATGAACGTGCTGGCCCAAGGCACCCGTTTCAAGCCGTCCAAGGCCAAGGAGATCGGCCTGGTCGACGAGGTGCTGCCCACCGTTGAGGAGCTGGTGCCCGCCGCCAAGGCGTGGATTAAGGCCAACCCGGACGCCGGAGTGCAGCCGTGGGATGCCAAGGGCTACAAGATGCCCGGCGGCACCCCGGCCACCCCTGCCCTGGCGGCCATCCTGCCGTCGTTCCCGGCCCTGCTGCGCAAGCAGGTCAAGGGAGCCAACATGCCCGCGCCGCGCGCCATCCTGGCGGCCGCGATCGAGGGTGCGCAGGTGGACTTCGACACCGCCAGCCGCATCGAGACCCGGTACTTCATCTCGCTGGTCACCGGCAACGTCGCCAAGAACATGATCCAGGCGTTCTTCTTCGACCTGCAGCACATCAACGGCGGCGGCAGCCGGCCCGAGGGCATCGCGCAGACCCCGATCCGCAAGATCGGTGTGCTCGGTGCCGGGATGATGGGCGCCGGCATCGCCTACGTGTCGGCCAAGGCCGGCTACGACGTTGTGCTCAAGGACGTCTCCCTCGAGGCGGCCCAGCGCGGCAAGGGCTACTCGGAGAAGCTGGAAGCCAAGGCACTCGAGCGGGGGCGCACCACCGCTGAGAAGTCGCAGGCGCTGCTGGACAAGATCACCCCGACCGCCGACCCGCAGGACCTGGCCGGCGTCGACTTCGTGATCGAGGCCGTCTTCGAGAGCCAGGACCTCAAGCACAAGGTCTTCCAGGAGATCGAGGACATCGTCGAGCCCAACGCGCTGCTGGGATCGAACACCTCCACGCTGCCGATCACCGGTCTGGCGACCGGCGTGAAGCGCCAGGAGGACTTCATCGGGATCCACTTCTTCTCGCCGGTCGACAAGATGCCGCTGGTTGAGATCATCAAGGGCGAGAAGACCTCCGACGAGGCGCTGGCCCGGGTGTTCGACTACGTGCTGGCCATCAAGAAGACCCCGATCGTGGTCAACGACAGCCGCGGCTTCTACACCTCGCGTGTGATCGGCACCTTCGTCAACGAGGCGCTGATGATGCTCGGTGAGGGCGTCGAGCCGGCCAGCATCGAGCAGGCCGGTCTGCAGGCCGGCTACCCGGCCGCTCCGCTGCAGCTCTGCGACGAGCTCAACCTGGAGCTGATGCAGAAGATCGCCATCGCCACCCGCGAGGGCGTCGAGGCGGCCGGCGGCACGCTGGCCAAGCAGCGGAACGAAGAGGTCGTCGACAAGATGATCGAGATCGGTCGTCCGTCGCGCCTGAAGGGTGCCGGTTTCTACGAGTACGTCGACGGCAAGCGCACCGGTCTGTGGCCGGGCCTGCGGGAGACGTTCAACTCGGGCAGCTCCACCCCGCCGCTGCAGGACATGATCGACCGGATGCTCTTCGCCGAGGTGCTGGAAACCCAGAAGTGCTTCGACGAGGGCGTGCTGACCTCGACCGCCGACGCCAACATCGGCGCGATCATGGGCATCGGGTTCCCGGCCTGGACCGGTGGCACCGCGCAGTTCATCACCGGCTACCCCGGCGGCAAGGCCGCCTTCGTGGCCCGGGCCAAGGAGCTGGCCGCCACCTACGGCGACCGGTTCAACCCGCCGGCATCGCTGCTGTAATCAGGTGACAACGTGGAATCCCCCGAAGCCCCGCGGTTTCGGGGGATTCTGCGTTTTCTCGACCGCCAGGTGAGCGTCGGGGCGCTGATCGAGTCGGCGCTGTGGCTCGGCCTGGTCTATGTGATCGCCGGCGTGGTGTGGCTGTTCTCGCACCCCGACGGCGTCGAACGGCTCCAAGCGCAGGCCGAGCGGCAATACGGCATACCGCCGTCGAGCGTCTACGAGGTGGCGACGGTGACCTCGGTGGCCCTGTGGCCGGTGATGCTGCTGCTGCCGGCGGACGTTTGCGTGCGCTGAGCCGCACCGGCGGCGCCTAGATCGCCCCCAGGTCTGCTGAAATCCAGTGCTGGGGACGCAGATAGATGACCACCTGCTCGCCCAGTTCGGCGAGCGCGTACTCGAGGAACTTCTCGGCCCGTTCCGGTGGCAGGTAGCGGTGGGCCAGTTCGGCGTGCAGCTCGTCGCTGCCGGGCTCGATGCGGCTGACGGTGCCGTCGACGGCGACGTAGCGCAGCGTCGGCTCGGTGCGCTCCACCATCAGCGAGAAGCTTCCAGCGGCCTCGATGAGCTTCGTCTTGCGCGACCCGGCCCCGGTCAAGACCCAGGGTTCGCCGCCGGGAGCGTACTGGTACCAGATCGGCACGGTCAGGGGGCCGCGGCCGGCGCCGGCGTTCACCGACAGTGCGGCGATGTGCGGCTCGGCCAGAAACTGCTCGCGTTCGTCCTTGGACAGGCCCATGTTGCGAGGCTAGCCGCGATCGGCGTGGGTTGCCTCAGATCGCCGGGCCGAGCAGGTCGTCGGCGTCGCGGATGATGTAGCCGTAGCCCTGTTCGGCCAGGAACCGCTGCCGGTGCGCTGCGTATTCGGCGTCCAGGCTGTCGCGGGCAACCACCGAATAGAACACCGCGCCGCCGCCGTCGGCCTTGGGGCGCAACAGCCGGCCCAGCCGCTGGGCCTCCTCCTGGCGCGAGCCGAAGGTGCCCGAGACCTGCACGGCCACCGATGCTTCGGGCAGGTCGATGGAGAAGTTGGCCACCTTGGACACCACCAGGGTGGAGATCTCACCCCGGCGGAAGGCATCGAACAGCTTCTCGCGCTCGGCGGTACGCGTCGAGCCCTGGATCACCGGGGCGTCCAACTGCTCGCCGAGTTCTTCGAGCTGGTCCAGATAAGCGCCGATCACCAGAGTCTGCTCGCCGGGATGCTGCTTGAGGATCGAGCGCACCACCGCGATCTTGGAGTGCACCGTCGAGCACAACTTGTAGCGCTCCTCGGGTTCGGCGACCGCGTAGTTCATCCGCTCGGTCTCGGTCATGGTGACCCGCACCTCGATGCATTCGGCCGGGGCGATCCAGCCTTGCGCCTCGATGTCCTTCCACGGCGCGTCGTAACGCTTGGGCCCGATCAGCGAGAACACGTCACCTTCGCGACCGTCCTCACGGATCAGCGTCGCGGTCAATCCGAGGCGGCGGCGGGACTGCAGATCGGCGGTCATCCGGAACACCGGCGCGGGCAACAGGTGCACCTCGTCGTAGATGATCAGCCCCCAGTCGCGACTGTCGAACAGCTCTAGGTGCCGATATTCACCCTTCGTGCGCCGGGTGATCACCTGATAGGTGGCGATGGTGACCGGCCGGATCTCCTTGCGCTCACCGGAATACTCGCCGATCTCCTCTTCGGTCAGTGACGTGCGCGCCACCAGTTCGCGTTTCCACTGTCGGCCCGCGACGGTGTTGGTGACCAGGATCAGCGTGGTGGCCTTGGCCTTGGCCATCGCCGCGGCACCGACCAATGTCTTGCCGGCACCGCAGGGCAACACCACCACCCCCGAACCGCCCGACCAGAACGAGTCGGCGGCCATCTCCTGGTAGTCGCGCAGTTGCCAGCCGTCCTCGGCCAGGTCGATCGGATGGGCCTCGCCGTCGACATACCCCGCCAGATCTTCCGCGGGCCACCCGATCTTGAGCAGCATCTGCTTGACCCGGCCGCGCTCACTGGGATGCACCACGACGGTGTCGTCGTCGATGCGGGCACCGAGCATCGGGGCGATCTTCTTATTGCGCAGCACCTCCTCGAGCACCGCGCGATCCAGGCTGACCAGGGTCAGGCCGTGCACGGGGCTCTTCACCAGCTGCAGGCGCCCGTAGCGCGCCATGGTGTCGACGATGTCGACCAGCAGCGGCTGCGGCACCGCGTACCGAGAATGGCTGACCAGGGCGTCGACCACCTGCTCGGCGTCGTGGCCGGCGGCGCGGGCGTTCCACAACGCCAGCGGCGTGATGCGGTAGGTGTGGATGTGCTCCGGGGCCCGTTCGAGCTCGGCGAACGGCGCGATGGCGGCGCGAGCCGAACCGGCCTGTTCGTGGTCGACCTCGAGCAGCACGGTCTTGTCGGATTGGACGATCAGCGGCCCGTCGACTTCGCTCATGGGCCCATTATCCGGAGTCGACCGACACGGTGCTTACGGCGCCGAATCCTCGCCCGCCGACGACACCGACGTGATGCGGTGGATCGCGAAATCCTTCATCTGCCCCGACGTCGAATCGAACGCCACCAGCCGTCCACCCAGCACTTGGGTGGGAGCCACTTCGCGCTGGGTGGCCACCCCGGCGGCGTCGACGTAGCCGATCATCACCGTGGCCCGCTCCAGCGCGGCGCGCTTGAGCATGATCATCGCGGTCACCGGGTCCAGCCTGATGTTGTCGAACGGCGCCGACGTCACCGTGCGCAGCACCCGGACCAGCGCGGTCAGGCTGTCGTCACCGGGACCGGCGTGCTGCCGGTGCCCGCGACGCTCCGCGGGGGTGTGCACCCGCATCCCGCGTGGCCGGATGTCGACGATCGTTCCGGTGGCATCCTCGGCGGCCGGGGCGAAACCGGCATCGCGCAGCGCCGCCAACACGTCGGCAAGCGGAGCCTGCGCCACCGCCACCGTCGGGGCCAGCAGCCGCAGGCACAGCGCCTCGGCGGCCGGAACGGCGACCGCCTGGGCCAGCAGCGCGGGGTCTTCGCAGCGGACGAAGGAGGCAGCCAACCCGATCCGCAGCTGCCCGTGCCGGCGCGCGACGTCGTCGATCAGATAGCTGAGCCCTTGCGGCACCGGGGTCTTGGAGTGCTTCTCGAAGAAGGCTCGCAGCCCGGCACCGGTTCGGCCCACGTCCAAGGCGGACCGAATGGTCTGTTCGGAGACCCGGTAGACCATGGCGGCGCCGGCCGATTCCACGGTCGCGACGACTGCCAACTCCTCGGCGAGCTCACGTTTCAGCGGCCCCGGCACCACCACGGTCAGGTCGGCCTGCACCAAGAAATGGTCGATCGGCTCGGGCAACGCCTTGGCCATCGCGGCTACCGCGGCCGCATCATCGGCGTCGGAGGCAGCGCCGTCGGCGCCGGCGGCCAGCAGGATCCGGCCGGGGGAGCTGAGCGCGCCGCGGCCCAGCACACCCAGGGCGTGGGCCTCGTCGAGCAGCTCGCCCACCGGACCGGGCTGGAGCCGGTTGGCCCAGCGCGGCCGGCGCCAGACCAGCGCCTGCGACGCGGTCGCCGCGTCGACCCCGGCGCCGGTGGGCAGCTCAGCGAGCATGCCCAGCAGCAGCCGGCGATCCAGCGGGGCGGCGGTGGAGAACAACGGGGTGGACAGCGCCGCCCGGGGTTTGCCGTCGGCGCCGCGGCTGCCGATCAGACCCGGCCGGGCCGGCAGATCCAGCCAGGTGGCGGCCAGCAGATGCCAGCGCTCCGCGGTGGACTGCTCGGCGAACCGGTCGGCGAGCACCGTCGGCGCCCAGTACGGGCCGTCGGCGTCGGGCCAGTCCCGTTGATCGATGCTCGCCGGGTCGGGGAAATCAGCCGCGATCAGCCGCGCGGTCGCCGCGACCTCCAGCAGCAGGCCCAGCCGGATCTCGTCGACCCCGGTGGCTTTGGCCAGTCGTTTGACCTCGCGCACACCCAGCCCGCCGCTGCGCAGCTCCGGCACCGGTGTTTCGCCTAGATTGGCCAGGATCACGTCGAGTTCGCGCAACACGTCGATCACCGCGCCGGCCGCCGCCGCGTCGACATCGGCCGCGGTGGTGTGCGACACCACGGGGTCGGGCTCGTGCAACGCGATCGGGCCGGGCTGCTCGCCACGCAGCACCTGACCGACGAGCCGCGGCAGGATCACCGTCTCGTCGTCGACGCGACGCAGCAGGCCGGCCGCCAGCAGCCTGGGCACCGGACGTTCCGCGGGTGCGTCGGGGGCGGCGTCGCGGGTGCGCCCGATCGGGGAGCCGGTCAGCAGCTTGTCCAGCAGGTCACGCTGTGAAGCGTCCAGGTCGGCGATGGCTTCGTGGAGTGCGGCGATGTCGGCATCATTGTCTACCGGTTCTTCTCGGGTCACCTGACCCGGATGCCAGGGCAGGCCTGCGCCCGCCTCGGCGACGACGCGCAGTACTGCGTTCGATTCGGTCGCGCCCCAAACCAACGCCCGATCGATCAGGTCGGTCAGCGCCTCGGTCACCGCGGCGGCGGGGGCGCGCTCGTCGAGCAGGGCCAGCAGATCGGCGACCGGCACGCCGGTGCCGTCGGCATGCAATTCCAGCAACGCATCAAGGACGGCGAGCCGCAGGAAATCCAGCTCGTCGGTGGCGGCGCGAACCGACTGGCGGGCCTGGGCCCGCGCGGCCAACGCGGCGATACTGCCCGGCGGGGGTTGGGCGAGGTCGGGCCGTAGCTTCAGAAGCCGGATCAGATCCTCGTCGGGCAGGTCGGCCAGCCACGACCCCAGTGGGACACCCCGGGCGCGTTCGGTCATCGACGACCAGCGTAAGGCCCAACCGGTGAACGTCGTCGATCGCGACCTGTCAGAATGGTGCCGTGGCTGGAAACCAGGACAACAAGAACCGGTACGTCGACAACGGTTGGCCGAAGACCGACGGCGAACCCGCCGTCAGCGAGCTGCGCACCGATCGGACTGGCGCACTGTCGCCGTTCGGGGACCTCGTGTTCCCGCTGCCGTCCGACGAGCTGCCCTACCTGCATCCGGTCACCGTCGTCAACCGGTAGCGGTGACGCCATGACCGGGCCGCTTTCACACCTCGATGACCGGGGCGCGGCCCACATGGTCGATGTCAGCGCCAAGGCGACCACCAAGCGTGTAGCGGTCGCTGGTGGCGTGCTGCGCACCACCGCTGAAGTGATCCAGCTGATCTCGGCCGGCGGGCTGCCCAAGGGAGACGCGTTGGCCACCGCCCGGGTGGCCGGCATCATGGCCGCCAAACGCACCAGCGATCTGGTGCCGCTCTGCCACCAACTGGCTCTTACCGGAGTCGACGTGGACTTCACCATCGGCGAATCCCAGATCGACATCACCGCCTCCGTGCGCACCACGGACCGTACCGGGGTCGAGATGGAGGCGCTGACCGCGGTCAGCGTGGCGGCCCTGACCCTCTACGACATGATCAAGGCCGTCGACCGCGCCGCCGTCATCGACAACATCCGAGTGCTGAGCAAGGACGGCGGCCGTACCGGGGCCTGGGAGCGTTCGTGAGCGCCCGGACCGCCCGAATCATCATCGCGTCCACCCGAGCGTCGGCCGGGGTGTACACCGACCGCACCGGGCCGATCATCGCCGACTGGCTGACGCAGCGCGGCTTCGCTGAGGTGCAGCCGGAGGTCGTGCCGGACGGCGAGCCGGTCGGCGCCGCCCTGCGTGCCGCGGTGGCCGACGGGGTGGACGTGATCATCACCTCCGGGGGAACCGGTATCTCACCGACCGACGACACCCCGGCGCAGACGCTCTCGGTGCTCGATTACGAGATCCCCGGCCTGGCCGATGCCATCCGCCGGTCCGGGCTGCCGAAGGTGCCGACCTCGGTCCTGTCTCGTGGGGTGTGCGGGGTGGCCGGCCGCAGCCTGGTGGTCAACCTGCCCGGGTCGTCCGGTGGGGTCCGCGACGGGCTGGGCGTGCTGGCCGACGTCTTGGATCACGCCTTGGATCAGCTCGCCGGCGGAGACCACCGGTGACGGGCTCGGGCGCGGTGGTGCTGCGGGCCGCCATCACCGAGGCGCCCATCGTGTTGTCCGAACACGAAGAGTTGGTGGGGCACCGCGCCGCGGGGGCCGTCGTCGGATTCGTCGGCATGATCCGCGATCACGACCACGGGCAACAGGTGACCCGGCTGGAGTACTCCGCCCACCCGTCGGCAGAGCAGGTGATGGCCGAAGTGCTGGCCGAGGTTGCCGAGCAGGCCGTCGGGGTCCGCGCGCTGGCCGCCAGCCACCGGATCGGCGTCCTGCACATCGGTGACGCCGCCCTGGTGGCCGCCGTGGCGGCCGATCACCGCCGAGAGGCCTTCGAGGCCTGCGCGCTGCTTGTCGACACCATCAAGGCGCGGTTGCCGGTGTGGAAGCACCAGTTCTTCGCCGACGACACTGAGGAGTGGGTCGGCTCGGCCTGATGGGTCGTGTGAACACGAAAAACGGGGGCCGGATGACCGGGCCCCCGTTTTTCGTAGGAGTTTGTGACTACATAACCCGGCTGGGCTGCAGCGCGAACGCATCCAGCGCGTCGTTGCCGCTGATGTTCTCCGACCGAACGGCCTGCCACAGCTGCTGGTGGAAGCCGACCGAGACCGCTTCCTGGCGGTTGCCGTCCGGAGCGGGAGCCGGAGCGACCTCGTCGCCGGGCGCCGGGGCCTCGGGTGCCGGAGCCTCCGGGTTCCACCAAGGCGCGGGAGCCTCGGGGGCCGGCGGCGGGACATCCTCGGCGATCGGGGCCGGGGCCTCGGGTGCCGGAGCTTCCGGCGCGGGAGCCTCGGGAGCCGGCGGAAGGTCCTCGGCGATCGGGGCCGGGGCTTCGGGTGCCGGAGCTTCGGGGGCCGGAGCCTCCGGGAACCAGCCTGCGGGAGCCGCCGGTGCGGCGCCTTCGGCGGGAGCCGGAGCCTCGGGGGCCGGCGGAGCCCACCACGGTGCGGGCTCGGGAGCGGGCGGGGGAGCGATCGGGTTGTCCATGGCGACGGTCTCGCCGTTGACATCCGGGTTGTCGATCGGGGCGTCGGCCGGCGGCGTTGCCGGAACCTCGCGCTGCGATGCGCCGGACAGCCCGCGGCCGCAGACCGGCCAGGCGCCACGGCCTTGAGTTGCCAGCACGTGCTCAGCGATAGCGATCTGCTGCTCGCGGCTGGCCAGGTGTGCCGACGGGGCGTACTTGCCACCACCGTGCGCGCTCCAGGTGCTCGGCGAGAACTGCAGCCCGCCCTGGTAGCCGTTGCCGGTGTTGATACCCCAGTTGTTGCCGGATTCGCACCGGGCTACGTGGTCCCATTCGTCATCGGTGGCCGCGGCCGCGGTCCCGGCGAGGGCCAGGCTACCGCCACCGATCACAGCTCCGGTGAAAGCGATTTTCGCGATGTTGACGTTCGATTGGGTGGGCTTGCGATGCCGTCCACTCATACGGTGGTGAATTCCTCTCTGTCTACGCCTGCGAGGTCAGCGTCGGGTTCGGACAGGGGGGACTGCCCGGCCTTGATGCACACGGTGCGTCGTCGGCTTCACCCCGAGAGGCCGTTAAGGCCTCAGGGCCGCTCTCGGCGGACCCGGTGGGTCCCCCGCCTCCATCCATCAGGTATTTGTAGTTTTCTTCGCCCGTTGGATGGAGCTCGGCGCTACGGGTGAAGAAAGGTGGATCGATCGGAAGATTTTCGATACACCCGGAGATGTACCGTAACCGCTCTTACTCGCTGAGTCACCCAGGGCCCTCCCGGGTGTTTTCCTCGCTGGTTCTTCTCAAACCACCAGGAATCGCCTGCGTTCGCGCAGGTCAAAGGCCACTCCATCAAGCTGTTGTCGGCTCGTAATCAATTCGTTATGTGACGTAGATCATGCTTATCCGCCGGGTCTGATTCGACGGTCAAGCTTCGGCTCTCCTTCGTCGAGCCTTGCTAACCGCCGGGTTTGATTCGGCGGTCCAGCTTCGGCTCTCCTTCGTCGAGCCTTGCTAACCGCCGGCAAACGGCGGCAGTACGTCGACTGTTTCGCCGGGCTGCAACGCCGCTTCCTGGTCGCGCACCGCGACGCCGTCGCGCAAGTAGGAGCACCGGATCAGCACCGCCGCCAGCCGTTCATTACGGGCGGCGAGGGTCTGCGCCAAAGCGGCCACTCCGCCCCCGGCGGGCACGCTGACGGTCTCCGATTCGGCTCCGGCCGCGGCCCGTGCTGCGGCGAAGTAGCGGACCGTCACCGCGACGCCGGTATCGGCGGCGTCGGTCTGATGAGTCATGGATCAGCCGCCGATCGCGCTCATTGGGCGATCCGGCTGGATGAAATCCGGATCGTTGATGCCATGGCCGGCCTTCTTGGTCCACATCGCGGCCCGCCACGCCTGCTCGATGGCGTCGTCATCGGAACCGTCTCGCAGTAGGGCGCGCAGGTCGTACTCCTCGGCGGCGAACAGGCAGTTGCGAATCTGGCCGTCGGCGGTGAGTCGCGTCCGGTCGCAGTCTCCGCAGAATGGCCGCGATACCGATGCGATGATCCCGAACGTGCCCGCCGGTGTGTCCGGGCCCTCGTTGACGAGCCAGACTTCGGCCGGCGCCGAGCCGCGCGGTTTCGGATCGGGCCGCAGGGTGAACTGGGCCTGCACCGTCTCGAGCAGTTGCTCGACGCTGAGCCCGGCGTCACGGTTCCAGTTGTGGTCGGCGTCCAACGGCATCATCTCGATCACCCGCAGGTGGTAGCCGTGCAGGAGGCAGTAGCGCAGCAGGTTGATGATGTCGTCGCCGGTGATCTTGGGATCGAGCACGGCATTGACCTTGATCGGCCGCATCCCGGCCTGCGCGGCCGCGTCCAGGCCGGCGAGGACGTCGGGCAGGCGGTCGCGCCGGGTGAGCTCGGCGAAGTGGGCGCGGTCGACGGTGTCCAGCGACACGTTGATGCGGTCCAGCCCGGCCGCCACCAGGGCGCCGGCTCGGCGTGCCAGGCCCAGGCCGTTGGTGGTCAACGCGATCTCGGGCCGCGGGCGCAGTGCCGCGGCGCCGGCCACCACACCTTCGAGATGGCGGGCCAGCAGCGGCTCGCCGCCGGTGAACCGAATGTCGGTGATGCCAAGTCGGTCGACTCCGATGCGCATCAGCCGAATCAGCTCGTCGGCACTCAGCAGGTGCCGGCTGGGAATCCAGTCCAGTCCCTCGGCCGGCATGCAATAGGTGCAGCGCAGGTTGCAGCGGTCGGTCAGCGAGATCCGCAGATCGGTGTGCACCCGCCCGAAGGTGTCCACCAGCGGCCCGGTGGTCGGCATCTGCGCGGCGACGGCACGCTCCACGGCTTGGTGGAAGGCGGCCTTCCGCGCCGCCTCCTGGTGGTCCGCGTCGGCAGCATCCGCGTGCGGTGGCGGAGTGCGCAGACCCGCTTGCCTCAACGTCATATCCGTATCCGATTCGGTCGGCCGGGGAGCGACCGCATCGACTTCGGTGTCCGGTCCTGGTCTCCTCCAGCGGCTGCACCAGCCTACCGAGGAAACCTGGGTGTTTTGCGGGTCTCTGTCCTAGTAAGATCGGCTGCTGACGCGTCCTGCGCAGGCGGGACGCTTCCTTTATGTCCCCACGTACGTGATCAAGCAAGACAAGCAGGTGAGACCAGTGCCGACCGGCAAGGTGAAGTGGTACGACGCCGCGAAGGGCTTCGGCTTCCTGTCCCAGGAAGAAGGTGAGGACGTCTACGTCCGCTCCTCGGCCCTGCCGGACGGCGTAGAGGGTCTCAAGGCAGGCCAGCGGGTCGAGTTCGGCGTCGCCGCCGGACGTCGCGGGCCGCAGGCGCTGACGGTGAAGCTGATCGACCCCCCGCCGAGCCTGTCGCGGACCCGACGCGAGGCGGCGCCGGCTGTCGAGCACCGGCACACTCCCGACGAGCTGCACGGCATGGTCGAGGACATGATCACCCTGCTGGAAGGCACTGTGCAGCCGGAGCTGCGCAAGGGCAAATACCCCGACCGCAAGACCGCTCGGCAGATCTCCGAGGTGGTCAAGGCCGTGGCGCGCGAGCTCGACGCCTGAGCCCAGGCCCGTAATGGCGATCGTCGCCGACTGACTACTGAAAACGCAGCAGCGGCATCGCGCCGCCGAGCCAACTGGTCTGACCACCAGACCTCCGGCCAATTTGGTGCTAGGGTGCGCGGTATGACCCTCAAGCCGATCTTCCGGCAGTCGATCCCCGACGAGATCTTCGCCCAACTCGCCGGCCAGGTGCTCTCCGGTGACCGGACGCCCGGCGACACCCTGCCGAGTGAGCGAACCCTGTCCGAGGCGCTCGGCGTATCGCGTGCCGCGGTCCGGGAGGCGTTGGGCCGTCTCGACCGGGCGCGTCTCATCCAGGTCCGCCAGGGCGGGTCCACAGTGGTGCGCGACTTCCGCGCCGAGGCCGGGCTGGACGTGTTGCCGTTGCTGCTCGTGCACGGCGGCGACGTCGACCGCGCCACCTTGGCCAGTCTGGTCGAGGCCCGCGCCATCATCGGTCCTCAGGTGGCCGCGCTTGCGGCGGCCCGCGCCGGCGACGACGCTCGCACCCGGCTGGGTGCCATGGTGGACGAGTTGGAAGCCGAATCGGAACCCGTGCAACGGATGTGGCGTGCTCTGGGATTCTGGGAACTCATCGTCGACAGTGCCGAGTCCATCGCGTTTCGGCTGCTGTTCAACACGCTGAACCAGGCATACGTGCCCGCGCTCGACGCGCTCGTCAACGTGATGGCTGCCGAGGTCAACGACATCGAGCACTACCGGGCGCTCGCCGATGCCATCGTCGCCGGGGACGCCGACGCTGCGCGGCTGGCCGCCGCGGCGATGCTGGAGTTGGGCACCGCCGCATTCAGCGCGCTCGCCGACCAGTTGGAGGGTCGGCAATGACCCGCAAGCAGCTGACGCTGGGTGCGGCCTTCGCGGAATTCGTCCGGCATCCCAGTCCGTGGATGCTCATCACGTGGGCGGGCGCACTGTGGGTAGCGCGCCTGGCGGTGGGCGGCTGGTCGGTGGGTGATGCGGTCATTGCCGTTGCGCTGGTGGCTTTTTCACCCGTGGGGGAGTGGTTGATCCACATCGGTATCCTGCATTGGCGTCCGCGTACTCTGGCGGGTGTCACGATCGACTCGCGGCTGGCCCGTGACCATCGTCTGCATCACCGCGACCCGCGCGACATCCCGCTGATCTTCATTCCGTGGCCCAGCCTGATTGTGATCATCGCCCTGACGCCCCTGGTGTTGCTCGCCTTCGGCGACATCGGAAAAGGGCTGACGTTCGTCCTGACCGTCGCGACGTTCCTGGTGTTCTACGAATGGATCCACTACCTCGTCCACACCGACTACAAGCCCCGCCATGCGATCTACCGCGCAGTGTGGCGCAACCACCGGTACCACCACTTCAAGAACGAGAACTACTGGTTCACCGTGACCAGCTCCGGCACCGCCGATCGACTGCTGGGCACCTATCCGGATCCGCGCGTGGTGGAATCGTCGCCCACGGTGCGAAACCTGCACGCGGCGTCGACAACCGGTTGACCCGCCGCGGCGCCGGTGACGGCGGCCCTCCACCGGCGTTTGGTTTGGCACCAACTGGTTAATCCTGCGAACAGCAGCGGTTCTCCGGCGGTTGCTGGATCAGGAGGTGTCCGACATGACGCAGCAGATGCAGGTCAGTGAGGAGCAAGCGCGAGCCGTTGCCGAAGAGTCTCGTGAAAGAGGCTGGGACAAGCCATCTTTCGCCAAGGGGCTGTTCCTCGGGAAGTTTCCCTTGCCGCTCATCCACCCGTTTCCGAGGCCGTCCGATCATGATGGCGCGCGCACCGAGGAGTTTCTGGGCAAGCTGCGGGAGCTTCTCGACACCATGGACGGCGCGGTTATCGAGCGTGACGCGCAGATCCCCGACGAATACGTCAAAGGACTGGCCGGGCTCGGCTGCTTCGGGCTGAAGATCCCCGCCGAATACGGCGGTCTGGGCATGTCGCAGGTCGCCTATAACCGGGCCCTGATGCTGGTGTCGAGCGTGCACCCCAGCCTCGGGGCGCTGCTGAGCGCCCATCAGTCGATCGGCGTTCCTGAACCACTCAAACTGGCCGGCACCGACCAACAGAAGAAGATGTTCCTGCCGCGGTGTGCGGCCGGGGCCATCTCGGCATTCCTATTGACCGAACCGGATGTGGGCTCCGATCCCGCTCGGCTGGCCTCGACTGCGAGACCGATCGAGGACGGTGCCGCCTACGAGCTGGACGGGGTCAAATTGTGGACCACCAACGGGGTGGTGGCCGACCTGCTGGTGGTGATGGCGCGGGTGCCCGACGGCAACGGTCACCGAGGAGGCATCAGTGCCTTCGTGGTCGAAGCCGATACTCCCGGCATCACTGTCGAACGCCGAAACAGGTTCATGGGGCTGCGCGGCATCGAGAACGGCGTGACCCGGCTGCACAAGGTTCGGGTGCCCGCGCAGAACCTGGTGGGACGCGAGGGCGACGGTTTGAAGATCGCGCTGACCACGCTCAACGCCGGCCGCCTGGCCATTCCTGCGATGGCCACCGGATCGGCCAAATGGGCTCTGAAGATCGCCCGGCAGTGGTCCCGCGAGCGGGTCCAATGGGGCCGGCCGGTCGGCGAGCACGAGGCCGTGGCCAAGAAGATCGCGTTCATCGCCGCGACCAGCTACGCGCTGGAGGCGGTCCTGGAGCTGTCCGGTCAGATGGCCGACGAGGGCCGCAACGACATCCGGATCGAGGCGGCGCTGGCCAAGCTGTGGTCTAGCGAGATGGCGTGCGTCATCGCCGACGAGTTGCTGCAGATTCGTGGCGGTCGCGGTTATGAGACCGCTGAGTCGCTGGCGGCGCGCGGCGAGCGTGCGGTACCGGTGGAGCAACTGGTTCGGGATCTGCGGATCAACCGGATCTTCGAAGGATCCAGCGAGATCATGCGGCTGCTGATCGCCCGCGAGGCCGTCGACGCCCACCTGAGTGCCGCCGGGGAGATCGCCAACCCCAAGGCCGGGCTGGGGCAGAAAGCCAGATCTGCGGCCGGGGCCAGCCGCTTCTACGCAAAGTGGTTGCCGCGACTTGTACTCGGGGAAGGCCAACGTCCCATGGCGTACCGCGAGTTCGGCGAGCTGGCCACACACCTGCGTTTTGTCGAACGCCAGTCGCGCAAGCTGGCTCGCAACACCTTCTACGGCATGGCGCGCTGGCAGGCCGGCATGGAGAAGCGGCAGGGGTTTTTAGGGCGGGTCGTCGACATCGGGGCGGAGCTGTTCGCGATGGCCGCGGTGTGCGTGCGCGCTGAGTCGCAGCGGGTGGCCGACCGGACCGAAGGTCAGCAGGCCTATCAGCTGGCCGACGCATTCTGCGCGCAGTCCCGGCTCCGGGTCGAGGCGTTGTTTGCCGCGTTGTGGACCAACACTGACCGCGCCGACGCCCGGTTGGCCGACGCAGTGCTGCAGGACCGCTACCTCTGGCTGGAGGACGGCATCCTGGATCCGTCCGAGGTCACGGGGCCGTGGATTGCCCACTGGGAACCGGGTGCCTCCACCGAGTCGAACTTGGCACGGCGGTTCCTTCCCACCCCGTAGATCAGCATCGTGGCACTCTGGTAGGCATGGCCAGCTACCTCGCCGGCGGCGATTTCCAGCGCGACACCAACTACATCTCCACCCGGATCACCGCCGACGGCCGTGATGGGTATCCCGTCGAACCGGGCCGGTACCGGCTGGTGGTCGCGCGGGCCTGCCCGTGGGCCAATCGCACCATCATCGTGCGGCGGCTGCTCGGCCTGGAAAAGGTTATCTCCATTGGGTTTTGCGGGCCGACCCACGATCAGCGCAGCTGGACCTTCGATCTGGACCCCGGTGGCGTCGACCCGGTGCTACAGATCCCACGGCTGCAAGACGCGTACTTCAAACGCATACCGGACTACCCCAAGGGGATCACCGTTCCGGCGATGGTCGATGTGCCGACCGGTGCGGTGGTGACCAACGACTTCGCCCAGATCACCCTGGACTTCTCCACCGAGTGGACGGCCTATCACCGCGACGGAGCGCCGCAGCTGTACCCCGAAGCGCTGCGCGACGAGATCGACGAGGTGGCCCGGCGGATCTACACCGAGATCAACAACGGGGTCTACCGGTGCGGTTTCGCCGGTACGCAAGAGGCCTACGACGCCGCCTACGACCGGCTGTTCACCGCGCTGGACTGGGTCAGCGTCCGTCTAGCCGATCAGCGATACCTGGTGGGGGACACCATCACCGAGGCCGACGTGCGACTGTTCACCACGCTGGCCCGGTTCGACCCGGTCTATCACGGACATTTCAAATGCAACCGGCAGAAGCTGTCTGAGATGCCGGTGCTGTGGGCCTATGCCCGGGATCTATTCCAGACGCCCGGGTTCGGCGACACCACCGACTTCGTGCAGATCAAACAGCACTACTACATCGTGCACGCCGACATCAATCCGTCGCAGATCGTGCCCGACGGGCCGGATCTGGCGAATTGGCTGTCACCGCATGGACGAGAAGCGCTGGGCGGCAGGCCGTTCGGGGACGGAACACCGCCGGGGCCGGTGCCGGACGGCGAGCAGGTGCCGGCCGGCCACGGCGCGCCGAACGTGTAATGAGTGCGAGATTCGTCGCGATTTTTCGCACTCATTACACGTTCGGTGAATCAGTGATGGTCGCTTCGGCCCCAGCGCGTGCCCACCGCCCATTCGGCGTGCGACGCTGTGAACAGCTCGCCGGTTCTGGCGTCGACGATCAGGGTGGGCAGCTGCACCACCAGCCCGCGCAGCAGACCGCGCTGCGGATCCACGGTGGGGACGGTGACCGCCAGCGTGCTGCCCGCCGGATAGGTCTCTTTAGTGGTGTCGGCCGGGTTGTCGTAGAGCCGCCATAGCTGCCACGGAGCTCGCCCGATGTTCTCGTCCACCGACAGCTGCACCGGATGACGCGAATCGACCGCCAACGTGCCTTGCGCTTCGGTCAGCAGGCACTCATCGAGGTTGAGCACGTTGCAGTACATGTACGGCCCGGTGCGAGTGAGATGCCCGTTGGAGTACGCGCTGATCTGCGGCGGCAGCGGCTCCTCGGCTCGGCTGAACCACCAGGTGCCGAATCCGGCAAGCGCCGCGGCCACCACCGTCAGCGCTGACACCAGTACGGCCGTCGAGCGTTTCACTCCTACATCACCCCTGTCTTGCCGGATCGAGGCGGGCACCGTCCTGCTCGATCAGCACCGGCCGGTTGCCCCCCAGGCCGGGAATCAACGAGTCGCCGTGGAACGACAGGATGGTCTGGGCCAGACCCGGGATCAGCAGAGCGGTGATCGCGGTGAAGCCCACCCACAAGTCGGTATATACCAACACGCCCAGTGCACCGCCCAACACCCAGGCCAGTTGCAGGGTGGACTCGGTGCGGCCGAATGCCGAGGCCCGTGACTCTTCGGGCAGGTCGTCCTGCAGTGCTGCGTCCAGCGACGCCTTCGAGATCGCACTGGCTCCCGACGTCACCAATGCGGCGATCGCCGCCATCACCAGGGTCCCGGCGACCGCTGCCGCCAGCGCGACCGCGGTCACTGCCATGGTGCAGCGCACCACCAGCACCGCGGGGCGCCCCAGTTGCAGTCGGGCGCTGGTGAAGTTCCCGGCGAAGTTGCCCAGGCCGGCGGCCGCTCCGATCAGCCCGAGAATGCCCAGCTGCACCCAACCGCCGGCGTTGTGCTGCTTGGCCACGAACGCCGGGTACAAGAACAAGAATCCGACCATGGCCTTGATGGTGCAGTTGCCCCACAGCGCAGCGATGATATTGCGGCCCAGCGGTTGCCGCAGTGGCTGGCTCAGCGCACCGCCGGCCCGCCGGACCTGTTCGGGCCAGCTTCGGGGCCGTTCGTCGAAGCGGTAGCTCAAGGTGGTCGGGATTTCACCGGCGGTCACTTCCACCCATCGCGGGATCCGCATCGACAGCACCGCCCCGGCCACCGAGACCGCCACGAGCACCAACAGTGCGCCCGGCAGCTGCAGCAGCCCGGTGAAGATGTACTCGGCCGCCGCGGCGACACCGCCGCCGACGATCGTGCCGCCGAGTAGGCCGAACATCGTCAGCCGGGAATTGACCCTCACCAGATCGATCGACGGTGGCATGACCCGTGGCGTCACCGCGCTGCGTAACACCGTGAACGACTTCGACAGCGCCATCATCGCCAACGCGCACGGGTAGAGCACCCAGGAGCCGAAGGTGCCCGCGACACCGTCGTAATTGGCGATCAGCACCAGAGCCAGCAGGGTCCGCAGCGAGAACGACATGGCCAACGCCGCGCGCCGGCCATGCTGGACGCGGTCCAGGGCGGGACCGATCAGCGGCGCGACCACCGCGAACGGCGCGATTGTCACGAGCAGATACAGCGCCACCCGGCCCTTGCTCTCGCCGGCCGCCGCAGCGAAGAACAAGGTGTTGGCCAGCGCGACGGCCATCGCCGCGTCCACCGCAAAGTTCGCCACCACCGGCCAGGTCAGGGCGGTCAGTCCGGATTTGTCGGCGCCGTCGGCGGTGGCGGCCCGTTGCACCAGCCCATACATCCGCGAGCCCATTTCGCGACTTCGCGCCGCGGCAGCTCGAGTGACCGTGACGCGATCGCTGGCGCCCGAACCACCCGGAGCCTCGGGACGACGAGGCGCGCCGGTGTGTTCGCGCAGCGGTGGCAGGTACCGGTTGTCGCTGGGCATGGGCTTGCGCTGCCGCTGGTCACCGGTGCTGTTGCTGGGGTAGTTGGCCATGCCGGGATGCTGTCCGGCCGAGCCGTTGCGCGTACCTCGGCCGGAGACCGGTGACGGACGGCTGCGCCGGCCCGGTTCGGGGAGATCACGACGCCGTGCAGACACATCCGCGATTCTTCCCTATGTCCGCCGCACGACCGCGTAGGCCGTGATCGTGCCTGCATGTGGCTGATGGAGCCGCGCTGCGGCAGTATTAGGGACGTCATTGAACGGAAGGGACCCGCGTGACCGGACCCAGCGCAGAATCAGCCACTGCGACCATCGCCGTGCCCACGGTGCTGGCCGAGGCCGTCGAGCACGCCCGCTCGGCGGTCGCCGAGTTCAGCGGCGCCGACACTGTTGGCGAGCACCTGGGGGTCGACTACGAAGACCCGACCGCCGCCACCCACCGGTTCGGTGCGGTGCTGCCCGGTTATCAGGGCTGGCAGTGGGCCGTCGTCGTCGCGGCGATCCCGGGCGCCACGGAGCCCACGGTCAGTGAGGTTGTGCTGGTGCCCGGCCCCACGGCCTTGCTGGCTCCGGAGTGGGTGCCGTGGGACCAGCGGGTGCGTCCCGGCGACCTGGGGCCGGGGGATCTGCTGGCGCCGCCCGCCGACGATCCGCGGCTGGTGCCGGGTTACACCTCGAGCGGTGACCCGCAGCTCGACGAGGTGGCCGGCGAGATCGGTCTGGGCCGACGCTGGCTGATGAGTCCGGTAGGCCGCGCCGAGGCGGCGCAGCGCTGGCACGACGGCGAGCACGGCCCGGATTCGGCGATGGCACGGTCGACCAAACGGATCTGCCGCGACTGTGGCTTCTATTTGCCGCTCGCCGGCGAGCTGGGCACGATGTTCGGCGTCTGCGGTAACGAAATGTCCGCCGACGGCCACGTGGTCGACAACCGGTACGGCTGCGGCGCGCACAGTGACACTCCGGCGCCCGCGGGCACCGGTTCCCCGGCATATGAGCCCTATGACGATGGCGTGCTGGAGATCGTCGACGTCACAACGGTTCCGGCGGCCGAACCGGCTGCCGAGGTCACCGAAGCGACCGAAGGCGCGGCCGAGCCGGTTGCCGACGTGACCGAGGCGACCGAAGCCGAGACTGAAGCGGTTGAGGCCGTCGTCGAAGCAGCGACCGAGGCTCCCGGCGAAACAGCAGCGGCGCCGGAACCGGCCGAAACCGGAACCGACGCCGAGGCTGACGCAGCAGAGGCTGTCACCGAAGCGTCCGCCGACATCTCCGACGTCCCAGGGGATTCCGGCGAGCCGGGCGAGCCGGAGACGTCCTAACCGAAGTTGAACAGGTACTCGCCCGGGAGCACGAAGAGCATGTTGAAGGCGGTGTTGACCACCGCTCCCGGTAGGCCGACCACGTAGTTGACGATGTCCAGCGGGATGGTGGCCGCCTGACTGAAAGCCATGCCGAAGTCGAGGTTGATCAGGCTGGTGAACAAGTTCTCGAAGTCGTTGAACAACGTGAACGGCAGGCTGATGAAGCGGTTGAACAGGCCTACGGCGGCTGCCACTTCCGCGTTGAACAGGCCGACGATGTCGAACGCGTCGGCAGCGCCGGGCACGTCCCACGCATTGGCCGCGCCGGGCAGGACTTCGGACAGGTCGAAAGTGTCCGGAACGGTGAGTTCGTCGGCAATGCTGGACATGTCGAAAGGCGCAAGCCCGGCGAGGGTTTCGAAGCTGTCGACGATCGCGTTGGCGGCCAGCGTGACCTCAGCCGATACCGCGGTCACAGCGCGCGTGCTGATTTCGGGTGCCGCGGCCACCGGAGTCAGGCCGGCGGCCGCCAGAGCTGTCGCTGCGATGGCGATGCTCGGTAGTCGCACTGCGGATTTCACGGTTTCCATGGATTCCTCCCAGTATCCTGCCCGTTTCAGGGGACGTTACTCCGCCGCCGCAGGGGCGTCAGGCGTTCTCTGCGGCGGCCTTGATCTTGCTCAGTGAAGCGTTCATACCCTCGACCAGCTCGCGTTCGAAGGTGGGCGTGCCGCCCATAAACTTGCCCACCAAAAACGCGGAGACCGCGGTGGTGTTGCCGTTTTCGACGTGCCGACTCTCGACGACCCGAGTTCCGGTGGCGGTCGGCTCGAGTTCGTAGGTCCACACGCTGCGGTTCTCGGTGACGCGGAAGGCCAGCTTGCGCTCCGGGATGTACTCGGTGATGACGGAGCTGGTGGGCCAGTACATCCGCCCGCGCCGGTTGAAGTTGATCGTGCGGGTGCCCTGGCGCACCGCACCGAGCGGCTTCATCCACCGGCACTGCGGGCTCCACTCGGGCATCCGCCGGAAGTCGGAGATCAGTGCCCAGACCTTGGCCACCGGTGCATCGATGTCGACCTGTGCTGTCAACAGTGGGGCTGCCATGGCGTTCCTCCTCGAATCGTCGGTTCGTAACTCTATTCGTGTTCCAGCCCGGTTTGGGCTCCGCGCGCGCCGCGTCGTGCCGCCCCGCGTTGCACCAGAAAAATTGTGGTGCCCACCATCCCGACGCCGAGTCCCGCCAGGCTCACCGGTCGCCACCCTTCCAGTGCGGGCACCGTGAACGCTGCGACGGTCGCGCAGCAGAAACCGGCGACGCCGGCGCCGATCACCGGCCAGACCCGCAGTAGCGCGGTCGGCAGCGGTGGCGGCTGGAGGGAGGGCTCCGGGGAGTGCTGAGGGGTCATCGCCGTTGACGTTAGCGCGTCGCCGGTAAAGTTCCCGCAATGCCCAGGGACGTCGATGTTGTCGATATCGATGACCCCAGCGATTCCCGGCTGGATGACTTCCGCGATCTGAACAGCATCGATCGTCGCCCGGACTTGCCCACCGGTAAGGGGCTGGTGATCGCCGAAGGCGTGCTGGTGGTGCAGCGGATGCTGGCATCGCGGTTCACCCCGCGGGCGCTGCTGGGCACCGAACGGCGGCTGACGGAGTTGACGCCCGACCTGACCGCACCCGACGCCCCGGACGTCCCGTATTACCGGGTGTCCGCCGAGGTGATGGCCGAGGTGGTGGGCTTTCATCTCAACCGCGGTGTGCTGGCCGCCGCTTCGCGGGTGCCCGAGCCGTCGGTGGCTGATCTGGTCGCCGGGGCCCGCACGATCGCGGTGCTCGAAGGCGTCAACGACCACGAGAATCTGGGTTCGATCTTTCGCAACGGTGCCGGGTTGGGGGTGGACGCGGTGGTGTTCGGCAGTGGCTGCGCCGATCCGCTCTACCGGCGCTCGGTGCGGGTCTCGATGGGGCATGCCCTGCTGGTGCCGTTCGCCCGTTCCACGGACTGGCCCGGTGATCTGACGATGCTGCGCGAGCAGGGTTTCCGGCTGCTGGCGATGACGCCGGACCCGCGGGCCGAGCTGTTGTCGAGCGCGATGACGAAGGTGCGCGACGAGCCGGTGGCGGTGCTGGTCGGTGCGGAGGGGCCGGGCCTGTCCGAGCGGGCCATGCGCGCCAGCGACATGCGGGTCCGCATCCCGATGTCGCGGGGAACCGACTCGCTCAACGTCGCCACCGCCGCCGCGCTGGCGTTCTACGAGCGCATTAGGCTGCCGGAATGACGTCCACCCCCAGTACGCCGTGGGGGACGGGTCTGACTGTGGCGGGATTCGTCGCGGCGGTGACCGGCACCGCGATCACCGTGCTGAGCCTGGGTCTGTTGCGCGTCCACCCGGCGCTGGCGGTGGCGCTCAACCTGATCGCGGTGGGCGGGTTGGCGCCCACGGTATGGGGCTGGCGACGCACGCCGGTGCTGCGATGGTTGGCCTTGGGCGCCGGAATCGGTGTGGCGGGTGCGTGGCTGGTGCTGCTGGCGCTGGCTGCTCAGCGCTGACCGGTCGAGCGCACCCCGAGCAGGACGTCCTCCCAGCCCGGGACTTCGGGCTTGCTGCGGCGGGCGCGGGTCCCCGCGCGCTGCTGCACCGGCTCCTCTTCGACCACCGCAGGGGCGGCCGGAGCCTCGAAGTCCAGTTCGGCCACCGCGGCGACCGGCCGCAGTGGACGCCCGAATCCGGGGTCGATCAATTCCATGGCCGCGTCGTCGACAGCGGTCACTGTTCCGCCGTGCGCGCCCGGAGTGAACCGGAAGTGCGCGACGTTGTCCGAGCGGCCGGCCTTCCAGGCCAGCTGCACCGTCCAGCGCCCGTCGTCATTGCGCCACGCGTCCCAGCTGCTGCTGTCGGAGCTCAAGCCGCGCGTCACCAGCGCGGAGGTGACGACCTCCAGCAGGGTCGGTACCGCCGGGCCGTCGGACAGCACCGGGTGGGCAGCGGTTGCGAGTTCTGCGGCCCGGGACCGCTCCAGCAGCACCGGGTGGGCGAAGCGCTCCACGCGGGCGACGTCCACCCCGGCGGCGGCAGCCACCTGTTCGACCGAGGCGCCGGCGCGGATGCGTGCCTGGATGTCTTTGGGGCGCAGCATGCTGCTGCCCGCATCGGCCGGATTCTGTCCGACGCGATGGCCCTCGCCGCGCACAGCGCCGCGCAACCGGTCGTCGATACGCACCCGGAACATCTCGGTGTGGTCTTCGCCGTCGCCGGCGCTTTCGCAGATGATGTGCTTGCCGTCGACGTCGAGGCCGATGGCCCTCAGTTCCCGCATGACTTCTCCTTGCGAACGCCCGGTTACGTGCGGACTCTAGTCCAGTGAACGGCCCCGCCCGTCGTGACACGCGGGCGTTATAACGATCTGATTACGGCGGTTCAGCGAGGCTCGATGCAGGAGAGCCGACGCTGGGACTGCCGCATAAGCATGGCGGACCTGTCGGGTTCAGAGCACTGTGCAGAGCCGAGCTCAGAGGCGCTCGACAACCCAGTCCACGCATTGGGTCAGTGCGCTGACGTCGTCGGGGTCCACGGCCGGGAACATCGCGACCCGCAGCTGATTGCGGCCCAGCTTGCGGTAGGGCTCGGTGTCGACGATGCCGTTGGCCCGAAGCACTTTGGCCACGGCGGCGGCGTCCACCTCGTCGACGAAGTCGATAGTGCCTACGACCTGCGAGCGCAACGCCGGGTCGGCGACGAACGGCGTGGTGAACGAGCGCTCCTCGGCCCAGGAGTACAGCCGCTGCGACGAGTCCGCGGTGCGTTTGACCGCCCAGTCCAGCCCACCGTTGCCCAGCATCCAGTCCAGCTGCTCGGCCAACAGCGCCAGGGTGGCGATCGCCGGGGTGTTGTAGGTCTGGTTCTTGGTGCTGTTGTCCACCGCGATCGGCAGCGACAGGAACTCCGGCACCCACCGGCCGGACGCGGCGATCGCCTCGACGCGGGCCAGCGCGGCCGGGCTCATGATGGACAGCCACAGCCCGCCGTCGGAGGCGAAGTTCTTCTGCGGCGCGAAGTAGTAGGCGTCGACCTCGGTGATGTCGACCGGCAGGCCGCCGGCACCCGACGTCGCGTCGATCACGACCAAGGCATCGCCGGCGCCCTCGGGCCGGCGCACCGGCACCGCCACTCCGGTCGAGGTCTCGTTGTGCGCCCAGGCGATCACGTCGACCGACGGGTCGGACTGCGGCTCGGGGGCGCTGCCCGCGTCGGCCTTGATGACGATCGGGTCGCCGACGAAGGGGTTCTTGGCCACCGCCGAGGCGAACTTCGCGCTGAACTCGCCGTACGTCAGGTGCAGCGACCGCTTGTCGACCAGCCCGAATGCCGCGGCATCCCAGAAGGCCGTGGACCCGCCGTTGCCCAGGACCACTTCGTAGCCGTCGGGCACCGAGAACAGTTCACGCAACCCGGAGCGCACGCGGCCGACCAAGTCCTTGACCGGCGCCTGACGGTGCGAGGTGCCGAACAGCGGCGCTGCGGTGGTGACCAGCGCGTTCAACTGCTCCGGGCGGACCTTCGACGGCCCGCAGCCGAACCGTCCGTCGGCGGGCTTGATGTTGTCCGGGATCGTGAGCTGCTCAGCCATGGTCTCTAGCGTAGACAGCGGGCGGCGCGACCCCGCAGGGCAGGTTTATTGTGACGTGGATCACCCAAAGCGCTCGACACCTGTCACGCCCACAGTGTTGATCCGGAGTCTGGACGGGTACCCAGTACCTGCGGTACCGTTGTACATAAGCCTACTGAATGTAAACGACTGCTGGAGGTGTCTCCAATGGCTCAAAAAGCCGCTCGAACCCGAATCGTGCGCCGGTGGCGAGCCAACATGGAAGTGACCGACGACGCGAACTACGTCGAGATCCTCAACACCTTGTCGGAAGGGTCGGTGCGCCGGAACTTCAATCCGTACACCGACATCGACTGGGACACTCCGGAGTTCAAGGTCACCGAGAACGACCCGCGCTGGATCCTGCCGGGTACCGACCCGATCGGTCGGCACTGGTGGTACCAGGCGCAGCCCGAGGACGTCCAGATCAAGATCGGCATGTGGCGCCAGGCCAACGTCGCCAAGGTCGGACTGCACTTCGAGTCGATCCTGATCCGCGGCTTGATGGAATACGCGTTCTGGACGCCCAACGGCTCACCCGAGTACCGCTACTGCCTGCACGAGGCGGTGGAAGAGTGCAACCACACCATGATGTTCCAGGAGATGGTGAATCACATCGGCGCCGACGTGCCCGGCATGCCGCGGTTGCTCAAGTGGGTGCAGCCGTTCATTCCGCTGGTCGCCGGACCGCTGCCGATCCCCTTCTGGTTCGGCATCCTCGCCGGCGAAGAGCCCATCGACCACATCCAGAAGGCCATCCTGCGCGAAGGCAAGACCCTGCACCCGATCATGGAACGGGTGATGGCCATTCACGTGGCCGAGGAGGCGCGGCACATCTCGTTCGCGCACGAATATCTGCACAAGCGCATTCCGAACCTGCCTCGTCGTAAGCGGTTCTGGCTGTCGCTGTACGTGCCGATCGTGATGCGGATCCTGTGTTCGGCCATCGTGGTGCCGCCCAAGGCGTTCTGGACCGAGTTCGACATCCCGCGCGAGGTCCGCAAGGACATCTTCTTCCGGTCGGTCGAGGCCCGACAGATGTTGCAGGACATGTTCGGCGACGTCCGGATGCTCTGCCACGACACCGGTCTGATGAACCCGATCGCCAAGTTGGTGTGGCGGATCTGCCGGATCCACGGCGCGCCGTCCCGGTTCCGCAGCCAGCCGCAGCGCGCGCATCTGACGCCCGTTGCCGCCTCGGTCGCATAGCGCCGCCCTCAGGTCATGCCGCACGTAATTACCCAGGCGTGTTGTAACGACGCGTCGTGTGTGTTCGCCTGCCCGGTCAACTGCATTCACCCCACGCCGGACGAGCCTGAGTTCGCCACGTCGGAGATGCTCTATATCGACCCCGATGCGTGTGTGGACTGCGGCGCCTGCGTGCGTGCCTGCCCGGTCGACGCGATCGTCCCGCACACCAAGGTGATGGGCGAACAGTTGCCGTTCGTGGAGATCAACAAGTCGTTCTACCCGGAACGGCCTGCCGGGGTGAAGCTGCCGCCGACCTCCAAGCTGGCGCCCATCCTGCCGGCCGCCGAGCTGCATCAGCGCGGCAAATATCCGCTGACCGTGGCCATCGTCGGCTCCGGCCCGGCGGCCATGTACGCGGCCGACGAACTGCTGACCCAGCAAGGTGTGCTGGTGAATATGTTCGAGAAGCTGCCCACCCCTTACGGGTTGGTGCGGGCCGGCGTCGCCCCGGATCACCAGCGCACCAAGCTGGCCACCCGGTTGTTCGACGAGATCTCATCTCGCCGTGGTTTCCAGTTCTTCCTCAACGTCGAGGTGGGTAAGCACCTGAGCCACGCGGACCTGCTGCAGCACCACCACGCCGTGCTGTACGCCTCGGGTGCGCTGCACGACCGGCGCCTCGAGATCGCTGGGATGGGGCTGCCCGGAACGGGCACCGCGACCGAGATCGTCGGATGGTACAACGGGCATCCCGAGTTCGCCGACCTGCCAGTCGATCTCAGCTGCGAACGGGTGGTGATCGTGGGCAACGGCAACGTCGCCCTCGACGTGGCACGCGTGCTCACCGCCGACCCGGACCGGCTGGCTCGCACCGACATCGCCGACTACGCGCTGGCAGCGCTGCGGGACTCGGCTGTTTCCGAAGTGGTGATCGTCGCCCGACGCGGCCCCGCGTCTTCTGCGTTCACCCTGCCCGAGCTGGTGGGGCTGACGCAGACCGCTGAGGTGGTCCTCGACGCCGAGGACCATGCCCGGGTGCGTGATGACCTGGCGACGGTTCAAGACACCTTGGCCCGGCAGAAGCTGGAGATCTTGAGCAAGCTGGGTGACGCGTCGGCACCGATCACCCGTCCCCGGATTCGATTCACCTACGAGTTGACCCCGGCCCGAGTTCTCGGGGATGACCGTTGCAGCGCAGTGGAGTTCACTGTCACCGGAACCGATCAGGTGCGACGCATCGACGCCGGACTGGTGCTGACTTCGATCGGCTACCACGGAACGCCCATCGCTGACCTGCCATTCGACGACGCTGCCGGCGTCGTCCCGAACGAGGGCGGCCGTGTGATCGACCCGGCGACCGGCGCGCGTGTTCCGGGGGCGTATGTGTCGGGCTGGATCAAGCGCGGTACCAACGGATTTATCGGCTCCAACAAGTCTGATTCGCTCAAGACCATTCAGACGCTGGCCGCCGACTACAACGCAGGTCTGCTGACGGAGCCGATCGCCGGGCCGCGGGCAGTCGCCCGGATGGTGCACGCGCATCGGCCCGAAGTCATCGACGCCGCCGGTTGGAAGGCCATCGACAAAGCCGAGATCGCTCGCGGCGAAGCGCAAGATCGCCCGCGGGTGAAGTTCACCCGGGTGCCGGACATGCTCGACGAGGTCAAGGACCACTCGGATCTGCCGCTGCTGCAGAACCTGCTCCGCGCACTGCGGCGCAGCTGAGTTATTGCGCCGAAACCGACGTTGTGCAGGCCGCTACTCGCACTTTCACTGCAAAACGTCGGTCTCGGGGCACAAGCGTCAGGCTTTGGTGACGTGTTCCCAGCCCGCAACGGATTCCGCGCTGCGCGGCCCCGGACCGACGTAGATCGCCGACGGGCGTACCAGCTTGCCCAGCCGCTTCTGCTCCATGATGTGGGCGCACCAGCCCGCGGTGCGGCCACAGGTGAACATCGCCGGCATCATCGCCGGGGGCACCTCGGCGAAGTCGAGGATCACCGCCGCCCAGAACTCCACGTTGGTCTCGATGGCCCGATCGGGGCGACGCTCGCGAAGCTCGGCCAGCGCCGCCTGCTCCAGTGCTGCGGCCACCTCAAACCGCGGGGCATCCAAGCGCTTGGCGGTGGCCCGCAGCACCCGAGCGCGCGGGTCTTCGGCGCGGTACACCCGGTGTCCGAAGCCCATCAGCTTCTCGCGCCGGTCCAGGATGCCCTTGACGACCGCGCGCGCGTCACCGGTGCGCTCCGCCTCGGCGATCATCGGGATCACCCGCGCCGGGGCGCCGCCGTGCAGCGGGCCACTCATCGCGCCGATCGCGCCGGACAGCGCCGCGCCGACGTCTGCGCCGGTCGAAGCGATCACCCGGGCGGTGAATGTCGAGGCGTTCATGCCGTGCTCGGCCGCCGAGACCCAGTAGGCGTCGATCGCCTCGGTGTGCCGCGGGTCGGGCTCGCCGCGCCAGCGGGTCATGAACCGCTCAGTGATGGTGGAGCACTCGTCGATCGCTTGCTGCGACACCGCAGGCTCCTGGCCACGAGCCGACTGCGCGACATAGGACAGCACCATCACCGACGCGCGGGCCAGCTGGTCGCGGGCGGTGGTGTCGTCGGTGTCCAGCAACGGCTCAAAGCCCCACTGCGGCGCCAGCATCGCCACACCGGCTTGGGCGTCGACTCGGACGTCGCCGGTGCGAATCGGCAGCTCCAGCGGCTCGGCGGGAGCCAGCGGACGGCTGAAGTCGCCGTCGACCAGCAGAGCCCATACATCGCCGAAGCCGACCTTGCCGGCCAAGTCCTCGATGTCCACGCCGCGGTAGCGCAGCGCGCCACCGTCCTTGTCCGGTTCGGCGATTTCAGTAGTGAAGGCAACCGTGCCTTCCAGGCCGGCGACAAAGTTCTCCGGGACCGCAGCAGTCATACCGTGGATTCTTCCACCCCGGCGCCCAGTCGTTGCTACCGGCCGGTAACGACGGCTGGTCTGCGGCTGGGCGTAGCGTTGTGCGGTGCACAGGACCGGCCCCGACAACGAGCACTTGGCGGCGATGCGAGTGGAATACCAGGAGAAGGACAACAGCGGCGACCTCGACGCGGACTGGCTCGAGGACGGCTGGGAGGTTCTGCTGCGCAACTGGATCGGCGACGCCGAGCGCGCCGGGATCTCTGAACCCAACGCCATGGTGCTGGCGACGGTCGAAGCCGGCCGCCCGGTCAGCCGCTCGGTGCTGTGCAAGAACCTCGACGAGAACGGTGTGACGTTTTTCACCGACACCGACTCCGCCAAGGCTGCGGAGCTGGCCGCGACACCGTACGCATCGGCCACTTTTCCCTGGTATCAGCTGGGCCGCCAGGTCCACATTCGCGGACCGGTCACCCAGCTCGACGAGTCGGTCAGCGCCGAGTACTGGTCACACCGACCACGGGCGTCTCAATTGGGTTTCTGCGCCTCGCAGCAATCGCAGCCCATCGCGTCACGGGCCGCACTGCTGGCGCAGTTGGAGGCGGTGACGGCCCAATTCTCCGGCGCCGAGTCGATCCCCGCGCCGGCGAACTGGCGCGGCTACCGGATCGCCCCGGAGGTGGTGGAGTTCTGGCAGGGCCGGGAAGGCCGGTTGCACAACCGGATTCGGGTGACCGGCGGGCGGGTGGAGCGACTCCAACCGTGAGTCCGGTGTCGCCGCGGTGAGGATCTTCGCCGACACCACCCCATTGCGCAGCCCCGACTTTCGGCGGTTGTGGGTGGCCGGAATCCCGACCGTCATCGGGGCGAACCTGACCATCTTCGCGGTGCCGGTACAGATCTATGCGCTGACCCGCAGCTCGGCCTACGTCGGGCTGTCCGGTCTGTTCGCGCTGGTGCCACTGGTCGTCTTCGGTCTGCTCGGCGGCGCCTGGGCCGACGCCATGGACCGCCGCAAGCTGTTGATCATCGCCTCCTGCGGGCTGGCGGCGGCCTCGCTGTTGCTGTGGATACAAGCCGCGGCCGGACTCGAGAACGTGTGGGTGGTGCTCGTACTGCTGGGTGTGCAGCAGGGCTTCTATGCGGTCAATGCGCCGACCCGATCCGCGGCGATTCCGCGGCTGGTGGCCGGCAAGGATCTGCCTGCCGCCAATTCGCTCAACATGACCGTCATGCAGTTCGGCGCGATCGTCGGGCCCCTGCTGGCCGGGCTGCTGCTCGGCTGGGTGGATCTGTCCACCCTCTATCTGATCGACGCGGCGACGTGCATCTTCCCGATCTGGGCAACGATTCGGCTGGCGCCCATGCCACCGGTCGAGTCGGCCGGACCGTCCAGGTTCGGGATCGCGGCCGTGCTGGACGGGTTCCGTTACCTGGCCGGCAACACCGTGGTGCTGATGTCGTTCGTGGTGGACCTGATCGCGATGATCCTCGGCATGCCGAGGGCGCTGTTCCCGCAGATCGCGAGCGCGGACTTCGGCGGGCCGGTCGAGGGCGGCACCACCATGGCGCTGCTGGCCGCCGCGATGTCGGCCGGGGCGGTGCTCGGCGGGGTGTTCTCAGGGTGGCTGCCGCGGATCACCCGTCAGGGCCTGGCCGTCGTGGCTGCGATCGTGGTCTGGGGAGTGGCCATGATCGGCTTCGGTCTCGCGGTCGGGCACGGCGGCGGGCACGCGGGCCGAGCGCTGTGGGTGGCGCTGGTGTTCCTGGCGGTCGGCGGTGCCGCGGACATGGTCTCGGCGGCGTTCCGGTCGACGATGCTGCAGCAGGCCGCGTCCGACGAGATCCGCGGCCGGCTGCAGGGGGTGTTCACGGTGATCGTCGCTGGTGGCCCGCGGCTCGCCGATGCGGTGCACGGCGCCGCCGGGGCGGTGGTGGGGACGGCCGCGGCGTCCGCCGGCGGCGGCGCCCTGGTGGTGGTGGGCGTGGTGCTTGCCGCCCTGGCAGCGCCCGCTTTCCTGCGCTATCGGCGGCCAGCCGATGTACACCGGGAGCCGCCACCGTCACGCCGATAGGAGATACCTCGGCCCCGGGCGGGCGCGCTGGCCTGGAACCGACTACCTTTTCCTATACACGCCCAATCTGGTCAGCCGAATAGCGCAAAGGGGTTCCTTGTGGCCGCAACCGATGACACCGCCACTCTCCGGTATCCGGGCGGCGAGCTAGAACTGCCGATCGTTAAGGCGACCGAGGGGTCCGACGCGCTCGCCATCGGTTCGCTGCTCGCCAAGACCGGCTACACCACGTTCGACAATGGCTACGCCAACACCTCGCCGGTCAAGAGCGCCATCACCTACATCGACGGCGACGCCGGCATCCTGCGCTACCGCGGTTACCCGATTGAGCAGCTGGCCGAGAAGTCGACCTTCATCGAGGTCAGCTACCTGCTGATCTACGGCGAGCTGCCCACTTCTGACCAGCTGGCCGCGTTCACCGGCCGGATTCAGCGGCACACCATGCTGCACGAGGACCTGAAGCGGTTCTTCGACGGTTTCCCGCGCAACGCCCACCCGATGCCGGTGCTGTCGAGCGTGGTCAACGCCTTGAGCGCCTACTACCAGGACTCGCTGGACCCGTCGGACAACGACCAGGTGGAACTGTCGACCATCCGGCTGCTGGGCAAGCTGCCCACCATCGCCGCCTACGCCTACAAGAAGTCAGCCGGCCAGCCGTTCCTGTACCCGGACAACTCGCTGAGCCTGGTAGAGAACTTCCTGCGGATGACGTTCGGCCTGCCGGCCGAGCCCTATGAGGCCGACCCCGAGGTGGTCCGCGCCCTGGACATGCTGTTCATCCTGCACGCCGACCACGAGCAGAACTGCTCGACGTCCACGGTGCGGCTGGTGGGCTCCTCGCGGGCCAACCTGTTCACCTCGATCTCCGGTGGCATCAACGCGCTGTGGGGCCCGCTGCACGGTGGCGCCAACCAGGCGGTGCTGGAGATGCTCGAGCAGATCCGCGACCAGCAGAACGGCAACGTCACCGACTTCGTGCGCAAGGTCAAGAACCGCGAAGACGGCGTCAAGCTGATGGGCTTCGGCCACCGGGTCTACAAGAATTACGACCCGCGGGCGCGCATCGTCAAGGAACAGGCCGACAAGATCCTCGGCAAGCTCGGCGGAGACGACGAACTGCTCAACATCGCCAAGGACCTCGAAGAAGCCGCGCTGACCGATGACTACTTCGTCGAGCGCAAGCTCTACCCGAACGTCGATTTCTACACCGGCCTGATCTACCGCGCGATCGGCTTCCCCGCCCAGATGTTCACGGTGCTGTTCGCGCTCGGCCGGCTCCCCGGCTGGATCGCGCACTGGCGTGAGATGCACGACGAGGGCGACAGCAAGATCGGCCGGCCCCGCCAGATCTACACCGGCTACACCGAGCGTGACTACGTCGGCATCGGCGGACGGTAACCGCCATGACTAATGCGGCCAAGCCACAGATCACCGTTCCTACCGGCCCGGCGCCCGCCGACCTGGTCATCGAGGACATCGTCGTCGGGGAAGGCCCCGCGGCCGTCCCCGGCGGGGTCGTCAACGTGCACTACCTCGGTGTCGACTACGACAACGGCGTGGAATTCGACAGCTCGTGGAACCGCGGCGAATCCCTGGAATTTCCGCTGGACGGGCTCATCGCCGGATGGCAGGACGGCATCCCAGGCATGAAGGTGGGCGGCCGGCGTCAGTTGGTGATCCCGCCGGAGCTGGCCTACGGGCCCGCCGGAACCGGGCATCCGCTGGCCGGCAAGACCCTGGTCTTTGTGATCGACCTACTCGGCACCCGCTGAGTGCGTGCCCGGCTGATCGGGGCGACGCTGGTAACGGCGCTGCTCGCTGCGATCGGTTACGGCCTGCTGGGACGCGCGCACCAACCCGTGGCCGTCCCGCAGCCCGCCGCCGCGCCGGTGCCGGTGTCGGTGACCCGTCACGGCACTGAATTCACGCTGGCCGGGGACGTGGCCGATCCGGCAGCCAAACGAGAGCTGCTGGACGCGGTGATCACCTCGAGCGACGACGTCACCGTCATCGACCGCCTCGGGGTGGTGCCCGGAGCGGTGACCGTCGACTTCTCCGGCGCGGCCCCGGTGTTCGAGGCGGCCGCGGGCATCGGCGATTTCACTGTTGCAGTCACCGGCGACACCGTGACGTTGCGCGGGACCGCGGCTAGAGCGGACGAGGCGGCCGCCGTGCAGGCCGCAGCCGAAGACGCCTGGGTGCGGGCCCGCATCGTCAACGAGCTCGCGACAAGCTCCCAGAGCGGGGAAAAGTCCACCAAAAACGACTAATTGCCTCCATCGACAAATCGAAACTTCTACACTCGCGGTGTCCTGGACTCGCGGGTGTTTTTCGTTGTCAAGGAGGATCCATGCCAGGCTCAGAAAACCGCACTGTGACTGGCTGGCGAAAGGTCTCGCGGTTCTACCGCCGGCCTCCCGGTATCGGCTGGTTCGTAGCCCTGGCGGCAATCCCGTTGCTACTGGCCCTGATTGGCTACGGAATAACCGATCGCTCCGAACTCGACATCAATGGTCCGAACACCAGTACGCCGAACGTCGCCGCGCCGACGCTGTCGCTTTCGGTACCGAGCGTGAGCCCGCCGGGGTGGTCCTTCGCCCCGCTGGCGATTCTGCGCAACGGCAATGTCATCACCCTCAATGGGGATCTGCCTGACGTTGCCACGCGAACCGGACTGCTCGACATGCTCAAGGGAGTGTTCGGCAGTGGTGTGCAGCTGGTCGACAATCTCAACATCAAGGGCGGCGTCACCGCACCCGACCTGTCCAGCCTGGGATCGGTGTTCAAGGCCGCAGTGTCCATGCCGGACTTCAAATTCAAGATCGTCGACGACACCGTCAGTCTGATCGGAACCGCGGCGTCCGACGCGGTCAAGTTTGCCGTCGAGGCGGCCGCGAAAGCTGCGTGGCCGAACCTGAAGCTGCTCAACGACATTCGGGTCTCGGACAGTGAGACGCAGGCGGCCCCGAGTGCGATCGGTGCGCCGACCCCGAGCCCGGCCGGCGACTGCGGCAATCTGCAGGCCGATATCACCGCGCTGATGAGCACGCCGGTCAGGTTCGTCACCAATGGCTACACCTTGTCGGTCGCCACGAAGGAGCAACTGGCCCGGGTGGCGGAGAAGGTGAAGGGCTGCCACAACGCCCGCGTCGCGGTCAACGGCTACACCGACGACACCGGCAACGACCGAATCAATGTGCCGCTCAGCGCCGCCCGCGCCAAGTCCGTCGCCGACTTCCTGGTGTCCCACGGCGTCCCCGCCAACAGCGTTACGTCCAAGGGATTCGGCTCGGCCGACCCGATCGCCGGCAACGCGACACCCGACGGCCGTGCCCAAAATCGTCGCGTCGCGATCACCGTGAGCTAAGGAGAAGCTGCAATGGATTTCGTCATTCACTGGCTCTGGTACCTGCTGGCATTCGCGGTCGGCTCGGCGGTGGCCTGGTTGCTCACCGTCGTCTCGCTCCGCCGCACCAGCAAGGAAGACGCCGTGGCGGCGCTTCCCGGCTCGCGTGAGATAGGAGCCCACTGATGCACGGCGTCAATTGTTGGCTGATGGGACTGTCATTTCTGTTGGGTCTGCTGTTGACGTTCGCCTTCACCATCCGGCGGGTCAAACGCGAGGTGCCGGTATCGGCGACACCCGGTGCCGCCGGCGGCACGCTTCCCTCGGAGAGCGAGACCAGCGCGATGGCGGTCGGCGGAGCGCCCTACGGCGCGGGCTCGGCACGCGCCGGTGCCGGCGGCGTCGGCCCGACCGGCTGGACGATCAAGGGCAACGAGGACTCGATGCTGTACCACACCACGGACAGCCCCTGGTATGACCAGACGATCGCCGAAGTGTGGTTCGCCGAGGAGAGTGCCGCCGCCGCAGCAGGATTCACCCGGTGGGACAAGGGCACGGCCGCGCGCGGCCTCAACGGTAGAGCCAAACTGGTCGAAGTCGAGGAGGTGCCGCCGGGCCCATTCGGTCCGGGATCGGCCAAGGCCGGCCCCGGCGGCAGCGGTCCGGTGGGCTGGACGGTCAAGGGCAACGAGGACTCGATGCTCTACCACGCTCCGGCGAGCCCGGCCTACGACGCGACGATCGCCGAGGTGTGGTTCAAAGACGAGCAGACCGCCGCGGCAGCCGGCTTCCAGCGCTGGGACACCTGGCGCAAGGACAATTCGACGAAAAACAAGTGACGAGCCGGGCCTAGTGCGCTCAGCTCGGTGGTGGGAGCCGCAGCAGCAGACGCACCCCGCCCAGCGGGCTGTCTTCCAAAGACGCCGTGCCGCCGTGAAGTTCGGCTTGCTGCGCCACCAGGGCCAGGCCGAGACCGGAGCCCGAATGCGATGCCGTCGACCCGCGGGAGAACCGCTCGAAGACGATGCGGCGCTCTTCCTCGGGAAGCCCGCCGCCGTTGTCGTCGATGGCGATCTCCACGCCTTCGCGTGAGGTGACCGCCGACAACTGCACCTGGGTCGCGCCGCCGTGCTTGACCGCGTTGGCGATCGCATTGTCGACGGCCAGCCGCAGTCCGGCGGGCAGCCCGACGATGATGCAGGTCGGCGACGGCACCAGCGAGACGTTCAGGTCGGGGAAGACCCGCATCGCGTCGTGGGCAGCCCGGTCGAGCAGATCGGTGATGTCGACCGGCACGTGATCGTCGGAGGTGGACAGTTCGCCCTGCGCCAGCCGCTCCAGAGCCGACAATGTCGCCTCGATCCGGGTCTGGGTCCGCACGACGTCGTGCAGCACCTCCTTGCGCTGGTCGTCGGGCAGGTCCAGGGTGGTCAGCACCTCGAGGTTGGTGCGCATCGCGGTCAGCGGGGTGCGCAGCTCGTGCGAGGAGACCGCGGCGAAGTCACGGGCGGAGGCCAGGGCCTCCTTGGTCCGATCCTGCTCGGTCCAGATCCGCTGCAGCATGCCACGCATCGCCTCGGCGATCTCCACCGCCTCGGTGGCGCCGCGCACTTCGATATCGGGCCGTTCATCACCGGCGTCGATCGAGCGCGCTTGCTGCGCCAGGCGTCGCAGGGGCCGCACCGCGAATGCCGTCAGCAGCCAGCCCAGCAGCGCCGCCGCCCCGATCGCGACGGTACAGAGCAGGATCACCCGGCGGTGCAGGTTGTTGGTGTCGGCGAGGGTGGCGTCGTAGGTGGCGCCGACGGCCAGCGACCGTGGCCCCGGCCCGGGGATGTCGACGGTGCGCACCCGGTAGCGCACACCGTCGATCTCGGTGTCGGCATAACCCGGCTCCAGCTCCGGCAGCACCACGGAGGAGTTCGAGGTCACTTGGTTGGCCCGCCGCAGTGTGATGACCGCGTCGGTGGCGCCGGCCGACCGGGGCAGTTCACCCAGGCCGATCAGCGGGACGGTCAGCCCGGCCGCCTCGTCGAGCCGGCGGTCCAGCCAATACTTGCGGTCGTTGGTGATACCGACCCACACGATGGCGCCGATGATGACCGTCACGATCGCGGTGCCGATCGCCGTCACCAGCATCACCCGGGTCCGCAGCGACGGTGTTCTGGCGAAGATGCGCCGCAGCAGCTTCATGACGTTCACGTCTGCGCTCACTGGGTTCGCAGGACGAAGCCGACCCCGCGCACGGTGTGCAGCAGCCGCGGGGCCCCACCGGCCTCCAGCTTGCGTCGCAGGTAGCCGATGAACACGTCGACGACGTTGGTGTCGGCGGCGAAGTCGTAGCCCCAGACCAGCTCGAGCAGCTGCGCGCGCGACAACACCGCGGTCTTGTGTTCGGCGAGCACGGCCAACAGGTCGAACTCCCGCTTGGTCAGATCCACGTCCACGCCCTTGACCCGGGCGCGGCGGCCCGGGATGTCGACTTCCAGCGGGCCCACCGTGATGGTCTCCGAGGAGGAGCTGGCCGCCGACCCGCGCCGCCGCAACATCGCCCGAACCCGCGCCACCAGCTCGGCGAGCACGAACGGCTTGACCAGGTAGTCGTCGGCGCCGGCCTCGAGCCCGGCCACCCGGTCGTCGACCGAGCTGCGCGCGGACAACACGCAGACCGGCACGTCGTCGCCCATGGCCCGCAGTGCCGTCACCACACTCACGCCGTCGAGCACCGGCATGTTGATATCGAGCACGATGGCGTCGGGACGGGCTTCCTTGGCGCTGCGCAACGCTTCGGCGCCGTCGGCCGCCGTCGCTACCTCGAAGCCAGACAGGCGCAGTCCGCGTTCCAGCGAGGCGAGCACGTCGGAGTCGTCATCGACGACCAAGACCCGGGGGGAGGCAGCGGCGTTGTCCATGGTCGCCATTTTGCCTGAACATGGCTACCAAGCGCGGGATGCGCCGCGGGTCGCTCCGATCAATCTAGGGTCGACTGCGTGAAACCGGCGTCCGCGCTGCGCGGCCTGTTGCCCTACCTGCGCCCCTACCGGGCGCGGTGGATCGCCATGGTGACGGTGGCCGTGCTCAGTCTGGTCGCCACCGTGGTGATCCCGCTGATGACCAAGGCCGTCATCGACGGGCCGGTACTGCACCGCGACCAGCCCGGACTGTGGACGCTGGGGACGGCGGCGACCGCGCTCGGCGTCATCGAGGCGCTGCTGTGGTTCGTGCGGCGCTGGCTGATCGCGCACGGCACCATGGGCGTGGAAGCCGACATCCGCAAGGACCTGTACGCCCGGCTGCAGATTCTGCCGCTGACCTTTCACGGTCGCTGGCAGTCCGGCCAGCTGCTGTCGCGGATCATGAACGACCTGTCCGCCGTGCGACGCTTCCTGTCGTTCGTGGTGGTGTTCCTGGTGCTCAACACGGTGCAGATCATCGTGGTGACGGCCATTCTGCTGGTGCTCTACTGGCCACTGGGTGTGGTGGTGTCCGCATCGATCGTGCCGGTGATGCTGGCCATCCAGCACTTCCGGCGCCAGTACACCCGGCTGACGCGCCAAGCGCAGGACCAGGCCGGCCAGGTGGCCACCGTGGTCGAGGAGTCCGCGGTGGGCCTGCGCACCATCAAGGCGTTCGGGCGCGAGGACTACGTGTTCGCACGCTTCGACGCCGAGGCGGCAAAGCTGCGCGACCTGGGCGTGGAGAAGGTCGTGGTGTCGTCGAAGTTTTGGACTTTGCTGGAGGTGATCCCGAACTTCACCCTGATCTCCGTGGTCGCGTTCGGCGCGTACGCCGCCGGACACCACCTGGTCACGATGGGCACCCTGGTCGCTTTCATCACGTTGATGCTGTCGCTGATCTGGCCGCTGTCGGCGCTGGGCTTCCTGTTGTCGGCCACCCATGAGGCGATGACCGCCGCCGATCGGATCACCGAGATATTCCGCGCGCCCCTCGAGATCACCGATGGGGATGACCCGGTGCCGCCGTCGGGCCGGCTGGAGTTGCGCGACGTCGGATTCCGCTTTGATGATGCCGGCCCCTGGGTGCTGCGCGGGGTCACTCTCACCGTCGACCCGGGCGAGACCGTCGCTCTGGTGGGCGCCACCGGCTCCGGCAAGTCGGTGCTGGCGATGCTGCTGTCCCGGCTCTACGACGTCACCGAGGGACAGATCGTCATCGGGGGCCGGGACATCCGGACGCTGACCCTGGCGGCGTTGCGCTCGGCGGTGGTGACGGCCTTCGACGACCCCACCCTGTTCTCGATGTCGGTGGCCGAGAACCTGCGGCTGGGGCGACCCGATGCCAGCGACGCGGAGCTGGCCCGCGCCATATCGACAGTTTCGGCTGACTTCGTTTATGACCTGCCGTCCGGGCTGGACACTCGCATCGGGGAGCAGGGCATGAGCCTGTCGGGCGGGCAGCGGCAGCGGCTGTCGCTGGCCCGGGCCCTGGTGGCGGCGCCGACGATCCTGGTGCTCGACGACACGCTGTCGGCCCTGGACGTGCACACCGAGGCCGCGGTGACCGATGCGCTGCGCCGGGTACTGGGTTCTGGCGGCGCCCCGGGCCGCACGCCGATCACCGGGCTGGTGGTGGCCAACCGGGCGTCCACCTTGGCACTGGCGGATCGGGTGGCGCTGGTCGAGGACGGGACCGTCACCGCGGTCGGTACCCACGCCGAGCTGCTGGCCGAGGTGCCGCGGTACCGCTACCTGCTGGCGGCAGACGACGAGCTCGACGACGGCGCCGAACACCTCGTCGACTGGGCGCGACGGTGACGGCCGAGCCGGGCCGGGTCGCGGCGCGGGCCCTGCTGTGGTCGTTGCTGCGTCCCTACCGCGGCGCGGCGCTGCTGCTGGCATTGGCCGTGCTGGTGGAAAACGCCGCCCGGCTGGCGGTTCCGCTGCTGGCGCAGCGCGGCATCGACCGCGGAATACCGCCGATCGCCGCGGACGGCTCGACCCGGCAGCTGGGCGTGATCGTGATTGCGCTCGCGGTCGTCGTGCTCACCCAGGCCGGCACCCGGATGGTCTTTCTGCAGTGGTCGGGCAAGATCGGCCAGCAGGTGCTGCTGGAGTTGCGGCGACGGGTCTTCCGTCATTTCCAGCGGCTGGACGTCGAATTTCACGAGCGCTACACCTCGGGGCGGGTGGTCAGCCGGCTGACCAACGACGTCGACGCCATTCAGGAGATGCTGCAGTCCGGGCTGGACGGACTGGTCAGCGCCGCGCTCACGATGGCGGGCACGGCGGTGCTGCTCATCATGTTGGACTGGCGGCTCGGCCTGATGTGTCTGACCGCGTTCCCGGTGCTGGTGGTGTTGCTGCGCTGGTTCCAAGACGAGTCCGCCAAGACCTACACCGCGGTGCGCGAGCATGCGGCGCGGGTGATTGTGCAGTTCACCGAGACCATGACCGGGATCAAGGCGGTACAGGCGTATCGCCGTGAGGCCCGCAATCAGGAGATCTTCATGGAGGTCGCTGACCGCTACCGCGCGGTCAACGAGCGGGCGTTCAAACTGGTCGCGATCTTCTCACCCGGCATCAAGCTGGTGGGCAACCTCACCACCGGTGTGGTGCTGCTCTACGGGGGTTGGCGAGTCCTGCACGGGCACATGACGATCGGGACGTTCACCGCGTTCTTGCTCTATCTGCGGATGTTCTTCGATCCCATGCAGGACATCAGCCAGTTCCTCAACATCTTCTCCTCGGCGACCGCGGCGCTGCAGAAATTGGCCGGGGTGCTGGCCGAAAAGCCCGCCGTCACCGACCCGGCGGCTCCGCAGACCGTTCCTGCTGAGGTGCGCGGTGAGATCGCTTTGCGTGACGTGTATTTCGGGTACCGGGGCGGCCAGTCGGTGTTGGACGGGTTATCGCTGAACATCCCGGCCGGCCAGACCGTGGCGCTGGTCGGCAGCACCGGCGCCGGGAAGTCCACCATCGCCAAGCTGATTGCCCGGTTCTACGACCCGGTGTCGGGAGCGGTGACGCTGGACGGCATCGACCTGCGTGGCTTCACCCAGGCGACGCTGCGTCGCCACGTGGTAATGGTCACCCAGGAAAACTTCCTGTTCACCGGCAGCGTCGCCGACAACATCCGCTTCGGCCGTCCCGGCGCGACCGACGCAGAGGTGGCCGCCGCGGCAACGAGCGTGGGTGCCGAGGCGTTCATCACCGCCCTGCCCGACGGTTACGACACCGACGTCGCCAAGCGAGGTGGGCGGCTCTCGGCCGGCCAGCGTCAACTGATCGCCTTCGCGCGCGCCTTCCTCGCCGACCCGGCGGTACTGATCCTCGACGAGGCGACATCCTCGCTGGACATTCCCGGCGAACGGATGGTGCAGAAGGCGCTGCGCAGCGTGCTGGCCGGGCGGACCGCTCTGGTGATCGCCCACCGGCTCTCCACCGTGGAGATCGCCGAACGGGTTCTGGTCATCGAGGACGGGCGCATCGTCGAGGACGGGCCGCCGGCCGAGCTGATTCGCGCCGAGGGCCACTACGCCGCGCTGCACGACGCCTGGCTGCGCTCGTTGGCGTGAACCCCGGGTGCGAGCGCTCGGAGGCGGGGTTAAATCCAAGTGAATTTAAATGCACCGACCTGCGAACATCGGGCGGTCGGGCGCAAAGATCCCGCAAACGCAGGAGTTTCCAAGCTAAATGCCCACTTAGGCTTTCCGCCGTGATCGTCACATCGAACGTTAAGGCCGCCAAGCGGGCCGCAGCTGCCAGGGCAGCTGCGTGATCGGTTCACCCACCGCACAGGGATTGGCGCTGGCGTCGGCCACCAGCTTCGGGATCAGCGACTTCGTGGGCGGTGTCGCGTCGCGGCGAGTCGCCGCCCTTCGCGTGGTTTTGGTGTCCACGCCGGTCTCCATGGTGATGCTCGGAATGCTCGCCCTGATCGGCGGCGGGCACATCACGACGAGCACGGTCGTCTTGGGCATGCTCGGTGGACTCAGCCAGGCGCTGGGCATCTGGTGGTTCTACGCGGCCATGGCCACCGGCCCGATCTCGGTGGTATCACCCCTGGCCGCGGTGGTGGATGCCAGCGTGCCGGTGTGCGTCGGGCGGATGCTGGGGGAGCGGCCCGGCATGCTGGCCAGCGCAGGTATCGCGGTGGCATTGGGTGCGGTGGTGTTGATCAGCTGGCACGCCGGCGACGACGGCGTCCATCGGCCGGGGCTCAGCCATCGCGTGCTCTGGTTGACGGTCGCTTCGGGGGTGGCCCTGGGGCTGAACTTCGTCTTCCTGGACCGCACGCCATCGGATTCCGGCCTGTGGCCGCTGTTGTTCGCACGTGCCGCGGCCACCGTCCTGGTGATCGCCGTCGCGGCGATGAGCCGCAATCTCAGCGTGCCGACCGGCACACCGCTGCGGCTGGCGTTCCTGATCGCACTGCTCGACACCGCCGCCAATGTCACCATGCTGTTCGCATTGAAGCTCGCGCTGCTGTCACTGGCCAGCGTGCTGATCTCGCTGTACCCGGCCGCCACGGTGATCTTGGCGGTCGTCCTGCTCGGGGAGCGGGTGCGGCTGCGGCAGGTGATGGGGATGGTGCTGGCAGGGGTGGCCGTAGCGATGATCACCGGCTAGGTCGGCCTGGTTCGGCCCGTCGCCGACACTAACCGCCGAAACCGACGTTTTGCAGGCCGCTACTCGCACTTTCACTGCGAAACGTCGGTTTCGTTGAGATTCGGCAACCCGATCCGGCGGTAGCGCTCCAACCGGGCCGCCATCCGCTGCTCGGCGGGCACCCCGCCAAGGGCTGACAGTTCGACGGCGATGGCCCGCGACATGCGCTTGGCGAAGTCGATCGGCTCCTCAGCGGCATCCGGGTGCTCGCCCACGATCACATCCACGATCCCGTGCGCCCGCAGATCCGCCGAACGGATGCCCTGCGCGGCGGAGAGTTCCGCGGCGTGGTCGGTGTCGCGGAACACGATGGCACTGGCGCCCTCCGGCGGCAACGGCGCCAACCAGCCGTGCAACGCCGCCAGCACCCGATCCGCCGGCACCATCGCCAGTGCCGGTCCGCCACTGCCCTGACCCAGCAGCACCGACACCGTCGGCACCTCGAGGGTGACCAGCTCGGCCAGGCACGCCGCGATCTGGGCGGCCAATCCGCCCTGCTCGGCCTCCACCGACAACGCCGGGCCCGGGGTGTCGATCACCAACACCAGCGGCAGCCGCAGGCCCGCGGCCAGCGCCATGCCGCGGCGGGCATCGCGCAGCGCCACCGGATCGGTCAGCCGATCTGCGCCCCGCAGCTGCCCCAACACCACGGCGGGCTGGCCGCCGAAGCGCGCCAATGCCAGCAAGATCGTGGCACCGCGTTCGGTGCTGCCGGTGCCCGAGAGGAAGACGCGTTCGGTGGCGCCGTGCCGCAGCAGAAACCCGACGCCCGGCCGATCCGGACGCCGCGACGCACAGACGGAGTCCCACGCCGCGATGTCGGGAATCGGCTCTGGGGCCGGTTTCGCGGGAGCCGGACCGGGATCGTCGAGCATCACCTTCAACGCCCGCGAACAGGTGCGTCGCAGCCACTTCAGCGGGATGACGCCGTCGATGACGCCGTAGGCCTGCAGGTTCTCGGCGGTCTGGACGCCCGGCGGGAACGGGGCACCGTAGAGCTGTTCGTAGACCCGCGGGCCCAGAAAACCCACCAATGCCCCCGGCTCGGCCAACGTGACGTGCCCCAGGGAACCCCACGACGCGAACACCCCGCCGGTGGTGGGGTGGCGCAGGTAGACGAGGTAGGGCAGGTGAGCGCGCTTGTGCAGCTCGACCGCGGCGGCGATCTTCACCATCTGCAGGAATGCGACGGTGCCCTCCTGCATCCGGGTGCCGCCCGAACTCGGCGACGCCAGCAATGGCAGGCGTTCGGCGGTGGCCCGCTGGACTGCTGCGGTGATCCGCTCGGCGGCCGCGACCCCGATGGAGCCGGCCAGGAAGTCGAAGTCGCTGGCGATCACCGCGACCCGGCGGCCGTTGATCCGGCCCTCGCCGGTCAGGACGGCCTCGTCGCGGCCGCTGGCAGCCCGGGCGGCCGCCAGCTCGGCGGCGTAAGCGTCACTGGTCGGCACGGCCAGCGGCGCGGCGTCCCAACTGAGGAACGAGCCGCGATCCAGCACCGCGTCGCGCACTTCATCGGCCCCGGTCCGGCTCACAGCGTCAGCGTAATTAGGCTGGGATCTCATGATCGGTGTTACCCGCGATGAAGCCGTCACGACTATCGAGTTGCAGCGCCCCGAGCGTCGCAACGCCTTGAACTCCCAGCTCGTCACCGAGTTGCGGGAGGCGGTCTTGGACGCCGCCACCCACGACGTCCGGGCGATCGTGCTGACCGGGCAGGGCACGGTGTTCTGCGCCGGCGCGGACCTGTCCGGGGACGCGTTCGCCGCCGACTACCCCGACAAGCTGGTCGCGCTGCACCAGAGCATCGCCGACGTCCCGGTGCCGGTGATCGGCGCCATCAACGGCGCGGCGATCGGCGCCGGCCTGCAGTTGGCCATGGTCTGTGATCTGCGGGTGGCGGCCCCCGAAGCGTTCTTCCAGTTCCCGGTCGCCAAGTACGGTCTGGCGCTGGACAACTGGAGCATCCGGCGGCTGACCTCACTGGTCGGCTACGGGCGGGCACGGTCGATGATGCTGACCGCGGAGAAGTTGCCCGCCGACGCGGCACTGCTGACCGGGATGGCCAACCGGATCGGCACCCTTGCCGACGCGCAGGCCTGGGCGCACGAGATCGCCGGGCTGGCGCCGCTGGCGCTGCAGCACGCCAAGCGGGTGCTCAACGACGACGGCGCCTACGAGGAGCAGCAGCCGGTGCATAAGGAGCTGTTCGACAAGGCGTGGGGTAGCCAGGACGTCATCGAGGCTCAGGTGGCGCGGGTGGAGAAGCGGCCGCCGAAGTTCCAGGGCGCCTAACGAGGGACCGGCGCGGTGACCGCAAACGCGGCGGAGCCCGCGGGTCGCCACCATAGACTCGTCGTCATGCTGCGTGGGGCACTTCGACTGGCGGGAACCACAGCGTCGCTGGCCGCTGGTGGCTGGACGCTTCGTGCGCTGCGCGGCACGCCCGCCGCGTTGGGCGCGGCACCCACCGCGATCAATGCGGTGGCCACTCGCTCCAGCAACTACCGCGACGGCGTCTTCCACAACATCGAACGCGCCGCAATGGTCAATATGGACCGGGAACAGCAGCGGCTGATGGTGCGTGAGCTGTTCGCCGATCGCATCGGGCGACGGCCCTCGGCGCCGATCCCGCTGGAGGTGCCCGCCTTCAGTGTCGACGTCGAGCCGCTGGCGATCACCTGGCTGGGACACGCGACGGCACTGGTGGAGATCGACGGCTATCGGGTTCTGACCGACCCGGTCTGGAGTGAACGCTGCTCGCCGTCGGATGCGGTCGGGCCGCGACGGCTGCACCCCCCGCCGGTGGGACTCGCGGCGCTGCCTGCGGTCGACGCGATCGTCGTCAGCCATGACCACTACGACCACCTCGACATCGACACCGTCACCGCGCTCGCCCGCAGCCAGCGGGCGCCGTTCATCGTCCCGTTGGGCGTCGGAGCGCACCTGCGTGCGTGGGGCATTCCCTCGGAGCGGGTGATCGAACTCGACTGGGACGAGAACACCACGCTGGGCGAGCTGACGCTGACCTGCACCCCGGCTCGGCATTTCTCCGGACGATTCCTGACCCGCAACCAGACCCTGTGGGCGTCGTGGGTGATCGCCGGCCCCGGCCACCGGGTCTACTTCGGCGGGGACAGCGGCTACACCGGCAGCTTCAGCACGATCGGCGCCCAGCACGGCCCGTTCGACGCCACACTGTTGCCGATCGGGGCCTACAACACCGCCTGGCCCGACGTCCACATGAACCCGGAGGAAGCGGTTCAGGCGCACCTCGACTTGAATGCCTCGCCGTCGGGCCTGCTGGTGCCGATTCACTGGGGCACCTTCCGGTTGGCGCCGCACCGCTGGGCCGAGCCGGTCGAACGGCTGCTGGTCGCCGCCGACGCCGCGGGGATATCGACGGCAGTGCCCAGGCCCGGTGGCCGGGTGCAGCCCGGCGCCGCCGCGCCTATGGCGTGGTGGAGGCTCTAGCGCCATGACCAGGTGGGCGGCCACGGCCGGGGCCACTGTGCTGGCCGTTGCTTTGAGCGCGTGCACTCCGGCGGCGACTCCGGCCGCGCAGCACGACACCCCGCCCAACGAGGTTTCTGGCGTCGACATTCCCGCGGGACGCGTCGATGCCGCGGTGGCCAAACTCGACGGCCTGGCGCAGGACCTGATGGCCAGCACCGGAATACCCGGGCTGGCGGTCGCGGTCGTCCACGGTGGGAAGACCGTGTACGCCAAAGGCTTTGGGGTGCGCGATACCCGCAAGGGTGACCGACCGGACAATGCGGTCAACGCCGACACGGTGTTCCAGCTGGCTTCGATGTCCAAACCCGTCGGCGCCACCGTGGTGGCACAGCAGATCAGCGCGGGGACCATCGCCTGGGACACCCCGGTGGTGACACAGCTGCCCTGGTTCGCCCTGTCGGACGCCTACGTCACCGACCACGTCACCATGGCCGACCTGTACGCCCATCGGTCCGGGCTGCCCGATCACGCCGGCGACCGACTCGAAGACCTCGGCTACGACCGCCGGGAAGTGCTGCAGCGGCTCAGATATCTGCCGCTGGCCCCGTTCCGTAGCAACTACGACTACACCAACTTCGGGCTGACCGCCGCCGCCGAGGCGGTGGCCGCCGGCGCCGGCGTGCCCTGGGAGCAGCTGTCGGCCGACGTGCTGTACCGGCCGCTGGGGATGGCCTCGACCAGCTCCCGCTACGCGGACTTTCTGGCCCGACCCAACCGTGCACTCACCCATATCAAGACCGACGGCAGTTATCAGCCGCGGTACCAACGCAATCCGGACGCCCAGTCACCGGCCGGGGGAGTCAGTTCCTCGGTGAACGACATGGCCCGCTGGCTGGCGATGGTGCTGGCCAACGGCAGCCACGACGGCACCCGGATCATCGCGCCCGAAGCGTTGCTCCCCGCGATCACGCCGCAGGTGATCAGTGCCCCCGCCGGGGTCGGCACCGCCCGGCCCGGCTTCTACGGCGAGGGATTCAACGTGTCGATCACCTCATCGGGGCGCACCCAGTACGGCCACTCGGGCGCTTTCCTGCTGGGCGCCGCGACCGCGTTTTCGGCTCTGCCGTCGCAGGACGTCGGAATCGTGGTGCTGACCAACGCCACCCCGATCGGGGTCCCCGAGACCTTGATCGCCCAATTCCTGGACCTGGTCCAGTACGGCGAGATCCGGGAGAACTGGCCGACGCTGTACCGACAGGCGCTGGCGCCGATGTCGCAACCCGAAGGCGCGCTGGTGGGTGCCCCACCACCGGCCCATCCGGCTCCCGCCCGGCCACTGTCGCAGTACGTCGGGGAGTACGCCAACAGCTATTGGGGACCGGCCACGGTGACCGAGGACCATGGTGCGCTCGATGTGACGCTCGGGCCGCAACACCAACGATTCCGGTTGAGCCACTACGACGGTGACACCTTCACCTTCGCCCTGCAGGGCGAGAACGCTGCGGAGGGAACGGTGTCTAAAGCCACCTTCAGCAAGGACGCGGTGCAGCTGGAGTACTTCGATCACGACAAGCTGGGAAGGTTCACCCGTTGACGACAGCGCGAACCGCAGGTCTCACCGACACGCAAGTCGCCCAGCGGCGCGCGCAGGGCCAGACCAACGACATCCCGGCCCGCGCCGCGCGCAGCGTTCTCGAGATCATCCGAGCCAACGTCTTCACCCGGATCAACGCGATCCTGGGTGTGCTGTTGGCCATCGTGCTCACCACCGGCTCACTGATCAATGGGCTGTTCGGGTTGCTCATCGTCTTCAACAGCGTCATCGGAATGGTGCAGGAGATCCGGGCCAAACAGACGCTGGACAAGCTGGCCATTGTCGGCCAGGCGAAACCGTTGGTGCGCAGACACTCCGGGACGCAGCAGCTCCCGCCGGGGCAGGTGGTGCTCGACGACGTCATCGAGCTGGGCCCCGGCGACCAGATCGTCGTCGACGGCGAGGTTCTGGAGTCATCCGACCTGGAGGTCGACGAGTCCCTGCTCACCGGTGAAGCCGACCCGATCGGTAAAGACCTGGGCGACCAGGTGATGTCGGGCAGTTTCGTGGTCTCCGGCAGCGGCGCCTACCGGGCCACCCGGGTGGGTCGCGAGGCGTACGCCGCCAAACTGGCTGAGGAGGCCAGCAAGTTCACCCTGGTGAAATCCGAACTGCGCACCGGTATCAACCAGATCCTGAAATTCATCACCTACCTGTTGATCCCGGCCGGCCTGCTGATCATCTACACGCAGTTGTTCACCACCGACGTGGGCTGGCGGGCATCGGTGCTGGCGATGGTAGGTGCCCTGGTGCCGATGGTTCCCGAGGGTCTGGTGCTGATGACGTCGCTGGCGTTCGCGGTCGGGGTCGTGCGGCTGGGGCAACGGCAATGCCTGGTGCAGGAACTGCCCGCGATCGAAGGCCTGGCCCGCGTCGACGTGGTCTGCGCCGACAAGACCGGCACCCTCACCGAGAACGGGATGCGGGTGTCGGAGGTCGCCGAACTCGATGGCGCCGAAGGCCTTCCGGTACACCAAGCGCTGGCCGCGCTGGCCGCCGAAGACGCCCGCCCCAACGCCAGCATCCAGGCCATCGCCGAGGCGTTCCCGACATCGCCGGGCTGGACGTCGAGCGCCTGCGCCCCGTTCAAGTCGGCCACCAAATGGAGCGGTGTCTCCTTTTCCGAGCACGGCAACTGGGTGATCGGGGCGCCCGATGTCCTGCTCGAACCGTCCTCGGCGGCCGCCGCGCAGGCCGAACGGATCGGGGCGCGCGGCCTGCGTGTCTTGTTGCTGGGGATCTGCGACCAACCCGTCGACCACCCTGAAGCGCCGGGACAGGTGACTCCGGCGGCGCTGGTGGTGCTCGAGCAGAAGGTGCGACCGGACGCCCGCGAGACGCTGGATTATTTTGCCGCGCAGGACGTGTCAGTGAAGGTCATCTCCGGCGACAATGCGGTGTCGGTGGGCGCGGTGGCCGCGGAGCTGGGGTTGTCCGGAGAGGCGATGGACGCCCGCAAGCTGCCCACCGAACCGGACCGACTGGCCGGTGCGCTGGAGGACCACACCGTGTTCGGCCGGGTGCGCCCCGATCAGAAGCGGGCCATGGTGCACGCCTTGCAGGCGCGCGACCACACGGTGGCGATGACCGGCGACGGCGTCAACGATGTGCTGGCACTCAAGGACGCCGACATCGGTGTCGCGATGGGGGCGGGCAGCTCAGCGGCTCGCTCGGTGGCCCAGATCGTGTTGTTGGACAACAAATTCGCCACCCTGCCCTACGTGGTGGGGGAGGGGCGCCGGGTGATCGGCAACATCGAGCGGGTGGCGAACCTGTTTTTGACCAAGACGGTGTATTCCGTGCTGCTCGCACTGCTGGTCGGGCTGGTCGGCCTGGCGTCGGCATTGTTCGGCACCAAGCCGTTGCTGTATCCGTTCCAGCCGATCCATGTCACGGTCGCGGCGTGGTTCACCATCGGCATCCCCGCGTTCGTCCTGTCGCTCGCACCGAACAATGAGCGGGCGCACCCCGGCTTCGTACGGCGGGTGATGAGCGGGGCGCTGCCGGCCGGCGTGGTGGTGGGCATCGCCACATTCGCGTCCTACCTGGTGGCCTACCGGGGCAGCGAAGCCACCGCGGTCCAGCAGATCCAGGCCTCCACCAGTGCGTTGATCACTTTGCTGACCACCGCCGGATGGGTGCTGGCGGTGGTGGCGCGGCCCTATCAATGGTGGCGACTGCTGTTGGTGATCAGCTGCGGGTTGGCCTACGTGGCGATCTTCGCGATGCCACTGACCCGGGAGAAGTTCCTGCTGGACCCCTCCAACGTGGCGCTGACGTTGGAGGCGCTCGGTATCGGCGTGCTCGGCGCGGCCGCCATCGAGGCGATGTGGTGGGCCCGGGGCGGCATGCTCGGTGAGCGGCCGAAGTTGTGGCGGGAGTCGGCAACGACCACAATGACCCAGCGATAAACCGCGACACAAGGGGAAAGCACGACATGGCCAAGCTCTCCGGATCCATCGACGTCCCGCTGCCTCCCGAAGAGGCCTGGGCGCACGCCTCGGATCTGTCCCGCTACAAAGAGTGGCTGACCATTCACCGGGTATGGCGCAGTGCGCTGCCCGAGACCCTCGAAAAGGGCACGACGCTGGAGTCGATCGTCGAGGTCAAGGGCATGCTCAACAAGGTCAGGTGGACGATCGTGAACTACAAGCCGCCCACCGGCATGACCCTCAACGGCGACGGCAAGGGCGGGGTCAAGATCAAGCTGCTCGCCAAGGTCACGCCGGAAGGCGACGGCTCCAAGGTCAGTTTCGACGTACACCTGGGCGGTCCGGCCCTGTTCGGCCCGATCGGCATGCTGGTGGCCGCCGCGCTCAAGGGCGACATCAACGAGTCGCTGCGCAAGTTCGTCGCGGTTTTCGCGCCGAGTTAATCGGTTGCACGCCGCGCCATCCCGCCGCTAGGGTGGCGGACGTCCCTGCACAGGAGGTCATGGAATGACAGGCATCGTCGGTCTCACGCCGCTGTCCGCGCGCTGACCACCGCCGAGTTGCCGTAGTCCGGTCCCGGTTGTCAGCGCTCCCGCTGACCTTCCCGGAGACCCCATGTCCTTTCCTTCTTCTGACTCTCAGGCTGTCGTCACCCTGACCGATGTCGGCTTCACCTGGCCCGACGGCAGTGCCGCGCTGGTCGGCGTCACCGGCTCGTTCGGCATCGGCCGCACCGGCCTGGTGGGCGCCAACGGCGCCGGCAAATCCACCCTGCTACGGCTCATCGCCAGGCAACTGCGGCCGACAACCGGGCACATCACCACTGCCGGGCAGGTGGCCTACCTGCCGCAGCTGCTCACCCTCGATACCGACGCCTCGATCGCCGAGTTGCTCGGCGTCGCCGATCGACTCGCCGCCCTGCGGGCCATCGAAGGCGGTGATGCCGCCGAGGCCCATTTCGAGGTGGTCGGTGACGACTGGGACATCGAAGCACGCGCCGATGCGGCACTGCGCGATATCGGGTTTTCCTCGGGCGACCTCGATCGCCGCGTCGCCGAACTGTCCGGCGGGGAGGTCATGCTGGTGGCGTTGACCGGGCTGCGGCTGGCGGCCGCACCGATCACCCTGCTCGACGAACCGACCAACAACCTGGACCGCGCCGCGCGCACCGGGCTGGCACGCCTGGTCGATACGTGGCCGGGTGCGCTCATCGTGGCCAGCCATGACACCGCGCTGCTGGAGCAGATGGACTGCACCGCTGAGCTTTACGACGGGCGACTCACCACATTCGGCGGCCCCTACAGCGGCTGGCGGGCACATCTGGAGGCCGAGCAGGCCGCCGCCCGGACGGCTGCCCGCACCGCGGAACAGGTGGTCAAGGTGGAGAAGCGTCAGCGCGTGGAAGCCGAGACCAAACTTGCCCGACGCAACCGGGGCGCCCAGGTCGCCCAACAGAACAAGCGTGCCGCGAAGATCGTGATGAACCAGAACGCTGCCAATGCCCAGGTTTCGGCGGGCAAGCTGCGCGGGCATCTTGACGGTCGGGTCCGTGACGCCCAAGCCGATCTGGACGCCGCATCCGCTCGGGTCCGTCGCGAGGAACACATTCGCGTGGACCTGCCCGATCCAGAGGTGCCCAACAGCCGCCGGCTGGCCGAGCTGCCGGGAGCCGACGGACCGATCATCGTGCAGGGACCGGAACGCATCGCCCTGGACGGCCCGAACGGGGTGGGCAAGACGACGTTGCTGGAAGCGCTGCTGACGGGCGATGCCGGGCGACTGCTGACCGACCGGGTCGGATACCTGCCGCAACGCCTGGACCACCTGGACGACGCGGTGTCGGCGTTCGACGCGGTGTCGGCGGTCTCCGGCAGGCAGCCGCAGGCGGTACGGGCCCAACTGGCCCGGTTTCTGCTCACCGCCGACTGTGTGGCCCGGCCGATCGGCACCCTGTCCGGTGGTGAGCGCTTCCGCGTCGCGCTGGCCCAACTACTGCTCGCCGATCCACCGCCGCAGCTGCTGCTGCTCGACGAGCCGACCAACAACCTCGATCTGGACAGCGTCGGTCAGCTCGTCGACGCACTGGAGGGCTATCGGGGAGCCTTCATCGTGGTGAGTCACGACGACGACTTCCTGGCACGGCTCGGCCTGAGGCGAACGTTGACAATGCCACGCAGCGGCGTGCTGGTTGATGCGAGCTAGTGTCACAACATGACTCGCTCGCGTCCCGGTTGGCTGATTGCGCTGTGCGCGGCCCTGCTGTCGGCCAGTGCATGGCTGCCGTGGCTGACCACGTCGGCCAACGGCGGCGGGCATGCCAGCGCGATCGGCGGCAGCGCCGGTGCCATCGCGCTGCCGCCCCGATTTGGTGTCGGCCAGCTGATCGTGCTGCTCGCCTCCGTTCTGTTGGTGGCCGGCGCGATGGTGGCTCGGGAACTCTTCACCCGGCTGGCCGCGGTGGTCGCGGTGCTGGACTCTGCGGTCATCGCTGCATTGGGCATCTGGTACTACCGGTTGAACGTCGCGGCGCCGATCACCGCCGGCTACGGCCTCTACATCGGCGCCGTCGCCGTAGTGGGTGCGCTGGGCTTTTCGGTGTGGGCGCTGGTCACCGCAGTGCGGCGATGACCTCGCCGAAGGCCTCGGCGGGTTCGTGAGCCGGACACGTACCGGGCCTGCCGGGGACTGTCGTAATGCTGTGTCATGGTGACGTCATGACGCAGTCGAGGTCGGTAACGACGGCCGAGGTTCTTGAACGGGCCCAGAGGTTTCCGCGGCTGCGCTACATGGGCTCGAAATACCAACTGTTGCCGCACCTGGAGCGGTTGTTTGCCGATCTTGGCGGCGAAACGGCCATCGATGCGTTCTCCGGTTCTGGGGTGGTCTCGTACCTGTTAAAGGCACAAGGGTTCTCGGTCACGAGCAACGATTTTCTCGCGTTCCCCGGCATGATCACCCGGGCGACTGTTGCTAACTCGTCTGTGCGACTCACCGCTGCGGACATTGACCTGATCTGCGGACCGGCGGCCGATGACCGTGACTTCATCCAGACCAAGTTCGACGGGCTCTACTACACCCCGGAGGATCGTGCGTTCCTCGATTCGGCGTGGTCGCACATCGATCAGCTGACCGGATTCAAGCGAGACATCGCGATCTCCGCGCTGGTGCTCTCCGCTGCTCGACGCCAACCTCGCGGGGTGTTCACCTTCACCGACTCCAGCAAGTACGCTGACGGCCGCCGTGATCTCCGCATGACGCTGCGGGAGCATTTTCGTCGTGCTGCCGCGGAGTACAACGCCGTCGTGTTCAGTAACGGAGGCAAGAGCCGCACGGTCACCGGCGATATCTTCGACCTGGACGTCGAGACCCCGGACCTGGTGTATCTGGACCCGCCCTACGCGCCGCCGCGGGACGACGCCGACTACATGAAGCGGTATCACTTCCTCGAAGGACTAAGCGTCTACTGGCGCGATGTCACGATCATGGAAGAGACAAAGACCAAGAAGATAGCCAAGCGATTCACCCCGTTTGCCTACAAGCGCACGATCGAGGACGCGCTACTGCGGACCTTTGAGCGGTTCGAGGATGCGGGCGCGATCGTGCTGTCCTACTCTTCGAACGCGCTTCCCGATGCCAGCCGGATCGTCGACTTGCTCGGCAAGGTGAAGACTGACGTCCGGAAAATCGCCGTCGACCACAAGTACAGCTTTGGAACGCACTCGGCGGCCACCCGCCGCGACGTGTCCGAGTACCTGTTTGTCGGAACCAATGCATGAGCGACGCCGTTGCCTTCCCTGATTACCTCGGTGCACTCGGCCGTTTGAGTGCGCACATCGACCCGCTCGCCGCTACGCCCGAGACCGACGCTATCCGTCGCGCGGTCGTGTCGCTGGCTGCCCTGCCAACGATCGATCGCGCGTCGCTCACTGCGTGGGTGACCGCCAACCCCCACGACGTACCCGTGCTGGCACTCTTTACCGGCCTTGGCCAGGAGAAGCTCAAGAATGCGCTCAAACATGAGTTTGATACCTCCGGCTGGGTGCGGCTTGCCCGCACCCGAGCTTCGGAGCTGATCGACTGGCTCGACGACGCGTACTTTCTGGTACCGCAGACCGTTGCGCAACTACACGCGCAGTACGGGGCCGCGGATGTACTCATCGCGCGTGCAGGTACCCGGGCCGCGGCTGCAGCTGCCGGACAGCAGGGCCGTCACGTAGAAGACGAGATCGAAGCCGTCGTCAAGGGACTCGGCCTGCCTTATGAGACGCGCACGCGTTTCGTAGGGCGCAGCGGGCGTACCGCTCCGTGTGACCTGGTCATCCCTAACGGCAGTGCCGCAGAGATCGTGGTCGCAGCAAAGGGCTACGACTCGACGGGGAGCAAGCTCACCGACGCGGTGCGGGAGATCGAGGAGATGGCAGAGGTCCGCTCGCCACGGCAGTTTGTGATCGCAGTGATTGATGGGATCGGCTGGAAGAATCGCGTCTCGGACCTGCGGAAGATCCATCAGCTCTGGGATGATCGGGCGATCGACGGCATGTATACGTTGAGCACTCTCGACAAGTTCCGCAGCGATATCGAGGATGCTGCCCGGCTGCGAAAGTTCTTGTAACCAAATCACTCTCGTGCACGGGCAGTGGGCGCTGGTCACCGCAGCGCGGCGATGACCTCCGCGAAGGCCTCGGCGTGTTGCTGCTGAACGGTGAAGTAGCTGATCCCGTAGCGGTGGCGGCGTTCGCGCAGCGTGTCGGCCATCTCGTCAACCGATCCGGACAGCACCGCGGGCGAGGCCAGCAGTTCCTCATCCGACAGTGTCGGCGCGAACCGGCGGGTCAGCGACAGATTGGGTGTCCCGGAGCCGTCGGTCGGCACCGCGGTGATGGCCAGGTTCAGTTCGAGGGCATCGAACCGGTTGCCGGCGGCCGCGCGGACGAAGTCGATTCGCTCGGCCAGCGAATCGTCGGCGCCGTCCACCCGCGACCCGGTCAATCCGATGATGTCGGCGTGGCGCGCTGCCGTGGTCAGTAGCCGGTCACCACTGCCGGCGATCAGGATGGGCACGCGCGGCTGGTGTGTCGCTACATATTTCGTCACGTGCTCGAGGTATTCGACGCGGCGACCGGCGCTGGGAAAGGGCAGCTCGGCGGCCTCGAACTCCGCGCGCACGTAGCCTGCACCCAGCCCCACCTCCAGTCGCCCGCCCGAGAGTACGTCGGTGTCGGCGATGTCGCGGGTCAGCAGCGCCGGCTTGTAGAAGCCGGCGTTGAGCACGTAGGTGCCCAGCCGGATCGTCGAGGTGGCCGCGGCAGCGGCGACCAGGACCGGGAAGGGTGCCGGGGCGCCAAGATGGTCGGGCACGTGCAGGACGTCGAAGCCGAAGCCCTCCAGCCGCCGCGCGGTCTCGGCGAGTTCGGTCGCCGACCGGATCGGGTTCAGGCCCACGCCGAAGCGAAACTGCTTTTCCACCAACTACCTCCTCAACCGGCTTTGCCGAGTGCGGGCCCCTGCGGTCAGCGTGCCGGCCGCGACGGCGCGGGCGCTGGGCTGGGTGCCGGAGACCGGGTCTCGCTGCTGGCCGACTCTTCCGGTTGCGCCGCCGGGAAGACCCACTTACCCGACAAGATGTCCTTGTCCGGTTGGTAGAGCCGGACCATGTAGTTCCATCCCGGCGTGGTGGGCAGGCAATTGACGGTGTTGTCGTCCGAGCAACCCCCGAACTGCACGGTCACCGATCCGTCCGCCGCTTTGTCCGCGGTGATGTTGTTGACCGAGTACGCCTGTTGCGGGTTCTCGGTGAAGTAGCCGTTCTTGTTGTAGACGGTGACCGACCAGAACGCTTTCACCGGAACGTCTTTGACGGTCAGGCGGTACACCGTGTTGCCGTCGTTGCGGGCCGGGGTGACGTTGAGATACAGCGCCTCCTTCTCGGAGTTGCCGCCCCACGCCGCGGCCGCCCCGATCAGATGCCGTACCGGGTCCGTGTCGGCCTCGGTGCCGAACATGCCCCGGGTGTCGGGGATGGTCTGGGCCAGCTCCAACAACGCGTCGGTGACCTTCTTCTGACTGACCGGATCCCAGCGGGGCACGTCGAAGCTGCCGGTGTCGTCTTGTTGCGCGGTGATCGCGTCCTGCAGGCGGTGTGCTGCGGCCAGGTCGGCGGGATCGTTGGGATCGGCCAGGATGCGAATGGCGACGGCCACATAGCGGGTTCCGACACGTTGTTGATCCAGGGTGTGCTCGCCGCCGCCGTAGAACATGTCCGTGACGTATTCATCCTGGTTGATCACCTGCGCCGACATGTACCGCTGACCGGGATCGGGCAGGGTCAGGGTGACCGGACTGGCCTGCAGGTCGAACACCGCAGCCGAATACAAGGTGTCCCGGTTGGAGCGCACCACCAGCTGCCTGTCAACCGGGGTGACGTCGCGCATGTGGAAGAAACGGCCGAAGCCGTTTTCGTTGACGATGTTGGTGAATTCCTGGTCGGTGACGGCCCGCACGAAATTGTCCGGCGACACCAACACCATGCCGTTGGGGGTGCTGCGGGGGGCCAGGTGCGCCACCGGGTCGGTGCCGGTCTTCGTCACGGTCAGCCCGCATCCGCTCAGGACCAGTGCTGCTGTCACCGTTCCGCACGCAGAAAGCCATCGCTTGGACATGCAGCGCAACCTACCGGGCGGTCCCGGTTGATGCAGGCAAGGGGTTTATCGACACGGGTTGCGGCGGGGCGCGGCGACTATTGCACCCGCCAAGCCCTCGACGTATCGTCGGAAAATAAAAATTCGCCGTGATTTAAACCAGAGAATCATGAACAAGATCGGGGAGTGGTCGTGGGCGTGATCGCAAGCGGAGCAGTGGGCCGGCCGAGCCGCATCCAGCGGTACGGCGTCGCCGCGGCCGCGGTGGGCAGCGCGTTGTCGCTGGTGATGGGCTCGCCGGTGACGGCCGCGGCGAGCGCGCCGCCCGCGGTGGCGTTGACAGCGACGTACGGGTTCCAGCCCGCGATCGATGCGCTGATCGCGGAGATGCAGCGGCTGGTCGAGCTCAACATGACCTTGCCGTACGCGACGCCCGGCAGCGAAGACAACGTGATGTTGATGCTGCAGAACACCAACTACCAGTTGCTCAGCGCCGGCCTCTCACGAGTCACCCAACTGTTCAACGGCGTTTTCTTTCAGTCGCCAGAGGCGATCGCGGGCAACGCCACCGAGCCACGGCAGTATTTCGACTTCTTCACCCCCGACATCTATTACCGGGTGACCGCCGGTCTGGCGCCCGGTGCGACCTACGTCCTGCACGGCACCCTCGGCGGTGGTACGGAGCATTTCGCGATCAGCACGCAGGCCATCACCGGCGGCACGGCGCAGGCGATCGAAGACCTGGAACTGGGCGACGGCTTGGTGCTCAATCCCGACGGCACCTTCACCGTCTACATCGGACCGGAGGCGCCGGCCGGAGCGCTGAACTTCATGGACACCACCGACGCCACCGTCGGCGGCGCCGCGTCGCTGTTGATCCGGGACATCCTCGGCGACTGGGCGAAGGGTCCGGGCAGCGTCACCGTGCAATGTGTGGCCGACTGCCCGCCGTTCTTCGCTATCCCCGAGGGCGGGTTCTTCCCCAGTGACGACCCGGTGTCGACCACGCTGGCAGATTCCGGTGGCCTCGGATCGGTCGACTCGATCCTCACCACCCTTTTCAGTGCCTTCGCTCAGGTCGTCGGCCCGTTCAACACGCGGGCAATCGAAGGCGGCGCCTCGGTAGGCATGAACATTCCCGCCAACACCATGCATGACCTGGGCCCCCAGACGAGCTACGGTGCCGGCCTGGCCAGTGCGGTGGTCACCGGCGGCAACTTCGACCTGGATTCCGATGAGGCTCTGGTCATCAAGGTGCCGAACGTGGAGTCGGCTTACAGCGGCATTCAACTGATGAACGTCTACGGCGGTGCGCTGCCCTACGTCATGGCGCAATCCACGCTGAACCACACCACGACCTACCACGACCCCGATGGCTACACCTATTACGTTGTCAGCGCCACCAATCCGGGCGTGGCGAACTGGCTGGACACCGGGGGCCTGTCGCGAGGCGAGATCTTCGCGCGCTTCGAACACGTCGCCGATCCCGACAGCGTCTTGGGACTGGGAGTGACGGCTCAAGTCGTGCCGATCAGCGAGCTCAACGACTACCTCCCCGACGGCACCCCGACGGTGAGCCCCGAGGAGTTCGCCGCCGACATGACGCAGCGAGTGTTGTCCTACGGCTATGCGCTGGATATGTCCCGGATGACCGCCCAGCCCGACTGGGTGCTGCAGAACCTCCTGATGAACGGGCTGCAAGGCCTGATGGGCAATGAGAACTTCGAGGCCGTCTTCGCCAGCCAGCCCGTCACGCCGATGGAGCTGCGCTTCACCGAGGCGCTCAGCCCGGATTGGGACGCCGTGGTGCGCAGTGTCCTGGAAAACCCGATGGACAGCCTGTCCGCGGTCTGGAACGCCCTGCCGCTGCTGGCCAGCAACATCAACCTGCCCATCGCACTAGGGCTGGCGCAGACCGCCCTCTCGGTGGTGATGCCCCAGTTGTTCATCCCCGCTATCGACGGATTGCTGTTCGACCCCAACACCAGCATCTTGGCCGGACTGCTCAATGCCCGGGACAACCTGGCGACGGTGATCCTGACCGCCAACGACGACTGGCCGACCGAACTCAGTGCCCAGGCAGCCCAGCAGTGGGCGAACATGTCCGACCTGATCGCCGACACTCCGAGCTTCAGCCTGGCCGATCTGTTCGGCTAACCCCACGGTCGCGCGATTCTGTCGACTTCCTGTGGCTCTGAAATGTATTAGCTGGGGCTTCTTGACGGCCTAGCGGTGCCTGAGGATTGTCGGAACCATGGCTCTTCGGCGTCTGAGGATGGGGATGACGGGCGCGGCCAGCGTGGTTGTGGCGCTGGGACTGGGGCAGTTGGCGTCCGCGCCCGAAGCCCATGCCGATGAGTTCGACGTCTTCATCGACCAAGTCCTCAATGCGATGACAAGTTTCCTGGAGCAGGACTCGGTCACCACGGTCCTGGGTCCACAGCTGGACACCGAACTCGTCAGCTGGCTCAACAGTCTCGATCCGATTGCCCCGCTCCACGCCGACACGCAACTGATGAGTCAGAACCTGCTGGTCAACCCGGGCTTCGAAACAGCCGATCCGTCCGGGTCCGGCTATAGCGGGGTGACCATTCCGGGCTGGACCGAGACCGGCACGCCGACCGTGATCGCCTACGGCACCCCGGTCGGATATCCGTCCCCGGTGGCTTTTCCGTTGCCGACGGTGTCGGGGTTGTTCGGCTTTCCGCAGACCGCGCCGCCGGGCGGCGGCGACAACTTCGCCGGCGGCGGACCGGTGGGCACCTCCACCATCAGCCAAACCGTCGACGTCACCGGCGCGGCCGGAACGCCGTATGCGCTCAGTGCCGATCTGGGTGGCCAAACGTGGAACCCGTCCTATGCCTCAGTGCAGGTCAGCTTCCTCGACGCCGACGGGAATGTGGTGGGCACCGGCTCGCTCAACCCCGTCACGGTCTGGGATCGCTGGGGTTTCACCGGATTTGAGGAACGCGAGATCACGGGGACAGTCCCGGACGGCGCGGTCTCCGCAAAGGTGACCACGACCTTCACCGACGAAAACCAGTACCTCGGCGACTACAACGGCGCCTACGCCGACAACGAGTCGTTCACGGTCGGCGATCCCAGCCTTACCGCCGCGCCGCTGGTGGCGCCGGCATCCGACGTCGGTCAACTGGACCACGTGTTCGTCATCTACATGGAGAACAAGGGTGCCGCCGACATCGTCGGCAGTCCCAACGCGCCGTACATGAACAGCCTGATCAACACCTACGGCTATGACGACAACTACTACGCGCTGGGCCACCCCAGCGACCCCAACTACTTCCGGATCCTGGGGGGATCGGACTTCGGCATCGACTACAACTCCGCCCCGAACTCCATCGACGCACCGAACCTCATGCAGGAAATGGATCAGGCGGGCATATCGTGGGCCGGCTACGCGCAGAGCATGCCGACCGCCGGTGACCTCGTGTCATCCGGTGACTACTCCGCCGACGAGCTGCCGTTCACACAATTCGGTTACGTCTACGGCAACACCCCTGATTACTTGCAGGACCACCTGCTTCCGCTGACGCAGCTGTCCACCGACCTCGCTGACCCGAGCACGTTCCCGGGATTCACCTGGATCGCCGCCAACGAGGACAACAACGGGGAAGGCCCGGTCGACACGCTCAGTGGCGTTCTCCAGTTCATCGCCACCCAGCTTGGTGACCATCAGTACAACGTCGCGGCCGCCGACCAGTTCGTCCAGCAGGAGGTCTCCACCATCGAGAGCTCGAAGACGTGGACCGACCCGAACGAGAAGGACGCGATCATCATCGTCACGGACGAGGACAACAACAACCTCTCACTGGGCTTCGGTAACCAAGGCAATAACGTTCCGATGATCGTCATCCCGAGCGCGGGCGCCGTGACGTACGGCGGGATGCAATCCGGCAACTTCACCACCGACGCCTATTACAACGAGTACAGCCTGATGGCCACCATGGAAGACGCCTTGGGTCTGGCCCCGCTCACGGCCAACGACATGTACGCCCAGGCCATGAACGCCTTCTGGAAGTAGCGGCCGCCCGACGTCATACCAAAAAAACGGCTTGGTGCCCCCGGCAGGATTCGAACCTGCGACACCGGCTTTAGGAGAGCCGTGCTCTATCCCCTGAGCTACGGGGGCGGGGCCTAGCCATGTAGGCGCTGGAACCCATAGGGACAGCTCATGGTAGTCGGCGAGCTGGCGTTTGTAGGTATTGGGCTCGCGACTTTCGTGCCTCCGGAGGTCACTCGCTGGCCGTGGTTTTGCTCCGCTGGTAGTGCCGGCGCGCTTTCATGCGGTTGCCGCAGATGGCCATCGAGCACCACCGCGCCGTGTTGGGCTTGCTGCGATCGATCAGGAACAGCTGGCATTCGGAGTTGGCGCAGGGGCGCAGCCGGCCGGGACTGGAGATCCGTAGGCCGTCCCACGCGAGTATTACGCGCGCGACGGCTTCGGAGTTCTCGCGCGCGGACAGGGTCCAGGCGATGCCGTCGTCAGACATGACGGGCGATAGCGCAACGCCGTGGAGGAATGGCTGCACGGTCTGCGGTGCCAGCTCGCCACGCACCACCGCCTGCAATGCGTCCCGGACCTCACGGAGTTCCTGAAGCTGCCCCCCGGTGAGTGCGATGCCGTGCGCGGTCAGCCAGGCCTGCGCGCTGGCCTGATCGTCGAACTCATCGTGTGGCACGCCATCGATGACCGGGGTGGTGTTGAGCAGGTCCAGGAGCAGGGCCTCGTCGGCGGGCCCCGCCACAACAATCTCCATATAACCTCCAAAATGCTATTGACAGGTTACACCACGAGTGCTTGACTTCTAACTATCAAAATCTAGTTAAGGGGTTAGAAGTGGTTTCTTCCACCAAGCACCGGTACGCCACGGTCGGCGGGCGACGCTTGTTCTACCGAGAGGCGGGAAGTGCCGGCGCGCCCGCGATCGTTCTGCTGCACGGCTTTCCGACGAGCTCGTACATGTTCCGGGATCTGATCGGCCGCCTGGCGGACGACTACCACGTGATCGCCCCGGACTACCTGGGCTTCGGCTATTCGGACATGCCGTTGATCACCGAATTCGACTACACCTTCGACAACCTCGCGGAACTCACCCAGGGGCTGCTGGATCACCTCGGGCTGGTGCGCTACGCGATCTACGTCCAGGACTACGGAGCGCCGATCGGCTGGCGGCTGGCGCTGAGCCGGCCAGAATCCATCAGCGCGATCATCACGCAGAACGGCAACGGCTACGACGAGGGCTTCGTCGAGGACTTCTGGAGGACCGTCTGGGCCTACCAGCATGAGCAGACCGCGGCGACCGAGGCGGCCATCCGCACAGCGCTGGATGTCGAGTCGATCAAATGGCAGTACCTGACCGGCGCACCGGATGAGTCCTTGGTCAGCCCGGACACCTGGACCTTGGATGCGGCGCTACTGGCCCGCCCGGGCAATGACGAGATCCAGCTCAAACTGTTCCGCGACTACGCCACCAACCCGCCGATGTATCCCGCATTGCACGACTACCTGCGCACCAGCGGAATTCCAGTGCTGGCCGTTTGGGGACGAGACGACCCGATCTTCGGCCTGGAGGGGGCTCGGGCGTTCGCCAGGGACGCGCGCAACCCCGAAATTCATCTACTCGACGGCGGCCACTTCTTACTGGAGACCGCCGCCGACGAAGTCGCCGAGTTGATCAAAGGCTTCCTGCGCCGGAGGGGCAGTGACACCCCTAGTCGAAACAACTAACAATCCAACAACATTCACCAGGAGATGGCACAAATGACTACCACCAAGACGCCGGCTCTCCCCACTGCGCCCGCGGCGGTGCGAGAAGCCGCAGGCGGCCCGACCATGCGGGCCATCATTCTCGACGGGTTCGGCGACCTCGACGTCTTGACCTACACCGACATCCCCAAGCCGCTGCCAAAACAGGGTGAGGTCGTGATCAGGGTCAAGGGATTCGGCATCAATCACGCCGAAATGCACATGCGTCGAGGTGAGTGGGCCGAGGCCGCCGAAGTCAGTGGCATCGAATGCGTCGGCGTCGTCGAGGCCTGCCCGGGAGGTGAATTCCCGGTTGGCGCCAAAGTCGCGGCGTTGATGGGCGGACTCGGCCGCACCATCAACGGCAGCTATGCCCAGTTCACTCGGGTGCGCGCGGAGAACGTCGCGCTGATAGAGGCGGAACTGCCGTGGGATCAGTTGGCCGCGCTGCCGGAAACCTACGCCACCGCATGGACCTGTCTGTTTCGCAACCTCGACCTGACGGCCGGGCAGACCGTCGTGATCCGCGGGGCGACATCGTCTTTCGGTCAGGCGGCGGTGAAGCTGGCCGTGGAGGCCGGTGCACGGGTGATCGCCACCACCCGCAACCGGAACCGGTTTGGCCTGCTGGCTTCCCTCGGGGTCGACCGCGCCGAGCTCGAGATCCCCGATCTGGGTGCACACATCGCCGAGGCCAAGCACATCGACGCCGTCCTCGACCTCGTGGGCAACAGCACCATCCTTGACTCCCTGAACATGCTGCGCCGGGGCGGCACGGCGTGTTTGGCCGGCTGGCTCGGAGGACTGGATCCGATCGCTGACTTCAACCCATTGCTGCAGATGGCCAGCGGAGTCAACCTGAGCTTCTTCGGAAGCTTCGTGTTTGGCACTCCCGGTTTTGCGCTAGCGGATGTCCCGCTGCAAGACATCGCCGACAAGGTGCGCGATGGACGCCTGCAAGCCGCGCCCTCCCGTGTCTTCTCCTTCGACCAGATCCGCGAAGCACACCGCGTCATGGAAGCCGGCGAAGCCGGAGGCAAAATGGTGGTATTGGTCGACTGACATCCAGGCAAGTAGAAGGATGCACCCATGAAGATCGCGGTTGCCGGCGGTACCGGCAAGACCGGACGCAAGGTGGTCGAGCATCTCCACAGCCAGGGCCACCACCCGGTGATCCTCGCCCGCGCGCACGGGGTCGACCTCCTGGAAAACACCGGAATCGACGCCGCGCTCGACGGTGTCGAAGCCATCATCGATGTCGTCGACTTCGCGACCATGAACGCCAAGAAGGCACAGGCCTCCTTCGGCGCAGCCACCGCCAATCTGCTGGCCGCCGCGCAGCGCCATGGAGTTCGCCACCACGTCGCACTCTCGATCATCGGTATCGACCGGGCGACCAGCGGCTACTACCAAGGCAAGCTGCGGCAAGAGGAGCTGGTGAAAGCCGGTGCCGTCCCATGGACGATTCTGCGGGCCGCCCAATTTCACGAATTCGCCGACCAAGTCCTGGCACAGGTACCCGGCCCGATCGCCCTGGTGCCGAAAATGAAATCGCAACCCATCGCGGTCAGCGAAGTCGCCGCTCACCTGTGCGGCCTGGCGACCGGCGAACCGCAGCAGATGGCACCCGAACTCGCCGGCCCCCGCGTGGAATCGGTCGTCGACATGGTTCGCCAGTTGGTCCGGCACCGTGGGCAGCACCGGCCGGTCATCGGACTGCGTATTCCCGGTGCGGCTGGGAAGGGCATGGCCAACGGCGCGCTGCTGCCGACCCAGCCGGGACCCCGCGGCCACCAAACCTATGCCGAGTGGCTGGCCGCGCTCACACCGGACAACAGGTAAGGAAAGCGGATGTCACAAACGCGCCCGCCGCGCCGTCTACCGAGCATGAACCTCATCGTGCATCGCATATGCCTGCTCCTGCTGACGATCGTGGGCCTCAGTCTCGGGGTGTGGGCATACTTCGCTCCGCTGAACTGGTACAGCACATTCCCCGGCATGGGCATGCGCTGGTTGCCGGTGCTCGGCCCGTACAACGAGCATTTCGTGAAAGACGTCGGCTCCTTGTTCTCCGGGCTCGCGGTGCTCAGCGCCCTGGCGCTGTACTACCTGCGCAACCGGCCCGTCGTCGTGATCACGGGGGTCAGCTGGTCGGTCTTCAATGTGCTGCACCTGATCTACCACGTCGGCATGCTGCACATGTACGGCCCGCGTGATGCGGTACTCAACGTCGTCAGCCTCAGCCTGCTGCTGGCGTTGTCGCTGATCCTGCTCATTCCCGCACGCAGCCCCGCCACCGAGGACCACGCATGACATATGACTACGACGTTGTGGTGATCGGTTCGGGATTCGGCGGCAGCGTAGCGGCGCTGCGGCTGACCGAGAAGGGTTATCGCGTCGGGGTATTGGACATGGGGCGCCGCTGGGCGCCCACCGATTTCCCGCCCAACAACTGGCACGTGCGCAAGGCGATGTGGGCACCGAAACTGGGCTGCTTCGGCCCGCAACGGCTGACCGTGCTGGGCAAGACGTTCATCGCCAGTGCCGTCGGGGTCGGCGGCGGATCGTTGATCTACGGCAACACCCTCTACGAGCCGTTGGAACGGTTCTTTCATGACCCGCAGTGGGCGCACATCACCGACTGGAAATCCGAGCTGGCGCCGTACTACGAACAGGCTCGCCGGATGCTCGGGGTGACGCCCACCCCGCACACCACTCCGGCCGATGAGGTGTTGCTGGCGGTGGCGCGCGATCTGGGGGTCGAGGACACCTACCACCCCACCAACGTCGGAGTCTTCTTCGGCGACGAGCCCGGCAAGACCGTTCCGGATCCGTTCTTCGGCGGGGCAGGCCCTGACCGCGCCGGCTGTATCGGCTGCGCGCAGTGCTTCACCGGTTGCCCGCACAACGCGAAGAACACCACCGAGACCAACTACCTGTATCTGGCCGAACATGCCGGCGCCCAGATCCATCCGATGACGATGGTCACCGACGTGCGCCCCGACGGCGATGGCGGCTATGTGGTCAGCACGGTGCGCACCGGCCGGTGGGTGCGCAAGCTCAAGCGGGACTTCACCGCCGGCCAGGTGGTGTTCGCGGCAGCCTCGCTGGGCACCCAGCGGCTGCTGCACCAGCTGCGCGACACCGGATCATTGCCGCATCTCTCGCCGCGGCTGGGTGAGCTGACCCGCACCAATTCCGAAGAGGTGCCGGTGGTGTTCACACCCGATCGTGACGACTTCGCCCAAGGCGTGGCGATCACCTCGTCGATCCACCCGGAGGCCAACACCCACGTCGAGGTCTGCCGCTACGGCAAGGGCTCCAACCTGCTGTCGATGATGGGCACCCATCTGATCGACGGCGGACCGTGGCGATTTGCCCGGCTGATGCTGACCATCGCACGCCACCCAGCGATGATGCTGCACAGCATGTTCCCCCGCAACGCCTCGTCGCACTCGATCATCGTGCTGGTGATGCAGTCCCTGGACAACTCGCTGACCACCTACCGCAAGCGTGGCCTGTTCGGCACCCGCATGACCGCGAAACAAGGTGTGGGCGAACCCAATCCGGACTGGATCCCGACCGCTCACGACGTGGCGCGCCGGATGGCCGAAAAGGTCGGCGGAATGGCGGGTGGCACCTACCTCGATGCGCTCAATATCCCGTTGACGGCGCACTTCATCGGCGGCTGTCCGATCGGCGAATCCGCGGATACCGGGGTCATCGACCCCTATCAGCGCGCCTTCGGGCATCCCGGCGTCCACGTAGTCGATGGGTCGGCGATCACCGCTAACTTGGGCGTGAACCCGTCGTTCACCATCACCGCGCAAGCCGAACGGGCGATGGCGTTGTGGCCCAACAACGGTGAGCCGGATCCCCGCCCGCCGCTGGGACAGCCGTATCGGCGCATCGCGGCGGTGGCGCCGCACCACCCGACGGTTCCGGACGGTTCCCCCGGTGCGCTGCGGTTGCCGCTGTCACCGGCCTGAGGGGCATCGACGCTTACTCTTTCTCCGCACGCCCCAACAGATGCCGAAGCAGCGGCTCGAGTTCGGGGGCACGGAACCGGTGTCCGGCCTCGTCTAGGCGCGCCGGCAGCACGCGTTGGCTCGCGCAGGCAAGTTCCCGCGCACCTTGGGCGCCGAGCAGCAGGCGCGGCCCCACGCCCGGCACGGGGAGAATGCTGGGCCGGCGCAGCACGCGCCCCAGTGTCTTGGTGTAGTCGCTGTTTCGCACCGGATGCGGAGCGACGGCGTTCACCGGTCCGGCGAGTCCGGTGTCCCACAGGGCTCGGTGATAGACGTCGATCAAGTCGTCGATCCCGATCCAAGACAACCACTGCCGGCCGCTGCCCAACCGACCGCCCAGGCCCGCGGCGAACAGCGGCCGCATCAGACGCAACGTCCCGCCGCGCGGCGACTGCACGATGCCGGTGCGAACACGAACGACGCGCGTCCCGGACCGCTCGGCCGGCGCCAGGGCATCCTCCCAGTCGGCGACGACGTCGGCCAGATACCCGTCGCCTCGTTGGCTGTCTTCGGTGAGAACATCGTCGCCGCGGTCGTAGCCGTAATAGCCGACTGCCGAGGCGCAGACCAGGGCGGTCGGCCCAGTGGCCGTGGCGGCGACCAGCTCGGCGAGTTTGCGCGTCGGCCCGATTCGGCTGTCGCGGATCACCCGGCGATGTTCGGCGGTGAAGCGTCCCGCGATCGACGCGCCGGCCAGATGAATCACCGCATCGATACCGGCAAACAGGTCGCGATCCGGATCGTCGGGATTCCACTGCCGCTCGTCCGGATTGGCTGCGGTGCGTCGCACCAGCCGGATCACCCGATGGCCTCCGGTGCTCAAGAAAGCGGTCAGCGCCGAACCCACCAGCCCGGATGCGCCGCTGATGGCTACCGTAAGAGGCTGTAGGCCATGGGCTTTGGCGCGCTGGTGCGCTGCAAGGTCATCGGCAAGCTGGCGATGCCGATAGACGAACATCGGCCGCAGCAGCGCCCCGGGAACCGTGGTGTCGACCCGGTCTGTCATCAGCGTCCGGCCGTCACCGAGCTCGTCGAACTCGTGGATGTGTTGCCACTTCATCACCAACCTCGCCGGCAGCGACGCCAGACCGCGACTGCCGAGTTCGTCGGCGAACTGCCGCGGCGGGTCATAGCCGTCGGCCTGGTGTTCGGCCACCCAACGCAGCCCGCCGGGCAGGGCCAGCTCGGCGGTGCCGTCGCGCAGCGAATCGGCTTCGCGTCGTAGGCGCATCGCCTGCCACGGTGGACTCAAGCGGGTGAAGGCTCCCGGCCGGGCATGCCAGGCGAACACCTCCTCACGCGGTGCCTCGATCTCGCTGGAATAGACCAGACCCATGTCTCGACGCTACCCGGATCGAGCAGCCCGCAGCCGGGTTAGCCGTACTGCTTACGCAGCTGCGGCTTGACCACCTTGCCACTGGCATTGCGGGGCAAGGCGTCGACCAGCACCAACTCCTTCGGGTGCTTGTAGCGGGCCAGGCGCTCGTTAAGGAAGGGCTCGAGGTCTTCCAGCGTTAGCGACGCCTCTGTGGCGACGATGGCCACCGGGACCTCACCCCACTTGTCGTGGGCACGCCCGATCACGGCGGCCTCCTGGATGAGTGGGTGCTCGAACAGGACGTTCTCCACCTCGGCGCAGTAGATGTTCTCGCCGCCGGAGATGATCATGTCCTTCTTGCGGTCGACGACATAGACGAAACCCTCGTCGTCGACGCGGACCAGATCGCCGGAGTGGAACCAGTCGCCGGCGAACGCCTCGGCGGTCGCTTCGGGCTTGTTCCAGTAGCCCTGCATCATGGTCGGCCCGCGGTAGACGATCTCGCCGATCTCGCCGGGCGCCACGTCGTTCATGTTTTCGTCGACGACCCGCGCCGAGATGGTCGGGATCACCTTGCCCACTGAGCCGAGTTTGCGGATCGCGTCCTTGCCCTGGAGCACGCAGGTGATGGGTGACATCTCGGTCTGGCCGAACACCGCGACATTGAGCGCATCCGGGAATGTCTCCGCCATGGCCCGCAACACGGTGTCGGACGCCGGGGCCGCCCCCCAGCTGATCACTTCGAGCGCCAGGTCCCGTTGCGGCACAGTCGGATCGGCACAGATGACCTGCCACTGCGCCGGCACCAGGAACACCGAGGTGGCGCGCTCGCTCTCCCAGGCGTCGAGGGTGTCGGTGGCGTTGAACGCACCGAGCGGGTGGATCACCGTCTTGGTGCCCAGCATCAGGTTGGGGGCGATGCTGCCCAGGCCGGCGATGTGGAACATCGGTGCGGCGCAGAAGTACACGCTGTCCGGGCTGATCTGTAGCGCCTGGATGCAAGTCAGCGACTGGGCCAGCAGATTCGAGTGGGACAGGATGGCACCCTTGGGGCTTCCGGTGGTTCCCGAGGTGTACATGATCAGCGCCGGGGTGTCTTCGGGGATATCGGCGCCGGGGTGCGGATCGCCGGGCTCGGCGATCAGCGATTCGTAGTCATCGCCGAGAACCACGGCGACATCGAGTCCGGGGGTGTTCTTGCGGACTGCCTCGATCAGCGGTGCGAGCAGTTGATCGGTGATGACAGCCTTGGCGCCACTGTCGGAGACGATGTAGCTGATCTCAGGGTCGGTGAGCCGGAAGTTGACCGGTACCGCGATGGCGCCCAGGGCGTTGATCGCCAAGGTCGCTTCGATGTATTCGGTGTGGTTGAGCATCACGATCAGCACGCGATCGCCGAAGGAGATTCCGCGCCGGAACAGTGCCCCGGCCAGGCGCTCGGAGCGATCGTGTAGCTGTTGCCAGGTGGTGTCGTTGCCGCGACAGCGGAAGGCAACGGCGTCGGGACGCATCTCGGCGTGGTTCGCCACCTGATTCATCCAGTGGTTGCGGCGAGACCGCAGCGGCTGAGCAATCATTCGCCGAACACCGCCTTCCGCTTCTGCAGCATCGCGGCGGCGCCTTCGAAGAAGTCGGGGGAGCCCAGCAGCTCCACCTGGCCGGCTTTCTCGCGAGCCAGGGCGGCGTCCAACGATGCGAGGTTGGTGGCGTTGAGCGCGCGTTTGGTCAGTTCGATGGCGCGACGCGGTCCGTGGGCCAGTTTCTCGGCGGCCTCGTTGACCCGGGCGTCCAGCTCCGCCTCGCCGAGCACCGCGTTGATCAGGCCGGCATCGCGGGCGGCGGTGGCCGACATGCGCTCACCGAGCAGCGCCATCTCGTTGGCCACGGCCCGTCCGGCGGCGGCCGCGACCAGCGCGGTGGTGCCGCCGTCGGGCATCAGGCCGATGTTGGTGAATGACAGCAGGAAGTAGGCGCTCTCGGCGGCGTAGATCAGATCCGCGGCCAGCGCCAGACCGACGCCGACGCCGGCGGCCGGGCCGTTGATCCGTGCGATCACCGGCACCGGAGTCTGGGCGACCGAGGTGACCAGCCGAGAGGCGCAGTCCATGACCTCCTCGGGGCTAACGCCGCCGGCCGTGGCCGACAGGTCGGCGCCGGTGCAGAAAGCTTTGCCTTCGCCGGTGATGACGATGGCCCGCACACCGGGGTCGTCGGCGGCGCCGGCGATGACGTCACCGAGGCCCGCCATGGTGGCGTAGTCGATCGCGTTGAGCCGGGCGGGGTTGGTGATCGTCACCCGCAGCACCCGACCGTCGCGGGTCGCGGTGAGTTTGGCGGAGCTGGCGTTCTCGGACACGGTCAGACCTGCCCTTCGATGAACCGGGATTGCAACACGTCACTTCCTCCGTGGATGAAAACGTAAATTGTGGTTAACGTATGGGCGGCGGGTCCAACAGTCAACACGGGGGGGTGAGAATGGCTGCGTCCATGGCTGCGGGATCGCCGACTGCGGTGCAGCGCCGCCCCAAGGACCGCAAGGCGCAGATCGTCCGCGCCGCAGCCCGCGCGTTCAGCGAACACGGCTACCACGCGGTCGGCGTCGACGAGATCGCCGCCGAGGTCGGTATCTCCGGCCCTGCGCTGTATCGGCACTTCGCCAACAAATACGCGCTACTGGTCGCGACTGCCCAGTACACGGCGGGGGTCCTGGTGACCGCAGCCCGATCCGCCGACGATCCGAGCCGGCCGGCGGCGGAGCGGTTGCGCGCGATCACCGCCACGCTGATCGAGACCACGATCGGGACCCGACGCGAGGGCGCGTTCTACCGGTGGGAACGGCGCTACCTGCAGCCCCCGGACCGCAAGGACATTCGCGCCGGCTACGACGCGCTGAACGCCACGATCGCCGAACCACTGGCGGTGCTGCGCCCGGAACTCCCCGAGGCCGACACCGCGATCCTGGCCGCTGCGGCCCTGAGCGTCATCGGCAGCATCTCCGCGCACCGAACACGTTTGCCTGCCGCTGCGCTTGCGGACCTGCTCGGCGAGCTTTGCTGGGCAGTGCTCACCGTCGAGCTACCGCCGGCGCCGTCGGGCTCCGCGCCGCGCCGGCCGGACCGGGGCCTGCCCAGCACGTCCAAACGCGAACGGCTGCTCGCCGAGGCCATCCGCATGTTCGGCCAGCGCGGCTTCTACGAAGTCAGCATCGAAGAGATCGCCACCGCCGCCGGACTGAACGGCTCCAGCGCCTACCGCTACTACCCGAGTAAGGCCGCCTTGCTGGCCGTCGCCTTCCATCGGGCCAGCGCCCGCGTGCTCATGGCCATCACCGATTCCCTGGCCGAATCGACCAGTCCGCAGCAGGCGGCCCTGCGCATCGCCGAGCGCTATACCGCACTGGCATTCGCCGCGCCCGAGCTGATCAACATCTACTTCGCCGAGTTCGCCAACCTGCCCGAGCCCGACCAGGTCGAGCTGCGCGGTCTGCAGCGGCAGAACGTCGACGAATGGGCGCATCTGGTGAGCCAGGTCGGCGCAGGTGACACCGAAGCGGTGTTCCGTGTCCATGCCGCGCTTGCTCTAGTCGTCGATATAGGACGCCTGGTTAACTTCGACGATCGAGACGAACAGCGGTCCCGGATCCATGCCCTGATGTCGGCGGTGCTGTTCGGCAGCGGCATCCGGTGATCCCGCGCGACTGCGCTGGCTACGATCGAACGATGACTGCCACACCATCAGGACAGCGAAGTGCCGCTACCGCTGCGCGAGGGCTGGCCGGGCTGCTGCTGGGTGCCGGGGCAGGGCATTTCGTGTTCCCCCAACCGTTCGACGCGATCGTTCCGCCGGAGCTGCCGGGCAGCGCCCGGATGTACACGTACGCCTCAGGAGTCGCCGAGCTGGTCATCGGTGCCCTGCTGTTGTCGCCGCGCACCCGCCGCAAAGCCGGGCTGGCCGCGGCCGCCCTGTTGGTTGCGGTGTACCCGGCGAACATCCATTCGGTCCGGTTGTTCTGGGGCAAGCCCTGGTTGAGAGCGGGGGCGATCGCCCGACTGCCGCTGCAGATTCCGATGATCATCGCGGCACTGCGGGTGTGGCGCGCCGGTTAGTCCGATCTGCGCCGGTGGATTCAGGAGGCATGGGTGGCCTACATCAAGGCGACCGAGCGCGAGGGGCAGATCGTCGCGGCCGCGATGCGCGTGCTCAGTGAAGTCGGCGTATCCGGCACCACGTTGCGCGGGGTGGCCGCTGAAGCCGGGATCCCGTTGGGCACGTTGCACTATGTCTTTCCGTCCAAGGACCAGCTGCTGCGGGCGGTGATCGCCGCGGTCATGGACGATGTCGTGGCCGCGGTGCGCGCCGATCTGCAGCTCGACCGGGGAGTGGCCCATGCGCTCCGCCAAGGCGTGACGAATTTCTGGAGCACGTTGGTCGAAAGCGACGCCGGCCTGCAGATCATGCAGTACGAGCTGGCCATGTACTCGGTGCGGAGCGAAGGCTCGGGTGGTCTGGCCCAGCTGCAATATGAGCGCTACACCGCGCTCGTCACCGAATTCTGCGCGCAGGCCGCGCAGGCAGCAGGGGAGCGCTGCGCCGTTGATTTCGAAAGCCTCGGACGGCTCGCCCTCGCGCTGGTGGACGGCCTGATCGTGCAGTACGTGACAAGCCCGGACTCCGAGCGGGCACGACGCGATCTCGACCGCGCCGTCGACATGGTCGTGCAGTTCGCTGATCCGCAGCCCATTGGCACACGCCCGCACCACGCCGGCTGATTCCTTCGACCGCTGTCTGACTGGCAGCCCGAATCCTTGACTCGGTCGGTTGACCGACTTAGATTGTCAGCCGTGACGACAGACGGCGCGGCGGTGTCCACGACGGTGGTCGTGGTGGGTGCGGGGATGTCCGGCTTAACGGCTGCCCGCGATCTGCACCGGGCCGGTGTCGACGTTCTCGTTGTCGAGGCCGCGGACCGGCTTGGCGGACGGGCCATGACCGAGACAAGCGCCTTGGGCTCGCGAGTGGACCTCGGCGGTCAGTGGATCGGCCATGACCACCACCGAATCAAGGCGCTGGCTTCCGAGTTGGGCGCCACGGAGTTCGCGATGCACACCCGGCCATTGCCCGTCATGGTCGACGGATCGCGCCGGCTGCGCGCCGCGGGTCCGTCGATGCTGGCGGCCGGGCTCGTTCTCGTCGGCGTCGAAGTGTGGTCCCGTATCGCTAAGACGCAACGGTGGAACGCCACGACGGTCGAGGCCTGGCTGCGCCGAGTGCCGGGGCGTGCTCGTCGGCTGCTCGAAGTGCTGGCATACATCTCATGGACCGCTGACCTTGACCGCTTCTCCGTTCATGCGATGGCGCAGTGCATTCGCCACCAGGGCGGGCTGCGGACCATGCTGGCCACGGCCGGCGGGGCACAGGAGTCCCTGGTCGCCGAGGGGATCGGCGCGCTGATCGAGGGCCTTGCCGCCGAACTCGGTTCGCGAGTGCTCCCCGGCCACCGGGTCACGGCGATCGTGCGTAATGGCGAGGGTGTCACCATCCGCACAACCGCGGGTGAGATCCGTGCCGCGAAAGTCATTGTGACGGTTCCGCCGCCGCTTGCCGGACGGATCACCTACGACCCGCCACTCCCGCCTAACCGTGCCGCATTGGCGTCCGAAACCTATATGGGTTCGGTGTACAAGGGTGTGGCGGTCTATCCGCGCCCGTTCTGGAGAGACCGGGCAGGCGGTGAGTTCCTGGTGTTGGACAGGCCAGGCAGGGCGGTGTTCGACACCGGCGCGCCTGGCGGTCCGGGACACCTGTGCGTCCTTGTGGGGGGACCAGAGGCGCGCGAGCTCGATCGACTTGATGCCGTCGAGCGGCGCAATGCCGTGCTCGGTGCGCTGGCCCGCTACGTCGGACCCGACGTGCTCGAACCGGCCAGCTGGCATGAAAAGTCCTGGCACCTCGATGAATACGTCGGCGGCGGTTACCTCGCTCTGGCCCTGCCCGGGACCAGCGCCGGAATCCCGCCGATCGGATGCACCCCGACCGGCGACATTCATTGGGCGGGTTCCGAGACGGCGCGCGACCACGCGGGTTACCTCGAGGGCGCCATCGAATCGGGCACCCGGGTGGCGCGTGAAGTGATCGAGTCGCTATCGGGTTCCCAGTGACGTTCTGCCAGTTCAGATCTGGCGTTGTCCGTAGCGGCGGCGGAATTTCTCGACCTGACCGGCGGAGTCGACGATCCGGCTGTTGCCGGTCCAAAACGGGTGCGACGCCGCGCTGATCTCCACGATCACCAGCGGGTAGCGGCGGGTGCCTGTCGGGGTGGTCCACTCGATGGTGCGGTCGCTGGTCGCCGTGGAGCGGGTCAGTAACGCCTGGCCGGTGGTGGCGTCCTGGAAGACGACGGGGTGGTAGTCGGGGTGGATGCCGGGTCTCATCGTTGGTCTCCGTCGCGGGTGCGGTACAGGGAAAGGTCGGCGGTGGCCGTTGAGGATTCGTCGCACGGCTCCTGGTGGTGGTCGCCGAACGGGTCGGGGAAGTCGGCCCACTGCTTCGGTCTGCGTAGCTCGTCGTCGGTGAGCAGCGCCTCCGACAGCGCCTCGCGGATCTGCTCGGGGCGGGCGCCGCAGACCAGGATCACCAGCGAGCTGTGCCGGTCGCCGTAGCGGTGGTCCCAGATCAGATCGGCGAACGCATGGCGTTCGGGCGACACGCGGGCGGCCTCCTCGGCCGTCATCGCGGCCAGCCACTTGCCGACCGCGGAGGTATGCAACCCACCGCCCGCCGACTCCAGCCAGATCGCCCGCTCGCCCCGGTTGGCCAGCCACAGCCGCCCGCGCGCCCGGATTACGCCGTCGAGCAGGGCATCGAGGGCGGTGTGTAGGCGCTGGGGGTGAAATGGCCGGCGGGCGTGAAATTCGATCAGCTCAACCGGGCCCTCGGCCCGTAGCGGCGGTTGACCGGCCAGCAACGGGGCGTGCGGATCATCGCCGCGACCGCGGCGGGCGCCGTCGTCGAGATGGGTCAGTGCCTGTTCGAGGCGGTCGGTGCCGGCGGTGATGCGTGCCAGCGGAGCCAACCGGCGCAGTACCGCCAGCGCGGTCGGGTCCGGGTGGTAAACCACCAGGGCATCGGCGGATTCGGCCTGGCCGACCACCACCTGCGCCACGGTGCGGCCGTCGTCGAGTTCGTCGTCGCCGAGTGCTTGCGGCAGCCACGCCGCGGCATCGAGACAGGTGACAACCGCGGCGACGCTCACGTCACGACCGGCCGGGCCGTCGATGTAGCCCGGTCCGACGTGGACCCGCACGTTGCGGATCGCCCAGCAGGTGGGCTGCGGCTCCAGCCAATCGGGCAACTGCACGACGATGCGCTCAACGCCGGCGCGCCGGTGCAGTCGCCGCAACAGCACCAGCAGGTCATTACGCAGCGTGCACGACACACAGCCGTGCGCCAATTCCAGGGCTAACGTCGTGGCGGCCGCTGTCGTGCTGGTGGTTTCGCGAACCACCACATGACCGTCCAGGCCATAGGCGACGGTCACGGTGCCCGTCTTGTCCTGCAGGGCTTTGGTCGCTGCGTCGGTGCCGTACTGCCCGGCCACCAGGATCACCGGAGTCCGCATCACCCTCCTATTGAAAATCATTGTCATTAAGGCCGTCTCTACGGTAGCGTTCGGCGCATCGCTTGTCGACAATCATTTTCAATAAGGTTGAGGAGGTTCCGTTGTCTGCACGCTGCCAAGTCACTGGCCGGGTGCCCGGATTCGGGAATGCGGTGTCGCACTCGCATCGCCGCACCCGGCGCCGCTGGTCGCCGAATATCCAGGTCAGGACTTACTATCTGCCGTCGCAGGACCGCCGGATCCGGCTACGGGTCAGCGCGAAGGGCATCAAGGTCATCGACCGGGACGGCATCGAGGCCGTGGTGGCCCGGCTGCGACGCGAGGGGCAGCGGATCTGATGGCGCGCACCGACATTCGTCCCATCGTCAAGCTGCGCTCTACTGCGGGTACCGGCTACACCTACGTCACCCGCAAGAACCGGCGCAACGACCCCGACCGCCTGGTGTTGCGCAAGTACGACCCCGTCGTCCGTCGCCATGTCGACTTCCGGGAGGAGCGCTGAGTCATGGCCAAGAAATCCAAGGTCGTGAAGAACGAGCAGCGCCGAGCGCTGGTGGCCCGCTACGCCGAGCGGCGCACTGAGCTCAAGGAAGTCATTCGTTCGACGTCGAGCAGCCCGGAACAGCGATTGGCCGCCCAGCGCGCACTGGCTCGCCAACCGCGCGATGCCAGCCCGGTGCGGCTACGCAACCGCGACAACGCCGACGGGCGTCCCCGCGGCTACCTGCGCAAGTTTGGACTCTCGCGAGTGCGCGTGCGCCAGCTGGCGCACCAGGGCCACCTTCCCGGCGTCCGGAAGGCGAGCTGGTAGATGGCGGTCAAACCCAAAGAGTCGCGGCGTGTTCCGCGGGGCACGGCCAGGTCCGCCAAGCCGAACCTGCTCACCAAGCTGGGCCTGACGGTCGTCGACTACAAAGACACCGCCACGCTGCGCATCTTCATCTCGCCGCGCGGCAAGATCCGCTCACGGGCCGTCACCGGACTCAGTGTTCGTCAACAACGCCAGGTCGCGTGCGCCATCAAGAACGCGCGGGAAATGGCGCTGCTGCCGTATCCGGGTCTCGTTGCCGAGTGATCGGTTGAGGGCGCCGCGGCTCAGCCGATGTGGAATACCACCTCTAAGGCTAGGAATCCGAAGACGAGCAGCCCGAGGATTCCGGCGAGCACCGGAAGGATAAGTACTGGGTCTTTCATGGGTCGAGACGCTATACAGCCGCCGGTTGTAAAAAAGGGAAAAGTGTTGCCGATCACGCCATCTCGGGACTTTGGTCTGTGACCGCGGTCACCGGTGTCGATGGCGGGCTCAGGTGTAGGCGACGTGAACCCGGTGAATGTGGCCCTCGAACGGGAATGGGGCACGTTCCCGGTAGTCCAGGGCCACCGGCGAGCCCAGGCAGGTGCCGATGTCGAGGCAGTCGTTGGCGGTGAACAACAACGGCGCGCTGACGGGCACCTGACCCTCGGCAACGGTCTCGCCGTTGACGGCCACGGTGATGTCGAGCGGTCCCGCCGGGCGCGGCTCCGCGTACTGCGTGGTGACGATGATGGTGGTGCGGCCGGGCGGCACCTTGCCTGCCGTGCGGATCTTGGTGCGCGACAAGATGAACAGGTTGTACTCGTAGCAGAGATAGCCATCGTCGAAGTAGCACGTCAGGCCGCCGGCGCCGGCCCCGAGGGCATAGAGCACGCCGTTCGCGTCGGCCGGGATCTCCGCATCGATGGTGACCACGTTGTTCTTGTTGCCGAGCGCGGGCGCACAGAATTCGGGCATTCGCACGGTGTCGCCGGTGAAGTCCCACTCGGTGTAGGGCGGGGCGATCCGTAGTTCGGGGTGATAGACGGGCACCCACAGGCCGCCGCCGACGGGTAGCACCGCATTGCGGGCCGCCTCGACCATGAACATCTCGCGCATCTGGGCGAGCTTCTCGGGCAGCTGCTCGGCCAGGTCGTGGGCTTGTGACCAGTCCTCGTCGAGGTTGTAGAGCTCCCACGCATCGGCATCGGGGGTCCAGGTGGCGATGTCAGGCGGTTGGCCGGGCACCCACGGCAGCCGGGGGCCGCGAGCCGACGCCATCCATCCGTCGTGGTAGATCGCCCGGCTGCCCATGATCTCGAAGTACTGGGTCTTCTTGCCGCCTGGCGCGTCGCGGTCGGTCAGCGTGCGCGCGAAGCTTGCTCCTGCCAAGGCCATCTGTGGTTGCCCGTGCACCGTCTGCGGCGCTTCGATCCCGACGACTTCGTAGATGGTCGGCACCACGTCGTTGCAGTGCAAGAAGACCTCCCGCGGCGCCGGGTCGGCGGCGATCTTGGCCGGCCAGCGCACCACCATCGGGTTTCGGGTGCCGCCCAGGTGCGACGCCAACAGTTTCATGCCCTTGTACGGGGTGGATCCGGCCCAGGCCCAGCCCGCGTGGTACTGGTTGTCGACCAGGGGAGACCCCAACACATCCAGGCCGCCGAGCGCGTCGAGGGCATCGATGTGCTGACGCACCGTGGTGGGGATCCCGTTCTGGGCCAACAGTTCCGAGATGGTGCCGTTCTGGCCTTCGCCGGAGGAACCGTTGTCGCCCCAGATGTAGAAGAACAGCGTGTTGTCGGCGTAGCCGAGGGCTTCCAGTTCGTCGGCGATGCGACCGACCTGGACGTCGACGTGCTCGGCGTAGCCGGCGGCGACCTCCATCAGGCGGCGTTGGAACGGCTTTTCATCCTCGGGGATGTCGTCCCAGGCGGTGAGGGTTTCGTCGCGCTCGGTGAGCGAACAGTCCTGCGGAATCCAGCCTTTGGTCTTGGCGCGTTCGAACACCCGCTGGCGGTAGGCGTCCCATCCGTCGTCGAACTTGCCGACGTACTTGTCGGCCCATTCCTTCATGACGTGATGCGGGCCGTGCAGGCAGCCGCTGGCCCAGTACATGAAGAACGGTTTGCCGGCGTTGAAGGCCTTGTGTCGGCGCAGCCAGGAGATGGCGTCGTCGGCCAGGTCCTCGGACAGGTGATAGCCCTCTTCGGGTGTCCTCGGTGGGGCCACCACGGTGGTGTTGCGGACCAGGTTGGGCTCATACTGCGAGGCCTCGCCGGCCAAGAATCCATAGAAGTATTCGAAACCCAAACCAGTGGGCCAGTTTTCGAAGGGGCCTGCCGCGGTGGTCTCCTCCGCGGGAGTGTTGTGCCACTTCCCGAAAGCCGACGTGGCGTAACCGTACTGCTTGAGCACTTCGGCCACCGTGGCGCTCGACGCGGGGATCTTGCCGGCGTAGCCGTCCCAGTCGTTGGCCAATTCCGCGATCTGGCCGTTGCCGATCTCGTGGTGATTACGACCGGTGAGCAACGACGCTCGGGTCGGCGAGCACATGGCCGTGGTGTGAAACCGGTTGTAGGACACACCTTGGCCGCAGATCCGGTCGAGGGTCGCGGTGTTCACCTCGCCGCCGAATGTCGACGGCAACCCGGGGCCGGCATCGTCGATAAGCACGATCACCACATTGGGTGCATCGGCGTGCAGCCGTTGCGGGACCGCCCGCGGACAGTAGGTCGACTCCTGCAGGGTCCGGCCTGCGACACTGCCCGAGCCGACCGGCGGGAAAGGCAACACCGCGCCGTTGGGCAACACCGGAGCCACTACCTGATCGCCCAACGCAAGTCTCCTTATCTCGGCTGCACCGTCTACGGCATCGAAGACATCGTCGTATGCGGCGGGCCGTTCAGCTACTCGAACCGCCTCGCGGCGGGTCGGGCGCCAGGCTGCCGTCCGGCGCGATGTGGGCGAAGATCTGCTGGAGCAGGGTCAGAATGTGTGGGTCATCCACGGTGTAGATGTGGTGGCGCCCGTCACGCCGCGCGTTGATCAGCCCGGCCAGCCGCAGCTTGGTCAGGTGCTGGCTCATGGTGGCGACATTAACGCCGGCGCGGCCCGCCAGGGTTGTCACGTCGTAGGCATCCTGGGCGGCCAGCCACATCACGTGCAGGCGTGCCGGACTGCTGAGCAGCGCGAACGTACTCGCGGCGGAGGCCAGTTGGGGTGGGGTCGGTTCGTCGGGCCGGTTGACTGAACTGATTTCTTCGGGCGGCCGTTCTTCATCTTTAGCCATGTCGGCATTCATTTTGTCCCACCTCCCATGACGGGATTCGCCGAACGACACATTCATATAGTTGCGCAATCGCCAAAGTGTCGCCAGAATTGGGCAATCCACGCGGCGTGTAGGCCGCCCGGCGGGTGCGACTCAAACCCGCTGTCAGACCACAGGATGGGTTGCTGCCGAATTGATTCCGACCTCGTTGCTGCTGCGCCCGGCCACCCTGGGACTCCGTGCAGCCTCAGCCGTCGTCGGCGCCGCCGCCCGCGGTGCATCGGCCACCACCGAGGCGGTCGGGGCCATCACCTCGGCCGGGCTGCAGGTCGCGGCGCTGCCGATTCGTGAAGCCAGTCGGGTGCTCTCCGGCGAATCCACCGCGGCGACGCTGACCCGCAGATGCTGGCGCGGGGAGAACCGCGCCTGGATCGAGGTTCGCGGCTTGAGCGAAACCCCCGAACTCGGGCAGCGGGTGCTCGACAGGCTTTCCGCCGAAGCCGGTGTGGTGTCGGCGCGGCTGAACCGCCCGTTGTCGCGGGCCGTGGTGGAGCTGGCTGTCGATGGCGAACAGGTATCACTGAATGACCTGTGCCGCCTGATCGCCGAAGTCGAACGCGGCCACCGCCGCTCCGACGACACGCCGGCTCCGACCGGCGCAACACCGGCTACCGTCCTGCCCGGCGACGGGTTGCTGCTGATGGCCCGGGGCGTGATGGTCGGCGTGAATGCCGCCGGGCTGGCCATCGCAGTCGCCGGGCGCGCGCTGCGGCTGCCCCAGGCGCCGATCACCGTCGACGCCGTCGCGGCGCTGGCCAACTACCAGCCGTGGCTGCGTCAGCAACTCGCCGAACGAATCGGCCGTGGCCCGGCCGACACGGTGCTGTCGCTGATCTCCACCGGAGCGCGGATCGCCACCCTGTCGCCGGCCACGCTGGCCGTGGACTTGGCGTTGCAAGGCGTCAAAGCCGCTGAATCTCAGGCCGCGGCGCAGGCCTGGGTCCGCCACGAGCCGCACCTGGCCCGGCACGCCGACCAGGCGCAGCTACACGTGCCCTCGCGGCCGGTGCCCCTCCCGGAGGGAGCGGTCGACCGGCACGGACGGCGAGCGGGCTACGTCCAGCTGTTCGGTGCCGGCCTGGTGGGAGTGCTCACCCGCAACGTCACCACGGCGGCCACCGCAGCCGTGGTCGCCGGCCCGAAAGCCATGCGCACCACGACCGAATCGTTCGCGGCCACCCTGAGCCGGGCGTTGGTCGAACAGCACTCGGCGTTGCCGTTGCGCCCCGAGGGCGTGCGCCGACTCGATCGCGTCGACTCCGTCCTCATCGATCCGCGGCTGCTCTGCACCGCCAACGCGCGTCACCCACTGGCCGCGGCGCTGCTGGCCGAGGCGCGCGCCTCCGGCGCGGAACTGGTCACCCTCGACGTGGAGGCCCTAGGCGAACTGCGGCCCGCGTTCGACGAACTGGCGTCGGTCGATATCGCCGCCGACGACCAAGAACTCGACGAGGCGCTGGCCGCCGCGTTGGCGGGACGGCAGCAAGACGGCCGCACCGTTGCGGTGCTGACGTCGACCGGCGCGCAGGCACTCGCCTGCGCCGATGTGGGCCTGGGGATCCTGCCCGATGACGCGGCGACGGCACCGCCGTGGGAAGCGGACCTGCTGCTGGCCGACCTCGCCGGCGCCTGGCGGGTGCTGCACGCGATACCGGCGGCGCGCACGGCCGCCCAGCGCGGCATCTCGTTGTCCACCGGCGCATCGACGATCGGTGCACTGCTGATGGTTCCTGGCGTGCGGGGTGGGCGGGGCCCTGGCCCGGTCACCGCTGGGGCAGCCTCCGGATTGCTCTCGGGATACCTGCTGGCTCGTCAGGTGGCTCGCACCCCGGCGCCGCGACCCGCGCCGTCTTACGAGTGGCATGCGATGTCGCTCGACGAGGTCCGCGCGATCCTGCCGGTCCCCGATGTCGCCGCCGCCGCCGGCGAACCCGACGCCGCCCCGCCGCACATGGCCTGGCAGTTCATCAAGGCGGTGCGCGCCGAATTGTCCGATCCGCTGATGCCGGTGCTGGCGCTCAGCTCGGTGGCCACCGCGATGCTGGGCTCGCCGGTGGACGCGTTGATGGTCAGCACGGTGCTGATCGGCAACTGCATGCTTGCGGCAGCCCAGCAGCTGCAGGCCGAGAACCGGCTGAACCGGCTGCTGGCCCAACAGACTCCGCCCGCCCGCACCGTCGAGCCGGGCACCGACCGCTATGCCGAGATCGTCGCGGACCGCCTGATCCCCGGCACGGTGATCGAGGTGCGCAGCAACGAGGTCGTGCCCGCCGACGCGCGGCTGATCGAGGCCACCGACCTCGAGGTCGACGAATCTTCGCTCACCGGCGAATCACTGTCGGTGGACAAGCAGACCGCGGCTGTGCTGCCCGGCGCCGAACTCGCCGAACGGCGCTGCATGCTCTACGCCGGCACGACCGTAATCGCCGGCACCGCACGCGCCGTGGTGACCGCCGTCGGTGCCGACACCCAGGCTCGGCGTGCCTCCGAGCTGGCCGCCGGGGATCTGCCGGTGGTCGGCCTGCAGCACCAGCTCAGCCAGCTGATGAGTCGCGCGTTCCCGGCCAGCGCCGGCGGCGGGCTGGTGGTGGGCCTGCTGGGGATGCTGCGCGGCGGTGGACTGCGCCTGGCCTTGGGCAACGCGATCGCGGTCGCGGTGGCGGCGGTGCCCGAGGGCATGCCGCTGATGGCGACCCTGGCCCAACACGCCTCGGCCCAGCGCCTGACCGACTCCGGTGCGCTGGTGCGCATTCCCCGTTCCGTGGAGGCCCTGGGCCGCGTCGAGGTGGTCTGCTTCGACAAGACCGGAACGCTGAGCGAGAACCGGCTCCGGGTCACTCGGGTGTATCCGGTCGTGGGTTACAGCGACGACGACGTGCTGCGGTCCGCGGCCAACGCCGCGCCGGCACCCGAGGGGGACCCGCACGCGCATGCCACCGATCAGGCGGTCACCGAGGCGGCGGCCGCGATATCCGATGGCGGGGCACCGCTGTGGACCATCACGGACGCGCACCTGCCGTTCCGCTCCGGCCGGGCGTTCTCGGCGTCGGTGTTGGGCAAGGAGCTGATGATCAAGGGGGCCCCGGAAGTGGTGCTGGCCGCCTGCACCGGCCTCGAGCCGGACAGCGACGCACCGGTCGCCGAACTGGCGGCCGGCGGGCTGCGGGTGATCGCGGTGGCGCAGCGCCGGCTCACGGCCGCACAGGTGAAGTCGCTCGCCGACGACCCGGACGCCCTCGCCGGGTTGTGCCGGGCTGGGTTGACCCTCACCGGTTTCCTCGGCATCTCCGACACCCCGCGCGCCGAAGCGCCGCAACTGCTCGCCGACCTCGCGGACCGGGGCGTGGGGATCCGGCTGATCACCGGCGATCACCCCGTCACCGCCTCCGCGATCGCCGCGGAGTTGGGGGTACCGGTCGCTGCCGATCAGGTCATCACTGGAACGGAGTGGAATGCGTTGTCGCGCAAGGATCAGGAACGCGCGGTCGCAGAGCGGGTGATCTTCGCCCGGATGTCCCCGGAGAACAAGGTGCAGGTGGTGCAGACCCTCGAGCGCAGCGGACGGGTCTGCGCCATGGTCGGTGACGGCGCCAACGACGCGGCGGCGATTCGGGCCGCCAGCGTGGGCCTCGGTGTGGTTGCGCGCGGCAGCGACTCGGCGCACCTCACCGCCGACATCGTGTTGACCGACGGGCGCATCGGTGCCCTGGTGGATGCCATCGACGAGGGCCAGCGACTGTGGCGCGGCGTGCAGTTGGCGGTGACCGGCTTGCTCGGCGGCAACGTCGGCGAGGTGATCTTCGGCGTCATCGGCACCGCGCTGTCGGGGACATCGCCGCTGAACAATCGCCAACTGCTGCTGATGAACATGCTGACCGACGCGCTGCCGGCCACCGCGGTCGCGGTCAGCACCCCCGCCGGCTCCTCGCATCGGGTGGTGCACGGCATCGACGAACGCAGCCTGATGCGCGCCGTCGCGGTCCGCGGGGCGATCACCGGGGCCGCGGCCAGCGCCGCCTGGGGGATGGCTCGCCTTTCTGTTTTACCGGGCGCTCCCCAACGCGCCGCCACCGTTGCTTTGATCACCCTGGTCACCACGGAGCTGGCCCAGACCCTCGTCGACTCCCACGCACCGTTGGTCTTGCTCACCGCCGCCGGTTCGTTCGCGGCGTTCGCGGCGATGATCAGCCTGCCCGGAATCAGCCAGCTGCTGGGTTGTGTCCCGGTCGGACCGCTGGGTTGGTCGCAGGCTCTGGGAGCCACCGGCGCCGCCGTCCTGGCGATCGCCGCAGCGCCGCACGTGCTGCCGGCCCGGCTGCGCGAGGCCTCGGAGACCAGCACCGAGAGCACGTCGGGCCCGCTGGCCACGGTGCAGGTGCTGCGGCCGGCAAGCGCCGAGGTCGCCGAGGTGACGGCCGTGGGTGGGTCTACCGTGAGGGTCAGCCGTACCAACTGACCAGCGGAGGCGTGGCATGCACCCATTCCGGCAAGCCGTCGAGGCCCGTGACACCGCGGCAATCGAGGCGCTGCTGTCCGACGATGTCGTGTTCACCAGCCCGGTGGCGTTCAAGCCCTACCCGGGTAAGCCGGTCACCGCGGCCATCCTGCGCGCGGTGATGCGCGTCTTTGAGGACTTCCACTACGTGCGGGAGATCGGCGACGCCGGAGGGCGCGACCATGCCCTGATCTTCGAAGCGTTGGTGGACGGCAAACGGATCACCGGATGCGACTTCCTGCATTTCGACGACGACGGCAAGATCGACGACTTCGTCGTGATGGTCCGGCCGCTGTCGGCGGCTACCGCGCTGGCCGCAGCCATGGCGGAGCAGTTCGAGCAGATCACCCGGGAGGCCGCCGCGTCGCAGGGACACGACAGCTCCGGTGCGTGAGCAGGCACCAGTAGTCGCAGCCGTCGCCGTGGGCGGAGCGATCGGCGCCGGTGCGCGCTACGGGGTCGCGCTGGCAATGCCCACCCCGGCCGGCGGATTTCCTTGGGCCACATGGGTAATCAACGTGAGTGGATGTGCGCTGATGGGGGTGCTGATGGTGGCGATCACCGAACTGTGGGTTGGACATCGCCTGCTGCGGCCGCTGCTGGGCACCGGCGTGCTCGGTGGATACACCACGTTCTCCACCTTCGCCGGCGACGTCGACACCCTTGTCGCCGCCGGCCATCCGGTCCGGGCCTTGGTCTACCTGATCACCACGCCGGTGGCAGTGTTGATCGCGACCTGGACCGCTGCCAGCCTGACCCGTCGTCTGATCATCAGGAGGACAGCATGAGCGAGCTCACCGGACGCGCCTTGCGTCTGACGGTGTTTCTCGGAGAGAGCGACACCTGGCATCACAAGCCCGTGTACAGCGAGATCGTGCACCGGGCCCGTCGAGTCGGTCTGGCCGGTGCCTCGGTGTTTCGCGGCATCGAGGGCTACGGCGCGTCCTCGGCCATTCACACCACCCGGCTGCTGTCGATGTCGGAGGACCTACCGGTCTCGGTCATCATCGTCGACGCCGCCGAGCGGATCCGTGCTTTCCTGCCCGAGCTGGACGAACTGGTCACCGAGGGGCTGATCCTGCTGGACGAGGTCGAGGTCATCCGCCACGTGGGGCGCGCCCCCGCCGGCCAGTGAGCTGGCTGCTGGTCATCGCCGGCGCCGCGCTGGGGGCGCCGCTGCGGTACCTGACCGACCGATACGTTCAAGCCCGCCACGATTCCACTTTCCCGTGGGGAACGTTCACCGCCAACGTGCTGGGCAGTCTGGTCCTGGGCGTGCTCATGGGCGCCGCGAGCACCGGCGACCAACGACTACACCTGTTGATCGGCACCGGTCTGTGCGGCGCGTTGACCACCTACTCGACCTTCTCCTACGAGACCCTGCAGCTGGTCGGCGTCGGCGCGCGACTGTACGCGCTGGCCAATCTGGTGCTCACCTTGAGCTGTGGGCTGAGTGCCTATTACGTCGGCAATGTCGCGGCACAAGCGATTTGGGCCTGACTGTTCTGCGGTTAGGCGACGCTGCGCAACTGCTTCCAGGATGAGGTGCCACAATCGAGCCCGACAGTGTCCGGTGGCGTCCGCCCAGTCCATCCAGGAGTAGCCATGTCGTTCTCGGTAGAGCTCAGCGATGATGTGATCGAGGTCCGCGACTGGGTGCATCAGTTCGCCGCTGACGTCGTTCGTCCGGCCGCCGCCGAATGGGATGAGCGAGAAGAGACGCCGTGGCCGATCATCGCCGAGGCCGCCAAGATCGGCCTGTACTCGCCTGAACTGTTCGCCACCCAGGCCGCCGAACCCAGCGGGATCGGCATGCTGACGGTGTTCGAGGAACTGTTCTGGGGTGACGCGGGCATCGCGCTGTCGATTCTGGGCACCGGTCTGGCAGCAGCGGCCCTGGCGGGCAACGGAACTCCCGAACAGCTGGGCCAGTGGCTGCCGGAGATGTTCGGCACCGCCGAGGACCCCAAGCTCGGGGCGTTCTGCTCCTCGGAACCCGACGCCGGTTCCGACGTCGGTGCGATTCGCACCCGTGCCCGCTTCGACGAAGCCACCCGCGAATGGGTGCTCAACGGCACCAAGACTTGGGCCACCAACGGCGGCATCGCCAACGTGCACATCGTGGTCGCCTCGGTCTATCCCGAACTCGGCTCGCGCGGACAGACCAGCTTCGTCATCCCGCCCGGCACCCCGGGCCTGGCGCAGGGCCAGAAGTTCAAAAAGCACGGCATCCGGGCGTCGCACACCGCCGAGATCGTCCTCGACAACGTCCGCCTGCCCGAGGACATGATCCTCGGTGGCCGGGAGAAGTTCGAGGAGCGCGTTGCCCGGGTCAAGTCCGGCGCCTCGGCCGGGGGGCAGGCGGCGATGAAGACCTTCGAGCGCACCCGCCCGACCGTCGGCGCGATGGCGGTCGGCGTGGCCCGCGCCGCCTACGAGTACGCCCTCGAATACGCCTGCCAGCGTGAGCAATTCGGTCGCAAGATCGGCGAGTTCCAGGCCGTGGCATTCAAGCTGGCCGACATGAAGAGCCGCATTGACGCCGCCCGGCTCATGGTGTGGCGCGCGGGCTGGATGGGGCGCAACAACAAGGCCTTCGACAACGCCGAGGGTTCGATGGCCAAGCTGTTCGCCAGCGAGACCGCCGTCTACGTCACCGACGAGGCGATCCAGATTCTGGGCGGCAACGGCTACACCCGCGACTACCCGGTCGAGCGAATGCACCGCGATGCCAAGATCTTCACCATCTTTGAGGGCACCAGCGAGATTCAGCGGCTGGTCATCGCGCGGGCGCTGACGGGATTGCCGCTGCGCTGACGGCCCGGCTCCGACGTCAGGGCGTGTGACCGGAGAAGACGAAGCGGGTGCAGTCGGTCGGGAACGCGAACCAGGCCAGCGCTCGCCGCGGGAGGATCATGCGCAACCCGGCGCCGTCCGGCCCCGCCCAGGCATCGGCGGCGGGAGCGTACTGCGGATGGTATTTCTCAAACGCGGTCGCGAGCCGGGCTCCGAGGCCGTCCGGGTCTGCCGAGGTCGCAGTGGAGACCCCCTCGACGATCACCACCTGCGTGCCGCTTTCCAGGGTCAGCGTGCAGGCCGGGTTGTCCTGTAGGTTGCGCGCGTGGCGGGTGGTCGGTGCGCCGTCGTAGTAGAACCGGCCGTCGAGCCACACGCCCCAACGGGGCACCGAGTGCGGGGTGCCGTCCGGGCGCACCGTGGTGAGCCAATAGTGCTGTGCCGCCGTCAAATGCCGTTCGACGTCTGGCCAGCTCAACAAACCCTCGGACGAACTCGGTAACCCGTAACCCTCGGGCAGGGCGGGACGGGTCGCGGTGGGGCCCGGTTTCGGTTCCATGGCCCGCACGTTAGCTCTGCCGTCCGACAACGGGCGGTACCGCTGCCGCCTAGGAGTCTGCTGAATTAGTGGTTTGTGGGGTGGGGTGCCTCGAGGCGTTCTGTGGCGCGTGGGTTTCGTCAAATCCGGGGATCGACGATTCGAGGGTCACCCGGGCCGTATTGAGCGGCGCTTCGGTCGCGTGTGAGGGCAGGCCTGTGGGCGGGGTGGCCTCAGGCCACTGCCCAGGTGGTGCCGGTGTGGGTCAGGCCCATGGTGATGAGGCGGCGTAGGTTCAGCGCGGCGCTGCGGTGATGAAGCCAGTGATCGTTCTTCGCGACGCCGCGGTAGCGCACTTTGCGGTTGCCGCGGGTTAGCCAAGCGATGCTGCGTTCGACCATTGGTCGGTGTCGACGATATTCGTTGAGCCAGGCTGTGTTTCGGGATTCCCGGCGGGCTGCTCGTTGGAGCGCGTCGTGCGGCCGGATCTTGAGGCTCTTGCCGGTCGCGCTGGTGGTGCACTGTGCCCGCAACGGGCAGTCACGACAGATGACGCCGAAGGTGACATACCCCTGCGCGGTGATGGCGCGGGTGATCCCTGCCGGGCAGGTCGCGGTCCGGGCAGTGTGGTCGACGGCGAAGTCGTCAACGGTGAACCCGCCTGGTACCGCCGAACGCGTCGGTGCGGATTTGACCCGATCGACATGACCACCGGCAAGGAGTTCGGCCCGCAATGCTCCGGAGCCGTAACCGGAATCAGCGAGTACGGTGACTGGTTCGGACTCCCCGGCGAGCAGGTCGATCCCGACCGCGGCGTCCCCACTGCCGGGGCCGCTGGCCTTGGTCAACGCGCAGTCGGTGATGATCCCGGTGTCGGGCTCGACCGCGATATGGGCTTTGAAACCGTCCTGGCGGCGATGCACGCTCTTGTGGGCGTGACGAGCCTCGGGATCGACGGTCGAGATGACCCGATCAGAGACGACCTTCTGCGCGATGCGCCAGTGCCCGTCAGTACCGTCAGAATCGGCGACGGGTTCGACGTCTTGGCCGGCGATCAGCGCCAACAACGCCACCGCCTCGGCTGCCCGCGGCCCCAGGTCCTGCTCGCACAGATGACCGAGCAGTCGGTGGGCATCGCCGACCAGGGCGTCCACCAACGCTTCTCGGGCGTCGGCGTCGTCCCAGGCGATCGCGGGTTTACCCGGATCGTCGTAATCATGAGCCCTGCAGTAGGCGGCGATCACCTCACCAGCACCGGGAACCTCGCGGCGGACCCGGCGG
>LZME01000085.1 GCA_001673575.1 Mycolicibacter heraklionensis | reverse complement strand
CGACAGCCGGCCGGTGCGGGTCGGCAACGGCGCCTGGCGGCAACGCCAACTCGACGTCTACGGTGAGCTGCTCGGCGCGGCATACCGCCTGGTCGACCAGCTCGATCCCGAACATCCCAGCGCTGGCGCCGGTCGCGAATTCCTCATCGACTGCGCCGATACCGGCGCGGCGCTGGGGCGAACCCGACCACGGCATCTGGGAGATGCGCGGCGAGCCGCGGCATTTCTTGTATTCCAAGCTCATGTGCTGGGTGGCGCTGGACCGCGCATCGACGATGGCCGACATGCTGGGCGCTGCGGACAAGGTGGGTGACTGGCGGGCGTGCGCCGAGCAGATCCGCGCCGAGATCCTCCGCCGAGGCTGGAGCGACCGGATCAACTCGTTCACCCAGTCGTTCGGTGACGACACCCTCGATGCCTCGAATCTGATGATTCCGTTGGTCGGGTTCCTCCCGCCCGATGACCCGCGGGTTCTGGCGACGATTGACGCCGTCGCCGAGCAGCTCACCGTAGACGTCGAGTTGGCGTTGCCGCCAGGCGCCGTTGCCGACCCGCACGGCCGGCTGTCG
>LZME01000084.1 GCA_001673575.1 Mycolicibacter heraklionensis | reverse complement strand
TCGCTGCTGCCACCGCGTGGTGTGCCAGAGCCCCGATGCCGAGACCGCCGATCACCCCGGCCGGGCCCCCGTCGGTCACGATGCCGGCCTACATGTACATGGTCGGGGGCCTGGACATGGGCGCTCGTCGGGGATCGGGCACCAGCACGCGTAAAAAGGCGGCGCCGAAACCGGACAGTGCAGATGTTCCCGAGGCCGCCGCGGCGGAAGAGGCTGCGCCGCAGCGACGTCGGCGCCGGGCCAAGGCTGGGATGCGCGGTCGCGGCTACGAGTACATGGACTTGGAGCCGGATCCGATGCCGGAACTTGCCGGGGTGCTCGCCTCGAGTAGAGGTGCCGGATCGCAGGGCTTCGCCGGTGGCACCCACCGGGTGGCCAGCGCACGGCCGAGCGGGCTGACCGCCCTGGCCGACGACGGGTTCGGCGGTGGGGCGATCAGCCCGATGATGCCCAACACGTGGTCGCCCGAACCGGACTAGCCGGAGCCCAGACTCCCGTCCGGCGAACCGTTACCGAACCACTCTCGCTAACCGCCGCAGCGGATCCGGTTCCCGCCGCGGTCCAGCGGGTCGGGCCCCAGGCCCAGGTACTTCTCGCGCAGCCTGTCCCACAACTCCAGCTGGCCCCACTCGGGCTCGTCGCGCATCTGCTGGTCGTTGGTGAGGAACGGGTTCGGCAGCATCACGGTCATCATCTGCTCGTCGCGCCCGTTGAACAGGCGCACGCCCCACGACTGCGGGTTGCCGTCCTTGCCGATTCGGCGGTACAGCTCGGCCCGGCTGCAGCGCCGGATACGGCCGAGCTCCGATCCGCTGGCCCGGTGCTTGCCGATGCACAGGTGAAAATGCCAGCGGCCGAAGTCGATGGTGGCGTAGCCGTCGAGCATGGCGATCTTGCGCGGCGCGTTGGGGGCGGCCACTTCCCAGGCGGCGCCTTCCATGATGATGCCGAACCAGATCTCGTTCCAGTACTCGTCGAAGCACAGGTGCAGCAGATCCAGCAGGCTCTGCTGATCGGTCGGCAACGGCCAGCGTTGTTCGCGACCGCGGTCTTCGGTGTCGACGATCGGAGGATCGGCGACGACGGTGCCGGTGTTCTCGGTCATGGGAATCCTTCTTTCATCGGTCCAGACAAGGTTTGTGAGTCAGTGCGCAGTCACCGCACAGGCCGCCGCCCGGTGTGCGATAGAACAGGCAGCAGCTGGTGCGGCGATAATCCGTGCTAGAGGCGTCGAAACACACTGTGCCGTTGAGATATTCGCTTTCGCAGATGTTGCGTGCGAGTTCCCAGCTCGGTTCGTCAGCGAGTCTTCCACCGTGATGCCAGCACAGGGCGCGGGCGGCACCCAGAGCTGCGGAGGCGGCGTTGCCGTGCAGCAGCCGCTGCGAGATCGGACCGAGCCGGCGCACCGCGGCGGCCAACGGCGTCAGGTGTTGGGTCAGGACCATCTCGGCCAGCGTCGGCTCCATATCCGCGATGGCCGACGATCCCTGCCAGGCCACCGGATTCGGCAGGTGAAGCCGGACGCTACCGCCGCATTCGGAGTACCAGAGGTGATCGGGATCCAGATCGACCAGCAGTCCGTGCTCGGCGAGCCCACCCAGCCCGATCGACCACAAGCGCGCGGCATATCCGAGGTAGAAGGTGGACACCGCCACACGAAGATCGGATGCCCCGATGCGGTCCTGCACGCCGGAAACCACGCCGGCCAGCAGGTCGGTGTCGGTGTAGAGCTGTGTCACCGGACGCCAGTCGGCGTCGTCAGCGGTCCCGGTCGAGACCGCGAAATAGGAGCTGACAGCGGATAACTCGGCCAGCGCCGTGAGCGTCCGATCCTGGGGCGTACAGCGATGCGGGCTCGCGGGCAGGGTGCGCAGCCGCTGCGGCAGGTCGCGCAGCGCAATGATTTGGCTGCCGCCGGCGGTACGCAGCGTGACGGCGTCGGGATCGGTTGCCGTGAGCACGATTTCGGCAGGCTCGCCGTTACCCCAGCCCTCCCGCGACAGCACCCGCGTCAGTGCGGAGCGCACCGGCTCTTCAGCGTCGACGCGGGCGGTGCGTGCCGCGCCATCGTCGTCGGCGCGGGTACTGAGCTCGAACATGCCGCTGGCCGGGTCGAAACGCAGGGTGTCATTGCCGAACATGTCTCCGATGCGCCCGGACAGCATCAGCTCTTCGCCCACGGTGTCCACCAGGGTGCCCGCCGGATCCATCAGCCACACCCGATCAGCGACCCGCAGCGCCAATTCCAGGTCGTGGGTGCTCAGCACCACCGCCAACTGCTGGTCGCGGGCGAGCTCACGCAACAGCCCGAACAGGGCGGCCCGCGAAGACACATCGAGAAACGCGGTCGGCTCGTCGAGGATCAGCAGACCCGGCTGTTGGGCCAGCGCTCGCGCGGTCAGGACCCGCTGGCATTCACCGTCGGACAGTTCGGCGGCCGGCCGCGACGCCAGGTGCTGAGCACCGGTCGCCGCCAGCGCCCAGTCGATGATCTCGTCGTCGGCAGGGCGAAGTCGGGCACCCAGACCCAGGTGGGGGATGCGGCCCAGCCCGACGAGTTCGCGCGCCGACAACAAGCCCGGGTCGACGCGTTCGGTCAGCACCACCGCGACCCGGCGGGCCAGCTCGTCGCGGGGGAGTGCGGTCAGGTCAGCGCCGTCCAACAGAACACGTCCGCCGAGCGCCGGCTGCAATCCCGCCAGGGTGCGGATCAGGGTGGACTTGCCGGCGCCGTTGGGCCCGATCAGCACGGTCAGCTCGCCGCGGCGAGCCTGGGCGGCCAGTCCTGTCGCCACGGTCGTCGACCGGCGCCGGCTGCGGTAGCCGATCGCCAGACCGGCCAGCTCGACGGCCGGTGTGGCCGCGGCCGTGTTCATGGGGCGGTCCCAGCTTCGCCTCTCCTCCGTCGAGCCTCGCTGAACCGCCGGGTTCATGACGGCAACCCCGATCCGCGCCGGGCCCGCAGCAGCACGGCGATCACCACCGGCGCCCCGACCAGCGCGGTGACCGCGTTGATCGGGATGACCAGATCGCTGCCGGGCAGCTGGCTGACGACGCCGCAGCCCAGCGCGGCGACCGCTCCCAGCAAGACCACCGCCGGGACCACCACCCGGTGATCCGAGGTGCCCACCACGATGCGGGCCACGTGCGGCACCACCAGCCCGAGGAACGCGATCGGGCCGCAGAACGCGGTCGTCACACCCGCCAGCAGCGATGCGGAGACAACCGTGACGATCCGGGCACGGTGCACGTTGATACCCATGGTCGCCGCGTAGCTCTCGCCGAGCAGCAGGGCATTGAGCGGCCGGATCGTCATCGCCGCGGTCAACAGCCCGACGGCCACCAGCGGCAGCAGCAACTCCAAATCGGCCCAACCGGTTCCGGCGAAGCTGCCCAGGCCCCACAACAGGTACTGCTGCACCCGCTGCGGATCGGAGTACACCAGCGCCAAGCTCACCAATGCGGTGCTGGCCGCGCCGATCATCACACCGATCAGCAGCAGCGTCGCCGCCGAGCGGGTCCACCGCGACAGCACCAGAACCAGCGTGAGCATGGCCGCCGCACCCACGGCCGCCGCGATCACTTCCGCGGCACGGCTGGCACCGGCCACCGCGGTGGTGAAACCGCCGCCGGCCGCCCCACCGAGCAGCACCACCACCGCGACGCCCAGGCTCGCCCCGGAGCTCACGCCCAGAATGTAGGGATCGGCGAGGGTGTTGCGGAACAGGGTTTGCAGCTGCAGGCCGGCGACGCCCAATGCGGAACCGGCGGCCAGCGCGGTCAGCACCCGCGGCAACCGCATGTTCCACACGATCACCTGCCAGCGCGGGTCGGAAGGTTCGGCGCCGAACAGCACCTGCACGGTGTCGAGCACCGGCACCCGCACCGGCCCGAGCACCAACCCCAGCCCGGCCAGCAGAACCACCGCGGCGCTCAGCGCGGCCAGCACCAGGGCGATACGCGGCTTCATCGCGGCACCCGCCGGTAGAACTCGAACGCGTGGTCGGCGGCGAGCTCGGGATGCAGGATCGCCACGAGGTCACCGAGCAGCAGATCCGGTCGGGCCGTGCCGCGTTCCCAATACAGATTGCCGCCAGCGGGTGTCATTGCCTTGGTCGCCGACCACACATGGCCGGTCCGCAGCGCGGTCAGCTCGCCGTAGCGGCTGTCACGGGCCACCGCGTCGCCCAGGGTTTGCCAGTCGTCGGTGACGAGCCAGACCGGCGCGGTGCCGGCACGGGCGTACACCGACTCGAAATTCAATTGCCGGTTCTCGGCGCCGGTCTCCGACAGCCAGGGGTAGGTGCCGCCGGCGTCGGCGACCAGACGTCCCGAGTAGCTCTCGCCGGTGGGCATCGACCAGCTGCCCGAGTACATGGTGCCGACCAAGACCTCGACGGGCTTGGCTGCGGCGGCGTGAGCCGCCAAGGTGCGGTAACGGTCGCGGATGGCCTGGTAGGCCTGTGCTGCTTGGCGTTCGGTCCCCGTCAGCGCCGCGAACACCTTGATCCACTCGGCCCGGCCCAGCGGTGTCGGCTCCAGCCATTCGGCGTCGGCCAGTACCGGGGTACCGGCTTCGCGCAGCTTGGGATAGCCGGGGTCGTCGATGCCCTCGGTGACCAGCAGGTCGGGGCCCGCGCCGATAACGCGCTCGATATTGATCTGCCCGCCGGGGGCGTAGCCGACGATCTCACCGGCGTCGATGCGCGCACGGATCTGCGGGTCGGCGACGGCTGCCGGGCTCGCCACACCGGTGACCACGCCCGCCTGGCCCAGTTCGGTAATCATCGCCAGATGCGTCGTCGAGCCCGAATAGAGGCTCTGCACCGGGACGGTGATCCGCTGGGCATTGGCCAGCTCCCCGGTCAACGCCGGTGGGGGCGCACCGCAGCGCACCAACACCCACGACACCGGCTTGCCGCCGAGATAGGGCCGCTTGACCGTCAGAACCTGGTAACTGCCGTGGTAGGTGATGGCGAAGTTGGTGGCCTCGGTCAGCGTCGACTTGTCTGGGAAGTAGTCGGCGGCCGGATCGAAGTCGGTGATGCAGCCGGCACCCGCTTGCGATGTGCGGGTGGCGGGCTCGCCCACGCAGCCGGCCAACGACAGCGCGGTGGCCAGCGCTACCAGGAGCGCAGCAACTACCCGCAACGCACGGGACATGAGCGTGAGTCAGCTTCCTCGGGGTACACCGCCCCGGTACGCAGGACGCGTTGACGTGAGTCTCCTGGCTCTCGGATCACTGCTCGCCTCGCCTTCCAACCCCACAAGTGGCGGGCCGTGGCTGATGAGGGTCGCTCCCCGATGACAGTGGCGGGACCGCGCCGGATTCGCACCGGCTTCCTCATTCGTCATCGCCTTACCGGCGACATTGTTACACGCCGCGCTGCGTTAGGCTGGCCGCCGTCTCGTGGCGTCAGGAACCCGGTGTGAATCCGGGGCGGTTCCGCCACTGTGAGGGGTCGCGTGCCCCCAGCCAGATACGGCCACGAGACATCCGACGACGAGGGGCGAGAACCCCGAGGAGGCCCCTGATGGCGCAGGCTCGCCGTATCGCGTTGCTGTCCACTTCCGACACCGACCTGCTGTCCGCGCGGGCCAGCGGCGCGGCCTACCGGCTCGGGAACCCCGCACGCCACGACATCGAACCGCTGGTCAACGGCGCCGATGTCGTGGTGTTGCGCATACTGGGATCATCGGCCGAGATCGCCGACGAACTGAAGCTGCTGCGCGCGACCGGACTGCCGTTGGTGGTGCTCGGCGGGGAGCGCTCGCCCAACGCCGAGCTGATGGAGTGCTCCACGGTCCCGATCGGCCTGGCCGCGCAGGCACACGCCTACCTCGCCGAAGGCGGGCCCGCCAACCTCGCGCAGCTGCACGCGTTTCTGTGCGACACGGTGCTGCTCACCGGGGAGGGCTTCGAGGAGCCGGCGGTGATCCCGGAGTGGGGTTACGGGCAACGGGAGCCGGTTGACGTCTCCGAGGAGGCCGTGCGGGTAGGGGTGCTCTACTACCGGGCCCACGAGGTCAGCGGCAACGCCGGTTTCGCGCACGCCCTGGCCGACGCCATCGATGGGGTGGAGCTCGGCACCAGGGCGGTCGGGGTGCCGATCTTCGCCGCGTCGCTGCGCAACGCCCCCGAGGAGCTTTTCGCCGCGCTGGGCCAGCTCGACGCGGTGGTGGTCTGCATGTTGGCGGCCGGTGGGGCGATGAACGCCACCGCCGGGGTCAGTGCCGGCGACGACGACGGCGCGTGGGACATCGAACAGATCGCGGCGCTGGACATCCCGGTGTTCCAGGGACTGTGCCTGGCGTCCACGCGGGCGGACTGGGAGGCCAACGACGACGGCGTGACCCCGCTGGATTCGGCCACCCAGATCGCCATCCCGGAATTCGACGGCCGGATCATCACCGTCCCGTTCTCCTTCAAGGAGATCGACGACGACGGGCTGCCGCACTATGCTGCCGATCCCGAGCGGTGCTCCCGGGTGGCCGGGGTCGCGGTGAACCACGCGGTGCTGCGCCGTATCCCGAACGCGCAGAAGAAGCTGGCGTTGGTGTTGTCGGCCTATCCCACCAAACATTCCCGGGTGGGCAACGCCGTCGGTCTGGACACCCCGGTGTCGGCGGTGCGGCTGCTGCGGCGGTTGGCGGCGGAGGGCTACGACGTCGGGGACGGTTTCGGCGTGCTCGACGTCGCTGACGAGACGCAGGCCGGCGATCGCCTGATCCACACCCTGATCGAGGCCGGCGGTCAGGACGAGGACTGGCTGTCTGCGGCGCAGCTGACCGGCGCGCAGGTGCGGGTCACCGGGCAACAGTATGCGCAGTGGACCGCCGAGTTGCCCGACGACCTGCGCGATGCCATGACCACGGCGTGGGGTCCGGCGCCGGGCAAGTTGTTCGTCAACGACACCGGCGAAATCGTGCTGGCCGCACTGCAATCCGGCAATGTCGTGCTGATGATCCAGCCGCCGCGGGGGTTCGGGGAGAATCCGGTGGCGATCTACCACGACCCGGAGTTGCCGCCCAGCCACCACTATCTGGCCGCATACCGTTGGCTGGCACATGGTTTCGGCGCGCACGCGGTGATCCACCTGGGCAAGCACGGATCGATGGAATGGCTGCCCGGTAAGACCGCGGCGTTGTCTTCCGCGTGCGCCACCGACGCGATGATCGCCGACCTGCCATTGATCTACCCGTTCCTGGTCAACGACCCCGGCGAGGGTGCTCAAGCCAAGCGGCGGGCGCACGCCACGATCGTCGACCACCTGATCCCGCCGATGGCACGTGCGGAGTCCTACGGCGACATCGCGCGCCTCGAGCAGCTGCTCGACGAGTACGGCAACATCGCGTCAATGGACCCGGCCAAGCTGCCGGCGATCCGCGGTGAGATCTGGAATCTGATGCGGGCCGCGGAGATGCACCGCGACCTGGGCCTGGATGAGCGGCCCGAGGACGAGGAGTTCGACGACTTCCTGCTGCATGTCGACGGCTGGCTCTGCGAGATCAAGGACGCCCAGATCCGGGACGGCCTGCACGTGCTCGGCGGCGCTCCGACTGGACCGGAGCGGGTGAACCTGGTGCTGGCGATCCTGCGTGCTCCGCAGGTGTGGGGCGGGGTAGACCATGCGGTGCCCGGCCTGCGGGCCGCGCTGGGGCTCAAGGAAGACGCCGCTGCGACGGTCGTCGACGAGATCGAGGGCCGCGCCCGCGCGTTGGTCGAAGCCATGGAGGCTGCCGATTGGGAGACCGGCCTGGCTGACACGCTGCATCCTGACCCCGAGGTATGCCGGGTGCTGAGATTCGCTGCCACCGAGGTGGTTCCGCGGCTGGCCGGCACATCGGCCGAGCTGGACGCGGTGCTGCACGCGCTGTCCGGCGGGTTCGTACGGCCGGGACCCTCCGGTTCGCCGTTGCGCGGTCTGGTCAACGTGTTGCCCACCGGACGCAACTTCTACACCGTCGACCCCCGCGCGGTGCCGTCCCGGCTGGCATGGCAGACCGGGCAGGCGATGGCCGACTCGCTGGTGCGGCGCTACCTCGACGACACCGGCAGCTACCCGGAGTCGGTCGGGCTGTCGGTGTGGGGCACCTCGGCGATGCGCACCTCCGGCGACGACATTGCCGAGGTGCTGGCCCTGCTCGGCGTGCGACCTGAGTGGGACGAGGCGTCGCGGCGGGTGTCCGGGCTGGCGGTCATCTCACCCGAGGAGCTCGGCCGGCCCAGAATCGACGTGACCGTGCGCATCTCGGGATTCTTCCGGGATGCCTTCCCGCACGTGGTGTCGATGCTCGACGACGCGGTGCAGATGGTCGCCACCCTCGACGAGCCCGACGACGCGAACTTCGTGGCCGCGCACGCTCGCGCCGACCTGGCCGAACACGGGGATCTGCGCCGCGCCACCACCCGGATCTTCGGTTCGGCGCCCGGGTCGTACGGGGCGGGAATCCTGCAGGTCATCGAATCCGGGACGTGGCGTGACGACAAGGACCTGGCCGAGGTCTACACCACCTGGGGTGGGTTCGCCTACGGTCGGGGGCTGAGTGGCGCGCCGGCAGCCGACGACATGCGCACCAACTACCGTCGAATCAAGGTGGCCGCCAAGAACATCGACACCCGCGAGCATGACATCGCCGACTCCGATGACTACTTCGTCTACCACGGCGGCATGATCGCGACCGTGCGTGCGCTGACCGGTGCCGACCCGAAAGCCTATGTGGGCGACTCGACCTCGCCGGATGCCATCCGCACCCGGACGCTGGCCGAAGAGACCGCCCGGGTGTTCCGCGCACGGGTGGTCAACCCGCGCTGGATCTCCGCGATGCGTCGCCACGGCTATAAGGGCGCGTTCGAACTGGCCGCCACCGTCGACTACCTGTTCGGCTTCGACGCCACCGCCGGTGTGGTGCACGACTGGATGTACGAAAAGCTCGCGGCCGAATACGTCTTGGACCCGCAGACCCGGGAATTCCTCGACAAGTCCAACCCCTGGGCGCTCCAGGGCATTGTGGAACGGTTGACCGAAGCCGCCGACCGCGGCCTGTGGGAGCACCCCGACCCCGAGACCATGGCGGCGTTGCGGCAGGCTTACCTGGACGTAGAAGGCGACCTGGAGGATCGGTGAAAGTCTGGATTCTCGGAATCGGTATGGGACCTGCGCACGTCACCGCCGAGGTCGCCAGCGCACTGCAGTCGGCCGACTACATCGTCGCATCCGAGAAGTCCTCCGACGACAGCCTTTTGGCGTTGCGGCGATCCATCGTCGACACCTACGCCGCCTCGACTCCTATCGTCGCGGTCGCCGACCCGGCCCGCGACCGTTCCCCGGGGCTGACCGAACCCGGCTACACCCGCGCCGTGGCCGACTGGCATGCGGCGCGGGCGCAGCGCTACGCCGACGTGCTGCGGGCCCGCGGCGGCACGGCCGCCTTCCTGGTGTGGGGTGACCCGGCGCTGTACGACTCGACGATCCGCATTGTCGAGCAGGTGAAAGCCCTTGGTGTTGAACTGGATTACGACGTGCTGCCTGGGATCAGCGCCCCGCAACTGCTGGCTGCCCGGCACCGGATCGTGCTGCACGAAGTGGGCCGTCCGGTGCACATCACCACCGGCCGGCGGCTCGCCGAGGCGGTTGCCGCTGGTCAGGACAACATCGTCGCGATGCTCAACCCGGACCGGCTCGATCTTTCTCCGGTGGACGACTGGACGATCTGGTGGGGCGCCAACCTCGGCGCCGCGGGGGAGCGGTTGGTCACCGGCCGGGTCTCTGAGGTCGTCGAGGAGATCGCGGCCGCCCGCGATGCGGCCCGGGCCGAGGCGGGCTGGGTGATGGATGTGTTCCTGGTGCGGCGGACCTGATGGCGGGCGTTCTGATCGCCGGAACCACCAGCGACGCCGGTAAGACCGTGGTGGCCACCGGCGTGTGCCGGGCGCTGGCTCGTCGCGGCGTGCGGGTGGCGCCCTACAAGGCGCAGAACATGTCGAACAACTCCATGGTGTGTGTCGGCGCCGAGGGTGTGGCGGCTGAAATCGGTCGGGCGCAATGGATTCAAGCCCGCGCTGCCCGCGTTGACCCGGAGCCGGCGATGAACCCGGTTCTGCTCAAACCCGGCAGTGACCAGCAAAGCCATGTGGTGCTCATGGGCCGGCCGTGGGGGACGCTGTCGTCGTCGAACTGGATGCACGGCCGGGCGGCGTTGGCTAAGGCCGCGCACGGTGCCTACGACGATCTCGCCGGGCGCTATGACGTGATCGTCGCCGAGGGCGCCGGCAGCCCGACCGAGATCAACTTGCGCGCCGGCGATTACGTGAACATGGGACTGGCTCGCCACGCCGGCCTGCCGGTGGTGGTCGTCGGTGACGTCGATCGTGGCGGGGTGTTCGCGGCGTTCTTCGGCACGGTCGCGCTGCTGTCGGAACGGGACCAGGCGTTGGTGGCGGGGTTCATCGTGAACAAGTTCCGCGGGCAGCTGCGGTTGCTGGAGCCCGGGCTGGCCGATCTGGAACGCCTCACCGGCAGGCGGGTGTTCGGCACCCTGCCGTGGCACCCGGAGCTGTGGCTGGACTCGGAGGACGCGCTGGATCTGGACGGCCGACGCTCCGCGCGCACCGGGGCGCGACGGGTCGCGGTGATCCGGTTCCCGCGGATCAGCAACTTCACCGACCTGGACGCCCTCGGCCTGGAACCCGACCTGGACGTGGTGTTCGCCGCCGATCCGCGTGGGGTGTCCGACGCTGATCTGGTGGTGCTGCCCGGAACCCGGGCAACCATCAGCGATCTGGCTTGGTTGCGGTCACGCGGAATCGATGCCGCGATCGCTGGGCACGCCGCCGCGGGCAAGCCCGTGCTGGGTATCTGCGGCGGCTTTCAGATGCTGGGCCGAAAGATTCGCGATCCCGAGGGAATCGAGGGGGCGCCCGGCGAAGTGAGCGGTCTCGGCCTGCTGGACGTTGAAACATGTTTTGCCGCAGAGAAGGTGCTGCGGCTGTCCGATGGCGGATACGAGATTCATCATGGCCGGATCAGTCGCGGAGATGTCGCGGATGCGTTTGCCGGTGGTGTCCGCGCCGGCCAGGTTTTCGGCACCATGCGGCACGGGTGTCTGGAGGTCGACGCGTTGCGCGTGGCGTTCCTGGCCGAAACTCTCGGGCTGGCGCCGTCGCAGGTGTCGTTTCCCGCCGCCCGGGAGCGCCGGCTCGACCTGCTCGGGGATCTGATCGAAGAGCACCTGGACGTCGACGCCCTGCTGGAGCTGGCGGGCGGCGGGCCACCGTCTGGGTTGCCGTTCTTGGCGCCGGGGGCACCGTGACGCGCGTGCTGCTGCTCGGCGGTACCGCCGAAGCCCGCGCCCTGGCTGATCGGCTGGTCGCTGCGGGCGTCGACGTCACGACGTCGCTGGCCGGCCGGGTCGCCGACCCACGGTTGCCGGTCGGGGCGGTGCGGATCGGCGGTTTCGGCGGAATCGACGGCCTGCGAGCGGCGTTGACCGAGTACGACATTGTCGTGGACGCCACCCATCCCTTCGCGACGACGATGTCGGCCAACGCGGCCGCCGCGTGCGCGGCGGCCGGCCGGCCACTGCTGCGGCTCGAGCGGCCCGGCTGGTCGCAGCGCGCCGGGCAGTTATGGCATTGGGCCGACTCGCACGAGCAGGCCGCGCAGATCGCCGCCCGGCTGGGCCGGCGGCCGGTGCTGACGATCGGGCGTCAGCAATTGGCGTCCTACCTGCCGGCGCTGGCCGACGCGACGGTGCTGGCGCGCGTGGTCGAGCCACCGTCGATCAGCCTGCCGCCCAGCTGGTCGGTGATCAGGGACCGCGGTCCCTACGCGCTGGCCGGAGAACTCGCGCTACTACACGATCACCGCGCCGACGTCGTCGTCACGAAAGACTCCGGCGGCGAATACACCTGGCCGAAGATGCTGGCCGCCGAGGAACACGGCCTGCCGGTGGTCGTCGTGCGCCGCCCGGCCCGGCCGGCGGGTGTGGCCACGGTGATCGACGTCGAGCACGCGTTGGCCTGGGTGCGTTCGCAAAACTAGGGTCCCGCGGACCTGGACGAGCGGATGGTGGAGGGAGTGCCGTTACTATGCCGCGCTGGCTGGCCCTACCGCCGGAGGTTCACTCAGCGCTGCTCAGTTCCGGCCCGGGGGTGGGGCCTCTCCTGGCGGCAGCGCAGTCCTGGGCGGCGTTGAGTGCCGAGTATGACGCGGTGGCGGCCGGCCTGGCCGACGTGCTCGGTACGGTCCGGGCGGAGATGTGGCAGGGGATGGCCGCGGAGCGTTATGCGGCCGCCCATATGCCGCATCTGGAGTGGTTGACGTCCGCGAGCGCGGCCGGGGCGCGAGCGGCCGCTCGCCACGAGATCATCGCCGCGGCTTACACTGCCGCGTTGGCAAGCATGCCGACGCTGGCCGAGTTGGCCGCCAATCGGACCGGCCATGCGGCATTGGTTGCGACCAACTTTTTCGGTGTCAACACCATCCCGATTGCGGTCAACGAAGCCGATTACGTACGGATGTGGTTACAGGCGGCCGCCACCATGGAGACCTATCAGGGGGTCGCCGACGCGACGTTGGGTGCTGGGCCAGTCGGCATGCCCGCACCGGCGGTCGTCGGCAGCAGTGATTTCAGCCCCGACGGTGACGATGACAATGACCCCTATGGCATCAAGGAACTCATTCGCAAGTTGACCGACCTCTATCACCTGCTGTTCGACGGTCCCTTCGACGAGATCGCCGAGATACTGGCGTCGACGTTGCCCGGGATCGCTGCGGCTGCAGCCGGGGCCGGTCAGGTAGGCGCCGGCGCGGTGCCGACGGTCGCTCCCGGCCTTGCCGCCGCACCGGCCACTTCAGGTCGCCCACCGGCGGCGCCGGCCGTTTTGGCGGGCACCCGGGGCTGGCCGGGCGTTGCGACTGTTCCGACCGCCCCGGCCGGTTCCGCGACGACGTCCGTGTCGAGCCCCGGTGCCGCGGCGGTCCCCGGCGTCGCCGTGGCGTTGACCGTGGCGTTGACCGTGGCCCCGCCCCGGCGGGCGCGCTACGCGGCTGCCGGGAGCGGCCCCGACACCCCCAGCGACCCGACGCTCACCGACGGCGAGAAGGCCCCGGCGGCAGCGATCCGTGCTGCCGAGTCGAGCCGTAAACCGGCGCGGCGGCGCCGCCGCAAACCAGCGGCGGTGCACGAGACCGTTACCGCTGCGGGGACCAATTCACCGCCGCCGGACTCCGCGCCTGGCGCCGAGATTTCGGGGCGTTCCGGTGGCCGACGTTTGGCTGCCGCTCCGCGTGCTGCTGGTTTGACGACGACGAACGATGGCCACGTCGGCTTTACGCGGAGAGTCCCAATGCTTCCCGCGACCTGGCTCGAGCCGACCAATGGGGAAACGACCTGAACGTCAACGCGGTCCGCCGTCCTACCAGCCGGCTGTCATGGCTTGCAGTGAGATTCCCGCGGTCAGCAGTGCGGCGACCTTGACCACCTCCAGCCCCGCGTAGGCGTAATGGGCGCGAGAGCGCTCGATGATCCCGCCGGGCGGGGCGGTCTGCGCGGTCAGCACCGCATCCGATCGACGGCGCAGCCGGGGCCGGACCACCAGTATCTGCACGCTCAGCACCGCGACCGCAACGCAGACCCCGGCCAGCGACATCGGTCCCGGGGGGTCGATGGCCACCACCAACACCACCACCGTCGCCAGCACGATCTCCACCGCATTGAGGGCCCGGAACACCAGCCGGCCGATACCCAAGCCCAATGGAATGGTGATACCCGGCGCTCGGAACTTCAAGGGCGCTTCCAGAAACGAGATCGCCAGCACCATGCCCAACCAGGCAAAGACGACCGCCGCCGCAAGGGCGCTCATCCCGCCACCTCCTCCGGATATCTGTGTCTGTTAGTTGCAGGTAACCTATCTGTGTCATTCGGTAACAGACAAGAGTCTTTAGGCGGTAATCCAGGCCACAGGCCGTCGGGCACACTGACAGGCGTGATTGTGGAACATGGAGTACTGCCCATCCGGCCCGGCAGCGAAGCCGACTTCGAAGCAGCGTTCGCCAAGGCGCGGCCATTGATCGCCGCCCAGCCCGGATTCCTCGGGATTTCGATGTCCCGGTCGGTTGAGTCGCCGAACCTCTACCTGTTATTGGTGCAGTGGGAGAACATTGAGGCGCACACCGAGGGATTTCGGAAGTCGCCGGAATTCGAGCAGTGGCGCGCATTGCTGCACGGCTTCTACGACTCGCCACCGGTGATCGAGCACTTCGTCGGTATCGACTGAGGAGATGGCCGCCCGTGGACACACAGCGCACCCTGGAGTTCAACGCCCGTAACATCGCGGAATTCCGCAGCAGCGGTGGGAAATTGGGCGGACGGTTCGAAGGAGCCCCGGTCCTGTTGCTGACCACCACCGGCGCCAAATCCGGACAGCAGCGCACCAGCCCGATGATGTATCTCCCCGACGGCGACCGGATCATCGTGTTCGCCTCGAACGAGGGCAAGGACAACCATCCGAGCTGGTACTACAACCTGCGGGCGAACCCCTCGGCGACTGTCGAACTCGGTACCGACACCTTTGCGGTGACGGCCACCGAGATCACCGGCGCTGAACACGACCGGCTCTATGGGATTCAGGCGCAGCGTTACCCGGGCTTCGCCACCTACCGCGAACGCACCCAGCGGGTCATCCCGGTGGTGGAGCTGATCAGATCCGACGCCTGACGCCTGCTAGGAGTCTGCTGAATTAATCCGGCGTGCCGGGCGGGGTTGTCCTGGGGTTTTGGGGATGATTGGTGGGTGCAGGGTCGCTCTGATGATCAGCGTGAGTTGTTGGATGCCGAATCGGTGGCCGGGCATCTTCTGAAGTCCGAGAGCGTGTTTGCGTTCCTGGCCGTGCATCGGGGTGAGTTGTTTCCCGAGGAGATGTTCGCCGATCTGTTTCCGTCGCGGCGGGGACGCCCGAGCGTGCCGGCCGAGGTGATGGCGTCGGTGATCACGTTGCAGGCCCTGCACGGCTTATCCGACAACGAAACCGTCGATGCCGTGACCTTCGACCTGCGGTGGAAAGCCGCCTGCGGGCTGCCGATCACCGCCGGGTCATTCCACTCCACGACGCTGACGTACTGGCGGCGCCGACTGGCGGCCTCGGACCGGCCGAACCGGATCTTCGAGGCGGTCAAAGCGGTCGTGGCAGCCACCGGCGCCCTGTCCGGGCGGACCCGGCGGGCGTTGGATTCCACGATCCTCGATGATGCGGTGGCCACCCAGGACACGGTGACCCAGTTGATC
>LZME01000083.1 GCA_001673575.1 Mycolicibacter heraklionensis | reverse complement strand
TGTGATGAGTCGGGTCATGGGTTACACATGAGTCGCGTCATCGGTTACAGATTGCCCCGGCTTTTGCCGGGGTTTTTCTGTTTGTTGGGCCAGTAGTTGCGGTCCGGGTCGATGTGGTGGCTGGCGATGAGGTGGTGGCCGGTTTTGCTGATGACGGTGACGGTGGTGGCGTTAACCAGGATCAGCACGGGGGTGCTGGCGTGGGCGCGCCCGATGCCGAGGTGATGTAGGCGGCTGCCGTGGCGCAGGGTGAGTTTGCCGAACTGGTCGACGACGTCGGTGCGTAGCCGGACGGCAGTGCTGGGTTGGTTGCCGGGGGTGGCTTTGGGACGGGCGCGGTAGGCCTGTTCGGGGGTGAGGTGCTGTGGGTGGGCGCGGTGGCCGCGTTCGGTGTTGTAGATGACCTGGAAGGCATCGAGGAGACCTTGGAGTTCGGCCAGGGTGTGCGGGTGGGGGCGTGCGCCCAGCCAGCGTTTGAGGGTTTGGTGGAAGCGCTCGATTTTTCCTTGGGTTTGGGGGTGGCCGGGGTGCCCGTTTTTCTGGGTGATGCCTAGGGCGGCTAGGAGTCGTTCGAAGTCGTTGTGGCCGCCGGTGAATCGAGAGGTATAAACACTGCCGTTGTCGGTGAGTGTGGCTGCGGGCAGCCCGAATTCGAGGCTGGTGGCGGTGAAGGTGGCCACGACGTCGGGTCCTGCGACGCGGCGGTGGGCGGTGCACGACAGCAGGTAGCGGGAGTGGTCGTCGAGCCAGTTGAGGATTTCGGTGTCGGTGCCATCAGCCAGGGACCAGTGGGTGAAATCGGATTGCCAGCACTCGTTGGGTTGGTCGGCGGCGAAGCGGTGATAGGAGCTGCGGGGCCGTTTGCGGGGCTGGGGGGTGATCAGGCCGTGGTGGTGCAGGATGCGCCGGATGGTGGAAGTCGACGGCACCGGTAGGCCTTGGCGGATCAAGTGGTTTTGGATCGTGATGGGGCCGGCGTCGAGGCCTTCGGCGGTGAGTGTTTCGCGGAGCAGCACGACTGCGGCGATGACGTCATCATCGGTGGCGCGGGGGTTGCTGGCGGGGCGCCGCGAGCGGGGTTCGAGCGCATCAAGGCCACCGGTTCGGTAGCGGGTCAGCAGCCGGTAGAGGTGTTGGCGCGATAGCCCGTAGGTGCGGGCTGCAGCAGTCACCGACAGGTTTCCGCTGAGGACTTCTAGGACGGCCACGCGCGCTTTGGACATGACCCATGACTGTCACCTATGACGCGACTCAGCAGCCACCGATGCAGGTGTCACCCATGTCGCGACTCATCTGTCACCTATGTCGTGAACTCACACACC
>LZME01000082.1 GCA_001673575.1 Mycolicibacter heraklionensis | reverse complement strand
CACCAAGGAACACCCGGTCGAGCGCTGGTACCGCGATCTGCGGGCACTCGGTGTCGCCGAGGGCGTCCTGGTCATCTGAGTCATCCACGACATCAAGCAAACTCCGCTGCGAACACGAAAGTCTGATCATGGCAATCAATCTGGAACTGCCCCGCAAGCTGCAGGAAGTCATTGAGATGACCCATGCCGGGGCCGCCGAGATGCTGCGCCCCATCTCGCGCAAGTACGACGCGCGCGAGCACGCCTACCCGGTCGAGCTGGACACCCTGGAAACCCTGTTCGACGGGGTCTCCGGGGCCGGCGGTAACGCGATGGCCGGCGCCGAGGCCTTCCGCGACGCCGGCGAGCAGACCGGTAACCGCAACGCGGCCAACATGGCGGCAATGCTGCAGGTGCTCGAGATGAGTTGGGGTGATGTCGCTTTGATGCTGTCGGTGCCCTATCAGGGCCTCGGCAACGCGGCGATCTCCGGTGTGGCCACCGATGAGCAGCTCGCCCGGCTGGGCAAGGTCTGGGCCGCAATGGCCATCACCGAGCCGAGCTTCGGCTCCGACTCGGCCGCGGTGACCACGACGGCCACCCTCGACGGCGACGAGTACGTGATCAACGGCGAGAAGATCTTCGTCACCGCCGGATCACGCTGCACCCACATCGTGGTGTGGGCGACGCTGGACAAGGCGCTGGGGCGGGCGGCGATCAAATCGTTCATCGTGCCGCGCGAGCACCCCGGTGTCATCGTCGAGCGCCTGGAGCACAAGCTCGGCATCAAGGCCTCCGACACCGCGGTGATCCGGTTCGACAATGCCCGGATCCCCAAGGACAACCTGCTGGGCAGCCCGGAGATCAACACCGAGAAGAGCTTCTCCGGGGTCATGGAGACCTTCGACAACACCCGCCCGATCGTGGCCGCCATGGCCGTCGGTGTCGCGCGGGCCGCGCTCGAAGAGCTGCGCAAGATGCTCACCGCCGCCGGCATCGAGATCTCCTACGACAAGCCGGCACACGCCCAGAGCGCGCCGGCCGCGGAGTTCCTGCGGATGGAGGCCGACTGGGAGTCGGCAAACCTGCTGACGCTGCGCTCGGCGTGGCAGGCCGACAACAACATCCCCAACTCCAAAGAGGCGTCGATGGGCAAGGCCAAGGCCGGCCGGGTCGCCAGCGACATCACCCTCAAGGCGGTCGAAATGGCCGGCACCCTGGGCTACTCCGAGCAGATGCTGCTGGAGAAGTGGAGCCGCGACTCGAAGATCCTCGACATCTTCGAGGGCACCCAGCAGATCCAGCTGCTGGTGGTGGCCCGCCGGCTGCTGGGCCTGTCGTCGGCCGAGCTGAAGTAGCGTTCCTTCGCCGAGCAGTCGCGAAAGCCCCCAATTCCGCGCTGAAATGGGGGCCTTCGTGTCTGCTCGCGCCCTACGCCGGCGGTTGAATCAAAGGCCCGAAGCTGGCGCTGACGGCCTCGAGCGCCCGGGTGTCGCGCGCCGACAGCGCAATGACGAACGCACCCTGAATCAGCGCCAGCACGCCATGCGCAAGCTCGTCGGCGGAACGGTCGTCGCGCACGTCGCCGCGGTCCTGACCGGCCTGCATCAGCGTGCTCAGGGCGCCATGCCAACCGTCCAGCGCGGCACGGAGAGACGCCCGGAACGGCTCGGAGTCGGCCGCCAGCTCGGTGGAGAACTTGCCGGCCAGGCAAGCCCGCTGGAAGCCCGACCGGACGAATGCCCGGGTGAGCTCATCGAAGTAGCCGGTGAGTTTCTCAGTGGTACTGAGAGATTCATCGTCGGACCAATTGGCCAGCGCGTCTAGCTGCATGTGCATGTAGCGATCCAGCACCGCCAGGCCGAACGCGTCCTTGGAACCGAAGTGGTGATAGAAGGAGCCCTTCGGCACCCCGGAGGCGGCCAAGATGGCGTCGACAGTGGTGCCGTGAAATCCAGACGCATAAAACGATCTCATGCCCTGGCGAAGCAGTCGCTCCTTGTGCGTCAGCGCTTTTGCCGGAGCCGCCATCGAATCCTCCACTCTTGACGATCTGGTCTAGACTACTTAGTCTAGCGGATGCACCCCGGCATTCAGGGAGGACACGAGTGAGCTACGAAAACCTGACCGTCCGCCGCGACGGCCATGTGCAGATCATCGGCATCAACCGGCCCGACAAACGCAACGCGTTCAACTCCGCAATGCTGCGTGAACTGGCCTCCGCCTACGGAGAATTCGACGCCGACGACAGCCTGCGCGCCGCCGTGCTCTACGGCGAGGGGCCGATGTTCACCGCCGGCCTGGATCTAGCCAGCGTCGCCGGCGACATCGCCAACAACGTCTCGCACGTTCCCGACGGCGGCATCAACCCGTGGCAGGTCGACGGCCGGCAACTGTCCAAACCGGTCGTCACCGCGGTGCACGGCAAGGTGCTGACACTGGGCATCGAGCTGATGCTGGCCGGCGACATCGCCGTCGCCGCCGAGTCGGCCACCTTCGCACAACTGGAAATCGCCCGTGGCATATACCCGTTCGGCGGGGCCACCATCCGGTTCCCTCGGGCGGCCGGCTGGGGTAACGCCATGCGGTGGATCCTGACGGCCGACACCTTCGATGCCCGCGAGGCCCATCGCATCGGCATCGTGCAGGAGGTGGTGGCCGACGGCGAGCAATTGACCCGCGCCATTGAGATCGCCCACACCATCGCCCGGCAGGCACCGCTGGGCGTGCAGGCCACCCTGCGCAGCGCCCGTCAGGCGGTGCGCGACGGCGACGCCGCGGCCGAGGCCGCCCTGGTGCCTACCGTGCAGAAGCTGTTCGCCAGCGAGGACGCCGCCATCGGGGTGCAGGCGTTCCTGACCCGCAGCACCGCGGAGTTCGTCGGCCGCTGACTTCACGAGGGGCTCTTGCCCGGGACCAAAACAAAAAGTAACGTTACTTTTAGTTTCGGCCCGATATCCGCATGACCTCCCCGGGAGTCGCCGATGGAATCCTTCGTCCACCTGCGCAAAGGCACCACACCACATCGCCTGCACGCCGATCTCGACGGCCTCAAGGACGACGAGCTGGGCCGTGGCGGCTTCACCGGCCGCACCGCCAACATGTACCGGCGCAACGACCCGACCGCCTACCGCGCCGAAGGCCCACTGCGGCCCGTCGATGTGCTCGCCGCACTCCTGCAGCCGGCCGACGCCACCGACGCCGCCGGCGATCCGCTACTGCTGTTCAGCAACGCCGACTGCCGCATCCGGCTGTCCCGGCGCTCGGCCCCGATGCCGTTTCACATCCGCTACGTCGACGGCGACCTGCTCTGCTTCGTGCACACCGGATCCGGGCGGTTGGAGACCGAATTCGGCCCGCTGGACTACCGCGAGGGCGACTGGCTGTATCTGCCCAAGGCGACCACTTGGCGACAACTGCCCGCGGCCGAAACGACACTGCTGATGATCGAGGCCACCGACGAGTTCCGGGTTCCGCCGCCCGGTCCACTGGGCCGGCACTTCCCGTTCGACCCTTCCCTGATCGTCATCCCGGATCCGGCCCCCTTCAACCCAGATCCGTTCGACGATGGACGCGACAGCTACCAGGTCCGGCTGATCCACGACGGCGGCCCGACAACGCTGCACTACCAACACAATCCGATCGATGTCGAGGGCTGGCGCGGCGACAACTTCGCGTTCTCGTTCAACATCGCCGACTACAACGTGGTGACGTCTGACAGCGTGCACCTACCTCCGACCGTGCATTTGTTCATGCAGGCCACCGGGGTGTACGTGATGAACTTCCTGCCCAAGCCCGCCGAAGGGGTAGCGGGCACCGAACGCACCCCGTGGTATCACCGCAACGTCGACTACGACGAGATCGCGTTCTTCCACGGCGGTTCGCTTTACGGGATTCCGATGCCGCCCGGGCTGATCAGCCACGCCCCGCAAGGCGTGCATCACGGCGCACCGGAGAAGGCCCGCGAGCGGGCGCGCCGCAAGTTCGACGACTATCAGCGGGTGGACTGGCAGGTCATCGCCATCGACACCCGACGTCGCCTCATCCCCTCCCCCGAAGTTCTCGCCGCCGACCTAGGACAGCACGCATGACCGTCAAGCATGATTACGACCGAATCCCCTACCTGATTGCCTACCAGAACAATTCGGGTGTCCGGGACGTCTACGGCGGGGTTGCCGAACTGGTGGTGCTGGAGAGCTACCTGCTACGGCCGAAGGACACGCCGAGCGACACCGTGCTGGTGTTCATGCACCCGATCGGCGGCGGCGCCTACCTTCCGATGGTCAATGCGCTGGCCCGCGCCGGGCACCACGTCATCTACTGCAACAGCCGATTCCGCGGCACCGACTCGGCGCTGCTGATGGAGAAGGTGGTCGAAGACCTCGGCCAGTGCATCTCCGACGCCAAGAAGCGGCTCGGCTACGCCAAGGTGGTGCTGGCCGGATGGAGCGGCGGAGGCTCGCTGTCGTTGTTCTACCAACAGCAGGCACAGCACCCCACGGTGACCGCCAGCCCGTCCGGTGACGGACCCGACCTGACCAAGCTGAACCTGATCCCGGCCGACGGCGTGATGCTGCTAGCCGCCCACATCAGCCGCCACGGCACGCTGACCGAATGGCTGGACGCCTCGATCCTCGACGAGTCCGACCCGACCAAACGCGACCCCGAACTGGATCTCTACAATCCGGACAACCCCAACCAGCCGCCCTACAGCGCGGAGTTCCTGGACCGCTACCGGGCCGCCCAGATCGACCGCAACCGCCGAATCACCAGCTGGGTCAAGGCGAAGCTCGCCGAGTTCACCGAGGCCGGCCGGCCCGATCAGGAGTTCGGGTTCGTCGTGCACGGCACCATGGCCGACCCGCGGTGGCTGGATCCCACTGTCGACCCCAACGACCGCACCCCCGGCAGCTGCTACCTGGGCGAGCCCGCGGTGGTCAACATGAGCCCGGTGGGGTTGGCCCGGTTCTGCACACTGCGCAGCTGGCTGTCGCAGTGGAGCTACGACGACGCCCGCGGCGACGGAGTGGACTGCGGCCGCGACATCGCGGTGCCCACCCTGGTGATCGGCAACATGGCCGACGACGCCTGCACGCCCAGCCACACCCGCCGGCTCTTCGAGGCGATCGGCACCAGCGACAAGGCGATGCACGAAATCCCCGGGGCCAACCACTATTACGCCGGACCGGATCAGCGTGACGCGCTGCGGCAGGCCGTGACGATCGTCAGTGATTGGCTGGCCGAGCATGATTTCGTAGGCTCGACGGTATGACGCCAACTCCCGCGGGTGCGCTCGACGGAATCCGGGTTCTGGAGCTCGGCACGCTGATCTCCGGGCCGTTCGCCGGGCGACTCCTCGGCGACATGGGCGCCGAGGTCATCAAGATCGAGTTGCCCGGCAAACCCGATCCGCTGCGCACCTGGGGACAGGCCGAGCTCGACGGGCACCACTTCTTCTGGACCGTGCACGCCCGCAACAAGAAGGCCGCCACCCTCGACCTGCGGACCGGACGCGGCCGCGAACTGTTCCTCGAACTCGTCGACAAGTCCGACATCATCGTGGAGAACTTCCGCCCCGGCACGTTGGAGCGCTGGGGCCTGGGCTTTGACGCCCTGCGTCAGCGCAATCGGGGAATCATCCTGGTGCGGGTCTCCGGCTACGGACAGACCGGACCGGATGCCCACAAGGCCGGCTATGCCTCGGTCGCCGAGGCAGCGAGCGGGCTGCGGCACATGAACGGGTTTCCCGGCGGTCCGCCGCCACGGCTGGCCCTGTCCCTTGGAGACAGCCTCGCGGGCATGTTCGCCGCCCAAGGTGCCCTCGCCGCCCTCTACCGTCGCACGGTCACCGGCGAAGGCCAGGTGGTCGATGTCGCCCTCACCGAATCCTGTTTGGCCATCCAGGAATCCACCATCCCCGACTACGACGTCGGCGGCGTGGTGCGCGGACCGTCAGGCACCCGGCTGGAAGGCATCGCCCCGTCGAACATCTACCAGTCGGCCGACGGCAGCTGGGTGGTGATCGCCGCCAACCAGGACACCGTGTTCGCCCGGCTCTGCCAGGCCATGGGACGGCCCGAGCTGATCACCGATCCGCGCTTCGCCGACCACGGTGCGCGCGGCCGCAATCAGGATGAGTTGGACGCGATCATCGGCGACTGGGCGGCGCAGCGGGCGCCCGACGCCATCATCGCGACGCTCAGCGATGCCGGCGTGATCTCCGGGCCCATCAACACCGTCGCCGAGGTCGTCAAAGACCCGCAACTGTGGGCACGCGGCATGCTCGCCGAGCACTGGGACGAGGGCGCCGAGCGCACCGTGCTGGGACCCGGCGTCATGCCCGTGCTCTCGGAGAGCCCGGGCACCATCCGCAACGCCGGATCAGCTCGACCCGGCCAGCACAACGACGAGGTCTACGCCGGTCTGCTCGGCAAGAGCAGCGCAGAGATCGACGCCCTACGCACCGAGGGGGTTTTGTGAGCACACTGCCCAGCCAGGTCGCGATCCGTGAGGTCGCGCTGCGCGACGGTCTGCAGATCGAAGCGCCGATCCCGTTGAGCGCCAAGCTCGAACTATTGGCCGCGATCGCGGCCACCGGCGTGCGCGAGGTCGAGGTGACCTCCTTCGTCTCCCCGACCAAGGTCCCGGCCCTCGCCGATGCGGCCGAGCTGGCCGCCGAGCTGTGGCGCTACCCCGCGCTGGAGTTCTCCGCGCTGGTCGCCAGCCCCGGTGGCGCAGTCCGGGCGATAGCCGCCGGGCTGAAGTCCCTCGAGTACGTGGTGTGCGCCTCGGATGCCTTCAGCACCGCCAACGTCGGGCGTCCCACGGCCCAGGCCGTCGCAGCGATCGCCGACATCGCCGGTATCGCCCATGACGCCGGAGCCTCGGTCGAGGTCATTATCGCCACCGCCTGGGACTGCCCATTCGAAGGTCCGACCGAGCCCGGCCGCGTCACCGACATCGTCGCCTCGGCAAGCGCTTTCGGGATCGACCGGTTGGCCATCGCCGACACCATCGGCACGGCCACTCCCCGGCGGGTCACCGACCTGATCGCAGCGGTGCAGCCGATCATCGGCGACATCCCGCTGGGAGCGCACTTCCACAACACTCGCGGCTCCGGGCTGGCCTGCGCCTACGCGGCGGTTCAGGCGGGAATCACCCGGCTCGACGCCTCGGCCGGCGGCCTGGGCGGCTGCCCGTTCGCCCCTGGCGCCACCGGCAATATCGCCACCGAGGACCTGGCCTACCTGCTCGGCGACAGCGGCATCGACACCGGTATCGATCTGGATGCCGCGATCGCCGCGGCCGGCGTGGCCAGCAGGGTGGTCGGCCACGAGCTGCCCAGCGCTCTGCTGGCCGCCGGAGACCGGAAGCGGGTCTGAGCGCCTCGATGTCCACCCAGCGTGAGCTCAGTTCGAAGGGACGCCTGACGCGCGGTGCGATCGAACAGGCAGCCCGAGAACTGTTTGCCGAACGCGGCTTTCACGGCACAACACTGGCCGACATCACGTCGGCCGCCGGAAAGTCCACGGCGGTGCTCTACCGGTACTTCCGCGACAAGGAAGATCTGCTGGCCGCGTTGGCCGAGTCCTTTCTCACCCAGGTGGTCGAGCCGTCCGGGTTCAAGATGCGACTGCCGGAATCCCCGGAGGACACCGAGTTCTTCTCGTCGGTGGTCAGCGCCTACTGGGCTATGTTCAAGCCGAACATCGGCGTCATGATCGCAGTCGCGCAGCTGGCGGCGACCAGCGAGCGATTCGCCGCGCTGCAGAACGAGTTCCGGCGGTTCGGTATGGAGATCGTCGCCGCCTCGGTGCGGCGTGCACAGCAGCAGGGTTACGGCGTCGAGCTCGACCCCGACCACATCGCGGCGGCCATCGCGCTGTTGTTCGAGAACTTCACCGTCGTGTTCGTCGGCCCGTCTGGGCCGGGATGGCGGATCAGTGACAGCGACGCCGTCGAGACGCTGTCGACGATCTGGAGAAAGACCCTGTACGGCCGTTGATCGCTGACAACTGAAGGAATCGCCATGGATTTCACACTGCCCGAACATCTTCCCGGTGTGCTCGCCGAGATGGACGACTTCATCGAGCGCGAGATCGCACCGCTGCAGGCCGAGCACATGCAGTATTTCGACCACCGGCGCGAGTTCGCCCGCACCGACGTGGAACGTGGCGGAGTCCCGCGACGCGAGTGGGAAGAGCTGCTCGATGAGATGCGCCGCCGCGCCGACGCGGCCGGCTGGCTGCGGTACGGGTTGCCGGCCTCCCTAGGTGGCCGAGACGGAACCAACGTCGACATGGCGGTGATCCGGGAACACCTGGCCCACAAGGGCCTCGGCCTGCACAACGACCTGCAGGACGAGTCGTCGATCGTCGGGAATTTCCCGCAGGTGATCATGATGGAGCGGTTCGGCACCGACGAGCAGCGCCGCGAGTTCTCCCAAGCCATGATCACTGGCGAGCGGTCGATGGCCTTCGGCTTGACCGAACCCGAGCACGGTTCGGATGCGACGTGGCTGGAAACCCGCGCCGAACTCGACGGTGACACCTGGGTGATCAACGGCGCCAAGCGGTTCAACACCGGCGTGCATCGGGCCACCCACGACCTGGTGTTCGCCCGCACCTCCGGCGAGGCAGGCTCGGCGCGCGGCATCACCGCTTTCCTGGTGCCCACCGACACCCCGGGGTTCAGCATCCCGTTCTACTGGTGGACCTTCAACATGCCCACCGACCACGGCGAGGTCGAACTTCGCAATGTGCGGGTGCCGGCCGAAGCGGTGCTCGGCGAGGTCGACGGCGGGTTGGACGTGGCGCAGACCTTCCTGCACGAAAACCGGATCCGCCAGGCCGCCTCCAGCCTGGGCGCCGCGCAGTACTGCATCGACCGCGCCGCCGAATACGCTCGGCAACGCATCGTGTTCGGCAAGCCGCTGTCGGTCAACCAGGCGGTGCAGTGGCCGCTGGCCGAATTGCAGACCGAGGCCCAGATGGTGCGACTGCTGGTGAACTACGCGGCCTGGCACCTGGACCGCGACCACCACCTGGAGGTCTCCGACAAGGTGTCGATGGCCAACTACCGCGCCAACCGGCTGGTGTGCGAAGCCGCCGACCGCGCCATCCAGATCCACGGCGGAATCGGCTACACCCGCCACGAGCAGTTCGAGCACATCTATCGACACCACCGCCGATACCGGATCACCGAGGGCGCCGAGGAGATCCAGATCCGCCGAGTCGCGCAGCGACTGTTCGGGTTCGACCGCCGGCGATGAGGGCCGATCAGCTCGCCGACCGGCTGGCCGATGTGCTGACGCCGGTGTTGGGACCCGTCGCAGTCGAGGGCCTGCGCGCCCTGACCGGCGGCGCCAGCCGGATCACCTGGGCTTTCGATGTCGTCGCCGGCGACCGGGAGCGCCGGTCACTGATTCTGCGCACGGGGCCGCTCGAGGAGCTCTATGCCTCCATGGAGCTCGAAGCGCAGGCGCAGCGCGCCGCAGGCCAGGCCGGCGCACCAGTCCCGAACGTGCTGGTCGCCGATAATTCCCCTGCGGCACTGGGGAATCCGTACCTGATCTGCGACCTGATCGACGGCGAGACGGTGGTTCGCCGCATCGAACGCCAGCTCGATGACGCCAGACGCGACCAACTGCTGCGCCAGTGCGCGCAGGCGCTCGGCGCCATCCACCGGGCCGACCCAAGTGGCGTCGCGCTGAGCGCCGAAGACCAGCTGTCCGCGTGCCGCGCCCAGCTCGATGCCATGCCCGATACCACCGCTGCCTTCGAGTGGGCGTTTCGGCGGCTGGCCGCCGATCGTCCACCGCCGGTGCCAACGCAGCTGGTCCACGGCGATTTCCGGATGGGCAACCTGATGGTCTCCGGCGACGGTGACCTGGCCGCCGTGCTGGACTGGGAGCTAGTGCACCTCGGCGACGGTTGTGAGGACTTGGCCTGGTTCTGCCTGCGAGCCTGGCGGTTCGGTGCCCCGCTGGAGCGCGCCGCGGGTGGACTCGGCGATATCGACGCCTTTCTGGCCGCCTATGCGCAGGCCAGCGGGCACCACGTCGATCCGAAACGGTTTGACTGGTGGCTCCTGCTGGGCACGCTGCGATGGGGCATCATCTGCCGCTACCAGGCACAGCGTCACCTCAGCGGACAAACGCGTTCGGTGGAACTGGCGACCATTGGTCGGCGGGTCTCCGAATCCGAATGGGACGTGCTGCGCCTGCTCGATGGAGTCCGGCCGTGAGCGCCGGGCGCCGCCCCACCGCGGCCGAACTCGTCGCCGCGGTCACCGAATTCCTCGACACTGCGCTGGTCAGCCGCGACGAACACGCCGCCACCGACAGCCAGGTCAGGTTTCACGCGCGGGTGGCGGCCAACGCGCTGCGTATCGTCGAACGGGAGCTACGCGACACCGGCAGTGGTGTCGTGGCCGAGGCCCTGGCCGGGCTGGGCTTCGCCGACGAGGCAGAGCTGGCCGCCGCCATCCGGGCCGGCGACCTCGACGACCAGCCCGAGGCACTGACCGCGTGCCTGTACACCCTGGTGGAGCATCGGCTGGCGATCGACCACCCGGGATACGCCCAGTAGCTCCTAGAGTTGCTGCGCGACAATCACTTCGACAGTGCTACTCCAAACCCGATGTATCGGCAGGACCTGCGCAGTAGCATCTGGACCGTGTCCGACACCAATGCCGCGCTGCGAATCCTTGTCTACAGTGACGACGCCGCGACCCGTGCACGCGTTACGACCGCGTTGGGCAAGCAGCTGCACCCGGACCTACCGGAGCTGAGTTATGTCGAGGTCGCGACCGAGCCGGTGGTGATCCGGCAGATGGATGCCGGTGGCATCGACCTGGCCATCCTGGACGGCGAGGCCGCGCCGGCCGGCGGGATGGGCATCTGCAAACAGCTCAAAGACGAGATCACGCCGTGTCCGCCGATCGTGGTGCTCACCGGCCGCGCCGACGACGTCTGGCTGGCCAAATGGTCACATGCCGACGCCGCGGTGGCCCACCCGATTGACCCGATGGAATTGAGCCGGGCGGTGCTCGGTCTACTCCGCACGCCGACGCCGGGCTAATCCGGCGGCTTCACCTTCGGCTCTCCTGCGTCGAGCCTCGCTGAACCGGCGGGTCCATGCGCCGGTCCCAGCTTCGGCTCTCCTGCGTCGAGCCTCGCTGAACCGGCGGGTCCATGCGCCGGTCCCAGCTTCACCTCTCCTGCGTCGAGCCTCGCTGAACCGGCGGGTTAGGGCAGCCTCAGGGGCGAATTCCCCTGTCGCCGTTACCGCTACGGTGATGCCCGTCACAGTTGTCGGCAATTTCGGATTCTTCCCAACCGCCTCGTGGCAGCGGACTAGGCTGTGCCTGAAGTCACATCGGCGCCCGGAAGGGAACTACGTCACTGAGCATGAACCTCTACCTGCCGATCCTGGTCCTCGCCGCGCTCGCCGCCGGATTCGCCGTATTTTCCGTGGTCGCCACCGCTCTGGTGGGCCCCTCGCGCTACAACCGGTCGAAACTAGAAGCCTACGAGTGCGGCATCGAACCCACAGACCAGCCGGTCAGCGGACCGCATGCCCCGTCCGGGCAGCGATTCCCGGTGAAGTACTACCTGACCGCGATGCTGTTCATCGTCTTCGACATCGAGATCGTTTTTCTCTACCCCTGGGCAGTTGCCTTCGACGGGCTCGGAATGTTCGCCCTCATCGAAATGGTGCTGTTCGCCGTCATCGTGTTCGTCGCCTACGCCTACGTCTGGCGGCGCGGCGGTCTGAATTGGGATTGAGTGGGAGTAGGCGGGCTTAGACATGGGATTAGAAGAGCAACTGCCGAGCGGACTCCTGCTGTCCACCGTGGAAGACCTGGCCGGGTACTTCCGCACCGGGTCGCTGTGGCCGGCAACCTTCGGCCTGGCCTGTTGCGCGATCGAGATGATGTCGACGATGGCGCCCGACTATGACCTGTCCCGGTTCGGGATGGAGGTTTTCCGGGCCTCACCGCGCCAGGCCGACCTGATGATCGTGGCAGGCCGGGTCAGCCAGAAGATGGCACCGGTGCTACGCCAGATCTACGACCAGATGGTGGAGCCCAAATGGGTGCTGTCGATGGGCGTCTGCGCGTCGTCGGGCGGAATGTTCAACAACTACGCGATCGTGCAAGGCGTGGACCATGTCGTCCCGGTCGATATCTACCTGCCCGGATGTCCACCCCGGCCGGAGATGCTGATGTACGCAATCCTGAAGCTGCACGAGAAGATTCGCTCGATGCCGTTGGGCGCCAACCGGGAGCAGGTGATCACCGCGACCGAGGAGGCCGCCCTGTCGGCCCCGTCTACCTGGCAGATGAGGGGGTTGCTGCGGTGAGCGAGGCAAACGGCGAGGACCGAAACGGACCCAAAGACGTAATCAAGGTCCGCCACGGCCTGTTCGGCGCGACCGGCACCGGCGACACGTCCGGATACGGGCGCCTCGTGACCGAGGCCGCACTCCCCGGCGAGACCCCAAGGCCCTACGGCGGGTACTTCGACGAACTTGTCGACACCCTCACCGCTGCGCTGCAGCGCAACGGAATCGAATTCACCGACGCCATCGAGAAAGTCGTGGTGTACCGCGACGAACTGACCCTCTACGTTTCTCGCGCGCAGCTGCCGGCGGTGGCCCAGCTATTGCGGGACGAGCCGGCACTACGCTTCGAACTGAGCCTCGGCGTCTCCGGTGTGCACTACCCCGGCGACGCCGACCGCGAGTTGCACGCGGTGTATCCGCTGCGATCGATCACCCACAATCGCCGTGTCCGCCTGGAAGTCGCTGCCCCCGACGCGGATCCGCACATTCCATCGCTCTTTGCGATCTACCCGACCACCGACTGGCATGAGCGGGAGACCTACGACTTCTTCGGGATCATCTTCGACGGCCACCCCTCGCTGACCCGAATCGAGATGCCCGACGACTGGCACGGTCACCCGCAGCGCAAGGACTACCCATTGGGCGGCATCCCGGTCGAGTACAAGGGCGCACAGATACCGCCGCCGGACCAGCGGAGGGCCTACAAGTAATGAGCACCGACACACCGCACACCGTCCTCAACGTCGGTGGGCAGGAATGGGATCAGGTAGTCGAGGCCGCCAAGGCCGCTGACCCCGGCGAACGCATCGTCGTCAACATGGGGCCGCAGCACCCGTCGACGCACGGCGTGCTGCGGTTGATCCTGGAACTCGAGGGCGAGACAGTGACCGAAGCACGTTGCGGCATCGGCTATCTGCACACCGGCATCGAGAAGAACCTGGAAAGCCGCTACTGGACCCAGGGCGTCACGTTCGTGACCCGGATGGACTACCTGTCGCCGTTCTACAACGAGACCGCCTACTGCCTCGGTGTAGAGAAGCTCCTGGGTATTACCGACGACATCCCCGAGCGTGCCAGCGTCATCCGGGTTTTGATGATGGAGCTCAACCGGGTGTCCTCACACCTGGTCGCACTCGCGACCGGTGGCATGGAGCTCGGCGCGCTGTCGGTGATGCTGTTCGGTTTCCGCGAACGCGAGTTGGTTCTCGATATCTTCGAGGCGATCACCGGTCTACGGATGAACCACCAGTATGTCCGGCCCGGCGGGGTATCGGTGGACCTGCCCGGTGACGCAATCCCTATGATTCGCGACTTCCTCAAGCTGATGCCCAAGCGGCTCAAGGACATCGAGGACCTGCTGACCGAGAACTACATCTGGAAGGCCCGCACCAAAGGCGTGGGCTACCTCGACCTGACCGGGTGCATGGCGCTGGGCATCACCGGCCCGGTGCTGCGCTCGACAGGACTGCCCTATGACGTGCGACGTGCGGAACCCTACTGTGGCTACCAGGACTACGAGTTCGAGGTGATCACCGATGACGGCTGTGATGCCTACGGCCGCTACCTGATCCGTATCGCAGAGATCAAGGAGTCCCTGAAAATCGTCGAGCAGTGTGTAGAAAGGTTGGCCAAGCTGCACGGAGAGCCGGTGATGGTCTCCGACCGCAAGATCGCCTGGCCGGCCGACCTGACCATCGGCCCGGACGGGCAGGGTAACTCTCGCGAGCACATCGGCTGGATCATGGGCCACTCGATGGAAGGCCTGATCCACCACTTCAAGCGAGTCACCGAGGATCTGTGGGTGCCGCCGGGACAGGTGTTCGTCTCGGTCGAGTCGCCCCGCGGCGAACTGGGGGTGCACATGGTCAGCGACGGCGGTACCCGGCCCTACCGGGTGCACTACCGGGATCCGTCGTTCACCAACCTGCAGGCGGTGGCCGCCATGAGCGAGGGTGGGCTGATCGCCGACGTGATCGCCGCGGTCGCCAGCATCGACCCGGTCATGGGCGGGGTGGACCGATGAGCGCGCCGGGCGGCGAGATCGACAAGGTCGGCGTCAACAAGACCGGGCGTGGCCGGTTGATGCCGCCGACCGCCGGGACCGACGGCAACCGAGTCTTTCTGCAGCTGGGCCGACAGCCCGAAGAACCCAATCAGTTCAACCACCCCGGCGCGCCGACCAGCTACTCCCCCGACGTGCGAGCCCAACTCGAGGCCGACGCCAAGGAGATCATCGGTCGCTACCCCCAGCCCCGCTCGGCGATCCTGCCGCTGCTGCACCTGGTGCAGTCGCAAGACACCTACGTCACCCCGGCCGGCCTGTCGTTCGTCGCGGAGCTGCTCGGCCTGACCAGCGCCGATGTCGCCGGGGTCGCGTCGTTCTATTCGATGTACCGACGCGATCCCACCGGCAAGTACCTGGTCGGCGTCTGCACCAACACGCTGTGCGCGGTGATGGGCGGCGACGCCATCTACTCCGAACTCAAGGAACACCTGGGCGTCAGCAACGACCAGACCACCGCGGACGGGTCGGTCACCCTGCAGCACATCGAGTGCAATGCCGCCTGCGACTACGCGCCGGTGATGATGGTCAACTGGGAGTTCTTCGACAACCAGACCCCGGAATCGGCACGCGAACTGGTCGACAAGTTGCGCGACGACGCCGAGGTGCGGCCCACCCGCGGGATGCCGCTGTGCAGTTTCGCGGCCACCGAACGGATTCTCGCCGGCTTCCCCGACGAACGCGCCGACGACGGCCAAGGCGGTGCCGGCGCGGCGACACTGGCCGGCCTGCAGGTGGCCCGCGAGCGCGGAATGACGGCACCGGAGCCCGGCAGTAGGACCAATGGGGGCGAGAAATGACACTTGCGGAGGGCACACCGCTGACCCCGGTGCTCAGCAGCTACTGGGACGAACCCGAGTCCTGGACGCTGGAAACCTACCGCCGCCACGACGGCTACGTCGGCATGAAGCGCGCCCTGGCGATGACGCCCGACGAGGTCATCGAACTGGTCAAGGACTCCGGGTTGCGCGGCCGAGGCGGCGCCGGATTCTCCACCGGCACCAAGTGGTCCTTTGTCCCCCAAGGTGATGAAGGTGCAGCGGCAAAGCCCCACTATCTGCTGGTCAATGCCGACGAGTCCGAGCCCGGCACCTGCAAGGACATGCCGCTGCTGTTGGCGACACCGCATGTCCTGATCGAGGGCATGATCGTGTGCTGCTACGCGATCCGCGCCCGCCACGCCTTCATCTACATCCGCGGCGAGGTGCTGCCGGTGGTGCGCCGGCTGCAGGCCGCGGTCGCCGAGGCCTATGCGGCGGGGCTGCTGGGCACCGACATCGGCGGCAGCGGCTTCGACCTGGACATCACCGTGCACGCCGGAGCAGGCGCCTACATCTGCGGCGAGGAGACCGCGCTGATCGAGTCGCTGGAGGGCTATCGTGGCCAGCCGCGGCTGCGCCCACCGTTCCCCGCGGTGGCCGGGTTGTACGCCTCGCCGACGGTGGTCAACAACGTCGAATCGATCGCCAGTGTGCCGTCGATCCTGCGCAACGGGCCGGAGTGGTTCCGGTCCATGGGCACCGAGAAGTCGCGCGGTTTCACCCTGTATTCACTGTCCGGGCACGTCAACCGGCCCGGTCAGTACGAGGCGCCGCTGGGAATCACACTGCGCGAACTACTCGGCTACGCCGGCGGGATACGTGACGGACACCGGTTGAAGTTCTGGACGCCGGGCGGATCGTCGACACCGATCCTGACCGAGGAGCACCTCGACATCCCGTTGGACTACGAGGGCATGGCATCGGTGGGATCGATGCTGGGCACCAAGGCATTACAGATCTTCGACGAGACCACCTGCGTGGTGCGCGCGGCCGGACGCTGGTCGGAGTTCTACAAGCATGAGTCCTGCGGGAAATGCACACCGTGTCGTGAGGGCACCTACTGGCTGGTGCCGATCTACGAACGGCTGGAATCCGGCCGCGGCACCCCCGAAGACCTCGACACCCTGCTGGACATCGCCGACGTCCTGTTCGGAAAGTCGTTCTGTGCCTTGGGTGACGGCGCAGCCATGCCGGTGAAGTCGTCGATCCAGTACTTCCGTGACGAATACATCGCCCACCTCGAGGGGGGCTGCCCGTTCGACCCGAAAGCGAGCATGTTCGTGCCAGGTGGAGCAGCAGGCGGTGTGGCGTGACGCAAACTTCTCAGCCGGACGGCCAGGAGTCGGTGACCCTCACCATCGACGACCAACAGGTCACGGTCCCCAAGGGCACCTTGATCATTCGGGCCGCCGAGCAGTTGGGCATCGAGGTCCCGCGATTCTGTGACCACCCGCTGCTGGACCCGGTGGCCTGGTGCCGGCAGTGCATGGTCGAGGTGGAGGGCCAGCGCAAGCCACAGCCGTCGTGCGCGGTGGCCGCCACCGACGGCATGGTGGTGCGCACCCAGCACACCTCCGCCGAGGCCGATCGAGCCCAGCACCTGGTGATGGAACTGCTGCTGATAAACCACCCGCTGGACTGCCCGACCTGCGACAAGGGCGGTGAGTGCCCGCTGCAGAACCAGGCGATGTCGCACGGCCGCACCGAGACTCGCTTCGAGGAGACCAAGCGCCACTACCCCAAGCCGATAAACATCTCCTCGCAGGTGTTGCTGGACCGCGACCGCTGCATCCTGTGTGCACGCTGCACCCGGTTCGCCAACGAGATCGCCGGGGACAAACTCATCGAGATGATGGATCGCGGCGCCCTGCAGCAGGTTGGCATCTACACCGACACGCCGTTCGACTCCTACTTCTCGGGCAACACCGTGCAGATCTGCCCGGTGGGCGCTCTCACCGGTGCCTCCTACCGGTTCCGGGCGCGCCCCTTCGACCTGGTGTCTACGCCCACCGTCTGCGAGCACTGCGCCGGCGGCTGCGCCGAACGCACCGACCACCGTCGCGGCAAGGTGATGCGACGGATGGCCGGCGAAGACCCGGACGTCAACGAGGAATGGAACTGCGACAAGGGTCGCTGGGCGTTCACCTACGCCACCCAAAGCGACCGGATCACCACACCGCTGGTCCGCGACGACAGCGGCAACCTGGTCCCCACCTCCTGGCCGCACGCGGCTGCGGTCGCGGCGCGCGGCCTGGCCGCCGCGCGCGGCAGCACCGGCGTGCTGGTCGGCGGCCGGGTATCGGCCGAGGACGCCTATGGCTACGCCAAGTTCGCCCGGGTGGCGCTGCACAGCGATGACATCGACTTCCGGGCGCGCGCCCAGTCCGCCGAGGAGGCCGAGTTCCTGGCCGCCCGGGTGGCAGGCCACGGGATCGAGGTCAGCTACGCCGACCTGCAGGCCGCGCCGGCGGTGCTGCTGGCCGGTCTGGAGCCCGAAGAAGAGGCACCGATGGTTTTCCTGCGGCTGCGCAAGGCGGCCCGCAAGAACGCCACCAAGGTGTTCAGCTTGGCGCCGTTCGCCGATCGCGGGCTGATCAAGATGTTCGGCACCCTGCTGGCAACCGTTCCCGGCGGCGAGGCGGCGGCGCTGGACGGCCTGCACACCGGAGACGTCGGACAATCGCTACGCCAACCCGGTGCGGTGTTGCTCGTCGGCGAGCGGCTGGCGGCCTCACCGGGAGCCCTGTCGGCGGCGATCCGGCTGGCCGACGCCACCGGCGCGAAGCTGGCCTGGGTGCCCCGCCGTGCCGGAGAACGCGGCGCACTGGACGCCGGTGCGCTGGCCGGCCTGCTCCCCGGCGGGCGTCCGCTGGCTGATCCGGCGGCACGCGCCGAGGTCGCGCAAGCCTGGGGTCTCGACGGCCCGGACGGCCTGCCGTCGCAGGCCGGGCGCGACACCGACGCCATCCTGGCGGCCGCGGCCGACGGAACGTTGGGAGCACTGGTGGTCGGCGGCGTGGAGCCGACCGACTTGGCCGATCCGGCGGCAGCACTGGCCGCCCTGGACGCGGTTGGATTCCTGGTCAGCCTCGAGTTGCGGCACAGCGATGTCACCGAACGTGCCGATGTGGTGCTGCCGGTCGCCGCCGCCGCCGAGAAGTCCGGCACCTATGTCAACTGGGAGGGCCGCCACCGGCGGTTCGGTGTCGCGCTGGGTGACACCGGCGCCCTGCCCGACCGGCGGGTGCTCGACGTGATCGCCGAGGAGATGGGCGTTGCGCTGGGGCTGGACACGCTGGAAGCAGCGCGCGACGAGCTGGCGGGGCTGGGCGCCTGGTCCGGCGAGCGAGTCGCCGACCCCGACGTCGCAGCGGGCTCACCTCCGCAACCCGGATCCGGCGCAGCCGTGCTGGCCGGCTGGCGCATGCTGCTGGACGAGGGCCGCATGCAGGACGGTGAACCGAACCTGGCCGGCACCGCCCGGACGCCGGTGGCGCGCCTGTCGCCGTCGACTGCCGCCGATATCGGTGTGGCGGAAGACGAACCGGTCACGGTCAGCACCGAACACGGCAGTATCACCTTGCCGCTGGTCATCACCGAGATGCCGGACAACGTGGTGTGGCTGCCGATGAATTCGCACGCCTCGGCAGTGCACCGGGATCTGGGGGTCACCCCCGGCGCAACGGTACAGATTGGACGCAGAACATGACCGATCCCTGGTGGTTGATGCTGGCCAAGGCGCTGGGCGTCTTCGTGTTTCTGATCCTGACGGTGGTCCTGGCGATCGTCATCGAACGAAAAGTCGTGGGCCGCATGCAGATGCGCCCCGGCCCCAACCGGGTCGGACCCAAGGGTTGGCTGCAGAGCCTGGCCGATGCGATCAAGCTGGCACTCAAGGAGGACATCACCCCCTTCAACGTCGACCGGGCGATTTATGCGTTGGCGCCGATCATCTCGACGGTGCCGGCGATCACCGCGTTCGCAGTGATCCCGCTCGGGCCGGAGGTCAGCATCTTCGGTCACCGGACCGCTTTGCAGCTGGCGGACCTGCCGATCGCGGTGTTGTTCGTTCTGGCGATGTCCTCGATCGGGGTGTACGGGATCGTCCTGGCCGGCTGGTCGTCCGGCTCCGCCTATCCCCTGATCGGCGGAATCCGCTCCACCGCCCAGGTGATCTCCTACGAAGTCGCGATGGGCCTGGCCTTCGCGTCGGTGTTCCTCTACGCGGGGACGATGGCGACGTCGGGCATCGTGGCAGCCCAGGATCGGGTCTGGTTCGCGTTCCTGCTGATGCCCTCGTTCATGGTGTATCTGACCGCGATGGTCGGTGAGACCAACCGGGCCCCGTTCGACCTGCCCGAGGCCGAAGGCGAGCTGGTCGGTGGCTTCCACACCGAGTACTCGTCACTGAAGTTCGCACTGTTCTTCCTCGCCGAATACATCAACATGACAACGGTTTCGGCCGTCGCCGTCACGTTGTTCCTCGGCGGCTGGCACGCTCCGTTCCCGTTCAATATGTGGCCGGCCGCCAACACCGGCTGGTGGCCGCTGCTGTGGTTCACCGCCAAACTGTGGGGCTTCATCTTCGTCTACATCTGGCTGCGGGGCACGCTGCCCCGACTGCGCTACGACCAGTTCATGGCGCTGGGCTGGAAGATCCTCATCCCGGTGGCGCTGTCCTGGGTACTGCTCGCCGCGGTGCTACGCAGCCTGCGCAACGACGGCTACCAGCACTGGCAGCTGGCCCTGGCCGGCATGAGCACGCTGACCACCGTGGTGCTGCTGCTGGCGCTGCATCGAAAGTTCAGCGCGTTGAACAGCCGCCTCGACCGATCCGCACCGGCGACTCCCCCACAACGGTTCGTCGCATCCGAAGGCTCATTCCCGACACCACCGCTGCCGCAACGCAGTTCATCGCGGATCAAGGAGGACGTCAATGGCTAGTCTGCGAGACGCCCTGGCCGGGTTCGGCGTCACCTGGAAGACGATGTTCAAACGGCCGATCAACGACGGCTACCCCGAACGTAAGAAGCCGACGGCACCGCGCTATCACGGCCGCCACCAACTCAACCGGCATCCGGACGGGCTGGAGAAGTGCATCGGCTGCGAGTTGTGTGCGTGGGCCTGCCCGGCCGACGCGATCTACGTGGAGGCCGCCGACAACACCGACGAGGAGCGCTTCTCTCCCGGTGAGCGCTACGGGCGGGTCTATCAGATCAACTACCTGCGCTGCATCGGGTGCGGACTGTGCATCGAGGCCTGCCCCACTCGCGCGTTGACCATGACCAACGAGTATGAAATGGCCGCCGACAACCGCGCCGAACTGATCTGGGAACGGGACCAGCTGCTGGCGCCGCTGGAACCCGGCATGGTCGCGCCGCCGCACGCGATGCCGCCCGGTGCCACCGAAAAGGACTACTACTTGGGCCGAGTCAGCCCGGCCGGGCTCGATGCCGAGCCAGACCTGTTCGTGATGCTCGACCGTGTCAAGCAGGGCAAAGCCTGATGGGCACCACGCTGCTCGCTGCCGACATCGTCGTCCGCACCTCGACCGGGGAAGCGGTGGCGTTCTGGGTCCTGGGCGCCATCGCCGTCATCGGCGCCATCGGTGTCGTCACCGCCGCCAAGGCGGTGTACTCGGCACTGTTCCTGGCGATGACGATGCTGATCCTGGCGGTGTTCTACTTCGTCCAGGACGCCATGTTCCTCGGCGTAGTGCAGATCGTCGTCTACACCGGCGCGGTGATGATGCTGTTCCTGTTCGTGATGATGCTGATCGGTGTCGACTCCGCAGAGTCCCTGGTGGAGACCCTGCGTGGCCAGCGGATCGCCGCCACGTTCGCTGGGATCGGTTTCGGGATGCTGCTGATCGCCGGAATCGGCAGCGCCACAATGCACCTGCGCAGCATCGGCACGCCCGCGGCGACCGGTATCGGCTCGGCGGACCTGAGCCAGCACAATGTCGAGGGTCTGGCGGCGCTGATCTTCACCCGGTACCTGTGGGCGTTCGAGCTCACCAGCGCGCTGCTGATCACCGCGGTGCTCGCCGCCATGGTGCTGACGCACCGTGAGCGGCTGCAGCCGCGAATGACGCAGCGGGAGCTGTCCATCCAGCGCTTCCAATCCGGCCGGCGGGCCACCCCGCTACCCACCCCCGGCGTCTACGCCCGTCACAACGCCGTCGACATCGCCGCGCGCCTACCCGACGGGTCCTACTCCGAGCTGTCGGTGTCGGACACCTTGACGCACCGCTGGGTCGGCGCCACCGGCAACGCCGCGCATGCGAACACCGAGGAGTCGGACCAGTGAATCCGGAGAACTACCTATACCTGTCGGCGATGCTGTTCACCATCGGCGCCACCGGCGTGCTGTTGCGGCGCAACGCGCTGGTGATGTTCATGTGCGTCGAGCTGATGCTCAACGCCGCCAACCTGGCGTTCGTCACCTTTGCTCGACTGCACTCGCAGCTCGACGGCCAGATGGTGGCGTTCTTCACCATGGTGGTCGCCGCCTGCGAGGTGGTGATCGGCCTGGCCATCATCATGACGATCTTCCGGGCCCGGCGATCCGCCTCGGTCGACGACGCGAACCTACTGCGCGGCTAGGAGTTGGGGAGCTCTATGACGAATCTGAGCCAGCTGAGCTGGCTGCTGGTGGCCCTACCGACGGCCGGTGCGCTGATCCTGTTACTCGGCGGGCGCCGCACCGATAGGTGGGGACACCTCCTGGCCTGCGCCACGGTGCTCGGCTCGTTCGGGATCGGCTTGGCCCTGCTGACCGAAATGCTCGGCCGCGACGGCGAGGACCGAGGGATCCACACGCACCTGTTCAGCTGGGTGCCAGTCGGTGCCCTGCACGTCGATTTCGGGATTCTGATCGATCAGCTGTCAATCTGCTTCGTGCTGCTGATCAGCGGCGTCGGCGCGCTGATCCACATCTACTCGACCGGCTACATGAAGCACGACCCCGACCGGCGGCGCTTTTTCGCCTACCTGAACCTGTTCGTCGCGGCGATGCTGCTGCTGGTCGTCGCCGACAACTACCTGGGTCTCTACGTGGGCTGGGAAGGCGTCGGCCTGGCGTCCTACCTGCTGATCGGATTCTGGTACGCCAAGCCGGTGGCGGCCGCGGCCGGTAAGAAGGCGTTCGTGTCCAACCGGGTCGGCGACATCGGGCTGTCGCTGGCCATGTTCGTGATGTTCGCCGGGTTCGGCACGCTGTCCTACGACGGCCTGTTCGGCGCGGTCGGCGACGCCGGGCCCAGCGGGTTGACCACCGCGATCGGCCTGCTGCTGCTGGTGGGTGCCTGCGCCAAATCCGCACAGGTTCCGTTGCAGGCCTGGTTGTTCGACGCGATGGAAGGCCCCACCCCGGTGTCGGCACTGATCCACGCCGCCACCATGGTGACCGCCGGCGTCTACCTGATCGTGCGGTCCGGCCCGGTGTTCGACCTGTCCCCCGACGCCCGGTTGGCGGTGGTCGTAGTCGGTGCCCTCACGCTGCTGTTCGGCGCGATCATCGGCTGCGCCAACGACGACATCAAGCGGGCACTGGCCGCCTCCACGGTGAGCCAGATCGGCTACATGGTGCTGGCCGCGGGCCTGGGCCCGGCCGGCTACGCGGTGGCGATCATGCACCTGCTCACCCACGGCTTCTTCAAGGCCGGGCTGTTCCTGGGCTCCGGGTCGGTGATGCACGGGATGAACGACGAACAGGACATGCGCCGCTACGGTGCCCTGCGCAGCTTCATGCCGGTGACGTTCGCGACGTTCGGGCTGTGTTATCTCGCGATCATCGGGGTGCCGCCGTTCGCCGGCTACTGGTCCAAGGACGCCATCATCGAGGCCGCGCTGGCCTCCGGCGGCACGCGCGGCTGGGTGCTAGGGGCGGTCACCATCCTCGGCGCCGGCATCACCGCCTTCTACATGACCCGGGTGATGCTGATGACGTTCGGCGGCGAGCGCCGCTGGGCCGCCGACGAGAGCGAGGTGAGCGCCGAACGCGCGCTGCAACACCCGCACGAATCACCGCGGGTGATGACCTGGCCGATGATCGTGCTGGCTCTGGGCGCCGTGTTCGCCGGCGCCGCGCTGGCCATCGGCGGGCGCCTGGAGCACTGGCTGGAGCCGGTGGTCACCCGAGTAGCGCCGGTTGCCGAGCACGCGCACGCCATCCCGGCCTGGCTCACCGGGGCGATCACCCTGGGAGTCGTCCTGCTCGGTGTTGCGGTGGCCTACAACATGTACGGCCGCAAGCCGATACCGATCACCGCGCCCACCGACGTGTCGGCGCTGACGGTGGCGGCCCGCAAGTATCTCTACGGCGATGCCTTCAACGAGGAGGTGCTCATGCGTCCGGGTAACCGACTGGCACAAGGCCTGGTCGCGGTCGACGACCGGGTGGTGGACGGCTCGGTCAACATGACGGCCGGGCTGGTGGCGATCGCGTCATACCTGGTGCGCCGACTGCAGACCGGGTTCGTGCGTTCCTACGCGCTGACGATGCTGGCCGGGACGGTCCTGGTCATCGCCCTTGTGATGGCGGTGCAGCTGTGAACGCGGCCGGGGGCATGCCCTGGCTGAGCCTGCTGTGGCTGGTACCGCTGATCGGTGCCGGGTTGGTCATCGTGCTGCCCGCCCGCGCGGCAGCACTGGCGAAGTGGACCGGCCTGCTGGTGAGCCTGGCGACGCTGGCGATCGCGATCGTGGTCACCGTCGGCTTCGACACCACCCCAGTGGCCGCCCCCTACCAGTTCGTCGAATCACACTCCTGGATACCGGCATTCGGGGCGAGCTACACGCTCGGGGTGGACGGTATCGCGGTGATCCTGGCGTTGTTGACCGCCGGGCTGGTGCCACTGCTGATGCTGGCCGGTTGGAATGACGGGGAGAGAGCCGAGCAGAAAAGCCGCGGTCCGCACGCGTTCGCGGCGCTGACGCTGACCGTCGAGGCGATGGTACTGATCTCGCTGGTCTCGCTGGATGTGCTGCTGTTCTACGTGTTCTTCGAGGCGATGCTCATCCCGATGTACTTCATGATCGGCGGATTCGGGAACGGCGCCAAGCGTTCCCAAGCGGCCCTGAAGTTCCTGCTGTACAACCTGTTCGGCGGTCTGATCATGCTGGCCGCCGTGATCGGGGTGTACGTGGTGAGCTCCGGCGAAGGCGCTTCCGGCGGCACCTTCGACTTCCGTGAATTGGTCTCGATCTTCTCGCCGGCTACCACCACGGTGGATCCGGGCGTACTCAAGCTGTTGTTCGCCGGCTTCATGTTCGCCTTCGCGGTCAAGGCCCCGCTGTGGCCGCTGCACCGGTGGCTGCCCGACGCGGCGGTCGAGTCCACCCCGGCGACCGCGGTGCTGATGATGGCGGTGATGGACAAGGTGGGGACCTTCGGGATGTTGCGGTACTGCCTGCAGCTGTTCCCCGACGCCTCAACGTATTTCCGTCCGGCCATCATCGTGCTGGCGGTCATCGGCGTGGTCTACGGCGCCATGGTGGCGATCGGCCAGCGCGACATGATGCGGTTGATCGCCTACACCTCGATCTCGCACTTCGGGTTCATCATTCTGGGCATCTTCGTGATGACCACTCAGGGGCAGAGCGGCTCGACGCTGTACATGCTCAACCACGGGCTGTCGACGGCGGCGCTGTTCCTGATCGCCGGGTTCCTGGTGGCCCGGCGCGACGGCGCCCGGGCGATTTCGGACTACGGCGGCGTGCAGAAGGTGGCTCCGGTGATGGCCGGCACCTTCATGGTCGCCGCGATGGCCACCCTGTCGCTGCCCGGTCTGGCGCCGTTCATCAGCGAATTCCTGGTCTTGGTCGGCACGTTCAACCGATATTGGGTGGCGGCGGCGGTCGGCTCCACGGCGCTGGTGTTGTCGTCGATCTACATGTTGTGGCTGTATCAGCGGGTGATGACCGGCCCGGTCACGGCGGGCAATGAACGCATCCGCGATCTGGTGCCGCGGGAGTTGCTCGTCGTCACACCGTTGATCGCGCTGCTGCTGTTTCTCGGCTTCTACCCCAAACCCGCGCTGGACATCATCAATCCCGGCGTCGAGCACACCTTGACCACGATCGGCCAGACCGATCCGGCACCACTGACCGCTGAGGGGGCGCACTGACCATGGCGGGCATGCCAATCCCATCCGTCGAATACAGCCTTATTCTGCCCCTGCTGATCGTTTTCGGCACTGCGGTGACCGGTGTGCTCTTCGAGGCGTTCATCGCGCGCCGGGCGCGCTACGTGATGCAGGTCCTGCTCGCTGTCGGCGGTTTGGCCGCGGCATTCGCCGCCATCGTCGCGGTGGGCCGTGGTCTGCCGACCGGTGGCCGCATCGCGGTGCTGGGCGCATTGGCCGTCGACGGCCCAGCACTGGTGTTGCAGGGCACCATCGTGCTGGTCGGGATCATGGCCGTGCTGTTCATCTCCGAGCGCAACATCGGTGCGGGCATTCCCGAGGGCCCGGGCGCGGCGACAGCGCCAGAGGCCCCCGCACGTGCGGGCTTGGACGCGTTCACTCCGCAGGCATCGGCCGTGCCGGACAGCGTCGCCGAACTCGACGCGGCGCGCGCCGGGGTGACCCAGACCGAGGTTTTCCCGCTGACCGTGCTGGCGGTCGGCGGCATGATGGTGTTCCCCGCCGCCAACGACCTGGTCACCATGTTCGTGGCGCTGGAAGTGCTCTCACTTCCCCTGTATCTGCTGTGCGGACTGGCCCGCTACCGTCGTCTGCTCTCGCAGGAAGCGGCGCTGAAGTACTTTCTGCTGGGCGCCTTCTCCTCGGCGCTGTTCCTGTTCGGCGCCGCATTGCTCTACGGCGCCACCGGGACGCTGACGCTGCCGGACATCGGTGAGCAGTTGTTCGCCCACCGCAGCGATCCGCTGGCGCTGATCGGCGCCGGGCTGCTGTTGGTGGGCTTGTTCTTCAAAGTCGGTGCGGTGCCGTTCCATTCGTGGGTTCCCGACGTCTATGTCGGGGCACCGACGCCGATCACCGGTTTCATGGCGGCAGCCACCAAAGTCGCCGCGTTCGGCGCGATGCTGCGAATCCTCTACGTCGCATTGCCTGCGCTGCATGACCACTGGCGTCCACTACTGTGGCTGATCGCGGTGCTGACCATGGTGGTCGCCACCATCGCGGCGATCACCCAAACCGAGGTCAAGCGGATGCTGGCCTACTCCTCGATCGCGCATGCGGGCTTTGTGCTGACCGGTGTGCTGTCGGCGATCCCGGCCGGTGTCTCCGCGACGCTGTTCTATCTGGTCGCCTACAGCTTCTCCACGGTGGGCGCCTTCGCGGTGGTGAACCTGATCCGCAGCTCCAGCGGCGAAGAGGAACTCGACATGTCCCGGTGGGCCGGCTTGGGCCGGCGTTACCCCATTGTGGGCCTACTGTTTTCGATGTTCCTGCTGGCGTTCGCCGGTATCCCGCTGACCAGTGGGTTCATCAGCAAGTTCGCGGTGTTCAAGGCCGCTGCCGAGGGCGGCGCGGCACCACTGGTGGTGGTCGGCGTGATCGCCAGCGGTGTCGCTGCCTACTTCTACGTCCGGGTGATCGTGTTGATGTTCTTCACCGACTCCCCCGCCGATCCACCGCACCTGGTGCTGCCCAGCGTGTGGAGCAAGGCAGCCATCGCACTGTGCGCCGCGATCACCGTGCTGTTAGGGGTGCTGCCGCAGCCGCTGCTCGACCTGGTGGACGCCGCAACCCAATTCGCGCAGTAATCGCAGCATGCCCGTCGCGCGGCGGGTACACATGGAGAGATGCACGACGAGTCATTTCAGCAGCTGGTCACCATGCTGGACTACACGATGTTCGTGGTGACCACGGCGACCGATCAGCGCGCCTCCGGGTGTCTGGTCGGGTTCGCCACCCAGACCAGCATCGAACCACCGAGGTTTCTGGTGGGAATGTCCAAGCGCAACCACACCTTCGAGGTGGCTGCCGAGTCCGAGCACTTGGCCGTTCACGTCCTGGCGCGCCGCGATATCGAGCTGGCCCGGCTGTTCGGCAGTCAGACCGGCGACGTCATCGACAAGTTCGAGCACTGCGACTGGCACAGCGGTCCCGCGGGAATGCCGATCCTCGACGATGCACCGGCCTGGTTCGTCGGCAAGACGCTGCGCCGGATCGACCTCGGTGACCATATGGGCTACCTGTTGGAACCCGTGGCCGGATATGCCGCCCAGAGCGACGATGACCTGCTGTCGCTTTCCGACGTCGACGATCTCGAACCGGGCCACAAAGCCTGACGCGGCGACCCGGGCAGCGCCTAGGAGTCTGCTGAATTAGTGGTTTGTGGGGTGGGGTGCCTCGAGGCGTTCTGTGGCGCGTGGGTTTCGTCAA
>LZME01000081.1 GCA_001673575.1 Mycolicibacter heraklionensis | reverse complement strand
GGCAACGGCGGCGCCGGTGGCAGCGGCGGATATCTGTTCAGCACCAACGGTGCCGGTGGCGTCGGCGGCAACGGCGGCGCGGGCGGCACCGGTGGCAGCGGCGGCACCGGCACGGCCGGCCAGCGCGGTCCCGACGGAACCATGCTGAACCTAGAGGGGGGCTGACGGCGGGCACGGCGGCACCGGCGGTATCGGCGGAGCCGGGGGTGCCGGCGGCGCAGGCGGTTCCATCTCCGGCAACGGCGGCGCGGGCGGCACCGGGGGCGTCGGCGGCGCCGGGGGCAGCGGTGGCCGCGGCGGCGACGGCTTCAACAACGTGAATTCGGTCATCCTCGCCCCCGGCGCCGCCGGCGGAGCCGGTGGCGACGGCGGTACCGGCGGCCAGGGCGGTACCGGCGGCCAGGGCGGCGGCGCCACCAACGGCACCGCGGGCGTCAGCGGTGACGGCGGCGCGGGCGGTCAGGCCGGTGCCGCCGGTGACGGCGGGACCGGCGGCACCAGCCAATACATCCTCGGCATTCCGATGGCCGGCGTGGGCGGTGTCGGCGGCAGTGGCGGCGTCGGTGGGCAAGGCGGTGCCGGCGGCGCAGGCGTCAACGGTGCCGATGCCGCAACTGGCAGCGGCGGCGACGGCGGCCACGGCGGTACGGCCGGCAACGGCGGTGTCGGTGGCGCGGCCAGCGCCGGCGGCAACGGCGGGGCCGGCGGTCAGATCGGCGGTACTCAGGCCGCGGACGGCGCAGGCGGTATCGGCGGGACCGGTGGCCAAGGCGGTGCCGGCGGCGTCGGCGGGAACGGCGGGGCCGGCGCCGGCGGCGGTGACGGGCGTCGGCGGGACCGGTGGGATTCGCGGCGACGGCGGTGCCGGGGCGCCCGGCGGCTACGGCAACGGTGGTCAGGCCCCGGCCGGCAGTACCGGCGCGGTCGGCCAGGACGGTGTCGGTGGCACCGGCGGGAAAGGTGGCGACGGCCAGATCATCACCGACTCCGCCGGCAACACGATCGTTCAGACCGGCGGGACCGGGGGCAACGGCGGCGACGCCGCGGCGATCGGCAACGGCGGCACCGGCGGAGCCGGTGGTACCGGCGGCTCCGGCACCGGGGACGGCCTGCACGGCGGGGCCGGAGGCACCGGCGGAAATGGCGGGGCCGGCGGCAGCCAGGCCGGCAACGGCGGGGCCGGTGGGGCCGGCGGTAATGGCGCTGCGGGCGGCAACGGCAGACCCGGCGGCGACGGCGGACTCGGCGGCGACGGCGGCAGCGGCAGCGGAGAAGGTGCCCGCGGCGGCGACGGCGGGGCAGGCGGCTCGGGTGGCGCAGCCGGGCAGCCGGGCGACCACAACACCGGCCCGGGTGGCCGCGGCGGTACCGGCGGGAACGGTGGTACCGGCGGGATCAACGGCCAGGGCGGCCACGGCGGCAACGGTGGCGGGTGGCTGAGCAACCTACCCCAGGGGGCCGGCGGCACCGGGGGCGTCGGCACCGATGGCGGTCGCGGTGGCGGTGGTGGCGGTGGCGGCGGCCGGGGCGCGGATTACCTGCAATACGCCGATTGGGGGCAAAGCTGGGCCAGCGGCGGCTTGGGCGGCGCCGGCGGCGCCGGCGGTGACGCCCAGGGGGCCGGGACGGTCGGCGGCGTCGGCGGGGCCGGCGGCGCCGGCGCCGTTGCGTTCGGACCCAGCCCGGGTGGCCAAGGCGGCGCCGGCGGGCAGGGCGGGCTGGTCGGTCCCAACGGCGACGGCGCCGGCGGCCGCGGCGGTGACGGCGGAACTGGTCCCGGCCCGGCCGGCCCCGCCGGCACGCCGGGCGGGGCAGGCGGCGCCGGCGGCGCCGACGGCACCCCCGGCGAAGCCGGCACGCCCGGGTAGACCACGAGTTCTACCCAGGCGGCGGGATCGGCTGAGCTGGCATGCGACCCCCCCTAGAAAACATCCGTTTTGACTTATTTATCGCGTTGCAGGCGACATTGGGTCGGTAATGTGCTACAACTTTGCTAGGCGCCGTGACCGCGGCAACTGCACACACGACTCAGGCCTGGAGGGGGTCCAAATGCCTGAGCGACACCAGCATGGTGTGGGGGGAGTGTGTAGTCCCTAGTCCGGCGCCCCAAAACGACGGCGGTCACAGCCAGGAACCTCCCGACTCCGGGCCGTGACCGCCGTTTTTTGTTGGCCGACTACCAATTTGATTACACCTATTGTGCGTGCGTGCAAAAACTGTAATATTCGGCTATGGCCGACACGCATATCGTCACCAACCAGGTCCTTCCGCTGGAAGGCTATAACCCGGCGTCGTCCCCGGTCCTCATTGAATCGCTGATCCGCGAGGGCGGCCAATGGGGCGTCGACGAGGTCACCGACCTCGGGGCAATGTCCGGATCCAAGCAGGTGCAACGCTGGGGCGAGCTCGCCGACCGCAACCGGCCGGTGCTGCACACCCACGACGTCGTCGGTAACCGGATCGACGAAGTGGAATACGACCCGGCCTACCACGAGCTGATGCGGACCGCGATCGCCCACGGCCTGCACGCCGCCCCGTGGGCCGATCCGCGCCCCGGCGCGCACGTCGTGCGCGCCGCTCAAACCGGGGTGTGGACCGCTGAGCCGGGCCACATGTGCCCGATCTCGATGACGTACGCGGTCGTGCCCGCGCTGCGCAACAACGCCGAACTCGCCAAGGCTTACGAGCCGCTGCTGACCAGCCGGGTCTACGACCCCGAGCTGAAGGTGCCCGCCGCCAAGGCCGGTATCACCGCGGGCATGTCGATGACCGAGAAGCAGGGCGGCTCCGACGTGCGCGCCGGAACCACCCAGGCGGTCCCGAACTCCGACGGCAGCTACACCCTGACCGGGCACAAGTGGTTCACGTCCGCGCCGATGTGCGACGTGTTCCTGGTGCTGGCGCAGGCGCCCGGCGGCTTGAGTTGTTTCTTCCTGCCCCGGGTCCTGGCCGACGGCACCCGCAACCGGATGCGGTTGCAGCGGCTCAAGGACAAGCTCGGCAACCACGCCAACGCCTCCAGCGAGATCGAGTACGACGGCGCGACCGCGTGGCTGGTCGGCGAGGAGGGCCGCGGGGTCTCGGTCATCATCGAGATGGTCAACCTCACCCGCCTGGACTGCGCGCTGGGCAGTGCCACCAGCATGCGGATGGGCCTGGCCCGCGCCATCTACCACGCCCAGCACCGAAAGGCGTTCGGCGCCTACCTGATCGATCAACCGCTGATGCGCAACGTGCTGGCCGATCTGGCCGTGGAGGCCGAGGCCGCCACGATGGTGTCGATGCGGATGGCCGGTGCCACCGACAAGGCGGTCCGGGGCGACGAGCGAGAGGGCCTGTTGCGTCGCATCGGGCTGGCTGCCACCAAGTACTGGGTCTGCAAGCGCGCCACCCCGCACGCCGCCGAGGCGATGGAGTGCCTGGGCGGCAACGGCTACATCGAGGATTCGTTGATGCCGCGGCTGTACCGGGAGGCGCCATTGATGGGCATCTGGGAGGGGTCGGGCAACGTCAGCGCCCTGGACACGCTGCGCGCCCTGGCCACCCAGCCCCAATCGGTGGCGGTGCTCTTCGATGAGCTGGCCGAGACCGCCGGGCAGGATCGCCGGCTCGACGCGCATGTCGACGCGTTGAAGAGCCGACTGGCGGGCCTAGGCGCTGACGTGGTCGCCGCCCAGTACCAGGCGCGCAAGATCGCCGAGGACATCTGCCTGGCGCTGCAGGGCGGGTTGCTGGTGCGCCACGGCCACCCGGCCGTCGCCGAGGCGTTCCTGGCGACGCGGCTCGGCGGCCAATGGGGTGGTGCGTTCGGCACTTTGCCGGCCGGCCTCGACCTCGGGCCGATCATCGAGCGTGCCTTGGTCAAGGGCTGACCCGGCATGCGCCATCACATCGCCCCGGTCGAGTTCGACAACCTGCGGACGATGACTTACGAGGTCACCGACCGCATCGCCCGGATCACCTTCAACCGCCCGGAACACGGCAACGCGATCACCGCCGACACCCCGCTGGAATTGTCGGCGCTGGTGGAACGTGCCGATCTGGATCCCAACGTGCACGTGATCCTGGTGTCGGGCCGCGGCGAGGGATTCTGTGCCGGTTTCGACCTGGGTGCCTACGCCGAAGGCTCGTCGTCGGCGGGCGGGGAGAACTACCGCGGCAGTGTGCTCGACGGTAAGACGCAGGCCACCAACCACCGTCCGGATCAGCCGTGGGATCCGATGATCGACTATCAGATGATGAGCCGTTTCGTCCGCGGCTTCGCCTCGCTGATGCACGCCGACAAGCCCACCGTGGTCAAGATCCACGGCTACTGCGTGGCCGGTGGCACCGACATCGCACTGCATGCCGATCAGGTGATCGCGGCGTCTGACGCCAAGATCGGTTACCCGCCGATGCGGGTGTGGGGGGTGCCGGCGGCCGGGCTGTGGGCGCACCGGCTCGGCGACCAGCGCGCCAAACGCCTACTGCTGACCGGAGATTGCATCACCGGAGCTCAGGCCGCCGAGTGGGGTCTGGCGATTGAGGCTCCCGATCCCGCTGATCTTGACGAGCGCACCGAACGCCTGGTGGCCCGTATCGCCGCAATGCCGGTCAACCAACTGATCATGGCCAAACTCGCCCTCAACACCGCACTGCTGCAACAGGGCGTGGCCACCAGCCGCATGGTCAGCACAGTGTTCGACGGGGTGGCGCGACACACGCCGGAGGGGCACGCCTTCGTCGCCGACGCGGTGCAGCACGGATTCCGTGACGCGGTGCGGCACCGCGACGAGCCGTTCGGGGATTACGGCCGAAAGACCTCCGGGGTTTAGGCGGTCACCCGATGTCCGACACAGTGCGTATGACGGCCCGCTCGGTAGTTCTGTCGGTGCTCCTGGGCGCCCACCCCGCGTCGGCAACTGCCGCCGAATTGCTGCGATTGACAACAGATTTCGGGATTAAAGAAACGGCCTTGCGGGTGGCCCTGACGCGGCTGGTCGCTGCCGGAGACCTGGTCCGATCGGTCGAAGGATACGGACTTTCCGAGCGTCTGCTGGAGCGCCAGCGGCTACAGGACGCGGCGCTGAATCCGCAGGCCAGGAGTTGGGATGGCGACTGGCTGGCCGTGGTGATCACCACCATCGGCAGCGACGCCCGAACCCGGGCCGCCTTACGCTCGGGCCTGGCAGAGCGGCGGTTCGCCGAGCTGCGCGAGGGATTGTGGATGCGCCCGGACAACATCGACGTCGAGCTGGATGAGAGTCTCGTGGGCTATACCCGGCTGCTCACAGCGCGTGACGAGAAGCCCGCCGAATTGGCCACCACGCTGTGGGATCTGGCGGGGTGGGCGCAGACGGGCCACGAACTGCTCGCCGCGATGGCCGACGCCGAGGACATACCAAGCCGCTTCGTCGTCGCCGCGGCCATGGTCCGCCATTTGCGCCGTGACCCGGTGCTGCCGCCCGAACTGCTTCCGGCGGACTGGCCGGGGGCGCAAATCCGCAGTCGCTACGCGGAGTTCGCCAATGAACTGGTCGCGCGACGCGACGCGGACCGAGAGGCGGTGCTGCGATGAACGCGGTGCGCGTGGAGCGCAGTGGCCCGGTCACCACGGTGATCTTGGATCGGCCGCATGCCCGCAACGCCGTCGACGGCCCGACCGCCGCGGCGCTCTATCAGGCCTTCGATGAATTCGACCGCGATGCGAGCGCATCGGTGGCCGTGCTCTGGGGAGACCACGGAACCTTCTGCGCCGGAGCCGATCTCAAAGCCTTGGGTACACCGAACTCCAATCAGACCCATCGCAGCGGGCCGGGGCCGATGGGACCGACCCGAATGATGTTGTCCAAACCGGTGATCGCCGCGGTCAGCGGTTACGCGGTGGCCGGTGGCCTGGAGTTGGCGCTGTGGTGCGACATGCGGGTGGTCGAGGCCGACGCGACTTTCGGCGTCTTCTGCCGGCGCTGGGGCGTTCCGCTCATCGACGGCGGCACCGTGCGACTGCCCCGGCTGATCGGCCACAGTCGCGCCATGGACATGATCCTCACCGGCCGTGCGGTGGACGCTGAGGAAGCACTGGCGATCGGACTGGCCAATCGGGTTGTCCCCACCGGAGAGGCGCGGCGCGCAGCCGAGCAGCTGGCCCTCGAACTGGCCGAGCTGCCGCAGGGTTGCCTGCGCTCGGATCGGTTGTCGGTGTTGCGGCAGTGGGGCATGACCGAATCCCACGCAATGGACTCCGAGTTCGAAAGCATCGAGCGAGTGGCCGACGAGGCGCTGCGCGGCGCGGGCCGCTTCGCCGGCGGGGCCGGCCGCCACGGCGCTAAGGCTTGATACTCCGTCAGCGCTTGTCGGCGATGGTGTTGCCCGACCCGCGGTTGTCGACCTTGGGATCGCCGCCGCGATAGGTGATGGAGTTGTTGAGCCCGGTGATCGTCAGTGTCTTGTCGATGTGCTCGATGGTGATGCGATTGTCGGCACCGCCTACGTTCACGGCCTCGCAGCGGCCGCGGACCGTCAGCTTGTTGTTCGAACCGGCCACGTTCAGCGACTTGCCGTCGGCGCAGTCCAAAGCCGATGTCGCGCCGAATGACTCGTATCTGATCGTGTTGGCGAACCGGCCGTCGTAGTTCTGCGAGATACGTGAGGACTTGGGCGGCGCCTCCGACTCGCAGCCGGTGAGCGCGACGGCGAGCAGCGTCATTCCGCCGGCCAGCAGCGAGCAGAGATTTACCCGGAGAACGTGGGTCACGCCGCTACGCGTTGGAGCCGGTTGGTCATCCCCAGCTCTCGTCCGCGGTCGAACAGCAGCGGGTCGCCATTGTGGTAGTACACGGTGGTGTCGTTGCCGTAGACGGTGACGTCGTTGACGATGGTGTCGGCGATCACCGTGTTCTGCGAGCCCTGCGTGGTCACCGCCCAGCAGGTGCCCATCGCGTGGATGGTGAGGTTGACGCCGTTGATGAACAGCGTCCCGCCATTGCAGTCCAGGGTGTGGGTCTCATGCACCCCGTAGATGTGGATGTCGCCGGGCACGGCGTGCGCGCTCGCGGCTGCCCCCAGTGAACCGGCGGCCAGACCCAGCAACGCACTCGCCAGCGCGGTCCATTTCATCTCCGAGCCCCTCTCACCGGACGCAATCTCGGCAAAGCTTACGTCGCACCGGCTGGCGCGTACTCGGGTTCCCCTACTAATCGGTCGATTAGAGTTCTGTGCTGATCTCCTCCTGCCGCACCCTACGAAGGGCCTACGCCATGTCAGCTCGACCAGACCCGCCCGCCGCGGGGGGTCGCTCGCGCGCCAACGGCAAAGCGGGGGCGCGCCCGGTCAAGCTGAGCCGCGACGTCATCGTCAACGCGGCTTTGAATTTTCTGGACCGCGAGGGCTGGGACGCGCTGACCATCAACGCGTTGGCCACCCAGCTGGGCACCAAGGGCCCGTCGCTGTACAACCACGTGCACAGCCTCAATGACCTGCGCCGCGCCATGCGGATGCGGGTCATCGACGACATTCTGGAGATGTTGACCCAGGTCGGGCAGGGCCGCGCCCGCGACGATGCGGTGCTGGTGATGGCCGGCGCCTATCGCAGCTATGCCCATCACCACCCGGGTCGGTATTCGGCGTTCACCCGGATGCCGCTGGGTGGCGACGACCCGGAATACACCGCCGCGGCCACCCGGGCCGCCGCCCCGGTCATCGAGGTGTTGGCGTCCTACGGGCTCGAAGGGGACCGGGCGTTTCACGCGGCTCTGGAGTTCTGGGCGGCCATGCACGGATTTGTCCTGTTGGAGATGACCGGCGTGATGGATGACGTGGATACCGACGCCGTCTTCTCCGACATGGTGCGCAGGCTGGCCTCGGCGATGGACAGCCGCACCCAGTAGTGCCGCAGGGGAGGCTGGGCACGCGCTTTGACCTGCCGGAGTGCTGCCGGGTATTGTGGTAGCTCGTGCCTGGCCACCGAGGCGCGTTTGGTGACATAACGCGCGCGCCTGGCCCAATTCGCATGTCCATTATGCAGCGGAGTGATTCGCGGCGGCCCATGCGACACGCCCGACCGCGGGGTAGCGGTGGGGCACAGACCGCAGGATTTACAGAGTTTGAACAGCGATACAGGAAGCCGGTAGATGCCAACCATTCAGCAGCTGGTCCGTAAGGGCCGCCGCGACAAGGTCGCCAAGGTGAAGACCGCGGCCCTCAAGGGCAGCCCGCAGCGACGGGGGGTGTGCACCCGCGTGTACACCACCACCCCGAAGAAGCCGAACTCGGCGCTTCGCAAGGTGGCGCGCGTCAAGCTGACCAGCCAGGTGGAGGTGACCGCCTACATCCCGGGTGAGGGTCACAACCTGCAGGAGCACTCGATGGTGCTGGTGCGTGGTGGTCGTGTGAAGGACCTGCCGGGTGTGCGCTACAAGATCATCCGCGGCTCGCTGGACACCCAGGGAGTCAAGAACCGCAAGCAGGCCCGCAGCCGCTACGGCGCGAAGAAGGAGAAGAGCTGATGCCGCGCAAGGGTCCCGCTCCCAAGCGTCCGCTGGTCAACGACCCCGTCTACGGGTCGCAGCTGGTCACCCAGTTGGTCAACAAGGTGCTGCTGGACGGCAAGAAGTCGCTGGCCGAGCGCATCGTCTACGGCGCTCTCGAGCAGGCTCGGGACAAGACCGGTACTGACCCGGTCGTGACGCTCAAGCGTGCGATGGACAACGTCAAGCCGGCCCTCGAGGTTCGCAGCCGCCGCGTCGGTGGTGCCACCTACCAGGTTCCGGTCGAGGTGCGCGCCGAGCGCTCCACCACGCTGGCGCTGCGCTGGCTGGTGAGCTTCTCGCGGGCTCGCCGCGAGAAGACCATGATCGAGCGCCTGGCCAACGAGATCCTGGACGCCAGCAATGGCCTGGGTGCTGCCGTCAAGCGTCGTGAAGACACCCACAAGATGGCCGAGGCCAACCGGGCGTTCGCGCACTACCGCTGGTGATCACGTCGGCTCCCGATTAGTGGAGCCGACGCACTTGCGACAACAAGCAATTGAAGTAACCGAAAGAGTGGGAAGACTGCTGTGGCACAGGATGTGCTGACTGACCTGAACAAGGTCCGCAATATCGGCATCATGGCGCACATCGATGCTGGTAAGACGACGACGACCGAGCGGATCCTGTACTACACCGGCGTCAACTACAAGATCGGTGAGACGCACGACGGTGCCTCCACGACCGACTGGATGGAGCAGGAGCAGGAGCGCGGCATCACCATCACCTCCGCCGCGGTGACCTGCTTCTGGAACAAGAACCAGATCAACATCATCGACACCCCGGGCCACGTCGACTTCACCGTCGAGGTGGAGCGCTCCCTGCGTGTTCTTGATGGCGCCGTTGCCGTGTTCGACGGCAAGGAGGGCGTGGAGCCGCAGTCCGAGCAGGTGTGGCGGCAGGCCGACAAGTACGACGTGCCCCGGATCTGCTTCGTCAACAAGATGGACAAGCTCGGTGCGGACTTCTACTTCACCGTGCGCACCATCGAAGAGCGTCTCGGTGCTCGCCCGCTGGTGATCCAGCTGCCGATCGGCGCGGAGAACGACTTCGAGGGCATCGTCGACCTGGTCGAGATGAACGCCAAAGTGTGGCGCGGCGAGACCAAGCTCGGTGAGACCTACGAGACCGTCGAGATCCCGGCCGACCTGACCGACAAGGCCGACGAGTACCGCACTGCGCTGATCGAGGCCGTGGCCGAGACCGACGAGGCGCTGCTGGAGAAGTACCTCGGCGGCGAGGAGCTCTCGATCGAGGAGATCAAGGGCGGCATTCGCAAGCTCACGGTCAACTCCGAGCTGTACCCGGTGCTGTGCGGCAGCGCGTTCAAGAACAAGGGTGTCCAGCCGATGCTGGACGCGGTGATCGACTACCTGCCGTCGCCGCTGGACGTCGAGTCGGTGCAGGGCCATGTGCCCGGCAAGGAAGACGAGATCATCAGCCGCAAGCCCAGCATCGACGAGCCGTTCTCGGCGCTGGCGTTCAAGATCGCGGTGCACCCGTTCTTCGGCAAGCTCACCTACGTCCGGGTGTACTCGGGCAAGGTGGAGTCCGGCGCTCAGGTGGTCAACTCGACCAAGGGCAAGAAGGAGCGGCTGGGCAAGCTGTTCCAGATGCACTCCAACAAGGAGAACCCGGTCGAATCGGTTTCCGCCGGCCACATCTACGCGGTGATCGGCCTCAAGGACACCACCACCGGCGACACGCTCTGCGACCCGAACAACCAGATCGTGCTGGAGTCGATGACGTTCCCGGCGCCGGTTATCGAGGTGGCCATCGAGCCCAAGACCAAGAGTGACCAGGAGAAGCTGAGCCTGGCCATCCAGAAGCTGGCCGAAGAGGACCCGACCTTCAAGGTCCACCTCGACCAGGAGACCGGTCAGACCGTGATCGGCGGCATGGGCGAGCTGCACCTGGACATCCTGGTGGACCGCATGCGCCGCGAGTTCAAGGTCGAGGCCAACGTCGGCAAGCCGCAGGTGGCCTACAAGGAGACCATCCGCCGCAAGGTGGAGAAGGTCGAGTACACCCACAAGAAGCAGACGGGTGGCTCGGGCCAGTTCGCGAAGGTTCTCATCGACGTCGAGCCGTTCACCGGCGAAGACGGTGCCACCTACGAGTTCGAGAACAAGGTCACCGGTGGCCGCGTGCCCCGCGAGTACATTCCCGCGGTGGACGCCGGAGCCCAGGACGCCATGCAGTACGGCGTGCTGGCCGGCTACCCGCTGGTCAACATCAAGGTCACCCTGACCGACGGTCAGTACCACGACGTCGACTCCTCCGAGATGGCCTTCAAGGTGGCCGGCTCGCAGGCGCTGAAGAAGGCTGCCGCTGCCGCGCAGCCGGTGATCCTGGAACCGATCATGGCCGTTGAGGTCACCACGCCCGAGGACTACATGGGTGATGTGATCGGCGACCTGAACTCCCGCCGTGGTCAGATTCAGGCCATGGAGGAGCGCAGCGGTGCGCGCGTCGTCAAGGCGCAGGTGCCGCTGTCGGAGATGTTCGGCTACGTCGGAGACTTGCGGTCGAAGACCCAGGGCCGGGCGAACTACTCCATGGTGTTCGACTCCTACGCCGAAGTGCCGGCGCAGGTGGCGAAGGAGATTATCGCGAAGGCAACGGGCGAGTAACTAGCTTCCCGCCCGTGCCGCTACGGTGGCACAAACCAAAAAAGATCAATCCTGCTGTAACCCAGCACCAACAAGTCCAGGAGGACAAGAAGTGGCGAAGGCGAAGTTCGAGCGGACGAAGCCGCACGTCAACATCGGGACCATCGGTCACGTTGACCACGGCAAGACCACGCTGACCGCGGCTATCACCAAGGTTCTGCACGACAAGTACCCGGACCTGAACGAGTCGCGTGCGTTCGACCAGATCGACAACGCTCCCGAAGAGCGTCAGCGCGGTATCACGATCAACATCTCCCACGTGGAGTACCAGACCGAGAAGCGGCACTACGCCCACGTCGACGCGCCGGGCCACGCCGACTACATCAAGAACATGATCACCGGTGCCGCCCAGATGGACGGCGCGATCCTGGTCGTCGCGGCCACCGACGGCCCGATGCCGCAGACCCGCGAGCACGTGCTGCTGGCCCGTCAGGTCGGTGTGCCCTACATCCTGGTGGCGCTGAACAAGTCCGACATGGTCGACGACGAGGAGCTCCTCGAGCTCGTCGAGATGGAAGTCCGCGAACTGCTGGCCGCCCAGGAGTTCGACGAGGAGGCCCCGGTGGTCCGGGTGTCGGCTCTGAAGGCGCTCGAGGGCGACGAGAAGTGGGTCAAGTCAGTCCAGGACCTGATGGAGGCTGTCGACGAGTCCATCCCGGACCCGGTCCGCGAGACCGACAAGCCGTTCCTGATGCCGGTTGAGGACGTCTTCACCATCACCGGTCGTGGCACCGTGGTCACCGGTCGTGTCGAGCGCGGCGTGATCAACGTGAACGAGGAAGTCGAGATCGTCGGCATCCGTCCGGAGACCACCAAGACCACCGTCACCGGTGTCGAGATGTTCCGCAAGCTGCTGGACCAGGGCCAGGCCGGTGACAACGTCGGTCTGCTGATCCGTGGTATCAAGCGTGAGGACGTCGAGCGTGGCCAGGTTGTGGTCAAGCCCGGCACCACCACCCCGCACACCGAGTTCGAGGGCCAGGCCTACATCCTGTCCAAGGACGAGGGCGGTCGCCACACGCCGTTCTTCAACAACTACCGTCCGCAGTTCTACTTCCGCACCACCGACGTGACCGGTGTGGTGAGCCTGCCGGAGGGCACCGAGATGGTCATGCCCGGTGACAACACCGAGATGACCGTCAAGCTGATCCAGCCTGTCGCCATGGACGAGGGTCTGCGGTTCGCCATCCGTGAGGGTGGTCGTACCGTCGGCGCCGGCCGGGTCGTCAAGATCATCAAGTAGTACCAGCGCAACGCAGAATCCCCCTTTTCCTCGGAGGAAAAGGGGGATTTTGCGTTTGCCCGGCAACGCAGTGTTAGACGCTGGTGACGTGATGTTGTGGCGATACGTCAAGGCGCAGTTGCTCGTCCTGTTGTGCGGGGGCATGGTCGGCCCCATTTTCCTGATCGCCTACTACGCCATCGGCGAATACGAGATGACGCAGTGGATGTACTACAGCGGGATCGCGATCACCGTGGTCGATGTGCTGGTGGCCCTGGCACTGACCTATTTCGGCGCACGATCGGCCGGCGATGCCGCGCTGCTCGAACGAGATGGGGTGTTGGCTCTCGCGCAGATCAACGGCATCACCGAGACCGGTACCCGGATCAACGACCAACCGCTGGTGAAGTTGCAGTTGCACATCACCGGTCCGGGTTTGACGCCGATGGACACCGAGGACCGGGTCATCGCCAGTGTCAGCCGATTGGGCAACATCACCGCCCGCAAGCTGGTGGTCCAGGTCGACCCGGTCAGCGGCAAGCACCTGATCGACTGGGAACGCAGCGCGGTGGTCAACGGTCTGGTGCCGGCGCAGTTCAACGTTGCCGAAGACGGCCAGACCTACGACCTGAGCGGGCAGTCCGGCCCGCTGATGGAGATCCTGCAGCTGCTCAAGTCCCACGGCGTGGGTCTGAACCAGATGGTGGACGTGCGGTCGAATCCGGCTCTGCGACAGCAGATCAGCGCGGTGGTGCGCCGGGCGGTCGCCCAGCAGTCGGCGACAGCCGAGCCGGCAGCCGCGCCGGCAGGCGAGCAGCCGTCCGTCGGTGAGCGGTTGCAGGAACTGTCGGCCCTGCACGCGGCGGGCACGGTGACCGACGAAGAGTACGCGCAGAAGCGGGCCCAGATCATCGCCGACCTCTGAGCGCACGGAATTAGAACACGTTCCATATGCAGCTGCTAGCCTCGTCGAGTGAGCGAGAGTCAGAACCACAATCTGCAGGGCAAGGTGGCCTTTGTTACCGGTGCGGCGCGCGGCCAGGGCCGTTCGCACGCGATCCGGCTGGCGGCCGCCGGCGCCGACATCATCGCCGCCGACATCTGCGCCCCGGCGTCGGACTGCATCACCTACCCGGCGGCCACGCCCGAGGAATTCGCCGAGATGGTCAGTGCGGTCGAGGCCCACGGCCGCAAGGTGCTGGCCCGCACGGTCGACGTTCGTGACGATGCCGGGCTGCGCCAGCTGGTCGACGACGGTGTCGAGCAGTTCGGACGCCTCGACGTGGTGGTGGCCAACGCCGGCGTGCTGAGCTGGGGCCGGCTGTGGGAGCTCACCGACGAGCAGTGGAACACCGTCATCGACGTGAACCTGACCGGTACCTGGCGCACCATCCGGGCGGCGGTGCCGGCAATGATCGAGGCCGAC
>LZME01000080.1 GCA_001673575.1 Mycolicibacter heraklionensis | reverse complement strand
CGGCGCGGGCGGAGAATCGGGCGGCGGCGGCGCAGTTGGTGGCGATCGGGGAGTTGTTCGCGCTGCGGTTGAGCTCCTGTGGTGAGACCGAAGAGTGGGCGGTCGATACCGAGGCGGCGGTGGCTGCGGAGGTGGCGGCGGCGTTGCGGATCAGCCAGGGGCTGGCGGCTAGTCGGTTGCATTACGCGCGGGTGATGCGTGAGGAGTTGCCGCAGGTGGCGGAGGTGTTCAAGGCCGGCGATATCGATATGCGGTTGTTTCAGACGATCGTGTATCGCACCGGGTTGATCACCGACCGGCAGGTGCTGGCGGTCGTTGATGGGCAGTTGGCGGCGCAGGTGGGGCGGTGGCCGTCGCTGACCAGGAGTCGGTTGGCGGCAAAGATCGACAAGATCGTGGCCCAGGCCGATGCTGATGCGGTGCGCCGCCGCAAGGAACGCCAAGCCGAGCGTGAGGTCGGCTTCAGCGATCAGGAGGGCGGGATCACCGAGATCTACGGCAGCCTGTTCACCACCGATGCCCGTGCACTGGACAAGGCGCTGGATGCGTTGGCCGCCACGGTCTGTGAGCACGATCCGCGCACGCGTGAGCAGCGGCGTGCCGATGCGATGGGGGCGTTGGCGGCGCGCGCCGATCGGCTGGGTTGTCGCTGCGGGCGCCCGGACTGTGTGGCGGGCGGTCGGGCGGCGGTGTCGCCGGTGTTGATTCATGTGATCGCTGAGCGGGCCAGCGTTGACGGGACTGGGGATGTGCCGGGCTCGTTGGTCGGGGCTGATGGGTTGATCCCGCCGGAGTTGATCGCTGAGCTCGCCCGATCGGCCCGGTTGGTGTCGGTGGTGCATCCCGGCGATGCCCCGCCGGAGCCCGGGTATGTGCCGTCGAAGGCGTTGGCGGATTTTGTGCGGTGCCGGGATATGACGTGTCGTTGGCCCGGTTGTGACCGCCCGGCGCTCGATTGCGATCTGGACCATACGATTGCCTACGGTGACGGTGGGCCCACGCATGCGTCGAATCTCAAATGTTATTGCCGCACCCATCATTTGGTGAAGACGTTTTGGGGGTGGCGAGATCAGCAGCTGCCCGATGGCACGGTGATCCTGACTTCGCCGTCGGGGTGCACGTACGTCACCACCCCGGGCAGTTCGTGGCTGTTCCCGCACCTGTGCGCACCCACCGGGGACCTGCCGACACCCAAACCACGCGTCGATGACCGCTGTGGTGATCGGACCGCGATGATGCCCCGCCG
>LZME01000079.1 GCA_001673575.1 Mycolicibacter heraklionensis | reverse complement strand
TCAGATGGTGTCCGGCCACGGCACCGCGACACCGACGGCGTCGAGCCCGGCACGCACCCGTGGCACGAAGTCGCCGATGTACATCTGAACGACGGCATCAAAGGCCCTGTCCCCCAGCGCCTCCCGCAGCCGCTCCCGCTGAGCGTCGGTGATCGTCGAGACGTCGACACTGAACTGTTCGGCGACTTCGTGCCACGGGTGCGTGCCGGGCTCGACGCCGTCGGTGTCGCGGTGCCGTGGCCGGACACCATCGTCTGGGATCACTCCGGCCACCCCGCCGACGCGTTGTTCAACGGGTTTATGCCCGCGGTCGCCCGGTTGCGGTCCCTGGATCCGGTGACCTCCGAGGTGGTGCGGCTGCGTGGTGCGGCCCAGCACAACTGCCGGCTGTGCAAATCGCTGCGCGAGACGACCGCGCTGGACGCCGGCGGGTCCGAGTCGCTCTACGGCGACATCGAGCACTTCGAGGAGTCGTCGCTGCTCAGCGAGGCGCAGCAGGCCGCGCTGCGCTACGTCGACGCGCTGGTTTGGACGCCGGCGCACATCGACGCCGAGGTGGTTGCCGGGGTGCGCCGGCACTTCACCGATGAGCAGGCTGTCGAGCTGACGTTGGATGTGATGCGCAACGCCGGCAACAAGATTGCGGTGGCACTGGCTGCCGACGCACCGCGCGTCGCCGACGGCACCGAGCGCTATCTGCTGGATGCAGACGGCCAGACCGTGTTCGGCTGAACTCAGGCGGAGTGCCGCGCCAAAAAGCCCAAGATGGCGTCGGCGAAGATGTCGTTGCGGTCCCCGGCGACCATATGACCGGCCCCGGCAACATCGACGAACTCCACCTGTGGGAACCGGGCCAAGAACTCCTCGGCGTTGGCCGCGCTGACCAGGTCGCTGAGCTGGCCGCGTACCAGCAACATCGGTACACCGCCGTCGAGGATGGTCTGCACCGCGGCGTTGAGCCGCTCGACATCGTGGATCTCCATCGGTCCCTGGTGCTCGGGGCCGTTGATGAACTGCGGGTCCCAGTGCCAGTACCAACGGTCGCCGCGCCGGCGCAGGTTGGTGGTGAGCCCGCCCAGATCGGCGGGGCGGGGCCGGTGCGGGTTGTAGGCGGCGATCGCGTCGGCGACCTCATCGAGGGAGTCGAAGCCGGACTCCATGTTCTCGGCCATGAACGCCTGCACGCGCTGCGCGCCAGCGGCATCCATGTTGGGCACGATGTCGACCAGCACCACCGCACTGGCGGCCCCCGGTGCCAGTTCGCCGCTGAGCAGCATCGCGGTGCACCCGCCGAGGGAGGCCCCGACCAGGACCGGGTCCGGCGGCAGGGTGCGCAGCACCTCGTGAACGTCGGCGGCGAAGCTGACCAATCGGTAGTCGCCCTCGCTCGCCCAATCCGACTCGCCGTGGCCGCGCAGGTCGACGGTGACCGCCTGCCAGCCGCGCTCGGCCACGGCCGCGGCGGCCCGTCCCCAGGATCGGCGGGTCTGCCCGCCGCCGTGCAGGAACACCACGGCGCGCGCGTCGGGGTCACCGTGGCGATCGGCGATGATCCGGACATCGCCGGGCGCGTGGGTGACGAAGGTTTCCGCGGTCATCTTGGGATAGTAAGCCGACCTTGGTAATGCTCGATCACTTGCCCGACGAAACCTATGGTGACCTGCGGGTTCGGGGGGCTACGATGGCGGAGTCGGCAAATTGGGGAGGGTCTGATGGCCCGTTATCTTGCCCTGGCCTACGGGGCACTCAACTATCTCGGTTTCCTCGCGGTTTTCCTGTACCTGGTCGGCTTTCTCGGCAACTTCGTCGTGCCGCGCAGCGTCGACCACGGCCCGCCGGCGCCCGTCGGGTTGGCGGTAGTCATCGATGTCGCGCTGGTGGCGCTGTTCGCGGTGCAGCACAGCGTGATGGCGCGCCCGGCATTCAAGCGCCTGCTGACCCGCGTTGTGCCGGAGAGCATCGAACGCAGCACCTACGTTTTGGCGTCGAATTTGGTTCTGGTCCTGCTGTATTGGCAGTGGCGGCCGATCCCGACGAGCATTTGGAACCTGACGATGCCCGCGGAGCGGGCGGTGTTGTGGGGACTGTTCTGGATCGGCTGGGCAATAGCCCTGGCGTCGACGTTCATGATCAGTCACGTGGACCTGTTCGGGCTGCGTCAGGTGTATCTCGCCTGGCGATCACAGCCCTACTCCCATGTCGGCTTTCACGCCCGGGCCCTCTACCGGGTGGTGCGTCATCCGCTGATGGTGGGGTTCGTGATCGCGTTCTGGGCCACGCCCACCATGACGGCCGGGCACTTGTTGTTCGCGGTCGCGGCCACGTGCTTCATCTTGGTCGCGGTGCAGCTGGAGGAACGCGACCTGGTGGCCGCGCTCGGCGAGCAATACCGGCAGTATCGCCGCCAGGTGCCGATGCTGGTGCCCGGCGGGTTCAGGCGAACGGGTGCAGCACGAATCGGCCCCAGGCCAGGAACGTGAACATCGCGATAAAGACGACGTCGCCGGCCATATAGGTCCACTCGCTGCGGCGGAACCGGGTGGTGGCGGCACCGACCATGAACAGCATCAGCCCGGTGGCGGCGATCGGCATCGCCAGGGGCGCCACGCCTACGGCGGCCGGGAGAACCAGGCCAGTCGCACCGGCCAGCTTGATGGCGCCAATGGCTTTGAGGTGGCCGTCGCCGAAATCGTCGACCCAGTGCTGATTGGCCGCCAGTGCGCGGTACTTCGCCCGGGGCAGCAGTAGCAGGGCGGCGCCGCCGATGGCGTATGCGGCCGCGGCGACGCCGGCGATGATCCACAGGGCGGTGTCCATGGCGTACTCCTTCGTGGTTACCTCGGTCGGGTGGGGTTCGTCATTACCTATGACGGACCGCGACCACGAGAGGTAACCGATGACCACCGAGACGCAGCTGGCACAGGCCTTCGAGCAGCAGCGTCATCGCCTGCTGGCGTTGGCGTACCGGGTGCTCGGTTCGGGGTCCGACGCCGAAGATGCGGTCCAGGAGGCGTGGCTGCGACTGTCCCGCCAGGACGTTGACACGATCGACAATCTGTCGGGGTGGTTGACGACGGTGATCGGCCGGATCTGCATCGACACCCTGCGGTCGCGTGCCGCCCGGCCCGAAGTCTCGATCGATCAGGACCTTCCCGAGCTCGTTGTGACCGATGACCGCGGCACCCCCGAAGACGTTGCGGTGCTGTCGGATTCAGTCGGCCTGGCGCTGCTGGTCGTGCTGGGGTCGCTGCGACCCGAGGAACGGCTCGCGTTCGTGCTGCACGACATGTTCGCGGTGCCGTTCGCCGAGATCGGCCCGATCGTGGGGAAGTCGGCTGATGCCGTCAAGATGGCGGCCAGCCGGGCACGCCGCAAAGTCCAGGACGTACCCGCGCCGGCGGGGGATCGGCGTGTGCAGCGCGAGGTCGTCGATGCGTTCTTGGCCGCCGCGCAGGGCGGCGACTTCGACGCTCTCCTACAGGTACTCGACCCCGACGTCACCTGGCGTCAGCACACGGTGCGCGGGGTGACTGTCACGACCGGATCCAGTGCGGTCCTAGACGCGGTACGCCGAGGGCACGGGGCCCGCATCACCGCGCGCCGTGTCCTGGTCAACGGCGTGCCGGGAATCTTGGGCTGGGGGCCGACGGGCCGGCCGCTGGCTTTGATGGCGTGCACGGTCCGAGATGGTCGGCTGGTAGGCATCGTGTCGATCGCCGACCCGGTTCGGTTGGCCGGCATGGATCTGCCCGATCCGCCGGACGAGCCGGTCAGCGGCAAGTAGCCCGCCTGCTGATGAGGAAGGCCCCGCTGGTGCGGAGCCTTCCTCATCGATTGCGTATGGGTTGGTGAGTGATCAGTGCTCGTCGTAGTGGTCACCGTGAGCGGCGTGACGATGACCATCGTGTAGGTAGTCCACGTGGTCGCCGTGCTGAACCGCCTCGTGGCCGCAGTCGGGGCCGTGGGTGTGTTCGGTGTGGGAGTGGGTCTGGTGCTCTGTCGTGTTCATGGCAGCGACGCTACATGACATATGCAGACATTGCAATATGAAGATGATTAGACGTGTCGTCGGTGCGTGACATGGCGGACGAGCTCGGCGGTTCCCGGACGTGGATGGGGACGACGGCGCGTGGAGACGCCGCTGGCGCGGCATGGCACGATGGTTCCCGCGCACATGCGTATCAGGGGCGGTAGCTCAGTTGGTTAGAGCCGTGGACTCATAATCCATTGGTCGCGGGTTCGAGCCCCGCCCGCCCTACCACGTTTCATCTCATGCCGTGCGGCGATACTGACGTCCTCCAGGCGGTGTTGAGCCGAGCGTCGCCCGGCTCAACACCTCTCCTAGAGATCACACGGCAAAGAACGAGTTGAACAGCGCTTGGATCAGATCGCCGGTGTCGAGCGTTGGAATGTCGTTGAACGTGGTCAACCCGTCGACAGTCGATGTGGCTGAATCGATTTGTTCTGGCGTCAAACCCAGATAGACCTGATGCAGTGCCAGGCCGTAGAGCAGGTCCTGCCAACTTGTGTTCCCGAACAGCAGGTCCCACCAGCTCTTGCCCAAGTTGTCCGCGAAGACGTCACCTTGGATGTTGAACACTTCGGTGGGGTACAGGTCGGTGGGGACCGCGGCGGGGTTGGCGCCGAGCATCACGAAACGCAAGGCGTCGGTGGGGACGCCGGCATCAGCGAGTTGCTCCTGGGCGTAGGAGGCGATGAGGCTGCTCTGGGAGTAGGTGAAAATGGTCAGCGGGTCGCTGCACACGCCCGAGGCGTCGCAGCCCATCTCGCCGGCGTTGTAGTCGGCGAGGATCGCGTCGACGAGGATGGCTTGCCCCTCCGGAACGCTGCTCAAGAAGTCCCAGCTGTTGGGCATGCTCAGCGCCTCGGAAGACGCGACGGTGCCGCCGTAACCCAGCGGATCGAGGTACAGGTCGATCCCGTTGCTGATGTAGTTGGCGGTTGGTGTCGCGATGCCCGTCGGGCCCAAGACCAACGCGTCGGTTGAGCCATAGAGGAAGTCGTACTGGTTGTCGTTGGCGGCGTTGGCTGCACCGGCGAACGCCAACGCGGCGCCACACAGTGCGACGCCGAAGATGATTTTCTTCATCGAACCCCCTTGTTCGGAGCGATAACTGGTGGTGTCGCCAAGTTGGTTGCACGGCAAGCGATTACGTTGCCCGACATATCCCCAGCAGATGTCGGACCGTACGCTGTGCCGCCAGTTGGCAACTGACAGGATTGTTGCAACTGGCGTCAATTTTCGTCTTGGAATTTGACAGATCCGCTGAATCAAATCCTTAACGTCCGGCCTGCTGATGTGCTAAAGGAGGCTGCGGGCTGGCATAAGAAGACTTAGGTCCGTCCTTGGCGACTTAGCGAAGCGATGGCCGGCCTACGGATCGCTGTTTGCCCTGCAGGCGGCCTGCTTAAAAATCGCCAATTCCAGGGTTGACCAGCGTGCCCAGAGTTACCGTAGTGGCTCCTGTCATGAAATGAGTGTTGTGGGATCAGTCAGTCACTCCCGGGCCGCCTTCGGCATCGCAGCACTGGCCGCGGGTGCCCTGATCGCGACGCCGTCGGTGGCGCCGCCCCCTGCCGTCGTCGCCCGCGCAGTCGAGCTGACGGCCAGTCCGTTCGACCCGTATGTGGACCTGATCACCAATACCTTCAGCAATCTGGGCACCATCGGCGCGCACTGGCTGGAAGACCCGCTGCCCATCATGGTCCAACTGGCCACCAACGGGTTTGACTACGCGCAGCGGACTTTCGAGGCATTCGGGGCCACCGCCCAGTCATTCGTCGACGGGCTGATCAATCTGCCCGACCAACTCGACACCCTGTTCAGCGCCATCTCGTCGAGCGAGATCACCGCGGCGGTGGGGCAGGCGATCAGCATCGTGGTTAGCGCCTTTCCGGTCCTGGGGCTGGTGGACCGCCTAGTGGCGATTCCCATCGACATCGTCGGCAACATCGTGAACGCGGCCATGGCCACACTGCACGCAGTGCAGGTGCCGGTCGGACTTGCAGCGCTCAGCTCCCTGCAGGCCGTCATCGCCGAATTCGAGACGCTCGCCCGCAATTTCGTGGACGACCTGTCGGCCGGCGACATCACCGGTGCGCTGTTCGGGCTGATCGGCGCGCCGGCCGACCTCCTCAACGCCTATCTCAACAGCGAAGCCCCGGGCCTGGCCGGCCTGCTGGCGCCCTTCGAGGATGTGAACCAAACGGGTTTCGTCGATGCCGTGGTGAACTATCTGCCGCGCGCTGTCGCCGAGTCGATCGGTGCTTCGTACTCGCCGATCGATGCTTCGCTGCCGTCGGACCTCGGCGACTTCCACTTGGGGGACTCGGGAGAGCCGAGCGCTCTACTGGCTGACTTCTGAGCCGGCGGCAGGCGCCCGGCATCGAACGGTGCGGAGCTGACGTGAGTGCAAGCCAAGTTAATCCGAAGAATTCATTGAGTTCGATCTGTGATCGTGTCGTGTTACCACTGTGATTTTTGTTGCCCATTGTTACGGAAGTTGCCTGAGGGGTCCGGGGGTCGTAACCGTGAGGAGTTTGGCCTGTGGTCGATGGGGCGACAGTTCAGCGTTTTCGGCGCCACTTCGGGTGGCCTGCCACGACCAGGCTCGCCACCCGCCGGCTGCGCTGGACCGCGATAATCGCGGTGCTGTCGGTACTTTCCGGAGGCGCCGGGGCCGCGATGGGGTTTCCCGGGGTGGCGTCGGCAGCGGGCGCTCAGCCGCAGAACGTGGTGGCCGTGACGACCACCGCCACCCCGGTCAGCGCGGGACTGGTTGCCGTTCCGGCGAATCCGGCCACGCAGTTCGCCATCGTCACCCCACCCGCGCACGGCACGGTGACGGTCACCGGCGCCACGTTTACCTACACCCCGGCCAACGGTTTCGTCGGTACCGATGCCTTCAGCTACGCCACCACCGACGGCTCGGGGGTCTCGACGCCGGCGACCGTCGGTATCACGGTGATGTCGCCGTCTTCCGCGCCGCCATCGCTGGCCACCGCCTGTACCGACCTAGGCCCGGCGTTCACCCCGGTGTGTACGGCGATCGGCAGCGTCACCGACCCGCTGGTGAACGCCTGCAGCACAGTCGGTTCCGTCGAGGCGTGCAGTTGGTTCGGCGGCAACAAGCACGGACTGATCAGCGCCTGCTTCGATGTCGCCACCGGTCAGCTGGCGGCGACCTGTAAGACGCTTGATGCGGCGGCGCAGCTGGTAGCCAGCCAGTGCCGGGTGATCAACGGCCCGATCGACTATTGCGCCTTGCGCAACGGCAGCCCCATCGGCAATCGCTCGGTACAGGCGTACTTGGCCGGGCCGGTGCACAAGGCGCTGGCGCAGCAGTACCGGCTGAACCTGACGCTGCCGCTGGGGGAGGCCCAGATACCTGCCACCCACAACTCGTTCAACTACACGAATGCCAATGTCCCGCCGACGTTGTCGGGCATGGATCCCGACCAGCTGTACTCGTTGGTCGACCAACTCGACTTGGACATGCGGTTCATCGAGCTCGATCTGCACTGGTACCCCAGCCTGGGTGCTCCCGGCGGCTACGCCCCAATCCTGTGTCACGGCTTCGACAACCACCTGGGCTGCACCTTTGAACGGACCGCGGCGTCGGGCTTGCAGGAGATACGGCGCTGGTTGGACGCCCACCCTGATCAGGTGATCGTTCTCTACATCGAGAATCGGCTCGATGACCCGGTCGACGACATCACCAAGTCGTTGCCGGCCGGGGCCGCGGTTATCGAGAGCACGCTGGGCAGTACCTCGGCGCGTGACCTGTTGTTCCGCCCCTCGCAGGTGCAGCCCGGCTCCTCGTGCGAGACCCAGCCGATTCCGCGGGACGTGAGCATGGCCCAGATCCTCGCGAGCGGCAAACAGGTGCTGCTCTATACCAACAGCGGTTGTGGCCACAATGCGGCGTGGGACGCGCTGGGCTTCAACGACAGCAACGTCGAGGAGAAGGGGAGGCCGGTCACCGTCCAGTACCCCGACTGTCACTTCAGCAGAGCGCAGTACGAGAGCTCGTACACGCGGTTCTTCGACTCCAGCACCCTGGTCGACGTGCTCGCCGGTGGCGGCAATGCCCAGCCGATGACGTCGGCCGATATCCACGAGATGATGAAATGCGGTGCCAACGCGCCCGGCCCGAACTTCGTGGACCCACACGCCGACCAGCTGGCGGGCTTCGCCTGGAGCTGGTCCTACGGTCAACCGCTGTCCAGCCCCACCCAACAGTGCGCCGTGCATAACGGCGACGGTCGCTTCCAGGCCGAGGCTTGCGGCCAGTTCCTGCGCTACGCCTGCCAGGCGCCCGACGGCTGGCATATCAGCTCCGGCGCCGGCCAGTTCGCCGGTGGAGCCCTGGCGTGCGTCGGGCAGGGCGCCTTCGCCGTACCTCGGACCGGGTATCAGAACGAACTGCTCAAGGCAGCCAAGGCCCAGGCCGGCGTCGACCGGGTCTGGCTGGCCTACACCGCCGGCAACGACGGCAACTGGAGCATGGGATCAACGCCACCGCCGGCCCCGTCGACCCAACTGCGGCCGGCTACCCCGAGTCTGCCGCCCTATCAAACGGAGGTGCCCGAGCTGCTGGGCCCGGTCACGGTGTCCTAAGGCTGCCCGGCACCTATACACCGCAAATCGTGCCATTGACAAATGGCACGATCGCTGGTGTTGTGTGTGCCGTGACGGAACCCGATGGCTTGCCCCTGCCGCCAGTTCCCACGCGCGCATCGCTGCGTGCCGTGGTGACCGGCGCGTCCACGCGCTGGACGTTGCACGTTCTCAACAACATGATTCCGATGAATCGACCGGGTATCGCGTTCGCGCGCGGTCTGATCGCCACCATCATGGGAACGCTCGGCTCGACGCCGGCCGGAACCAGGGTCATTCCGGTGCGCGAGGCAGGGGTGCGCGGCGAATGGGTGCTCGGGCCCGGAGTTGAGTTCGGCCGGCGGGCGGGCTACTACGTGCACGGCAGCGGATACGTGTTGTGCTCGACGCGGACCCACCGCAAGCTGGTCGCCAGGCTCTCGGAGGCAACCGGCCTGCCGATGTTCTCGGTGGACTACCGCCTGGCCCCCGAGCACCCGTTCCCGTCGGCCGCCGATGATGTGGAAGCCGGCTACCGGTGGTTGCTGGCCCAGGGGTACGCCGCCGCCGAGGTCGTGATCGGTGCGGACTCCGCCGGCGGTCACCTGACCTGCGACATGTTGCTCGCTCATGCCGACGAGCCGGCGTTTCGGCCGGCCGGGGTGGTGCTGTTCTCGCCGTTGATCGACCTCACGCTGAACCTGGCCGAGCAGCAGGAGAAGGTGCGGCGTGACCCCGCGGTGTCGGCGGCCTCGGCGCGCCGGCTGGTGGAGCTCTACGTGCGGGGCCAAGACCCCGACAATGTCCGTCTTCGGCTCGATTTCGGCCGGGCGGATCGGCTGCCGCCGGTGTTCACACAGGTGGGTGGCTTCGAGATCCTCAGCGCCGACTCGCGCTACCTGGACGCCGAGATCCGCCGGAACGGCGGAGTCAGCACCTTGGAGGTGTGGCCGGGAATGGTGCATGTCTTCCAGGCCCTGCCGCGGCTGGCCCCGGAGGCCAAGCCCGCGTTGCGCCGCGTGGCGGCCTTCGTCGCCGGCGTCTACGCCGACCAGCGATCCGACGAGCTCGGGGCGGCACGCTGATGTTCGGACTCGACACGGTGCTTTCCCTGTTCCGCAATGATCGACGGACCGCCAATGCCAAGGCCGTGGTCACCGGCGCCGGCAGTGGCATCGGGCGGTCGTTCGCCCTGGAGCTGGCTCGCCGCGGCGGCGAGGTCATCTGCGCGGACATCGACGAAGCACGCGCGGCCGAAACGGTGGCGCTGATCGAGCAGCTGCCCACCGGTACCGGACACGCGGTGCAGTGCGACGTCTCCGACCGCGCCGCCGTCGAGCGGCTGGCTGAGCAGGCGCGGGGGATATTCGGCGGTGCGCCGACCCTGGTCATCAACAATGCCGGCGTCGGCATCGGGGGAAAGCCCGTGGGCGACATCGGATTCGAGGACTGGGGCTGGGCCCTTGGCATCAACCTGTGGGGCGTGGTCTACGGCTGCGAGGTGTTCACCCCGCTGCTGCGCGAGGCCGGTCGCGGCGGAATCATCAACGTGGCGTCAGCGGCCGGATTCGCTGCCGCCCCTTCGATGGCGGCATACAACGTGTCGAAAGCCGGGGTGATGTCGCTGTCCGAGACCCTGGCCGCTGAGCTCGACGGCACGGACATCGCCGTCACCGTGCTCTGCCCGACGTTCGTCAAGACCAACGTCTTCACCGACGGCCGGATCACCCCGGGCTCGATGAGCCTGAGCCAGCAACTGGCCCGCTGGACCGGATTGTCCGCCGACAGTGTCGCGGCGCGCACGCTCGACGCGCACGACAGCGGCCGGCTGTATGTGGTGCCGCAGATCGACGCCACCGTCATCTGGCACCTGAAGCGACATTTCCCCGCGCTGTACGCCCGTGGCGCCGGCCTGCTCGGCCGCGTCCTGCCCAAGAACTGACCCGTCTCGCGAAAGGAATACAGCCGGTCATGGCGATGAACCTCGATGACATGCTGCAGAAGATCAAGGACAAGCAGTGGGCGTTGGTCGACATCGACTGGGACGCCCCCGGAGCCGAGCTGATCGAGCCAGAGCTGTGGGCCAAGCTCAAGCCGTTCATGACCGACCTGATGTGGATCGAGAACGTCGGTGCACGCGGTTTCGCGGCGCTCGCCAAGAAGGCGCCGACGCCAACGCTGAAGAGCATCTACGAGCACTTCCACGCCGAGGAGCAGAAGCACGCGAACGCCGAGCTCGCATTGATGCGGCGCTGGGGGATGCTCGAAGACGACGAGATTCCGGCTCCGAGCGTCAACGTCCAGCTGGTTATCACCTGGCTGGACAAGTTCTCCGACGGCATGTCGCTGTCGATCCTGGGCACCGTCATCCCCATGCTGGAGGTTGCCCTGGACGGCGCGCTGATCAAGTTCATCACCGACGAGGTCAAAGACCCGGTGGCCCAAGAGGTCTTCAAGCGAATCAACTCCGACGAATCGCGTCACCTGGCGGTCGACTTCGAGGTGATGGACATTCTGGGCCACGCCAGCATGCGGAAGCTGGCCGTCGAGTTGGTGGGCAGCTGGATGAACCCGGCGCTGCTGATCGGCACGTTGAGCTATTTCCCGCTGCTGAACAAGATGCGCGACAACATCGTGGCGATGGGGGTCAACGAAGAACGCCTCTACCAAGCGATGCGCCGCTTTCAAAGCGTCGGCGAACGAAGCGCCTTCGCTCGCCGGGTGCCGATGTACCAGTTCATCTCCTGGCACGGCAAGAAGGTGATCGACCGCAGCTCGAAGTACCACTGGCTGGCCGACTCCCTGGTCAAGATCACCGGCGTCATCCCGCCCGGGCTGGTGCACAACACCCCAACCTGGTCGCAGGAACTGACCTACGAGCCGGTCGCGTAAGTAAGAGGAACGATCACTGTGACTATCTCAACAGCCATCATCGGCGCCGGCTTCGCCGGCATCGGTGCCGCCATCCGCCTCAAAGACCAGGGAATCACCGACTTCGTCCTCTTCGAACGGGGCTCGCGGGTCGGCGGAACCTGGCGCGACAACACTTACCCCGGCGCGGCCTGCGACATCCCGTCGCGGCTGTACTCCTACAGCTTCGCCCCCAACCCCGACTGGTCGCACACCTACTCAGGCAGCGCCGAGATCCTCGACTACATCGACACCATGGTCGAATCCTTCGGAATCGCACCGTATATCCGGTTCGAGCACAACGTCTCCGGGATCAGCTACGACGCGGAAGCCGGCGAGTGGACCATCGACCTGGATGGCCGGGAAGCCGTGCGCGCCAAGTCTGTCATCGTCGCCTCCGGGCCGCTGGCTAATGCCAGCTTCCCGAACATCCCCGGCATCGAGGACTACGAGGGGCACAAGATCCACAGCGCCCGCTGGGACCACGACTACGACTTCACCGGCAAGAAGGTGGCCGTGGTCGGCACCGGTGCCAGCGGCGTGCAGATCATCCCCGAACTGGTCAAGGTGGCTGAGTCGGTCAAGGTGTTCCAGCGCACCCCGGGATGGGTGCTGCCGCGGCTCAACACGGCCACCAGTGGCTGGCTGAAGAAGATCTACAAGGATGTGCCGCTGGCCGAGAAGCTGATGCGGTCCGCCTGGTTCTGGGGCCACGAGTCCGTCGCGGTCGGCGTGGTGTGGGACAGCCCCTTCACCCGGCTGGTGGAAGCCCTGAGTCTGGCGAACCTGCGCGCGCAGGTCAAGGATCCGTGGTTGCGCCGACAGCTCACACCGGACTTCTCCGCGGGCTGCAAGCGCCTGCTGATGACCAGTGATTACTACCCGGCGCTGCAGAAGGACAACTGCAAGCTGGTCACCTGGCCCATCGCCCGGTTGTCACCCAAGGGAATTCGCACCGTCGAAGGCATCGAGCACCAGTTCGACGCCATCGTTTTCGCCACCGGCTTCGAGGTGTCCAAAGCCGGCACCCCGATCCCGATCACCGGAATCGATGGCCGCGACCTGGCGTCGGAGTGGAGCAGGGGTGCCTACGCCTACCGCAGTGTCGCGGTATCGGGCTATCCGAATCTGTTCTTCACCTTCGGGCCGAACTCCGGCCCCGGCCACAGCTCCGCCCTGGTCTACATGGAGGCGCAGATCGACTACATCGTCGGCGCAATCTCGAAACTGCTGCAGTACGAATGGAAATCGCTCGATGTACGGCCCGAGGTGCAGGACCGCTACAACCAGGACATCCAGCGGCGCCTGAAGACCACCACGTGGAACTCCGGATGCCAGAGCTGGTATCTGACCGAGGACGGCTTCAACGCCACGATGTTCCCGGGTTTCGCCACACAATTCGTCAACCAACTCAAGACGTTGGACCTGGAAGACTTCAAGATCACCGCCGCGACGACAAGCAGTGACCCGGTCCTGACTGCCTAGGATGTCATAGTGACCGAGTACCGGATCGACGATCTTGCGAGACAGGCTGGGACCACCACTCGCAACGTCCGGGTGTACCAGGAGAGCGGTCTGTTGCCCCGGCCCCAGCGCCGGGGCCGGGTCGCGATCTACACCGACCGGCACTTGAAGCAGTTGCAGGCGATCATCCGTTTGCTCGGCGAGGGATTCACCGTCAAACACATCCTGAAGTTCCTGACCGGGCTGCAGCGCGGCGAAGCCTTGGTCGAGGTCCTGGATCTGGCTGATCTGGGAGAGTTGGTGACCGCGCCATGGTCACGCCCGGTGTCGCAGACCATGACGCGCGAACAGTTGGAGGCGCGGCTGGGCCGGTTAGACGACTCCCTGCTGCGGCGCCTGACCACCAGTGGAGTCATCGAGCCGACCGAGGCCGACGACGTCTACCGGGTGACCGACACCGACCAGATCGACGATCTGGCCACGCTGATGTCGCGGGGGATGCCCCTGGCGGCGATGCTGGAGACCGTGACCGCCGTCGACCAGAAGTTGGACGACGCGGCCGAACTTCTGACCCGCAGCGGACATGCCGAGGTGGTCCGCCAGCGCGGGCCCGGGTGGTTGCCGACCAATGACGAGGAACTCGCCTGGGCTGCGGATCTGGTCGACGCCATGCGCAGGGTGGCACGAAGGACGGCGCACGCCAGTCTGGACCGGGCGTTGGATGCGGCGGTGCGTGCCGAGCTGCGGCAGTATCGGAAGGCGAGCCATGAGCAAGAGGGGCGCTTGCAGGACAACGCCTGACTCCGTAAGGGGGACACCGTGACCGACCGCTACGCCATCCCGTCCGTTGAGATCCTGCAGGCCCGCGAGAAGCTGGTCCTGGATCATTTCCGGGACGAAGTGCGTCAGGACTGGGACGACGTGCTGGCCACGTTTCCCCACCCCCACTACGAGATCATCCCGACGCTCACCGTGCACGACGGCGACGCGGAAGTGCGCGGGTACTACCACGACACCCGGGTGGCCTTCCCGGACCAGAATCACGAGATCATCGCGCTGCGCCACAGCGCCGACGCGGTGATCGTCGAATTCTGGTTGACTGGAACACATCTGGGACCGCTTGGCGGTGTTCCGGCCACCGGATCACGGCACCGCACCCGCATGACCGCCTACTTCGTCTTCGATGAGCACGAGAACCTGGCGATCGAGCGCATCTACTTCGACACCCTGTCCATGGTCAAACAACTGCTCGGCGGCATCAACCTGCGCGATCCGCGCTCCTGGCCGCTGGTCGTCCGCGTCGTGCGGGGCCTGCTGCGCATGTCGGGGGCACCCGATCCCAGCCTCGTCCACACCCCGCCGGCGGATCTGTCGCGCTGAACCGCCCAGCTCTGGACCGCACGCGCCGTGCGGTCGCACAATGGACGGGTAGTGACCAGTCGACGTGACCCCGCGCGGGACGAGGAGGTCCACGAAAACCCATGTCCGACATCACTGAACTACACCAAGCGCTGCTGGCCCGCGTGCTCGGTCAGGGCGGAACAGCGCCGCTCGAATTGCGCCGGGCGGCTTATGACAACGCCGGTCTCGAGGAACCGATCAGCAGCCTGATCGACAAGGTGGCCCTGCGCTCCTACAGCGTCGCCGACGAGGACGTTGCCGCCGTCGGAGCCGCAGGCCTGAGCGAAGACCAGATTTTCGAGATCGTGGTGTGCGCCGCGGTCGGCCAGGCGACCCGGCAGTACACCAGCGCACTGGAGGCGCTGGCCGCCGCCACCGACGACCGGGGGACGCGATGAGACTGACCGTCCTCGATCGCGGCCACCGGCTACGCACCAAGGCCCTGCTGGGCATGATTCGGCTGGTGTCACGCCAGCCGGTGGTCGACGCGGTCAAACTCGCGTTCTATCGCCCGGAGTTCTACGGCGGTGGTCCGCTGACCAACGAGGCGATGCGCGGGCCGTCGGCGTGGACCATCGGGGAGCGCGAACTCATGGCCGCCTACGTCTCGAAGGTCAACGACTGCCCGTTCTGCGTCGCCGCGCACACGGCCACCTCCAACATCTGCTACGACGATGCGACCGCAGCCGCCACCCTTGCCGACCTGGACACCGCCCCGATCAGCGAAGAGCTGCGGGCCACCCTTCGCCTGCTCGGAAAGCTGACGCGCCAGCACCGCGTCGACGCCGACGATGTACACGCCGTGCTGGCGAGCGGTGTCACTGCCGCGCAGGTCAAGGACGCACTGGCGGTCGGTCTGGTCTTCAACATCACCGATCGGTTGGCCAACGCCTTCGATTTCGAGGTGGCCGGCCCAGCGGCCATGGAGGCCGGTGCACGGCATCTGGTGAAACGTGGTTACGGCTAGCTGCCGGGACTAGACTGTTGTGTTCATGGCCATCCGGCGCGCGGTGCTCGTCATTGCCGACATCGGCGGATACACCGCCTACATGAACTGGAACCGGACCCATCTGGTGCACGCCCAGATGGCAGTGGCCGCTCTGCTGGAATCGGTCATCGATGCCGCCAAGGGCATGAAGCTTGCGAAGCTGGAGGGCGACGCCGCCTTCTTCTGGGCGCCCGACGGTGACGCCCAGGTGTTGGTCAGCGAGCGGCTGTCGCGGATGCATCAGGCCTTCCTGAATCGTCGGGCCCGTATCGAGAACGGCCGCAACTGCCACTGCGAAAGCTGCGAGCAGCTGATGAACCTCTCGTTGAAATTTGTCGCGCATGAGGGCGAGGTGGCTGAGCAGAAGGTTAAGCGCCACACCGAACTTGCCGGCGTCGACGTGATCCTGGTGCATCGGATGCTCAAGAACCTGGTGCCGGTTCCCGAATACGTGTTGATGACCGATGCCATCGCGCAGCGGCTGGACGAGCCGGTTCGCGCCGTGTGCACGCCGCTACTGCACGACTTCGAGGGACTGGGCCAAACGTCGACCTACTACTTGGATCTCGCAAAGTCGGCGGTCGAGCCGCCGGCAGACGCCATGGGATTTCGCGGCAGAATGCGATTTCGGTGGAAGGCGCTGCCGTTCGTAGTCGGAGCCAAGCAGCCCTGCGAGGGGTTCCGGGGACTGGGCCGCGCCGCCCCCGAACTGTCGAAGGGCTGATGGCGTCAGTTCAGGGCCGGCTACAGCTTTCCGGCGACGAAGTCCGCTGCCTCGTTGACCATGCCCGCGGAGATGTAGGCGCTGGCCAGGTGTTGCGGCCAGTTGGCTTCCCAGGTGTTCGGGTCGGCGGGGTTGCAGATCGGGTCGGCGCCATGGCACTGCTCGATGGTCCGGTCGTTGTAGATCGGGTTGAAGTTCGTGATGGGGCCGACCCATTGACTGCCGTTGCCGAACAGCGCCACCGCGGCGATGTGTTCGTCGGCGCCCGGTGGCAGGGGATTGGTGAAGCCCAACGCCGAGAAGGGGACCGCCAGCACCACGTCGGTGACCGCGGCACCCAGCGAGTAACCCCCCGGAACTATCCGAGTGTTCGGGCAGCCGTTGATGGTGTTCTGGATGTGAGCGCTCATGTCGTTGGCGCCCTTGTCGATCTCATTGTCAGCGGGGTAGTTCACCGCATACAGACTGACGTACTTGGAGGTCCTGGAGCGCAGCGCGCTGACGAACGCGTTGCCGATCGCGCCGGCCCCGGGCGATTCCAGACGCCCACGGGCGAACACCACTTCGACGTCGGGGCAGGCCGCGCTGGCCGGCGCCACAGCACCGGGCGTGCCGGTCGGAATCACGACGGGGGCGGTCAGCAAAACTGCCGCCAGTACAGTGCCACGCCTTGTGAGTCTGAATCGGCGGGCCGAGGAATCGCTCACGAAGTGGATAGTAGTGGTATGCGACCGCCCTGTCGCCTCCAGCCGCGACCCGGTCCACTAGTCGGAATCGGCCGGCCCCAGCAGCCGCACTTCCTCCAGGTCCATTTCGGCCTGCACCTCACGTAACACAATGTCGTCGATGTGATTTCGGTCGCGCAGCTCGGTGACGGCACTGCGCTTGTGCTCGAGGACGCCCAGGTGCACCCGGCGTACCATGGCGTCACGCTCGGCGGCGGCGTTGGGCTGACCGGACACCGCCACCAGCTCGGCCTGATCCTGGTACTCCTTGAGCAGCCGACCCACCAGCTCCGGGCTGACGTCAAGTTCGTCGGCCACCCGCGGTAGCGCTTCCAGGGCGGCTTCGGCGGCCCGGGTTCGTGCCAGCTGCAACTCTTCGGCGTGCGCTGCGTCTTCGGGCATCCGTGCCCACCGCACGACCGCGGGCAGGGTGCTGCCTTGGACCAGCACCGTCACCAGGATCACAAAGGTGACCACGTAGATGATCAGGTTGCGATCCGGAAAGGGCGTGCCCGCATGTGTGGTCAACGGGACGGCCAGTGCCGCGGCCAGGGAGACCGCGCCGCGGAAGCCCGCCCAACTCGAGACCGCGCGCTGGCGCCAGCCCACCCGACGGGTCCGCTGCACGGCGCGTCGGTCCAGGGTGCGCAGCAGCACGGTGGTGATCTCTGTCCACGCGATCCGGGTCACGATGACCACACCGGTGACAGCGAGGGCCAGCGTCGTGGCATGGCGAAGGCCGTCGCCGACATTGACGATCCCGTGCACCGCGCCGGGAATCTGTACGCCGACGAACACCCACAATGAGCCATTGATCAAAAACGTTGCCATGTCCCAGAACGCGAATGCCTGCAACCGCGAGCGGGCCCCGATCACCCGCGGGCCGACGTAGGACAACACCAGCGCCGACACCAGCACCGCGACGACGCCGCTGCAGTGAAAAGTCTGGGCGAGCAGAAACGCCGCGAACGGCGTCAACACGCTCAGGGCGCCTTCCTCCAGCGGCGAGTCAATGCGGCGGCGCAGCAGCGTGACCGCGGCGCCCACCAGCAGTCCGGCCGCGATACCGCCCAGGTACGAACCGACGAAACGGCCCACCAGGTCGATGGGTCCGATCGCGGGGCTGCCCGTGGCTACCGCGACCGTCACCGCGAACAGCACCAGCGCGGTGCCGTCGTTGATGATGCTTTCGGCGCGCAGCACGGTCAGCGGCCGGCGCGGCAACTTCTTCGCCAGGCCGGCCACCGCGGCCGCATCGGTGGGCGACAGGACAGCGCCAAGAACCGACGCCGCGTGCGGCTCCATGCCCAGCGATCGCGCCGTCCAGGACACTGCCACCGCGGTCGCAATCACCAGGCCGACGCTGACGAGCACGATCACGCGCAGGTTCGCCCGGATCTCCCGGAAGCTGGTGTTCATGCTCTCCCAGTAGAGGATCGCCGGCAGGAACAGCAGCAAGACGATCTCCCCGTCGAGCTGGGTTTCGCCGAAGCTGGGGATCAGACCCAGCGCGCCGCCGAGCAGGATGAGCAACACCGGTGGGCCGACGCGATAGCGCTTGCCCAGAATCGTGCCGCCGACCACGGTGGCGACGAGGGTGACAACAACGACGAGGCCAAACACCATCACATCCTTGCGTGCACTCTCCGGTTTGCGCAGCCCCCGATTTCAGCCGGGCCGGGACTGCTCGAGGTATGCCGCCAGTGCATTGGTCAGGCCGCGGCGCGCTTCGTCCAGGTCGGCGTAGGAGCCCAGCTGGCGTTCGGAGACCAGCCCGCGCATCGCACCGGGGATGAGGGCGGCCACCTCCCGCACCCGCTGGGGGTCGACTCCGAGGTCGGCGAAGGCCGCATGGCACGTCATCAGCCAGCTCTTGCCCCAGGAGAACAATTCGGCCGCGGTGCGCGGATACAGCCTTTCCAACTCGCGGTGGTCGCGGGGGAGTGCGGCCCGCAGGTTCTCGATCGCGCGTGAATCCGGCGACGCCAGCCCGTCATAGAGCGTGTCGATGATGGCCGCGACCCGTTCCCGCAGCGGCGCTTCCGATTTCACGCTGCCGAACGCCGAGATCGCGGCGTCGCGGCGTTCGGCGGTGCGGTGCAACACCGCCGCCCAGAATCCGTCGACGTCGCCGAACTGATACTGCACCGCGCCCCAGGTGGCGCCGCTCTCCTTGGCGATCCGGCTGGCCGACACCGCGCCGGGGTCCCCGGTGGCCAGGGAGCGGACCGCGGCGTCCAGCATCGCCTCGCGGGTCGCCAGCCCCCGCCTATTGCTGCGCCGCGCCTCTGATTGAGCCATCTGCCGAATCCTAACAACATTTACATAGCGCCCTCTATGATTCCGTTGCGATGCGCACTATGCTGCGACAGTCGGCCCGCTCGGAGACCGCAGAGAGGACACGTTGACATGGCCAAGCCGCCGCTGTCGATGAACCCGACAGGCTGGTTTCAAGTCGCCTGGTCCGACGAGATCGGCGTCGGCGATGTTCACGCCATGAAGTACTTCGGCCGGGAGATGGTGGCCTGGCGGGCCGAGTCGGGCCAGCTCACCGTGATGAACGCCTACTGCGAACACCTCGGCGCGCATTTGGGTTTCGGCGGCACCGTCTGTGGCGAGGTGCTGCAATGTCCGTTCCACGGTTGGCAGTGGAACTCCCAGGGCCGCAACGTTTGCATCCCGTACCAGGACAAGCCCAACCGCGGCCGGCGCATCACCACCTATCCGGTCACCGAACGCAACGAAGCGGTCTACATCTGGAATGACGCGCAGGGACGGGCACCGTTCTTCGACGCGCCGGATGTGTTCGCCAGCTTCGACGACCGCAGCGCCGACGATTACTACCCGCAACAGCGGCTGTTTCGCACGGGCCTGGAGCTGCACCCGCAGTACGTGCTGGAGAACGGTGTGGACTTCGCCCACTTCAAGTACGTGCACCGGACCCCGATCGTGCCGGTCTTCACCCGCCACGACTTCACCGAACCGGTGTCCTACGTCGACTTCACCATCACCTTCGAGGGCGACGATGGTCAGAAGATCGAGGACGTCAACAGCGGTGTGGAAGCCATCAACGGCGGCTTGGGAATTGCGGTGACCAAGAGCTGGGGGATGATCGACAACCGAACCATCTCCGCGATCACGCCCGTCGACGACTCCACCTCCGACGTTCGCTTCACGGTCTATATCGGCCGGTCGCCGCATAAGCCCGGCGACGCTGCGCGTGCCGAGGCGCGGGCGGCCGATTTCGGGCGCGAAGTCATCCGCCAATTCGAGCAGGACATCCATATCTGGTCGCATCAGCGCTATTCGGATCCGCCGGCTCTGGCAACCGCCGAATACGAGGGGTTCACCGCAATCCGCCAGTGGGCCAAGCAGTTCTATCCCGACGGCATCGGCGGCAGCGCTGCCGAGGTCGCTGAACTCAGAGCGCAGAAAGGTTTCACCGCATGAACGCAGCTGCCGCACCCATCCGCGTCTTCCAGGTCGCCACCGGCAACGTCGGGACCGAGATGATCCGGCGGTTCGCCGCCCGCGATGATCTCGAACTGGTTGGCGTGCACTGCTATTCGCCGGACAAGATCGGCAAAGACGCCGGCGAGCTGGCCGGGATCGAGCCCAACGGCGTCATCGCGACCGGCAGTGTCGAGGAGATCATCGCCGCAAAGCCCGACGTGCTGACGTTTCACGGGGTGTTTCCCGACGAGGACCTCTACGTCCAGATCCTGGAAGCGGGCATCAACATCGTGACCACCGCGGACTGGATCACCGGCTGGCACCGTGACCGCAACCATCCGCACCCGTCGGGCAAACCGGTGACGCAGCTGCTGGCCGAGGCCTGTGCGAAGGGCGGCGCGAGTTTCTACGGCACCGGCATGAACCCGGGCCTCAATCAGATTCTGGGCGTGGTGTGTTCGGCCGATGTCGCCGAGATTGAGAACATCACCACCATCGAGTCGGTGGACGTGTCGTGCCACCACTCCAAGGACACCTGGATCGAGGTGGGTTACGGCCAGCCGGCCGATGATCCAGAAATCCCCGCCAAGCTGGAGAAGTTCACCCGGGTCTTCGCCGACAGCGTGCTGATGATGGCCGACTGCTTCGATCTGACCCTCGATGAGGTGACGTTCGACTACGAACTGGGAGTGTGCACCAGAGACGTCGACCTGGGCTGGTACACCCTGCCCAAAGGCTCCCTGGGCGGCAACTACATCAAGTATCAGGGCATGGTCGACGGTGTGCCGCGCGTCGAGACGCACCTGGAGTGGCAGATGACGCCGTTCACCGAGCCGAACTGGAATATCAAGGGCTGCTACATCACTCGGGTCACCGGTGATCCGTGCGTCTACAACAAACATATGATCTTTCCCAAGCCCGGAATCGACCTGTCCAACCCGGACAACTTCGCCTCGATCGGCATGACCGTGACCGGATTGCCCGCCCTCAACGCGATCAAGTCGGTGGTGGCAGCGCCGCCGGGCCTGCTGACCAGCGCCGACCTGCCGCTGCGCGGATTCGCCGGGCGATTCCGCAGGTGAGCGAGGCCGGCGGGCTTGCCGCGCTGGCGCGCGGCATGCGCGAGCTGGTGGCGGGAGAGGCCGCCGCGTCCGAACAGCGCCGCACCCTGACCGATCCCATCGTCGACGAGATGTGGCGCACCGGCTTGATGTCGGCATTCAATCCCGCCGCTGCCGGTGGCGCCGAGCCGTCGTTCGCCGAGATGATCGAGACCTGGATCGAAATGGCATGGCAGGACGGCTCATTCGGCTGGGTTGGTATCGCCAACATGCCGTCGTCCTTCGCGGCCGCCACGTACCTATCCGACGATGGGTTCGATGAGGTGTTCACCTCCCACGACAATCACGTCACGCTGGGCGGCCAATACTTCCCCAACGGCCAGGGCGTCGCCGTCGACGGCGGCTACCGGCTCAGCGGATCGTGGAGCTTCGGCTCGGGTATCGGCCATTCCCAGTATGTGGCCGCCGGTTTCTTCCCGATGGACGACGGCGAGATGCGCTGGGTCAGCGACGGAATACCCGACATGCAGGTCGCGGTGCTCCCGCGTGAGCAGATCTCCTTCAACGACGGCTGGCATGTCCAGGGGCTCAAGGGAACCGGCTCCTACGACTACAGCGCCCAGGACGTGTTCGTACCAGGGAGCCGGACCTTTCCACTGTTCTGTCGTACTCCGCTTCGAGGTGCCTCGCCGGCAGCCCAGATGGGCCTGATGCCGGTGACCGCCGCGGGCCACGCGTCCTGGGCGCTCGGGGTGGCCAAAAGCATGCTCGACGACGTGACCGAGCTGGCAGCCACCAAATACCGGATGAGCGACATGGCGGCGTTGGCCAGCCGTCCGACGTTTCAGAAGGATCTGGCACACCACGTCGCCGCGTGGCGGGCGGCTCGCTTGCTGGTGCTCGAGGCCTTCACCACGGCCGAAACCGCCGTCGGGGCAGGCGAAGACCTGACGCCGCGACTGCGGGCCGACATGCGAGTGGCAGCCGTCTATGCCACCGATGCCGCCAGAAGCTGCGCCGAGTGGGCACATCTGGCGGCCGGAACCACGGCGATCCGCGAGGGCAGCCGCCTCGAACGAGCCTTCCGCGACATCTACACCGGAACCCAGCACGCCTTCATCAGCGAGAAGGTCGCTATTGACGCGGCCCAGATCTGGCTCGGGCTGATCGACGACCAGTTCGGGCTGTGAGCAGCCGCTGAATCAGGGCAGCGGGGTCCCGGCGCTGCCCTCGGGCAGCGGAGTCCCGGAGCTTCCGGACGGCGGAGCTGATGGTGCGGGGTGCGCGGGCCGCGACGCCGGGGGACGAGGCGGTGCAGCAGGAGCCCGGTTGCTGCCACCGTTCGCCGGGCGCTGCGAGCCGCCCGCGGGGGCTTGCGGCTGCGCCGGCGCCTGCGGAGCCGGGGCCACCCAACGAATCAGATCGTTGCCGCCGGTTTGGTACACCATGCTGTTCGGCGCGTCGCCGGTGACGTCGAAATAGACCTTGCCGCTGGCCTTCTGGCCCTGAGTCAGGGCGGCGGGAGCGATGCCCTGTGCGGTGGGCACGGTGAACAAAGCCTGGTAGTTCTGGCCGCTGGCCGAACGGGCACTGAGGTTGGCAACGATCGGGAAAACGGCGCCCTGGATCGCCTCGTCGGTGGCGGTGGCCTCCCACAGGGTCCCACGCGGTTGATAGGGAATCGCGTCCGAGCTGGGGCGCAGATCGGTGATAGTCCAGCCATGCACTCCGGGGCCTTCGGGCACGGTTCCCTGGGTGCCGATCGGTTGGGTGGCCGGGGCGGGGGCCGGGTCAGGATCCGCGCCGGCGATCCCGGTGCTGAGGACGCCCGCGGCGGCCAGTGCTCCCGCGGCCAAGGCGGTCGAGATGGACTTCATGGGAGTGTCTCCTCAAATCGGCTGCATGCCCACGACATTGGTACTCAAGTACTTCAATCGTAACGGGCTGGGGACCAGGCTACCCAGGAACGAGACCGGCCCGACCTCGCGGTAGGAGGCCGGGCCGGACTGGCGATGAACTTCGGTCAGTTCGACGTGGTCGAGCCGCTCGCGCCGCTGGCGGCGGCCGGAAGCGGCGTGCCCTGGTTTCCGGCGGCAGCCGACGTGGTGCCTTCCGAACCAGTGCCCGCCGAGCCCGCCGTACCGGTCGTGCCGGTCGCCTCCGTCGCCGAAGCACCGGGCGCCTCCGCGGGGAGCGGCGTACCCGAGCTGCCGGCGGCCGCCGACGCCTCGGACTGGGCCGGCGTACCCGGCGTCTGCTGCGAGGACGGTGCCGGGCCGCCGGCCGGAGTCGACGCTTCCGCGCTGCCCTGGGTCTGCGAGCCCGAGGTGCCCGTGGCGGCCGGAACCTCCGAGCCGGTGGCAGCGGCCGGAGTGCCGCCGGCCTCGGCCGGCAGCGGGGTGCCCTGGCTGCTCGCGGGCAGCGGGGTGCCCTGGCTACCGGCGGCAGCCGGCGTGGTCTCGGTAGCGGCCGGCGCGCCCTGGGTGCCCGGCTGGGCAGGCTTGGTGCCAGCGGCCGCCGGACCGGAAGCCCGCTGCGAACCGGTGGCCGCCGGACCCGACGAACCGCCGGCCGGAGTGGTCGGCGCGGCGGGGGTCCAGACCAGCAGGTCCTGGCCGGCGCCCTGGTAGACCGCGCTGTTGGGCACATCGCCGGTGACGTCGAAGTAGACCTTGCCGGTGGTCGTCTGGCCCTGCGTCAGATTGGCCGGGTTCACGCCCTGCGCGGTGGCCACCGTGAACAGCGCCGGGTAGGTCTGACCGCTCGCCGAGCGCGCGCCGAGGTTGGCGATCACCGGGGTGACGTTGCCCTGGATGGCCACGTCGGTGGCGGTGGCCTCCCACAGGGTGCCGCGCGGCTGGTAGGGGATGGCGTCGGAGCTGGGCCGCAGGTCACTGACGGTCCAGCCCTGGATGACACCGCCGTTCTCTACGGTGCCCTGGGTGCCGATCGGGTGGGTCGAGGGGGCGACGTCCCCGGCGTCCGCGCTGGCGGTCGCGGCGGTGACGGCTCCGGCTGCGGCCAATGCGCCCGCGGCTGCCACGGCAGTAGTGAAGAACTTCATTATGGGTTGACTCCTCGGTTCGACTGGATCTCGCAGGTGACGCAGGGACTCCAAGTCGAAAAGCCTAACGGATTTGACAGCTGCGTTTGTTCGTGTTTGTGGATCGACGATCAGGAGTGCGAACTCCACCAGGTGTAGAACTGCTCCAGCGTGGGTGTGTTTCGTTCTGTTCGCAGTGAGCCGATCACCAGGTTGGCGTCGTTGGTCCAGACCAGTACGGGCGACCCCTGCCGCATGCCGCACAGCAGGGTTCCGGCCGTCTTGTCCGGGGTGGCGGTGCGGTGCCACGCTCCCGGCGACTGGATCCGGCCCGGGCAGGTGACGACAGTGGTGGCCTGCACCGTGTTGTCGAAGCTCTGGCGCAGTGCAGTGGCATCGGGGAACAGTGCGTAAGTCGCAGCGGGCGGGCCGTCGAGGTCGGTGTTGCGGCCACACGTCACTTCGGCGATGGCACCGCCCGTCGGCGCGGACGCTGTGCAGGCGTCCTGCGGATAGCCCGACGGCAACAACTTGAGTAGACGAGCCTGCGCCTCGGTCGACGACACCGTCGTCGTAGGTTGACTTGCCCCCGCGGCGGACTGCGAGGTGTCGATGTCTGCGGCCAACTCGTCGGAACCCGATCGGTTCGTCATCCAGGTGATCAACCCGACGACCACGATCAGTGCCGCCCCGAGGCGCAGCAGCAGCTTGCGTTTGGCGGGATCGTTGTGCAGGCGCAGTCGCCGTGACGCGCTGAACCAGTCGTCGGCGGCCGTCGAGATTCGGGGCAGACCGGACGGCCCGCCGGGGCGGGCCGCGGACGGGGGCTCGGTATTCGGCACGGGCTGGATCGGCTGCGGGGTTGGTTGCAGCTCGGGCACCGGCGGCACATCACGCACCGGGGCCGGGGCAACCTCGGCTGCCGCAGCAGGCGGTGCCGACGGCTCGGCTGCAGCCACCTCGTCCGGTACCGTCGGCGGGGCGCTGGGCTGTGGCACTTCGATCAGCGGCGGAGTGGACTGCTGGCTGGCCTCATAGATCTGCAGTGTGCGGTGCTGGTCGGGTGCACTGAGCGCTTGGTAGGCCGCGGTCGCCAGCTCCGCGGCGTTGGCATAACGGCCCTGCGGGTCCTTGGCCATACCTTTGGCGACGACCTCGTCCAACGCTGCCGGGATGGTCGCGCCGGCAAGGCTGGGCCGCGGAATCGGTTTGGTCTGATGCGCGTTGGCCAGCATCTTGAGGCTGTCGGCTCGGTACGGCGGCGAACCCGTCAAACACTGGTAGAGCACACATGCCAGCGCATAGACGTCGACGGCCGGCCCGAAGTCACTGCCGGAGAACAGCTCCGGGGCCGCGTACTTCCAGCGGGCACCGGCGTTCTCGGCATCGGCCGCCTCGGCTCCGGGCGCGCCGGCCAACCCGAAATCCACCAGATAGACGAAGTCATCACTGGTCAGCAGGATGTTTCGCGGTTTGACGCCGCGGTGGATCACGCCGGCGCTGTGCGCGGCATCCAGTGCCGACGCCGCCTGCCACACCACGTTCACCGCACGCGAGGGAGGCAGAACTCCGTTGCGCTTCAATACCGCGGCCAAGTCCACACCGGCCACCAGCGGCATATCGATGAACACCTGGCCGTCGAGCTCGCCGTAGTCGCGGACCGGGACCACGTGCGGCTCCTGCACTCGCCCGACGACCAGCGCTTCGCGCTGCAGCCATTCGCGGAACGCCGGATTCCCGCCCAACGCCGGCGCCAGCAGTTTGAGCGCGGCGGTGCGGTCCTTCTGCGTGTCGATCGCCTCGTAGACCTCACCGGTGGTGCCGCGCCCCAGCAGTCGTTTGAGGAGGTAACGCCCCACCCGTGACCCAGCCCGCGAACCCGACGCGGTCTCGCTCATCACCGACTCCTCACGACGATATTGCCGCCAATGATTTCATCACTGAACCGCGCCGCTATCAGCCGGTCAGCGGCCGGTGAGGTTGCTGATCGTCATGATCTCCAGATTCCGGTATGCGCGACCGGTGGGTTGCACCAGATCGTGGAACCAGGTCTGCGGCTCGGCGGTGTAGGGGTTGTCCCAGGAGTCCCACGGCAGGTAGGTCTGGGTTCGCCCGGCGACGAAACCCCAGTTGTAGGCGCCCACGTTGTGGCGCTTCATGATCGGCAGAATCCCGTCGATGGTGTTGCCGCGGGTACGAGCCAGATATTCGGTGCACATCATCGGCCGGCCCAGGGGCGCCAGTTCGGCGATGCGCTCACTGAACGTCGCCGGCTTGTCGTAGGAGTGGAACGTGATGACGTCGGAGCTGTTGAGTTGGGTGTTGACGATCGTGCTGCCCTGACGCGAGCCTTCCCAGATTCCACTGGTCAACGGCTGACGGGCATCGACCGACCGGGCCCAACTGAACACCTGGGGCAGCAGGTCACTGATGTAATCCAGCTTGTCTGACCGTTCGACGGCGCTGTATTCGCGGGCCATGTTGTCCGGTTCGTTCCACAGATCCCAGGCCAGGACCCGTTCGTCGTACCGGAACTGGGTCATCACACCGGTGACGTAGTCGTGCAGCGTGCGGTAGTAGTTGCGGTCCCCGAGCCGATCGGCGCCCGGGCTCTGCACCCATCGTGAATTGTGGATGCCGACTCGCGGGGCCGGCTGTGGTCCGGCCTTGGGGTGCGGGTCCCAGCAGGAATCGAACAGTACGAACATCGGCTTGATGCGGTGGCGCGCGGCGACCGCAACGAACTGGCCCAGCCGGTACTGGAAGCCCCGCTGGTCGGCGGCCCACAGCTGGTCGTGCAGAAATACCCGCACGGTGTTGAAGCCTGCCGATCGGGCCCAGCCCAACTCGGAGTCGATCCGCCGCAGATCGAAGGTGCCCGGCTGAAACATCTCGAGCTGATTGACTGCGGTGGAGGTGATGTAGTTGGAGCCGACCGGCCAACCCTGCGCCTGATACCAGCGGTTCACCCGGTCGATCGACCACCGGCCGGGGTCCGCGCCGGCGCGCGGGAGCCGGCTCAAGGTGGGACCCGCCGCCAGCAGAAGGGGGAGCCCCAGTGCCGTTCGACGCTTCACGAAGTGACCATAGCGTCCGGACCTGTTACCGGGCGTTCGAACGCGCCGCCTGTCGCCGAGCAAATCGGGCGGTGACACCTGGGGCGAGAGTGGCCACCTAAACTGGCCGACTATGTCGCAGCACCTGCAGGACAAGGTCGTCGTCATCACCGGTGCCGGCGGTGGATTCGGCAAACTCATCGCCGAGAAGTGCGCCGCCGCCGGAGCCCGTGTGGTCGGCGTGGACATCGGTGCTGAGGCCCTCGCGGCGGTCTTCGACGGGATCCGCGAGGCCGGCCTGTCGGGCACCTATCAGGTGGCCGACGTCACCGACATCGAGCAGATGAAGGCCGCCGTGCAGCACGCGGTGCAGACCTTCGGCGCGGTGGACGTCATCGTCAACAATGCCGGTGTGATGCCGCTGGCCTATTTCGCCGATCACGACAAGGCCTGGCAGCACTGGCACCGCGCGATCGACATCAACATCAAGGGTGTGGTGAACGGCATTTCCGCCGTCTACGACCAGATGATCGAGCAGGGCCGCGGCCACGTCGTCAACATCTCGTCGATCTACGGCAACGCCGGTGTGGCCGGCTCGGGGGTCTACAGCGCCACCAAGGCGGCGGTCGCCGTCCTGTCGGACTCGCTGCGCAGCGAGGCGAAGGGAAAGATCAAGGTGACCACGGTCAAGCCGACCGGTGTGCTGGGCACCAATCTCGGCAAAGGCGTGGTCAACGGCTCCGCGATCATGGGCATCGTGGGATCCCGCGGCGAGAGCTATATGCGGTCGGTCACCGCGTTCGCCGAGGGCACCCTGGACCCGGAGCAGACCGACGTCGACTCGGTGAAGTACTGGCTGATCACCCCCGAAGACCTCGCCGAGGCGGTGGTGCACGTCATCGACCAGCCCTGGGGCATCAGCATCAGTGACATCACCGTGCGAGCGAGCGGCGAAGACTACATCTACTGACTGATCGGAGGCGGTTAGCGAGATGGCTTCCGACACCTACTGGAATTCTTCGCCGGCTTACACCGCCGCCGAAGCCGCCCGCTATCACGCCGTCGGCTGGTGGTCGCAGACCACGCTGTCGGACGCGGTGCGCCGCAACGCTCAACAGTTCCCCTCCCGGGACGCCTATGTGGACTATCTCGGCGCGGGCTTGACGTGGCAGGAATTCGACACCGCGGCAGACGCATTGGCGGCGCGGCTGGCCGGCGCCGGAGTGCGCACCGGAGACCGGATCGCGGTGTGGCATCGCGACGCGGTGGCCATCCATGTGCTGTTCGTGGCGATCGAGCGCTGCGGTGCGCTCGTGGTCGGTATCGGTGCCCGGGCCGGAACACGTGAGGTGGCTGCGATTCTGGCGGCTTCGCAGGCCCAGCTACTGATCACCGATGAGCAGCGGCGCGCCGCTGCGGCCGGACTCGAGGTCGCGACGCTGAGCATCGATGAGCTGCAGGCCGCCGCCGGAATCGGGGTAGCGGGTCCGCAACTCGGCCCCGATGACGTCTTCCTGATCAACTCCACCTCCGGTACCACCGGGCTGCCCAAGTGTGTGGTGCACACCCAGAATCGCTGGCACTACTTTCACCAGCTGGCCGTCGCCAACGGGGAACTGAGCCCCGATGATGTCTTCTTGCCGATCATTCCCACGCCGTTCGGTTTCGGGCTCTGGACCAGCCACACCACCCCGATCCACCTCGGCGCTACGGCAATCCTGTTGGACCGCTTCACCGCAGCCGCGACCTGCGCCGCGATTGCTGCCCATCGGGTCACCGTATTGTGCTGTGTCAGCACTCAATTGACCATGTTGATGGCGGATCCGGCCAGCCGCGAGTTCGACTTGAGCTCGTTGCGGGTGGTGTTCACCGGCGGCGAAGCGTTGCCCTACCGGCCGGCCGCGGAGTTCGAGGAGCTGACCGGGGCGAAAATCCTGCAGTTCTACGGATCCAACGAGACCGGCGTGCTCAGCGCCACCACGCTCGCCGACTCGTTGGAGCGACGGTTGCGCACCGGTGGGCGAATCGTCGGCGAGATGGCGGTCCGGTTGTTCGGCGGCGACGACGGCAACACCGACGTGACCGACACCGGCCGGGGGCAACCCGCCTGCCGTGGCCCGGCCACCAGCCTTGGCTACCTCAACGGGGTCGATCACGACAAGCTGTTCACCGCCGACGGCTGGATGCGCATGGGCGACATCTGCGAGATCGACGCCGACGGCTATCTCAGTGTCACCGGCCGGACCTCGGATTTCATTCTGCGCGGCGGCAAGAACATCAGCGCCGCCCAGGTCGAAGACGCGGTGATGACCCATCCGGCGATCGCGGTGGCGGCCGCGGTGCCCATGCGCGACGAAGTGTTCGGCGAGAAGGTGTGCGTCTACGTCGAACTCGCGGAGGTGGCGCGCGCCGGCACCTTGGAATTGGCCGAACTCATCGAGCACCTGCTGGCCCTCGGGGTGTCCAAAGAGCTGCTGCCGGAACGGCTGGTCGTCATCGACGAGTTGCCGCGTTCATCGGGCGGCAAGATCGCCAAGGGACAGTTGCGCGAGATCAGCGGTCACTCGTAGCCCTCGTAAACCTGCGACGGGCCCTCGGGTGTGATGAGGTAGCCGACGGTCGCGACATGCACATCGCCGACCGGGTCGAGTTCTCGATAGCCGCCGACCACTTCGATGTCGTTATCGCGCAGCCCGATCCGAAATCCGCCCCACAGGTAGGGCACCGGGAACCACAGTTGTTTTCTGGGCAGCTCGTGCAGCACCTCGACCGGGGGATAGCGGAGCATCTGGCGCAGGTCACCACCGCGGAACAGGTGTTGGATCAGGTCGTCGATCACGGCGGTGAGCTGGAAGTTGAGCGCGGCGACCCGGTCTGGGTCAAGGGCGGCCGGGGGAGGCTTGAGCACCTCCAGCAGTTCGGCGGACCGTTGGTGCTCGACGGCCAGGTCATAAGCGGTGCGACCGGCGGCGTCCGGTTGCGAGCGCAGCGCACCCTGCTCGATCAGCCAGGATGCGACGTCGGCAGACGCACCGTGCCAGCCGGCCTGATGCAGCACCGTCAGCCAGGTCTTGCCACCGGGCCGCCACGCCTTGATGTCGACCACGTGATCGCCGCGGTCGAGTTCCCGGATCACTGTGCTCCACTTGCCCCGCTTGGCCATGTCGGCCAGATACAGCGCGGCTTGCGCCTGCCGGTTGCCCAGCAGTGAGCTGTCCATCACGCCCGGCCACAGCGGCGCGTTGTTGCGGATCTCGGCGTACGTCGTCACGGTGCCATCTTCTCGCGGTTCGGGCCGCGATACCTGAGGTCGAGGCTATGGATCCTCATCGTCGTCGAGGAGTTCCTCCGGATGGTGCAGATGGTTGATCCGGGGTGGGGCAGTGCCGTCGGTCCAGGCCAGGCGGCCTTGCTCGGTGACCATGGTCTGTAGATCGCCACGGGTGGCGCCGCCGTGGTCGCCGCCGCAGGCGAAATAGAGCTCGTCGGGATTGGTGCGCCCGCCGCGTGCCCAGTCGGTCGAATGGTGAACTTCGCAGTGGTAGCCCGGCTCCGGACAGTTCGGTCTGGTGCAACCGCGATCGCGGGCGTGGCAGATGATCCGGTGATCCAACGTGGCGATGCGCTTGCTGCGGCCCAGGTACAGCGGCCGCTCCGAGTGGTCGTCGAACACCGCGAGGTAGTGAATCGAGTTGGCCGCCATCCGGATCAGGTCACGCATCGGTAGGCGGCTGCCCCCGCCGGTGCGGGCCGCAGGCGGCATCGGGACGTCCGAGTCAGCCATGGCGCGGGCCGCTTGGTCGAGGTCGGCGAGTTTGGTGACGGCGATGACGGTCACCGGAACTCCGCGGTGAGTGCCCATGGCGCCGGACTCGATGCCATGGCGCAGGGCCAGCTTCAGTGCATCGTGGTCTCGTTGCCCCGACGACCTGGAATCGCGTTCTTGTGTGCCTTCGGGCTGGCGGTGGCCGGGGCGAACCGCAGCGATGGCTGCTTCGAGGTAGGCGCGAGTTTCCGGGTCGATACAGCCGTTCAGCTTGCTCATTCCATCGGGACCTTGACGGCCCAGGATGAGGTTGCGCCGCCGTGCCCGGTCCTCATCGGTGAAATTGCCGTCGGGATTGAGGTGATCGGCGATGGCGTGCCCGATCGCGGTCACGAAGACGGCGTCCTGTTCGGTGGCGTGGCGCACCAGAGTCCGTTCGGCGGCCTCGCGGTCGGCCGGTGCGACTTTTGCGGGCAGTTCGTCGAGGGCTTTGGTGACCGCTTTGATGTGGTCATCGCCGATACGGCCGTCCTCGACAGCGGAGGCGACTTCGGGAAGTTCGGGTGGGGCCGGGGGTCCGGTCAGGTTGCGCCTTGGCCGGATGCGCGCCGCGATGCGGAAACGGCGCCGGACCTCGGCGCGGGTGATGCGCAGGCGTGACCACAGCAGGTCCGTGATCTTGGTGTCGGCGGGCAGTCGGGGGTCGTCGGGGCCGTCGGCGGGATCGGCGATCTCGCCGAAGATGCGGTAGGACAGGCCGCGATTGACTCTGTGCTGGGTTTCGAGGTGTTCGGCGACTTCCACACGAAACGCGTTGCCGACGATGTCGGTGTCGGCGCAGCGGAGCCGGGCCTGGGCGTCGTCGATCAGTGTCAGGTCCGCGCGGATGGCCGCACGGGCCGCCGCCGCGGGGGGAAGGACCTGATCTGGGTGGGACACATCCCCAACGTATCGAACAATTGTTCGAATTCTGGGGGTCGAACGGTCGCCTGTGGATGAACCGGGCAACTGTGGATGACGCGCTCGGCTCGACGCTGGCCGACTCCTATCGGGATGTTCGGCGAGGCCGACGTGGACGGCATCGTAGCCATCCTGCGCGCGGTCAAAAATCACGCCGTGCCGGAGCCGGGAACTGTCAGCGGCGTTCGGTAGGGTCCGTCGGCGTGACCGCGAACGTGACCCTCAAACCGGTGAATGCCCGCCTTGCCGACGAACTGGAAGTAGCCGAACGACAGGTCGCGGCGGCCGTCGCGCTGCTCGACGAGGGGGCGACGGTTCCGTTCATCGCCCGCTACCGCAAAGAGGTCACCGGCAGCCTCGACGACGGGCAGCTGCGCACCCTGGAAGAGCGGCTGCGCTACCTGCGTGAGCTCGACGACCGTCGGGCCGCGGTGCTGTCCTCGATCGAGGAGCAGGGCAAGCTCACCGACGAGCTGCGAAACGCGCTGCTATCGGCCGACACCAAGGCCCGCGTGGAGGACATCTACCTGCCCTACAAGCCCAAGCGTCGCACCAAGGCGCAGATCGCGCGTGAGGCCGGCCTGGAGCCGCTGGCCGACCGGCTGCTCGCCGACCCCGCACTCGACCCGCAGCAGCTCGCGTCGGAGTACACCGGCGAGGAAGTCGCCGACGCCGCGGCCGCACTGGAGGGGGCCCGCGCGATTCTGGTCGAACGTGCCGCCGAGGACGCCGAGCTGGTGGGTGCGGTCCGGGAGAAGTTCTGGTCAGCGGGCTCGCTTCGGACGATGCCGCGCTCCGAAGACGCAGCGAAAAGCGCTGCGGCACAAAAATTCCGGGACTACTTCGACTTCAGCGAAGCGCTGGAGACCATGCCGTCGCACCGGGTGCTGGCCGTGTTGCGCGGCGAGAAGGAAGATGCCTTGGCGCTGGCCTTCGACGGCGGCGACAACGAGCCCTACCAGGCGATGGTCGCCAAATCGCTGGGTGTGAACATGACCGGCTCTGGCGCGGCTACGCCCTGGCTGGCCGACACCGTGCGGTGGGCATGGGATACCCGGCTGGCGTTCTCGGCGGCAGTCGATGCCCGGATGCGGTTGCGCCAACGTGCCGAGCAGGACGCGGTGGCGGTGTTCGCCAAGAATCTCAAAGACCTGTTGTTGGCGGCGCCGGCGGGTAACCGCACCACACTCGGCCTCGACCCGGGCTTCCGCACCGGGGTGAAGGTCGCCGTCGTCGACGGCACCGGCAAGGTCGTCGACACCTGCGCGATCTTCCCGCACCAACCGCAGAAGCAGTGGGATCAGGCCAAGGCTGCGCTCGCCGCACTGGTGGCCCGCCATGGTGTGGACCTGATCGCGGTCGGCAACGGCACCGCGTCGCGGGAGACCGACGCCCTGGCCGCCGAGTTGATCGCCGAGCTCAAGGCGGCCGGCGCCCCTGCACCGGTCAAGGCGATGGTCAGCGAGGCCGGCGCGTCGGTGTACTCGGCGTCGGCCTATGCCGCCCATGAGCTTCCCGACCTGGACGTCACGCTGCGCGGGGCGGTGTCGATCGCACGGCGGCTGCAGGATCCGCTGGCCGAACTGGTCAAGATCGAACCGAAGTCGATCGGTGTCGGTCAGTATCAGCACGACGTGACACCGGGAACCTTGGCGCGCAGCCTCGATGCGGTGGTCGAGGACGCGGTGAACGCCGTGGGCGTCGACCTCAACACCGCCTCGGCCCCGCTGTTGGCCAAGGTGTCGGGGGTGTCGGAGTCGCTGGCCGAAGCGATCGTGGCGTACCGCGACCAGACCGGGCCGTTCCGCAGTCGGGCCGCCCTACTCGACGTACCGCGGTTGGGCCCCAAGGCTTTCGAGCAGTGCGCCGGGTTCCTGCGCATTCGCGACGGCGATGATCCGCTGGATTCCTCGGGAGTGCATCCCGAGGCCTACCCGGTGGTCCGGCGCATCCTGGACCGCTCGGGCGTTTCGCTGGCCGAGATCATCGGCGACGAGCGAGTGTTGCGGTCGCTGAAACCCGGTGACTTCGCCGACGACCGATTCGGGGTCCCGACCGTGACCGACATCCTCGCCGAGCTGGAGAAGCCGGGACGCGACCCGCGGCCGGCATTCTCTACGGCGACGTTCGCCGCGGGTGTGGAGAAGGTGGCCGACCTCAAGGTGGGCATGATCCTGGAAGGTGTGGTCACCAATGTCGCGGCCTTTGGCGCCTTCGTTGATGTCGGGGTGCACCAGGACGGTCTGGTGCACGTCTCGGCCATGGCCGATCGCTTCATCTCCGACCCGCACGAGGTGGTGAAATCGGGTCAGGTCGTGAAGGTCAAGGTGCTCGAGGTCGATGTCGATCGGCAGCGGATCGGCCTGAGTCTGCGACTCAAAGACGAGCCGAAGGCGGGCGGCGGCGCCAAATCGGCCCCCCGGCGCGAAACCGGCAAGCAGAATCGGGGCGGGCAGCGCGACGGCGGTTCCGGCCGGAGCCGCGACAGTGGCCGCCCCAGCGGGTCGATGGCCGACGCGCTGCGTAACGCCGGATTCGGGAGGTAGGTACGGATGGGCGCGGTAGGCACTGATGTGGCGCAGACGTTCGCCGACATCGTCGGAGCAGGCGCACTGCTTACCGGTGAGCAGATCGGCCCGGACTATGCCCATGACGAAGCGCTGGTCGGAAGCCCGGTGATGCCGAGCTACGTTGCCCGCCCGCAGACCGCGGAGCAGGTTGCGGCGCTGCTGGCCGCGGCAACCGAGGCGAAGGTTCCGGTGACGGCACGCGGTTCGGGCACCGGAATGTCGGCCGGCGCGCGGCCGTGCCCCGACGGACTGCTGATCTCCTTCGAACGGATGAACGCGATCCTGGAGATCGACACCGACAATCAGGTTGCGGTGGTGCAACCCGGCGTCACATTGGCCGATCTCGACACCGCGACGGCCGAGGCGGGGCTGATGTACACCGTCTTCCCCGGCGAACTGTCCGCCAGTGTCGGCGGCAACGTCGGTACCAACGCGGGCGGTATGCGCGCGGTCAAGTACGGGGTGACGCGGCACAACGTGCTCGGCCTGCAGGTCGCGTTGCCCACCGGCGAGCTGATCCGCACCGGCGGGCGAATCACCAAGCTGTCCACCGGTTATGACCTGACCCAGCTGATCATCGGTTCGGAGGGCACCTGCGCGCTGGCCACCGAGGTCACCGTGCGGCTCTACCCGCGGCTCGGGCACTCCGCCACGTTGTTGGCGCCGTTCTGCGATCTGCCCGCGGTGATGCGCGCGGTGCCGGCGGTGGTTCGCAGTGGGGTGGATCCGGTGATCCTGGAATACGTCGACAAGCTCACCCTGGCCGCGATCAGTTACTCGCAGAACCTGAACCTGGGCATCCCCGATGCGGTGCGGGAGACCGCCGAGGCCTACCTAGTGGTGGGGGTGGAGAACCGTGACCGTGAGCGCCTCGACGACGACGTGGCCATGCTGGGCGAACTGCTGGCCTCACTCGGCGCCGACGATGTCTATGTACTGGAGGGCAATTCAGCACATGCCCTGATCGAGGCCCGTGAGAAGGCGTTCTGGACGGCCAAGGCCGCCGGCGCCCACGACGTCATCGACGTGGTGGTTCCGCGATCCGAGATGCACCAGTTCCTCACCAAGGCACAGGGATTCGCGGGGGCGGCCGGTGCCGGAGTGGTCGGCTGCGGACACGCCGGTGACGGCAATGTCCACCTGGCGGTGTTCTGCGCCGACGATGAGGTCCGCCACCGGCTGCTGCACGACATCTTCGCGGCTGCGATGGACCTCGGCGGCGCCATCTCCGGTGAGCACGGTCTGGGACGGGTCAAGACGCAGCATTTCCTAGACCTGGAGGACCCGGTCAAGATCGCCCTGATGCGCCGGATCAAGGATGCCTTCGACCCCGCCGGGATCCTCAATCCGGGCGTGCTTCTATAGGCAGCAGATCGTGCTGCGCCCGCAACTTCGGTGCCCGTCAAGAAAGGCAGCCACATGACTAACGGAGCACAGGCCCTGATCGCCACTTTGGTCGACAGTGGGGTGCAGGTCTGCTTCGCCAACCCCGGTACCTCCGAGATGCATTTCGTGGCCGCCTTGGACTCGGTGCCGCAGATGCGCGGGGTGCTGTGCTTGTTCGAAGGCGTGGTGACCGGCGCCGCTGACGGGTACGCCCGGGTGGCCGCAAAGCCGGCTGCGACCCTGCTGCACCTGGGGCCCGGCCTGGGTAATGGCCTGGCCAACCTGCACAACGCCCGCCGCGCGCACGTGCCGGTGGTCAACGTCATCGGTGATCACGCCACGTACCACAAGAAGTACGACGCACCGCTGGAATCCGACATCGAGCCCCTGACCGACTGGACTCACGGCTGGGTGCGCCGCACCAACTCCGGTGACGACGTCGGGCGCGATGCCGCGGAAGCGGTCGCGGAGTCGATGGCCAGCCCGGCGCAGGTGGCCAACCTGATTCTGCCCGCCGACATCTCCTGGGAAGACGGGGCGCAGGCGGCCGGACCGGTCGACCCGGTCCCGGCGTCGGCTCCCGACGCACAGGCCGTCACCGACATCGCCGCCGTGCTGGGCAGCGGCGAGCCGGTGGCCATCCTGATCGGCGGGCCCGCCGTCGCCGATGTGCGCGCATTGGAGGCCACTGACCGGATCGTCGCCGCAACCGGGGCCCGCGCGCTGGTCGAGACGTTCCCGGCCCGGCTCGTCCGCGGGGCAGGGGTCCCGGCGATCGACCGGCTTGGTTACCTGGCCGAGCAGGCCGCATTCCAACTCGACGGCATCAAGCACCTGGTGGTGGCCGGCACCCGGGCTCCGGTGTCGTTCTTCGCCTACCCCGGCAAGGCCAGCGACCTGGTTCCCGAGGGCTGCGTCGTGCACAACCTGGCCGGCCTGGAGACCGACGTGGTGGCCGCTCTCGAGCAGCTGGCCGAAGCGGTGGCCGCCGGGGTGCAGCCGCGTCCCGCGCCTGCGGCCCGCCCGGAGCTTCCGACCGGTCAGCTCACCCCGCAGAACTGGGTGCAGGTGATCGGGGCGCTACTGCCCGACAACGCGATCATCTCCGATGAGTCCAACACCTCGGGGCTGATGCTGCCCGCGGCCACCGCGGGCGCACCCCGCCACGACGTGCTCACGCTCACCGGCGGGGCGATCGGGCAGGGACTGCCGGTCGCGCTGGGGGCTGCCGTCGCCGCACCCGACCGGCCGGTGATCGCGCTGCAGGCCGACGGCAGTGCGGCCTACACCATCTCCGCGCTGTGGACGATGGCGCGCGAGAACCTCAACGTGACCACGGTGCTGATCAACAACAGCTCGTATGCGATCCTGCGGTTGGAGCTGGCCCGGGTGGGCGCCGAGGGTGGTGGCCCGAAAGCAAACGACCTACTCGACCTGTCGCGGCCGAACATGGACTTCGCGAAGATCGCCGAGGGGTTCGGGGTGCCGGCCACCGTGGCCACCACCTGCGAGGAACTCGCCGAACAGTTCCGCCGTGCCGTCGCAGAACCGGGGCCGCACCTGATCGATGCGCGGATCCCGACCCTGTTCTGAGCGCGCCGGCCCTAGTTGACGCTCTGGCCGGCCGTGAGCCGGCTCGCCACGAATGTCGCGGCCTCAACGGTCTTGCCGTCCTGCACGTACATCAGGTGCGGGACGACGCTTCCGCTGTCTTCGCAGTAGATGTCGCCCGTCAGACAGAAGTCGATGGTTTTCGGGCGGTAGGACGAGGCGAGGACCGGCAGCGGGCCGCCCCACAACGAGGTCGAGTACGGGCTTGACGGCGGGCCGAACAGTGCCACCGCCACCACATGGTTGGCCACCGGCGCCGGCAGCGCATTGCTGGACATCGCGATGACGCTGGCGCCTTGGGAGTAGCCGCCGAGCACGAGCTTGGTCTTGGGGCAGTTGGCGACCGTGGCCTGAATGTGGGCGGTGGCGTCAGACTCACCGAGCACCGCGCTGTTGCGGTAGTCCGTGCTCGCCGGGTACTCGACCGGGTAGACGTTCACGTTGAGGCCTGCCAGCTGCTCCTGCAAGGAGCCGACGAACGCATCACCGACGTCACCGAGCCCGACGGGCTGGCCGGAGCCGCGGGCGAATATGACTTCGGCGTCCGGGCAAGGCTCTGCGGTTGCGCTGGGCAGGCCCACCGGCGCGGCCACCAGGGTTCCGGTGAACATCGCCGCGGCCGCGAAGGTGCGAACAGTGTTACGCAAATTCATCCCTAAATGCTGACATGTCTCCCTCGCCACTGACCTGCGGGTTACGAATCAGCAAACCGCAAAGTCGGCCGAACGGAGCGAAAACGGAGGTTAAAGGCGGTTTGCCGCGTACGCGGCGCCCTCGTCCGCGATGCCGTCATAGGCGCCGGGAGCGTGTGCGGAGAAGTTCAGTCCCTCGGAGCAGACCGGGTCCTCGGGCGCACACAGCTGGATGGTCTTGGCGGTGTATGCCGGGCCGATGACCAAGGGCGGTTGGCCGAGGAAATTCATCGCCCGGTCGTTCGGGGTTCCGAAGAGCACCACCGCGGCGACGTGGTCAGCCACTTCCGGGGGCATCGGCCGTGGTATATCGACCCCTTCCACCCCGTCCGGGATGACGCTGGCGGTCGAGAAGCCCATCACCGCGGCGCCCTGCGAGAAGCCGCCGAGCACCATCTTTGTCTTGGGGCAATTCGCCGCCGTGGCCTCGATGTGGGCGGTGGCGTCACGGATGCCCTGAATGCCGGTCGGCCAGTCGTTGGTGGCCGGGTAGTCGATGGCGTAGACGTCCATCGGCCGCTCGGGAAGTCGGTTCCGGAGCGAGTTCACAAATGCTTGCCCGGTCTCGCCCAGACCGACTTCCTCGCCAGTGCCTCTAGCAAACAAAACTTGGACATCCGGACAGGGGTCTGCGAAGGCAGCGGGAGGGGTGGCGACGGTGCTGTGCAGCAGCCAAGTCAGGGCCAGAACAACACCGAGGGAGCGAAGGATCCGTCGTGGGTTCACCGGTACATGGTGGCATAAGAAGCGCCTCGTGTGCAGCAGACACCCCAGGCAGTGAACATATTCGGCGGTTGCTGACCGTCGTCGTGCGACATGCTGAGTAGTTCATATCGAGGATCTGAGTCACAACTGAGATCGGGCCGGAAGCGGCCTTCAGTTACCGGGCGATGTCCGTCGGGTGTCCTCGGCGTAACGGCTGGCGATCGCGTATCCAGCAAACCTTGGAGGCGCCCGCGGCCGCGAGTGCGAGCAGCTGAATCCCCAGGACCGACGCGATCAGCGCGCCAACCGACACGTCGTAGAGCCAACCGGTGAGCACCCCGCCGATCGCGGCCGCTGCGCCCAGCCCGGCGGCGAACACGCCGAAGGCGCTGGCTCGACGCCCCGGCGGCACCAAATCGGCAACCACCGCACGCAGCGTCGACTCCTGAATGCCCACCGCGGCACCCCACAGCAGCGCTCCGGTCACCGCCGCGGCGACGCTGCCGGCGAAGGCGAACATTGCCACCGCAGCCGACAGGATCGGCAGAGCGAACACGACCTTGCCGCCGAACCGGTCGTAGCACCACCCCGAGACGAGGGCCGCCACCGCGTCGGCGCCCATGGCTGCTGCGTACAGCACCGGCACCGCCGCGGCCGGCAGCAAGCCCTGAGTGACCAGGTGAAATGACACCAAACCGAAGGTCGTGAAACCGGTCATGGTGAGCGCGACGAACCCGCAGTACCGCCAAAACGCTGCGGGCAGCCGCCCGACGGCGTCGGCCGGGTGTGCTGGAACCGCGCCGGGTTCCTCGCGCTCATAGTCCCGGGGCTCGGGCACGCGCAGGCGCAGCCAGACCAGCAGTGCCAGCGTCGCGGCACCGGGCAACGCCAGCACTCCCAGCGCCGGGGCGAAGTCACCGCCGGTGAGCGCCAGGACCCCGGCGACCGTCAACGGGCCGATCACCGCCCCGACCTGGTCGAGTGCCTCGTGCACGGCGAATCCCCGGCCACGGCCGATGGCAGTAGTTGCGTGCGACAACAAGGTGTCCTTGGCGGGGCTGCGGACCGCCTTGCCGACCCTTTCGGCGATCACCAAGGCACAGGCAACCCAGAGCGTGCCGGCAACACCGAGCAGAGGCACCGTGAGCACCGTCAGGGCGTATCCGGCAATCGTCCAGGCCCAGAAGCGCCGTGTCCGATCGGCGAGCGGCCCGGACACCAGTCGCAGGCCCAGCGCGGCGGCCTCGCCGATTCCGGTCACCGTTCCGACCACCAGGCCGGTGGCGCCGAATGACGCCAGCAGCGGCCCGGTGATGGAACGGGCGCCCTCATAGACGAAGTCGGCCAGCAGACTGACGGTGCCGAACACCGCGACGAATCGCCAGGCGCTCAACGCCGGGCGGGATGCACCGTGGCTCGGCGCTCGCATGCGATCAGATGCTAGACGTCTGCGGCAGCCTCGGCGTGACTTCTCCGGCGCACCAACGGCGCTGCAATGCGGGGTATATCGAACATCCGTCGGTAAAATTACGTAGACCGGTGTGCTCTGACCGCCGGATGACACCGTGGATGGGACAGCATGGCGCAAGAGACAGGCCCCGCGTTGGGGATGTCCGTCGGGGCAACCACATTGGCGGCGGTCACCGCCGATCGCGCGATCACCCGTCGGCCCGTGCTGACGCTGTTCCGGGATCGGCCATCCCAAATCGGCATGCCCTCGGAGAACTCCGCAGTGAGTTCGGAATTGCACGACCGCGGCCTCGTCGTCACCGATTTCGTGGATCGCGTCGGGGGCGGCGGGCCGGTGGTGGCGAGCGACGGATCTACCCACCGGCCCGAGCAACTGCTCGCAGATGGGTTGCATGCCTTGGCGTACGCGGTGACCGAGGGACGTCCGATCCCGCCGGCGGTAGCGGTCACCTATCCCGCGCACTGGTCACGTGACGCCGTCGGCGCCCTGCGCACCGCGCTGGGGCGGGTTTCGGAGTGGGCGCAGCATCCGGTGTCGCTGATCTCTGACACGACGGCAGCTTTGACTGCGCTGCAAGCGAATCCGGGCCTACCCGATCACGGGATCATCGCGGTGTGTGACTTCGGGGGGAGCGGAACCAATGTCACCCTCGTCGACGCGGAGCGCGGTTTCGAACCGATCGGCGCCACCCGGCGCAGCACGGTCTTTTCCGGCGATGTGATCGACCAGGCGCTGCTGGATCACGTGGTTGCCGATCTGGGTGGCAACGGCGACGGGCCTCCGACAGTCGGGTCGCTGACCCGGCTGCGCAGCCAGTGCCGTGACGCCAAGGAGCAGCTGTCGTCTGAGACGGTGGCCGAACTCGCGGGATTCCACGGCGGGGTATGGCTGACCCGGGTAGAACTCGACGAGGCCTTGCGCCAGCCGCTCGAGGGCTTTTACACCGCGTTGCAGAACACCTTGGACGACAACGAGATTGTTCCCGATTCGCTGTCGGCGATCGTGTCGGTCGGCGGCGGGGCGAACATGCCGACGGTCACGACTGGTCTGTCGCAACGCTTCGGGGTCGCCGTAATCAGCTCGCCACGACCGCAGTTGACGGCGGCTATCGGCGCCGCGCTGAGCGTGGCCGGCAATGTGGTGGCCATCCCGAAGAAGGCACCGCCGCCGGTGGAGCCGGCGCAGTTCCCGGAGTCGGCGCCGCCGCCGGAGCACGCGCCGCCGCCGGTGCCCGACAGCGTCCCGGAGGTGGGGCTGCAACCGTTGGTGACTCCGCCGCCGGCGCGCCCGGCACCCGCTGCGCCGCGCCAGCCCGTCGCACCGGAACCCGAAGAGATCGGCGGCCAGGGCGGCGTGGAGTGGTATCGGCGGCCGGTTCCGGTGGTGATCTTGGCTGCGCTGGTCGCGATGTTGCTGGGCACGGTTGCCGTGCTGGTGCTGCGGCGTGCCGCCGACACCGGACCGGGCCCGAGCGAGCTGACGACGGTGTCGTCGACGACTACCACCACCGCACCGTCACCGACGTTCGAGCCGCCCCCGGCGTTCGCGCCCAGCCCCGAACCCATTTCGCCGAGCCTGCCCGAAATTCCCGAGAGCTCGGCGCCGGAATCCACTGAGAGTCCCGTCAGCCCCTAGCGCTGCTTGGCCAAAACGATCAGCGCCAGCGGAATCTGCACCTGCTGGGGGTTGCTCGCGAGCCGGGCGGCGACGCCGGCTTCGAGGTGACGCACGAAGTCGGCTGCGCGCGGATCGTCGGTGCCGCCGGCCAATGCGGAGGCCAGCGTGGGGAAGACGGCGGCGCTGACGAAGGCGGCCCAATGGGTGCCGAGCGCGACCGCGTCGCCGTCGAGCAGGTATCGGTCCCAGAACCGGTCCTCGGCGTCGAACACCTCCAACCGCTCGATCGTCAGCGACTCGAACCGCCCCGCGGGCGCGAACGGCGCACGAAGTTCCTTCTCACTGCGGCCCAGCACCGGAATCGACATGCGGGCCACCTCATCACGAGTCAGTGCGCCGTCGCGGACCTGCTCGTCAAGAACCGCCACGATCGCATCGAGCAGCGGCCCGTAGCCCGATCGGCCGGCGGCGTCGACGGCGGCGGTCAACACCAGCAGCTTGCCGCCCGGACTCAACTCCCGGCCGCGAAACGCCACGAAGTCATGCCAATCCTGGGCGGCCTGGCGGGTGTAGGCGCGCCGTGCGGCGTCGTCGTCACTGTGCTCGACATGGACGTGGTCGGCGAACTCGGGCAGCTCCCCGGCGGGTCGGCGCAGCCACATGGTCGACCAGGACGTCCAGCCCAAGTTCACGCTCTGCGAGGGCAGGATCTGGCTGTAGAACGACCGGCCTATCGCCGAGGGGAAGCTGGCGGTGTCCTTGCGGGCATAGCTGTCGGGATCGTCAGCCAGCGTGGTGAACAGCGCGGTGAAGTCGTTGTCCGGCAGGTCGGTATGGACAACCAACACGGCATGGTCGGTCCGGGTTCGCCTGCGGAACGCCGCGATGGCGGCCCCGATCGGCAGCAGTGAGTTGTAGCCGGTGGCGGCGCCATAGTCTGCGACGACGATCGGCCGCGGCGCGGCGGGCAGTGGAACCGTAGCCGCGAGCTGGGCGAAAACGCCGGTCGCGTGGGCCAGTCCGGCCGCCTGCAACCGGCTCGAGGGAGCGCCGCCGGACTCGGGGCGGACCACGATGCTCGACTCTGGCATGGCACCTCCGACCCCGGCGAAACCGTCATCGATATCCACCACTGACGGTAGCGGTAACGGCGTTCCGTGGCACACTTCCGTAAGTGGGCGCACAGCGGGCGATCGGACGCATTCCGGTCGTGGTGGCAGCCGGCCTGATGACCATTGGGGTGATCGGCTTCGTGGTTGCGCTGATTCTCAACGTCTTTGTGTTGGACCGCTACGACGCCTACGGCGAGGTTCCGATCCCGGGCTCGGGCAGGGTGCATCTGCCGGCGGGCGAGGTGACGGTGAATCTGCACACCCGGGTCATCTCAAGTCCCACCGGCGGCGGACTGCCGGTCCCGCCGATCAGCGTGACGGTGACATCACCGGACGGCGTGCCCGATCCCGAGTTCGAGGAAAGCGTAGGGATGACCACCACGGTCAACAACGACACCCGGCGGCGGCTGTGGCGGATATACGTGGCCGAGGCCGGCGACTACCAGATCGTCACCGACGGGCAGGTCGGCGCCTATATCACTCCGCGGCTGGCCTTCGGCAAGCCCGCCGGCCACTCGACGCTGCTGTGGGTGTTTCCGGTGATCTTCGTACTGGGGCTCGTGGATCTGATCGCAGGCCGGCTGTTGGCGGCCCGCCGTCGCCGCCCGTCGGTGGAGACGGTCGGCACGGGAACGGAGTTGAGTCACGACCGGTTCGTTCCCGAGGGCGAAGGAATCCGGATCGAGCAGCTCAAAACGATAACGGCGCTGCGTGATTCGGGAGCGCTGACCGAGCAGGAGTTCGCCGAAGAGAAGCGGCGGATCCTGCGCGGGCACTGACCTCAGTGGCGCTCAGTGACGCTCAGTGGCCGGGTTGGATGGGCCTCTTCCTCCTCGCCGCTCGTTCCTCGCGGCGCATCGTCAGTGGCCGCGCGCCACCCACTCGTCGTAGTGGACCAGTTCGTCACCGATACGGGTGCTGTCGCCGTGCCCGGTGTAGACGACGGTGTCGGCCGGCAGTTCGCCGAGCCGCCCGGAGATCGACGCCAAGATCGTCGGGAAATCCGAGAATGAGCGGCCGGTCGCCCCCGGGCCGCCGCAGAACAGGGTGTCGCCGCTGAACACCGCACCCAGATCCGGTGCATGCCAGCACACCGATCCCGGCGAGTGGCCGGGGGTGTGCAGCGCCCGCAATTCCAAGCCCCCGACAGTGAGCGTGTCGCCGTCGGCTACCGCCCGAAAGTCGCTGTCCGGGTGCGTCATCTGCCACAACATGTCGTCGCCGGGGTGCAGTAGCACCGGTGCGTCGAGCGCTCGACCCAGCTCCGGTGCCACCGTGATGTGGTCGTTGTGGCCGTGTGTGCACACCACCGCCACCACGTTGCGCCCGCCGACGGCTTCGATGATCGGGGCGGCGTCGTGGGCCGCGTCGAAGACCACCACATCGGAATCGTCACCGACGATCCAGATGTTGTTGTCGACTTCCCAACTGCCGCCGTCGAGTTCGAACGTGCCGTGGGTGATGACCCGCTGAATCAGACCGGCGGAGCTCATAGCACCACGACCGACCGCAGTACCTCGCCGCCGTGCATGCGTCCGAACGCCTTCTCGACATCGTTCAGCCCGATGCGTTCGGAGACGAACTTGTCCAGCGGAAGCCGGCCCTGCAGGTAAAGGCTGATCAGGGTGGGGAAGTCGCGCTCGGGCAGGCAGTCGCCGTACCAGGAGGACTTCAGCGAACCGCCGCGGGAGAAGAAGTCGATCAGCGGCATCTCCAGTTGCATGTCTGGGGTCGGAACTCCCACCAGCACAACGGTTCCGGCCAGGTCCCGTGCGTAGAACGCCTGCTTCCAGGTTTCCGGACGCCCGACGGCGTCGATCACCACGTCGGCACCGAAACCGTCGGTGAGATCCTGGATGGTCTCCACCGGGTCGAGCTCGCGGGCATTGATGGTGTGGGTGGCGCCGAATTCACGCGCCCAGTTCAGCTTGGTGTTGTCGGTGTCGACCGCGATGATGCGCCGGGCACCAACCAGGGCCGCCCCGGCGATCGCGGCGTCGCCCACACCGCCGCACCCGATCACCGCGACAGTGTCATCGCGGGTGACTCCGCCGGTGTTGATCGCGGCACCCAGACCGGCCATCACGCCGCAGCCCAACAGCCCGGCTACCGCGGGGTCAGCGCTGGGGTCGACCTTGGTGCACTGGCCTTCGTGAACCAAGGTCTTGTCGGCGAACGCCCCGATGCCCAGCGCCGGGGTGAGTTCGGTGCCGTCGGTCAGCGTCATCGGAACCGAGGCGTTGAAGGTGTCGAAGCACAGATGCGGACGACCGCGCTTGCACGCGCGGCACTGTCCGCACACCGCACGCCAGTTCAGGACCACAAAGTCGCCGGGCGCGACCGCGGTGACCGCCGACCCCACCGACTCGACCGTGCCGGAGGCCTCGTGGCCCAGCAGGAACGGGTAGCTGTCGTTGATACCGCCGTCGCGGTAGGTCAGGTCGGTGTGGCATACCCCGCAGGCGGTGATGGCGACGACGACGTCGTTGGCACCGGGTTCGGGAATGACGATCTCGGTCACCTCGACCGGCTTGCCCTTTTCACGGGAGATCACCCCGCGCACTGTCTGACTCATGGGGTCACCTTATGTTGCCGGTGTGGCGTCCGATGCGCTGGCTTGCGTGGCCGGCACGCCCGGGGCCGGGGTGCGGGTATCGGCACGCAGGAAACTCCCGGTGCGTTGCCTTCCGAGCACACTGGTGGGCTGACCGTCGAGGATCACCGCTTGGCCGGAGATGAACACGGCGCTGACGGCTTCGTCGTTGCGGTTGACCATGCGTGACATCCCGCCGTACTGGTCGAAGGACTCCTCGGCGTAGGCGTCGAGGGTGTCGTCGAGATGCGCGGGGTCGACGACCACCACGTCGGCGCGGTCACCGACGCGCAGGTGACCGGCGTCGACCCGGTACCAGTCGGCGAGTTCACCGGTCAGCCGATGCACCGCCTGCTCGACCGACAAGAACGCCTGCCCGGACTGCTGGGCGTCTAGGACGTGGCGCAGCAACCGCAGGCCCATGTTGTAGAACGCCATGTTGCGCAGGTGCGCGCCCGCGTCCGAGAAACCCATCTGGATACCGGGTTCGGCAGCGAGTGTTTTGAGCACCTCGGGTCGGTCGTTGGAGATCGTGGTGTGCCAGCGCAGGGCGGTCCCGTGCTCGAGGACGAGATCGAGGAAGGCATCGACGGGATGCACTCCGCCGCGCTCGATTCCGACCTGCCCGAAGGACTTTCCGATCACCGAGGCGTCCGGGCAGGCGACGATCTCGGCGTCGAAGAAGTCGCGGTGCCAGACCCGCGGCCCATACTTGTTCTCGTAGTCCTTGCGGAAGCGGCGCCGGTAGGCCTCGTCCCGCATCAACTTGTCACGCTCGAGCGACTCGCGCAGATGCAGGGCCTCGGCGCCCGAGCCGAACTCTTCGAAGATCACCAGATCGATGCCGTCGGCGTACACCTCGAACGGCACCGGCAGGTGCTGCCAGCGGAAATTGGCGCCCAACTTATTGAGCAGGCGCGACGTCTTGATGATGGTCGGAATCGCCAGACGGTTGCTCTTGACGTCGGCGGCGGCCAGCAGAGTGGTTTTGAGCGGTCGGCGGAATATCCCCAGGGCCTGGGCCAGCTGAGACACCACATCGAACGGGTTCTTGACGTCCGGTCCGGCCTGCAGGATCCGTCCACTGCGGCGCAGCTTCGACTTGAGCCGGCGCAATTCCCTGGGCTTGGCGTACGTGGACGGCAGTGTGCGCGAGCGGCAGACTTCGCCGTCCATCTTGTCGAAAAGCAGCTGCTGGGAAGACATTCCGACGAATCCCGCCTGCAACGCCTCGTCCAGCATCTGTTCCATACGGGCCTGCTCGGCCGCCGTGGGTCGCTCATCGGAGCGGGTGGCGCGGTCTAAGCCCATGGTCGCGGCGCGCATGTCGGAATGTCCGATGAGCGCCGTCACATTGGGGCCGAGCGGCAGCTTCTCCAGGCTGGCGATGTAGTCCTCACAATTCGACCAGGTCTTGTGCGCATCGATGGTGTCGACCACGTACTGGCGCGGGATGGCCTCCACCCGGCCGAACAGGTCGCCGGCGTCCTGGCCGTCGACGTGGATGGTGGACAGCGAGCACGAGCCCACCAGCACCGTGGTCACGCCGTGCCGCACCGACTCCGACAGCGAGGGTGCGAGGAGGATCTCGACGTCGTAGTGCGTGTGGATGTCGAGCAGCCCGGGCATCACCCATTTGCCGGCCGCGTCGATCACCCGGTCGCAGCCCGACTCGTCGAGTGGTTCGGCCGAGATGGCGGCGATGTGTCCGTCGCGGATACCGATATTGCGGATCGCTGACGGCGCACCGGTGCCGTCGAACCACCGGCCGCCACGGATCACGGTGTCAAAGCTCACGGGTATTCCTTTCCGCCGAATGCCGTTCCAGCATGTCTCGCGAGCCGGGCGAAGTCTTGACATCTGCGGACATTTCTTTGATATTTGCGGACATGTCGGTGGTGCGCGGCACCGCGCTGTCTGGATACCCGGAGCTGGTCACCGAGCTCGGCGGTGATCCCGGGGCATTGCTGCTGGCCGCCGGGGTGCCAGACGGGTCCGTCGGAGCTCACGACATCTTCGTGCCGTACCGCGCGGTGATCCTGGCTGTTGAATCCGCGGCTACTGCGACCGGCTGCCCGGATTTCGGGCGCCGCCTGGCCCTACGCCAAGACATCGGCAACTTCGGGCCGCTGGGTGTGGCCGCACGCACCGCGGCCACCGTCGGCGGCGGATTCTCGATCGTGGAACGGTTCTTGTCCGCCTACAGCCCGGCGATCTCGGCGCGCATCATCCCGGGCGCCCGTGCCGGCGAATCGTTCTATGCGTTCGAGGTGCTCATCGAGCGGTCCCCGCCGCATCCGCAGACCACCGAGCTGTCGCTGGGGGTGTCGCTGGGGATCATGCGGATGATGTTCGACGCCCCGTATGCGCCGCTGTCGGTGCACCTTCCGCACGAGGCGCTCACCCCGGTGCGCGACTATCTGGCCTACTTCGGCTGCCGGCCTTACTTCGCGCAGCCGGTCGCCGGGTTCACCTTCCGTACCGTCGATCTGGACCGCCCCCTACACCGAGATGATCAAGCGCATCAGGCGATGGTGCGCTATCTCAGTGGCATCACCGCCGAGTCGCCGGGCATCGCTGGGTCGGTCCGCGCGATGGCGCGCCAGCTGTTGCCCACCGGTGCCGTGAGCTTGGAGCTGATCGCCGGTCAGCTCGGCCTGCACCCCAAGACGCTGCATCGGCGGCTGGCCGTCGAGGGGACTACATTTGCGGCCCTGGTCGACGGCGTCCGCCGCGATGCCGCCCACCGCTACCTGCGTGACACCGACATCAGCCTGGCGCACCTGACCCGCGAACTCGGCTACGCCGAGCAGAGCGTGCTCAGCCGGTCCTGTCAGCGCTGGTTCGGGTGCAGCGCGACCAGTCACCGCAAGTCGGTCCGGGCGGCGACTGGGTTCGACGGCCCCGGTTAGGCTGGCCTGCGATGTCCGCCGCTGACGCTCTCGCCGCCCTCGACGACTGGCCGGTCGGCCACGCGGCCGCCGCCGTTATCGGCCCGAACGGGGTGCTGGCCACCCACGGCGATATCGCCCGACCGTTCTACCTCGCGTCGGTGACCAAGCCGCTGGTGGCGCGGGCGGTACAGGTCGCGGTGGAGGAGGGGGCCGTCGAACTCGACACCCCGGCCGGGCCGCCGGGTGCCACGGTGCGACATCTGCTCGCGCACGCCTCCGGGCTCGCACCGGACTCCGATCGCGTCCTGGCCAGGCCCGGCACACGGCGGGTCTACTCCAATCACGGCTTCGCCGTGCTGGCCGAAGCTGTGCAGCAGGAGTCTGGGATCGAGTTCGGCCGCTACCTCGCCGAGGCGGTGTTCGAGCCGCTGGGCATGACAGCCAGCCGGCTGGACGGGGGAGCGTCGGCGGCCGGTTTCGGTGGTACCTCGACCGTCGCGGACCTGGCCGCTTTCGCCGGCGACCTACTGACCCCGGTCACGGTGTCGCCGGAGCTGCACGCCGAGGCAACCCGTGTGCAGTTTCCCGGCCTAGACGGTGTGCTGCCCGGCTACGGGCCGCAGCGGCCGAACGACTGGGGGCTGGGCTTCGAGATTCGGGACGGCAAGACACCGCACTGGACCGGCGGGGACAACTCGGCGCGGACGTTCGGCCATTTCGGCCAGTCGGGCACTCTGATCTGGGCTGATCCGGCGATCGAGCGGGCGCTGGTGGTGCTCACCGACCGCGACTTCGGCGACTGGGTCACCGGCCGGTGGCCGGAGCTGGCCGACGCAGTGGTGGCTGCGTACAGCCGGGACTAGCCAACAGGCGTCACACAAGGCACAATAGACACATACAACACTGAATACACTCCAGTTTCTGCAGCAACACTGCTCAAATTCGGTCCCACCAGGTCGTTGGGGAAGACGTCCCTCGTGGATCCGAAGGAGCAACTGATGCGCGCGACGAATCAATTCGCCGACGTGACCAGCGGCGTGGTGTACATCCACGCCTCGCCCGCGGCGGTGTGCCCGCATGTCGAGTGGGCACTGACCTCGGCTTTGGGTGCCCGAAACGGCCAGGCGAAGCTCAACTGGACGCCGCAACCGGCCATGCCGGGCCAGCTGCGAGCCGTGGTCAACTGGGTCGGGCCGGTGGGAACCGGCGCCCAGCTGGCCAGTGCGCTGCGCTCCTGGTCGGTGCTGCGGTTCGAAGTCACCGAAGACCCCAGCGCCGGAGTCGACGGCCAGCGGTTCAGCCACACCCCGCAGCTCGGCCTGTGGAGCGGGACGATGAGCGCCAACGGCGACGTGATGGTCGGGGAGAACCGCCTGCGCACGCTGATGGCCGCCGGCGCCGATGCGCTGGCCGCCGAGCTGGAGACGGTGCTCGGCACGGCCTGGGATGAAGCGCTGGAGGCCTACCGCGACGGCGGTGAGGGCGCGGAGGTGTCCTGGCTCAGCCGCGGTGTGGGCTGATTTCCTCCCGCTTGTGGGGACTGTGGGTTAGGGGCGGCGCAGGATCTGCAGCGCGCCCGGTACCGCGGACACCGTCACGGGCAGCGGGGCGACGTAGTCGCCGTCGGCGTAGGCGTTGATTCCAGGGCACTCCACCCGAATCGACTTCGCCCGCCGGGTGCTCACCTCGTCGAGCAGCACATGGGTGCCCTTGAACACGGTGGGGAACAGGCGAATCAGCTTGGTTCGCGAGCCCGAGTGCACCATGGTGACGTCCAGTAGGCCGTCGGCGTGATCGGCTCCCGGGCAGATCAACATGCCGCCGCCGTAGCTGCGGGTGTTGCCGAACGCCGCCAGCGTCAGCTCGATATCCAGCGGCTCGTCGTCGTCGAAGGTCAGCCGGAACGGCAGCAGGCGCAGCTTGGACATCTCCGCGACCATGGCGACGTTGTAGCGCATCCGGCCGTGCGGCCAGCGCATCCGGTTGACGCGGTCGCTCACCAGCGAATCGAACCCGGCCGCCATCACGGTGCCGAACCAGGACACCGCGCCGCCGTCTTCGACGATGCGGCCCAGATCGATTGTCTCGGTCTGGCCTTCGGCGACGACGTCGGCGGCCGCCTCGGGATCGCCGGTGGGCAAACCGTATTCGCGGGCGTGGTCGTTGCCGGTGCCGGCCGGGATGATCCCCAGCGGCACGTCGCCGAGCGCCAGTGACTGCAGCGCCAGCGAGATGACGCCGTCGCCGCCGGCTACCACCACGGCGTCCGTTCCGGCGGCCAGCGCCTCATCGAGCAGCTGTCGTGCTTGGTGGGCATCGGAGCCGACGATGTGGTTGACGCTGACCCCGCGCTGTTGGAACCGTGCCAGCGCCCGCTCGGCGGCATGCCGGGCATTACCGTGCCCGGCGGCCGGGTTGGTCAGCAGCGTGATCCGTTTGATCGGACGCGACTTCATGGAATCAGTTTGCCGGGGTTGAGGATTCCGGCCGGGTCCAGCGTGGCCTTGACCGCTCGCAACACCTGCACACCCAGCTCGCCCACCTCTTCGGCCATCCACGGCCGGTGGTCGGCCCCGACCGCGTGGTGGTGGGTGATGGTTCCGCCTGCCCGCATGATCGCATCGCCCGCAGCGACTTTCGCGGCCTGCCACTGGTCGATCGGATTGCCGCGCTGACCCGCCACCACGGTGAAGTACAGCGATGCGCCGGTCGGGTAGACGTGCGAGATGTGGCACAACACCAGTGCGGGCGTCCCGCTGTCGCCCAGCGCGGTGGTCAGCGCCTCGGTGACCGCTGTCTTGAGCGTGGGAACGCGCGCCCAGTCGGTGGCGGTCTCCAGCGTTTCGCACAGCGCCCCGGCGGCCAGCAGCGAATCGCGCAGGTAGGGCGCGGAGAATCGACCGTGCTCCCAGGCCCGCGCCGGTTCCTCGCCCAGCGACGTGCCGCCGTGCGCGGCCAGCACCGCCCGGGTCTCGGCATGCCGGCTTTCGGTGTGCTCGGCGGTCCCCTCGAACAGCGTGATCGCCAGGCAGCCCCCGGTGATCTGTTGCTCGCCGATCTGTTCGGTGGTGGCCAGGTTCACGCCCGTCTCGGCTTCGTCGGACAGTCGGATGACGGTCGGTCCGGTGCCGGTCTGCGTGACCGCGCGCAGCGCCGCGGCGCCGGTGGCGAAGTCCGGGAACGACCAGGCCTCATAGCGGGTGGTTGCCGGCACCGGATGCACCCGCACCCGCACCCGGGTGATGACGCCGAACACGCCTTCGGACCCCAGCAACAGCTGGCGCAGATCCGGCCCGGCGGCCGAGGCCGGCGCGCGACCCAGGTCCAACACGCCGGCCGGGGTGATCATCCGCAGGCCGCGGACCATGTCGTCGAAGCGGCCATAGCCGGCCGAGTCCTGACCCGAGGAGCGGGTGGCGGCGAAGCCGCCGAGGGTGGCGAACTGAAAGCTCTGCGGAAAATGGCCCAGCGAGAAACCGCGCTCACCGAGCAGCCGCTCGGCCTGCGGCCCGGTGACCCCGGCGCCGAATTCCGCCTCGCCGGAGACCTCGTCGAGGTTCAGCAGTTCGTCGAACCGGCGCAGGTCCAGGCACACGACGGCTTTCAGGGCGCCGGATTCGCCGCGGAGCGGGTCGAGCCCGCCCACGACGCTGGTGCCGCCGCCGAAGGGAACCACCGCGATGGCGTGTCGGCTGCAGTAGCTCAAGACCGACGCGACTTCATCGTCACTACCCGGCAGTAGCACCGCGTCGGGCGCATCCTGGGGGCCGGAATCATTGCGCCGCAGTAGATCCAGGGTGGACTTGCCCCCGGCGTGCAGTAGCCGGGCGGTGTGATCGGTGCGGCAGAAACCATCGCCCACGATCGCCGCCAACGCTGTGTGGTCAGCTTCGGTCAGTGCCGACGGCGTCAGCGAGACCTGGTTCGGATCGCGTTCCGCGGCGCTCGTGCCGTCCACCCCCAGCGCCGCCTTGAGCAGTTGACGGATGCCGTCGCTCAACGGCTTGGCCGCTGCCGGATCGCCCCAGGCGTTCCACTTCATCGGCGGGTTCAGGGCGTCGTCGGCATCGGCCTGCGTCATGCGTTACAGTATTACACATGCTGTCAACTAGTAATGACGAGCAGGTGGAGGTCGGGGAGCGCATCCTCGACGCCGCCGCGAGCTGCCTGCTCGCATTGGGAATGGAGCGGGTCACCCTGGCGGCCATCGCGCGCCGCGCCGGGGTGAGTCGCCCAACGGTGTATCGGCGGTGGTCGGACAGCCGCTCGGTGATCGCCGCACTGCTGACCTCACGGATCACCGCGGCCTGGACCGAACTCGAGCAACCCGGAACCGGGCGCGAGGCGCTGGTGACGCGGATCGTCGCGGTTGCGGCGCGGCTGCGCCACGACGAGGTGGTGATGCAGGTGCTGCATCACGCTCCCGATCTGGCGATGGTCTACATCGCCCAGCGGATGGGGGCCAGCCAGCGGCGACTGCTCGACCTGGTGGCCGGCGAACTCGGCGGCGCCCAGGCCGCCGGCAGCGTGCGAGCCGGCGACCCGCGTGAACTCGCCGCGATGTGCCTGCTGATCACCCAATCGGCCATTCAGTCCGCGCAAGTCGTCGCGTCGATCCTCGACGAGGACGCGCTCTCCGCCGAACTGGCCTACACACTGAACAGGTACCTCTCCTGATGTCCGATACCGCTGCGCTCAACTCCGCCCGCCGCACCGCCGAACTGACCGCACTGGCCGACGGCGCGCCCGTCGACGTCATCGTGATCGGCGCGGGCATCACCGGCGCCGGCATCGCCCTGGACGCGGCCACCCGCGGCCTGCGGGTGGTGTGTGTGGACAAGCAAGACCTGGCGTTCGGCACCAGCCGGTGGAGTTCCAAGCTGGTGCATGGCGGACTGCGCTACCTGGCGACCGGCAATGTGGGCATTGCGCGGCGCAGCGCCATCGAGCGCGGAATCCTGATGACCCGCAACGCACCTCACCTGGTGCGGGCGATGCCGCAACTTGTCCCGCTGCTGGGATCGATGCCGCGACGGGATCGGGCCCTGGTACGCACCGGGTTTCTCGCCGGCGACGCCCTGCGCAGGTTGGCCGGCACACCGGCGACGGTGTTGCCCCGCTCGCGACGGGTCTCCGCCGAACACGCCGTGCAGTTGGCGCCGACCGTGCGCCGCGACGGCCTCGACGGTGGCCTGTTGGCCTACGACGGGCAATTGATCGACGACGCTCGCCTGGTCACGGCGGTCGCTCGAACCGCGGCCCAGCACGGCGCGACGATCCTGACCTATGTGGCGGCATCGCACGCCACCGGGGACACGGTACGGCTGACCGACCAGATCTCGGGTGAGTCGTTCGACGTCACCGCGCGGGCGGTGATCAACGCGACCGGAGTCTGGGCCGCTGACATCGACGCGGCACTACGGCTACGCCCGAGCCGCGGAACGCACCTGGTGTTCGACGCGGCCACCTTCGGCAATCCGACCGCCGCGCTGACCGTGCCGATCCCCGGTGAGCTCAACCGGTTCGTGTTCGCCATGCCCGAACAGCTCGGCCGGGTGTATCTGGGACTTACCGACGAAGAGGCGCCCGGGCCGATTCCCGATGTGCCGCAACCCACCTCGGCAGAGATCTCATTCCTGTTGGAGACCGTCAACACCGCGTTGGGCACCGCGCTGAGCACGGTCGACGTCCGCGGCGCCTACGCGGGGCTGCGGCCGCTGATCGACACCGGAGAAGGCCGCACCGCGGACGTCTCACGCAATCACGCCGTCGTCGAATCGGAGACCGGGGTGTTCAGCGTGATCGGCGGCAAGCTGACCGAATACCGGCATATGGCCGAAGACGTGCTGGACCGGGCCGTGCGCCTGCGAGCGTTACCGGCCGCGCCGTGTCGCACGCGGGACTTGCCGTTGATCGGTGCACCCGGCAACGAGGGGTCGCGCCTTCCGCTGACTGCTGCCCTGCCCGAGTCGCTGGTGCTGCGCTATGGCGGGGAGGCGGCCAATGTGTTGGCCGCCGCCACCTGTGATCGGCCCGCCGCGGCGGTTGCCGAGGGCATCGACGTGATCCGTGCCGAGTTCGAGTACGCGGTTAGCCACGAAGGTGCGCTGACCGTGGAGGACATCGTGGATCGGCGGACCCGGATCGGGCTGGTGGCCGAAGACCGCGCCCGCGTCGTGCAGGTGGCACGCGAATTTCTCGCGGCTGCGGATTGAGCCGGCTCGTAACGGAACCAACTCGTATCGACTGCCTCGAAGGCCGAGGGTATCGCGCTACCGGCCGACCCCGACGCCGCGCTGCAGCGGGCGCTGTCGGCGATCCTCGCACTCGGCGGAAGTGCTACAGATACCGGCGAACTCGGCTGCAGTAGTCGGCGTACTCGCGGCCGTAGTGCTCACGCATGAATGCTTCCTCGCGCAGCACCTGGCGGTTGAACAGCCACCCGCCGGCGAGCAGATAGATCAACGGAATCCAGCTCGGGAACACCAGGAACTGGCCGAGCAGCACCAGCCCGAACCCGACATAGATGGGGTTGCGGCTTAATGCAAAAACGCCCGACGTCACCAGCTTGTCCGGGTTGTCGGTGTCGATGCCGACACGAAAGCTGCTGCCGAAGGCGACCAGGCTCGACACGAGGAACAGCAGGCCGGCAAAACAGCAGGCGACTCCGGCCCCCGAGATGGCATCGGATCGCCAGAACCGCTCGGAGCCCACCAACGGCCATCCGAAGGCGCCGGCGAAGACCACGTAGAAGTAGACCAGCGCGAAGGGTGGAATCAGGAAGTCCTTGCGATCCGTGCTCCCGAAGTGCATGGCGTCGGTTCCACTGCGTCGCAGCATGATCAGACGGGCAACGACCACGATGGGGCAGAGCGCGAGCGCCAAGGCGGCGAGATATCCGGGCATCGGAATCCTTCCGGTTCCAGGCGGCCACAACTAATTCATCACACGATGAATTGTCTGGGCTGGGCGTACCGGTTGTCAAGGGCGACCTCGCAGGATGAGATCTCGCACCGCTGAACTGGTGTGGGGCTGCCACAGCGCCTGCAGCGGCACCAGCAGCGGCTCGTCGAGATCGACAATGGTGACGGTGCCGCCGAGGGCCGGACCGGCCGGTGCGGTGACGAACGCGACGGCGCTTTCGGTCAGGGCCGCGACCTCAGGAGGGCAGCCCTGCACCCGGCTGACCCGGTACTGCGGCTCGAAACCGGCACGCCGGCAGGCGTTGATCAGAAAGTCGCTGTAGTAGGAGGCGCCGGGCGGCGCCCACAGCGCGATCAGTTCGTCGGCGAGATCGGCGATGCGGATGCGGGAGCGCGCTGCCAGCGGGTGATCGGCGGGCACGGCGATCCGCAGTGGGTCGTAGCCGATCACCGCGCCGGCCAATAGGTCCTGGGGCACCACGGCTCGGCGCAGCCCCAACTGCACGGTGCCTTCGCGCACCCCGGCGGTCAGCCGATCGGGAAACAGCTGCACGACCGTGAACGACGTGTCGGGCGAGGCGGCGATCGCCGGTTCGATCAGGGCATAGACGTCGTGATTGCTGATCGCAGGGGAGTGCCCGACTACGAACTCATCCGGCTGGGCACTGGCCGCGGCCCGGGTGTGCGCGGTGAGGGTTCGAGCCGCCGCCAACAGCGCGCGGCCCTCGTCCATCAGGGTCTGGCCGGCAGCGGTCAGGGTGACGCGGCGCCCGGCGCGCACCAGCAGCGTCACGCCGATCTCCTTCTCCAGCTGTTGCACCGAATGCGACAACGCCTGCTGTGACAAGTGCAGCTGCGTGGCGGCGCTGGTGAAGCCGGCGGACTCGGCGACGGCGATGAAGTGGGTCAGGCGGCGAAGGTCCGGGACCGGAAACATCGGCCCATGCTAGCCACAAACAGTATTTGTCGATCACGCGTATAACGCTGTTTCTCATTTGTGTGGTGTCCGGTTAGTTTCGGGTTCAGACACAGAAGGGGACTTCCATGAGTGACTTGACCGGAAAATCGGCAGTGGTGGCCGCGGGGGCTAAGAACCTGGGCGGGCTGATCAGCACCACCTTGGGCTCGCACGGCGTCAACGTCGCGGTGCACTACAACAGCGACAGCTCGGAGCCCGACGCCGACAAGACCGTGGCTGCGGTGCAAGACGCCGGTGCCAAGGCCATCAAGGTGCAGGGCGACCTGACCGTTCCGGCCAATGTCACCGCCCTCTTCGACGCCGCGGTGGACGCCTTCGGCGGCCTGGACTTCGCCGTCAACACCGTCGGCAAGGTGCTGCGAAAGCCCATGTTGGAGACCACCGAAGCCGAGTACGACTCGATGTTCGACATCAACGCCAAGTCCGCGTACTTCTTCTTGCAGGAGGCCGGCAAGCGCCTCAACGACAACGGTTCGGTGGTGACGATCGTGACCGCGCTGCTGGGGGCGTTCACCGACGGCTACTCCACCTATGCGGGCTCCAAGAGTCCGGTCGAGCACTTCACCCGTGCCGCGGCCAAGGAGTTCGGGGGCCGGGGGATCAATGTCAACAGCGTCGCGCCCGGGCCGATGGACACGCCGTTCTTCTACCCGCAGGAGACCCCCGAGCGCGTCGAGTTCCACAAGTCGCAGGCGATGGGCAATCGGTTGACCCAGATCGAGGACATCGCGCCGCTGGTCTTGTTCCTGCTCGACGGCGGCCACTGGATCACCGGACAGACCGTCTTCGCCAACGGCGGCTACACCACCCGGTGAGCCCGGTCAGTCGCGCGCCAGTGCGGCTGCCGCTTCCCGCTGTAGGTCGACGAAGGCTTCACTGCTGACGTCGATGACGACGGCCGCAATGCTGCCGCCGGTGAAGGTGCCGGGGTTCTGGTACTGGTCGGAGACGTTGTCGCCGCTGTCGTATCCGACGCACAGGCCGTCGCCGGCGAGGGTGAACTTGCCCAATTGGGCGCGCATCGGACCCGTGTCCACGGGGTTACCGTCCACGTAAAGCGTGGTGGTGCCGAGGGATTCGCCGTATTTTCCCGCCTCTTTGCGGACGAATTCCATGCCGAGGGTGTGCTTGCCGGGCGTCAGTGGCCGCGAGACGAACTCCTGCTCGGGTTTGATGCCGAGGAAGTTGTACACGTAGTGCAGCTTGCCGTCCTTGATGAACAGCACATGTCCGCCGAACCGGGACCCGTGGGCAAAGAGCACCCCTTGGGCCTCGCGGGCCAGATCGACGCTCGCCACGATCTTGTAGGACCGCCCGCGGATGTTGGCTGCCACGCCTTCCGGAACCGGAGCGGTGTCCGGGTAGTAGGTGTAGCGATCGCGCGGTGGTTCGAACTGCGGCCGGGTGATGGTGATCAACTCGGTTGCCGTGCGGTCGTCCAGCGGCAGGACGTAGTTGTTCTTGGCCTCCACGTGCCACGCGTCGATGAGTGCCTTGAGCTTGTCGGGATGTTGGTCGGCGACGTTCGTGGATTCGGAGCGATCTTCATCGACGTGGTAGAGCTCCCAGCGGTCCTGATCGAAGTGGCCCTTGCCACTGATCGGTGCGTGCAGCGCTGACGCCTTCCAGCCGTCCTCCCAGATTCCGCGGGTGCCCAGCATGGCGTAGTACTGCCGCTTCTTGGCGGTGGGCGCATCGGGGGAGTCGAAGCTGTAGCGCATCGACACCCCGTTGAGCGGGTACTGCTTCACGCCGCGATACTCCCCGGGCATCGGGATGCCGACCGCATCGAGGATGGTCGGCACAATGTCGGTGGCGTGGTGGTATTGGTGGCGCACTTGGCCTTTGGCCTTGATCCCGGCGGGCCAGTGGATCACCATGGGGTCGCAGGTACCTCCGGAGAACTGCGAGTAGCGCTTGAACATCTGAAACGGTGTGGAGAACGCAGCCGCCCAGCCGGTCGGATAGTGGTTGTAGGTGGCGGGGGTGCCCAGCGTGTCGAGGTAGCGCATGTTCTCGGCCAGGTCATCGGGGTAGCCGTTGAAGAATTTGTTCTCATTGACCGAGCCGTTGGGGGAGCCCTCGCCGGAGGCGCCGTTGTCGGCGCAGTAGAAGATGAGCGTGTTGTCCAACTGGCCGGTGTGCTCGAGGTAGTCGACGATGCGGCCCACCTGGGCGTCGGTGTATTCGGAGAATCCGGCGAAGACCTCGGCCATCCGGGAGAACAGGCGTCTCTCGTCGGCGTTGAGCGAATTCCATGGCCGTACCGCGTCAGCCGGCAACGCGACGTCGTCGGGAAGGGGATTGAGCGGCGTCAGCCGGGTGCCCTTGGGCATGATGCCCTTGTCGACCATGCGGGCCAACACCCACTCCCGATACGCCTCGTAGCCGTCGTCGAACCTGCCGCGGTACTTCTCGGCGTACTCGGTCGGGCTGTGGTGCGGGGCGTGATTGGCCCCCGGGCAGAACCACATGTACCAGGGTTTGGACGGATTGCTGGACCGCTGGTCGCGCAGCATGCGAAGCGCGTTGTCGGCCAGATCTTTCGACAGGTGGTAGCCGTCTTCCGGGCTGTAGGGCTGTTCGATGAATCGGTTGTCCTCCACCAGATCCGGGTACCACTGGTTGGTTTCCCCGCCGAGAAACCCATAGAACCGATCGAAGCCCTTCTGCAGTGGCCACTCCGATTTGCTGCCCCCGCTGGACACGTCCTCCTCGGGCACGTTGTGGTTCTTGCCCACCCAGAACGTGCTGTACCCGTTGTCCTGAAGTACCTGTCCGATCGTCGCGCATTGCGCGGGCAGGCGGGCCGCCGCGCCGGGGAAGCCGTCGGAGCCCTCGGTGATCGAGGCGAAGCGGTTCACGTGGTGATTGCGACCGGTCAAGACGCAGGATCGGGTCGGTGAACACAGCGCCGTGGTGTGCCATTGCGAATAGGTCAGCCCGTTGTCGGCGAGGCGTTGCATGACGGGCATGTCGATTGCTCCGCCGTAGGGCGACCACGCCGCCATCCCGGTGTCGTCATAGAGCACCACCAGCACATTGGGCGCGTCCTGGGGGGCATGCTTGAGCTCGAACGGGCCCCAGTCGGGCTGCGAATCGCGTACGTCGAGTTCGATCTTGCCGTTGAACCCGTCGTTGATCCCGGTGCCATAACCCGGGGCGCCGGCAGCTTCACCGCTGCTGCCTTTGCTTTCGCAGCCGGCCAGCGCCGAGACGCCGGCGCCGCCCACCCCTAAAGCCGCTAGGCCGCCCAATATCTGGCGTCGTCGCAGCATGGCGCGAGGTCGGCCGTCATCGGTCTCGGACTCACCGGTGTTGACTTGCGATGTCTCGTCGAATGACTCCATGGGAATGGAGTATTCGCCAAATGTCGGCCGGCGGATGGCGATTCGGGCCCATCCGCTGTCAGATCTGCAGCGGTGTGTTTACAGCGGGATGTTCTTGTGGCGGCCGCGGCGGGCGGGCGCCTCAGCCAGTGCCTGGGTGATCTTGCCGCGAGTGTGCGACGGGTCGATCTTCTCGTCGACCACGCCGATGTCGATGGCGCTGTCCACCCCGCCGGCGATCCGCTCGTGCTCGGCGGCCAGCTCCTCGTGCAGCGCCTCGCGCTCGTGATCGGGCGCGGCGGCCAGGAATGGGGTGGCGTGGTGCGCCGCGGCGCCAAGCTGCTGCACGCGTTCGGTGAGGCCACCGTCCCCCGCGTCACGCTGGTGACCCGCAAGACCTACGGCGGGGCCTACATTGCGATGAACTCGCGGTCGTTGGGCGCCACCAAGGTGTTCGCCTGGCCGGACGCCGAGGTCGCGGTGATGGGCGCCAAGGCCGCGGTCGGCATCCTGCACAAGAAGAAGCTGGCCGCCGCGCCCGATCACGAGCGCGAGGCGCTGCACGAGGAGCTGGCCGCCGAGCACGAGCGGATCGCCGGCGG
>LZME01000078.1 GCA_001673575.1 Mycolicibacter heraklionensis | reverse complement strand
ACACAATTACGGCAGCCTGGGGACTGGGCACAACCCAGCTTACCAACTGACCCGCAATTAATGACTCAGGACACTAGGGCATATGAGACGGGCAGAATTCCGGCCTGCACCAGCTTCACCACCGCATCGGCTTCTTGTGCGATGGATCGGGTGGCGGCGTCAGCCCACTGCACCCGCATCGGGATAGTGGCCGGGTCGGCGGCAGACGAAATCGCCACCAACAGGCGGGCCACCTGCTCCCAAGATCGCCCGAAACGCAACTGCTTAGACTCAGCGCGGGCCGTCAACGACGCCTCACTGGCCCGCAACGCATCAGCTGACGTGGGCTGATTGGTCAGAATTCCCAGATAGTGCGATGGCAGTGCCGATACGGCCTGAATCTGGGAGACCAGCACCCGTACCGCAGTCTCAAAGCCGGATAGGTTGGCTTCTCTGAAACTGCCGAATTCGGTCTCGGGGTTCTCCGCAACCGCCCACGAGGTGGACGCCTCATCAAACGGGGTGGTGGTGTCCACGACCGGCTCACCGTCCGCCATGACCGGGTTGCCGTCCCCGTCAAGCCGTGGTGTTTCGGTCAGCTCCACCCCGGTCACCCACCGCCGGCCAAACCCCGCTGCATGGGACGCAATGACCATGTCCAAGGTGACTTTCACCAGGGCATCGGTGAGGTCGCGCAAGTCTTCGATCTCACTGCGCCCGTTGTCGAACGGCACCAGCGGCACCATGCCGAGCGTGTGGGGGATCGTCTCCACTAAATGGAACCCACCGACCACCGCGTTGGGTGTGGGTGCCCGCCAGTGCTCCACCCGATCCGGCAGATACACATATGCCTCGGTGGAACTTTTGGTTGAGTACCGTTTCACCCCGGCCAACACGGAACGGTCAGCAGGATCACGGATCACCGCACACTCAAACGGGGACTCAACCGTTGCCGTCGGTTGCCCGTCCTTGGCCCAGACCAGCACAAAGCCCTGCCGGTAGGTCAGAGCGTCGGTGTGGACCTGCGCCGCCAGCTGATCTAAGTCGCTAGTGTCCTGAGTCATTAATTGCGGGTCAGTTGGTAAGCTGGGTTGTGCCCAGTCCCCAGGCTGCCGTAATTGTGTTGACCGATGTTGAGCGTGCCGAGTTGGAGGGCTGGGCGAGGCGCCGAACGAGTGCCGCGGGGTTGGCGTTACGGTCGCGAATTGTGTTGGCGGCTGCCGATGGCGAGTCCAATACCGACATGGCTGCCCGGATGGGCATCTCGCGGTCAACGGTCAAGCGGTGGCGCAACCGGTTCGTGGAGTATCGCTGTGACGGCCTGCTCGACGAACCGCGTCCCGGCCGGCCTCGGATCGTGGGTGATGACCAGATCAAAGAGTTGATCACCCAGACACTGGAGAGCGCACCGCGAGATGCCCATCCGGGCAGCCATGTCGGTATTGGACTCGCCATCGGCAGCCGCCAACACAATTCGCGACCGT
>LZME01000077.1 GCA_001673575.1 Mycolicibacter heraklionensis | reverse complement strand
CTTCGCGGCGCTGAGGTTGCTGCCGGGCAGCAAACCCGAACTGGCGCAGTCGGCGCGCTGTTCCATCGCCGCGACGGCCGGCCAGCGGATGCTCGACCTGCCCACCGCGTGGCAGTTCTCCCGTGGCGAAGGCCAGACGGTGGCCGTCATCGACACCGGTGTACGGCCGGGTCCGCGCCTTGGGGCGGTGGAACCGGGCGGCGACTACATCGGGACCACCGACGGGCTGACCGACTGCGACGGGCACGGAACGCTGGTTGCCGGGATCGTGGCCGGCCAGCCTGGTGATGACGGCTTCACCGGCGTGGCTCCGGCCGCCCGCCTGCTGTCACTGCGGACCGCCTCGGCGACGATCTCGCCGCGGCTCGGCGGAGACGACCCGCGGGCGACCCGGGTGATCACCGACATCACCGCGCTGTCGCGGGCCATCGTGCACGCCGCCGACCTCGGTGCGCGGGTTATCACCATCTCCACCACCACCTGCCTGCCGGCCGACCGCAACATCGACCAGACGGCGTTGGGTGCGGCGCTGCGCTACGCGGCGGTGGAAAAGGATGCGCTGATCGTGGCGGCCGCCGGCGACGCCGGCCAGACCGGGTCGGTCGGCGGCGGTGGGGAGGCGTGCGAGTCCAATCCGCTCACCGACCTGAGCCGCCCGCAGGACCCGCGGAACTGGGCCGGGGTGACGTCGGTGTCGGTGCCGTCGTGGTGGCACCCCTACGTGCTGTCGGTGGCCTCGCTGTCGTCGAGCGGCAGACCGTCCGGATTCACCATGGCCGGACCGTGGGTCGGCGTGGCCGCCCCCGGTGAGGACATCGTCTCGGTGAGCAACCGCGAAGACGGCGGATTGGCCAACGCGTTGCCCGGCAACCAAGGTCGGCTGGTGCCACTCAGTGGCACCGGCTACGCCGCCGGCTATGTGGCCGGTGTGGCCGCTCTGGTCCGCAGTCGATACCCCGATCTGAACGCGATGCAGGCTGCGCACCGGATCGTCTCCACCGCCCACAACTCCGCGCGCGCGCCATCGGATGTGGTGGGTGCTGGAACCATCGACCCGGTGGCCGCCCTGACCTGGGAACTGCCCCCGGCCGCGGACCCGGCTGCCTCACCCGCGAAGAAGATCACCCCACCCCCGGCGCCGCAACCCGAGGACCCGGCGCCGCGGATCGTGGCCTTCGCCGGAACCGCGCTGCTGGCCGGGTTGGTCGTCGCCGTCGCCACTGGCGCCGCGGCGGCCGCCCGCCGACGAAAGGAAGACCAGCTGTGAGCACGCACCGAACCACCATTCCCCGGCCCGGGCCGGCCCGGATCGCCTTGGTGCTGTTGGCCGCCACGCCCGCGGTGATGGCGAACCCCTGGGAGACCACCGCGCAGCGCTGGGCGCTCGCGGTGGGCATTATCGTGACGATCCTGCTGCTCGGCTGGTGGCGTGGCCTGCACTTCACCACGATCGCCCGTCGCCGGTTGTCGATGCTGCGTTCGCGCGGTGGCGCGCACACCGACCGTCGGGACGCTGCCGGCGCGCGCGCGACCGCGGCGCTGCGGATCACGGCCTCGGCGGCCGGGAACGCTCTACCGCTGTCGCTGATCGCGAGCTACTTGAACCGGTACGGCCTGCGGGCCGACGCGGTGCGCATCACCAGCCGCGCAGGTGCGGGAGCCATCGACACCTGGATCGGAGTGACGTACGCGGCCGCGCCGAACCTGGCAGCGTTACAGGCCCGCTCGGCGTCCATCCCGCTGCAGCGGACCGTTGACATCGCCGTGCGCCGCCTCGCCGACCATCTTCGTGAAATCGGTTGGGACACCACGATTGTCGCCGAAGACGAGATCCCGTCGCTGATCGACGCGGGTGCCCGGGAAGCATGGCGGTCGGTCGTCGACGGCACAGGCGACCACGTCGCCGCCTACCAGGTCGGGATCGACGCGGCGCTGGCCGACACGATCAGCCGAATCCAGGCCGTCAACGCCAACGAGACCTGGACGGTGTTGGAGGTCGCCGAAGCGGACGGCCAGCAGACGGTAGCCGCGGCCTGTGCGCTGCGTACCGGCTCGGCACCCGACGGTGGTGCTCCGCTGGCCGGGCTGCTGCCGCAGCAGGGCAACCACCGCAATGCGTTGCTGGGCTTGCATCCGCTGTCCGGCGTCCGCTTGGACGGGCACACCCCGGTGTCTGGCGACGAGCTCGCCGGCTTGCGGTGGCCTGTCACGGCGGCAACTGCGGCCGTGCGTTAGCGGTGATCGCAAGCGGGGCGGAGCCGGGCGCGGCGGGTCGCCACCGTAGGGCTAGCGGGCTAGAACATGTAGGGCCGCAGGAACGCGGTCATCCTGCGTAGGTAGGTTGGCTGGCTGACGTGCAGCACATGGTTTCCCGGAAACCAGTGCAGTGCGCACTGATCCCAGTGGTGCCAGAGCATTTCGGACTGCTCCGGCGGTGCCAGCCGATCGCCCAGGCCGGTGATGATCAGTCGCCGTTCCTTGGCCATCAGCGGGCGGTAGTTCAGCGGCGAGTGGTAGGCGGTCGCTGCGACGAAATCGTCGCCGGCGACCTGCCCCAGCCGTTGCCCGCCCTGGAGTATCAGATTGGCCGGAAACCAGTCGCGGATCTCCGATTCGACGGAAACCACCGGAACATTCGGGATCACCGCCTGCAGTCGGGGTTCGACGGCAGCCAACAGGGCACTGGTGTAACCGCCCAGCGACAGACCGGTCAACGCGAAGCGGTCGACGCCCGTGGACTCCAGGTAGTCGATCATCGATCGGAAGTCGTGGACCGCCTGGGCCATCGCCTCGGCGAAGCCCGACATGCCGTGCGAGAAGTAGCCGTATCCGCTGAAGGGCGAGTACTTCTCGGCCCGCCGCCCATGGAAAGGCAAGGTGAACAAGGCCACGTCGTATCCGGTTCGATAGAACCACGGCAGCGAGAAGAAGAGCCCGTTGAACAAGTAGGGCGACCCCATGAAGCCGTGGATGACGCACAGCGTCGGGCGCGGCCCGTCGTCGTGACGCCAATGCTGAAACCGTGCGGTGTTGTTGTTCCCCAGGGCAGTCCACGAGTCGCGCATCGCCGGATTGACCGCTTCGAAACCGCTCCGGAAAGAGACGTTCTCGACCGTGCCCCGGGCGATCCGCTCCGCGATCGGATTTGCCCGCCGGACCGAAACCCTCGGCAGCTCCGTAGGCGCGGGAAAGGATCGGAGCGGGTCGTGGTGGGAGGCCAGTTCGGCGTAGAACGCCAGTCGTTCCCGCTCCTGCCGAGACTGCTTGCGGCCCACCGCGGTGGTGAGCACCGACGGGATCATGGCCGCGGCAACCATGGAGGCGACCGCGGTGCGCAAGCCGATATCGGCGAAAGCCGACGCGTCCACGATCGCCTTCTCCCGCAACGACAACTCGTTGCGATGCGGCAGGCCGTGTTCGCCGGCATCGGCACCGGGGACATCGGGAATCGGGATGGGCGGATTGAGCGGGGTGACGTCAGTGCTCACGGTCGCCGGCCTTTCGCGGGTGTTGGTCGCCCCGGCCCTGCGGACCCCGGTGCGACGTCAACCGGATGGTAACTCGGTTGCGAACAGCCGCGCGGCATTGTCGTGCAGAACCCCGCGCAGCCAGGCGTCGTCGATGCCGGGAAGCGCGGTGATCGCGTCCAGCGCCTCACGGTAGCCGTAGGGGATGTTCGGAAAGTCGCTGCCAAACAGAATCCGTTCACCCGCGCTGCGTAGCCGCGGATCCGCACCGGTCGGAAACGGCATCAGCTCGTCGACGAACGCGGTGAAAGCCATCGTGGTGTCCAGGTACACGCTTGACGATTCCAGGCAGATGTCGAGGAATTCGTCGTACTCGGGCATGCCCATGTGCGCGATGATCAAAGCCAACCGCGGGTGGCGGCGCAGCAGCTGTCGAACCGGTGCGGGCCCGGTGAAGCGGCCGGGCTGCGGGCCGGAGCCGCAGTGGATGACGACCGGAACACCGCAGTCCTCGATCACGCCCCAGACGTCGTCGAGCAGCGGATCGGTCGGGTCATAGTCACCGACCTGGATGTGTGCCTTGAATATTCGAGTCCCAGCATCGATGGCGGCCTTAACGTAGTCCGCCGCTCCGGGTTCCGGATAGAACGTCGCCGTGGGTAGACAATCCGGTGTGTCGCGGGCGAATTGGGTTGCCCACTGGTTAAGCCACTCCGCCATATCCGGCTTGTGCGGATACACCAGCGAAGTGAACCGGCGTACCCCGAAAGCGCGCAGCGTAGCGACCCAATTGGACTCATCTGTGCGGTAGTTGATGGGCCACGGCCGGCCGACCATCGGGCCGGCCGAATCGAAGTACTTCCACACCTTGTCCATTACCGACTTGGGCATGAAATGGGTATGGACGTCGATGATTCCCGGCAGTCCCAGATCCGACCAGACCTCGCGGATTGCGGTGGCTTCATCGTCCTGAGTCATGGGGTCTCCCAGCTGTTTTCGGATACGAACTCGCCCAAGGGCTGGCGGTAGGCCCACTCGTCGATCTCTAGTGCCGGCCGGTCCGGGAACTCCGGGACGGGGCCCAGGCACAGGATCGCCACGGGCTCCGCATCCGAGGGCATTCCCAGCAACTGTGCCAGCGGAGCGGGTTCGAACAACGACACCCAGCCCATGCCCAGCCCCTCGGCGCGGGCGGCCAGCCATAGGTTCTGAATCGCGCACGACACCGACGCCAGATCCATCTGCGGCAAGGTACGGCGACCGAAGATGTGTGCCTGTCTGCCGTCTCGCAACGCCACCACCAAAAGTTCGGCGCACTCGCGGATGCCTTCCACCTTCAAGGCCAGGAACTCCTGCTCGCGACGGCCCAGCGCCTCAGCGGTGCGATGACGCTCCTCGTCGACCAAGGCATGGATCCGTTGCCGAAGGACGTCGTCGGTGATTCGGACGAACCGCCACGGCTGCATGAGGCCCACACTCGGTGCGGCATGGGCCGCCGCCAACAGGCGCGCCAGGACACCCGCGTCGACCGTGCTGCCGGGCACGAATCGGCGCATGTCGCGCCGCTCGGCGATCACCCGGTACACGGCTTGGCGCTCCTGCGCGGTGAACGATGGATCAGCCACGGGATCATGGTAGGAGCCACACGAAGGGACGCTCGTCATGAAACGTTCGCAACTGCTCGACCACTTCACCGCCGGCGCCGCCGCAGACCTCGTCTACGGCGAACCACACCAGACCGCGGACGGGGCGACGGTCATCACCGCCGCACGGGTGACCGCGTCGGGCCCGGACGGTTCGAAGGTGAACGCGACACCCCTCGGGGTGATGGTGATCCGCGGCGAGCAGGCCAAGTGGGTGGCCGCGGTCGACGCGAATCGGATCGCACTGGTCGGGGTGCTCACCGGGTTGCTGTCCGCCGTCATCGCGTCTCTGGCGGTACTGCGCCGCCCGCCCTGGCCGGATTTGCGGGCTGGCGGTACTTCCAGCGGCGGTAAGTAAGTGGTGTCGCCTTCGGCCGCGCGTCCCGCGGCGCTGATCTCGGTGGCGGGCGCGGTGGCGCTCTACGTGTTGATGTTGGTGGGCTATCGGCAGGGCTGGCCCTGGCTGGCCGAAGTTGACACCGCCGCCTTGGACGCGAGCTACGACGTCGCGGTCAAACACCCGATCTGGGTCCGGTTTTGGGATGGCATCTCCACGGTCTTCGAGCCGGCGGTGTTCCGGGCGGTGGGCATGGTGGTGGCTCTGGTCGCGGTGCTGCGGCATCGGCTGCGCGCCGCGCTGTTCCTGTTGGTTTCGGTGGAGGCGACCGGGCTGCTGACGGTGTTGGCTAAGGGCTCCGTCGGGCGGCCGCGGCCGGTGACGGCCCTGGTCTCGGCGACCTCGACCTCGTTTCCGTCCGGGCACGCGCTGGGGGTCACGATCGGGGTCGGCGCGCTGTTGCTGCTGGCGCTGCCCGCGCTGCGGCGCAACGCCAGGCTGGCGGCGGCGAGTGTCGGCGTGCTGGTGGTGGCTGCGGTCGGGGTCTCTCGAGTAGCGCTCAACGTCCACCACCCCTCCGACGTACTGGCCGGCTGGGCGCTGGGCTGGGCTTACCTGACGGCGTGGGCTCTGGTGCTGCAACCGTGGCGGCCGCCGGAGTTGACCGGGTCCGCCGGCGCGCCCCAAGATGGCCGGGATGACCAGCAGTAACGCCGATCCCGTCGATGCACTCATCTGCTCCCGCAAGGGCTGCAGCGCTGATGCGGTGTACGGCATGCTGTGGAACAACCCGAAGCTGCATACCCCGGAACGTCGCAAGGTCTGGCTGACGTGTGCCGAACACCGCGAGTACTTCCGTGACTACCTGTCGTCACGCGGCCTGCTCAAGGCCGAGGCGCCGGTCGAAGACCTGCCGCGCCGAGAGGGGCCGTGAACACCGAGTCTTGAAGCGGCGTCGTGAAAGCGGCCAGCTGAACCCCGGCACGCCGTGAGCGGTGTTTGACCCGCCCCTGACATGCACAGATGATGTGTGAATGCGCCGACTTGTGAGCTTGTTCAGCGCTGCCCTGTGCACGGTTGCCGCGGCGCTGTCCGCGGCCCCGGGAGCCCAAGCCGACGTCATTCCGTGGTTTGCCCGTTCGGTAGGCAACGCCAACCAGGTGATTTCGGTTGTCGGGGTAGGCGGTTCGGACGCGAAGATGGACGTCTACCAGCGCAGCGCGACGGGTTGGCAACCGGTGGCCGCCGGGATTCCGACCCACGTCGGCTCGGCCGGCATGGCGGCCAAGGCGAAGAGCGGCTATCCGGCCACCCCGATGGGCGTCTTCACGCTGCCGTATGCGTTCGGCACCGCGCCGAACCCCGGTGGGGGACTGCAGTATGTACAGGTCGGACCGGATCACTGGTGGGACGGTGACGACCACAGCCCGACGTTCAACACCATGCAGGTGTGCAAGAAGGCGCAATGTGCGTTCGACACCAGTGAGAGTGAGAACCTCGAGATCCCGCAGTACAAGCACGCTGTGGTGATGGGGGTCAATACCGCTCGTACCCCCGGGGACGGCGCCGCCTTCTTCTTTCACACCACCGACGGCGGCCCGACCGCGGGCTGTGTGGCGATCGACGATGCCAAGCTGGTGCAGATCATTCAGTGGCTGCGACCGGGCGCGGTCATGGCGATCGCAAAGTAGTCCGTCAGCCCTCTTCGCAGTAGGACGCTCGGGCGATGCTGACGAACTGCGACGCCCGGGTCAGGGTCAGGCTGGGATTGGCGTTCTTCACGGCCTTGGCCGCCTGATTGGGCGAGTGCCCCCCGGCCAGGTATTCGCACACCGAATGCCCGCCGGCGACGGCGTCGGCGGCATCGGGGTAGGAGATGCCCATCTTGTCGAGGGCACCGAGGAAGCCGTTGTCATCGGTGTCGGCAACCGCCGGTGCAGCCAGGCCCAGCAGGCCGGCCACCGCGAATGCGCTTACGGCGAGTGTGCGGGGCATGCGAATGGCCATCGTCTTCCTTGTCGTCAATCGGTGATCGAGTCGGGGCAGAACGCCACTTGGGAGAACGTCACGAACCGGGCGGCGTTCTTCACCGACATGCTGCGATTCGAGATCCGCACGGCGCGTGCCGCGGAATCTACGTGATGGCCGGTCCCGAGATAGGCGCAGACTTCCCGGCCGACGGCGACCGCGTCGGCGGCGTTGGTGTACTCGATCCCCGCCTGTTCGATGGTGCTGATGAATGTGGCATCGGGATCGGGTTCGGCATAGGCCGTCGGGGCCAGGCCTGTCAGGGCCGCGGCGGTCGCCGCGGTCACGATCCATCGGGCGTGTTTCACAGTGCCAAAGCATTCTCGCCGTGGATTAATCCGTCGCAGCGACGACATGAACGCCAGATGAATACCGCCAGCCTGGCAAGTGCCTGGAAAGTAGCTGGAGAAATCACAATTCACAGATGTTCTCCCGTTTGAACGCCCAACCTTAACCTCCGATTCACCGATCAGGCGTTTGCTCATTCCCAGCAAGCTAACAATCAGCTGGCCACAAAACGGCTCGCGCCGAGGGGGTGTGATGTTCCTGGACTATGGTGTGCTTCCGCCGGAAATCAATTCGGGGCGCATGTATTCCGGACCCGGATCGGGTTCGTTGCTGACCGCGGCTACGGCCTGGGAGAACCTGTCCGCTGAGCTGCAGACCGCCGCGTCCAGCTACGACTCAGTGACCTCAGGACTGGTCACCGGGGGGTGGACCGGCCCGTCGGCTGTGGCGATGGCGGCCTCTGCTGCGCCGTATGTGACCTGGCTGCGTGGCGTCGGCGTTCAGGCCGAAGCCACGGCTCGCCAGGCAACCGCCGCGGCGGAGGCCTACTCGATGGCGGTGGCCGCCGTGGTGCCGCCACCGGTGATCGCCGCCAACCGAGTCCTGCTGGCGCAGCTGGTCGCCACGAACTTCTTCGGGCAGAACTCCCCGGCGATCGCCGAAGCCGAGCGTCAATACGCCGAGATGTGGGCGCAGGACGCGGCCGCGATGTACCGCTACGCCGGCTCTTCGGCGGCCGCCGCGAATCTGGCCGCGTTCAACCAGCCGCCGCAGACCACCAACAGCGCCGGGGTGGCCGCACAGTCCACCGCGGTCACCCAGGCGGCTTCGGATGCTGCGGCCGCCGGCCCGACGGATTTCATGAGTTGGCTGACTTCGCTCATCGGGCAGGTATCGCCGTTCACCGGGTTGGCCACCCAGGGCATGAGCGCGACGATGACCAGCTGGTCGGGAACGGCGAACATGCTCAGCAACGTCAACAACGGGATCGGTCTGGCGGCGTTTCAGGCGGAGAACCCCGGCGGCCTCGACGAAATCCTGCACCCACCCAAGATCGGCCCGGCCGGTTTGGGGCTGGGCGGCCTGGGGCTGGGCAAAACCGGACTCGGCAGTGCCGGGTTGGGTGCCGGACTGGGCGGTGTCGGGTCGTCGGCAAGCGCCGGTACCGCGCTCAAGATCGGGGCGTTGTCGGTGCCGCACGGCTGGGCGATGCCGGTCACGCTGACTTCGGCGGGAGCACCGCTACCGGCCCCCGCCGTGTCGGCGGCGCCGGCCTTTGCCACCGGGGTGCCAGGTGGGGCGTTCGGTGAGACCATGCTCGGCACCTTGGCCGGTCGCGGTCTGGGTGCGGCGACGTCGCGCGCGGCCGCTGCGCGCCGGACCGTGGTGCCGCGTCCGCCGGCTGCTGGCTAGTGGCCGCCATGGACTTCGGGCTGCTTCCCCCGGAGATCAATTCCGGCCGGATGTATAGCGGCCCCGGCGCGGGACCTATGCTCGCCGCGGCGGCGGCCTGGGACGCTGTGGCCGCCGAATTGGAGACCGCCGCGGGCGGCTACTCCGGAGCGATTTCGGCTCTGCTCGGCCAGGCATGGGCCGGTCCGGCGTCGGTCGCGATGGCCGGCGCTGCAGCGCCCTATGTGGCGTGGCTGCAGGCCGGCGCCGCCAATGCCGAACAGACCGCGATCCAGGCCAAGGCCGTCGTCGCCGCCTACGAGGCCGCGTTCACCGCGACGGTTCCGCCGCCGGTGATAGCCGCCAACCGGGCGCTGCTGGCCGCCCTGGTCGCCACCAATTTCTTCGGTCAGAACAGCGCGGCCATCGCCGCCACCGAGGCTGCGTATGCCGAGATGTGGGCCCAAGACGCCGTCGCGATGTACGGCTACGCGGCGGCGGCGATGCCGGCAAGCGCGCTACCGGAACTCGAACAGCCGCCGCAGACCACGAACCCGGGCGGGCCCGGCGCCCAGTCCGCGGCGGTATCGCACGCGGCAGCCGGCAACGGCCAGACATTGGCCCAGACGGCGCTGCACCAGTTGGTGAATCCGGCGCCCGCATCGGACCCGCCGACCTGGTGGGAGACCTTTACCTCCGAACTGGGCCAGCTGACGCCGTTCAGCAGCATCGCCAGCAGTGGGCTCAGTTTCGACTCCAGCCTGTACACCGTGGTGAGCAACGGTGCCGGTTGGGGACGGCTGGTGTACGTCCGTGGTGGGACCGAGGGTGCGTTGACCTTCGAGGGGATCGGGCCGCGCGGGGTGTTGTCGGCATCCACCACCCCGGTGACGGGTCCGGGCGTGGGCAGGGCGATCCCGATCGGTGGACTGTCGGTGCCGCCGAGCTGGGCGACCGCGGCCCCGCAGATGAAGCCCATCGCCGTCACGCTGGCCGCCGCCGAGACCCCTATGCCGGTTGCCGCCGGACTACCGCCGGGAATGGCGTGCCAGGAGGCGATGATGGGAACGACGGCGGGCCAAGGCGCAACGCCCGACAACACGAGTCGCCGCAACCAGAAGACCAACGGCAAGAACGACGATCAGGACGGCAAGCCGATCACGACGCTGACCAATGGCAGTGGCTGGCTGGCATCGTCCTGGGCGTATCACACCCGGCAGCGTGAAGTTCAGCCCCTGCCGTCGCACTGGCGAACCGGGTAGCGCCTGATCGGCTAACCGCGATCGCGTTGCAGGTAGTGGGTGACCATGTCGAGTAGCACCCGCCGCTCGGTCTGCCAGTCGATGGGGCCGCCCATAATCATCTGCGCCAACACAATTCCCCGCAGCGCTGCCCAGATCACCTCGGCTACACCGGAATCCGCGGGGTCGTCGGAAACCAGCCGGCCCAACCTGTTGATCGCGGTGTTCATCTGAATGAGGTGCTCGTGAGACTGCTCGCCCAAGCTGCCGCGAGTGGCCCGCAGTATCTCGAACGCGGCCAGCGAAGTCGGACTGGCATAGCAGCGCCACGCGGTGTCGACGACGACTTCGATGCGCTCCCGCAGCCCCAGCTCGCTGACGTCGACGGCAGACAGGCTCGTCAGCAGTTCGGCCACCCCGTCGTCGACCACGGCCATCAACAGGCCGTTGCGGTCCCCGAAGTGGTACTGGATGACCCCCCAGGTCACCCCGGCCCGCTCGGCGACGTGCTTGGCGGTCGCTGCGCCGAACCCCTCTTCGGTAATGCAGCGCACCGTCTCGTCGATGATCCGGGCACGGGTGTCATCGCCGCGTTTGCGGGGCGCGCTGGTTCGCCGGGTCGGCCCGGAGGGGCCTGAAGCCCGGGCGGAACCAGCGGAAATAGTCATTGTTGACTTTATAACATAGACCCAACTATTTTTTAGCGCGTGACCGAATCCAGGTATGCGTCGCTGTCCCGTGACGAGTTGGCTGTGCTCGTGCCCGAACTGCTGCTGATCGGGCACATGATCGACCGTTCCGGAATGGCCTGGTGCATCTCGGAGTTCGGCCGCGAGGAAATGGTGCAGATCGCCATCGAAGAGTGGGCGGGCGCCAGCCCCATCTACACCCAGCGCATGCAGCGCGCGTTGGGTTACACCGGCAACGACGTGTTCACCATCTTCAAGGGCCTGCAGTTCGACATCGGTTCCCCGCCGCAGTTCATGGACTTTCGCTTCACCGTCCATGACCGCTGGAACGGCGAGTTCGAGTTGGCCAGCTGCGGCGCGCTGCTCGACGTGGAGCCGATGGGCGACGACTACGTCTTCGGCATGTGCCACACCATCGAGGACCCGACCTTCGACGCCACCGCGGTGGCCACCAACGTCCACGCCCAGGTCCGCCCGGTGCACCGGCCGCCCCGCACGCCGTCGGACCGGCAACCGCACTGCCACTGGACCGTCATCATCGACGAGTCCTATCCGCCGGCCCAACCGATTCCCGCGTTGGCGGTGGTCAGTGAAAGCAAAGCCGCCACTTGGCAACTCGACGACATCGATGCTGCCGACGAAGGCTTGGCCGACTATTCCGGACCGCTGTTGACCGACGTCGACTTCACCGCCTTCTCCCATTCGGCGCTGGTCCGCATCGCCGACGAGGTCTGCTTGCAGATGCACCTGCTCTACCTGTCCTTCGCGCTCGCGGTGCGGGCCCGGGCAAACTCCGACGAGCTGGCCGCATCCGTGGGCCGACGCCAGCTCACCGGCCTGGCCGGGCTGGGCGCCCAGCGAATCAAAAACGCGCTGAAGCTCCCCGCGGACGTCGACGGCGCGCTGCGCACCTTTGAACTGCACCCGCTGCTCAATCCGATCGGCTACGTGCGCGCCGACGTCGGCGGGAACACCGTCGCGGTGCACCCCTCGCCCGCCCATGACGACGGTGCCTGGATCGCGCTGTGCTCGCCGCAGGACGTCAATCCGCTGCAAGCCATCGCGACCGCGGTGAACCCGCTGCTGCGGGTCGAGGTCGAGGGGGCTGAAAACGAGTGGACGGCTCGGCTGACCGAGACCGACAGTGAGGCAAAAGAACTGCCCGAGGTGATGGTGGCCAAGGTCAGCAGCGGCGCAGATTTCGTGTTCCGCACCCGAAAGTCGTTGCCGCTAACGGTTGTATAACCCTATGGTCTCGGCGGTGGTGGCACGCCCCGCCGTCCCCCTATCGTGGTGACGACCGCCGTTGTCGATGCAAGGTAAGCAGCACATGTACGACCCGCAGGCCGACGATGCCACCCAGGAAGCCGAGGCAATCGGAGCAACTCTGATGGCGCCGACGGTGCCCTCGGATGCGGGTTCCGGCGTCGTGGACGCGTTCGCCTGGTCGCAGGAGGACGGCAGTGCTGGTGCCGAACCGGTGCCTTACGTTCCTTTTGCCGAGGACCCCTACTACGACCAGGATCTGAGTACCGGACGCCGTCCGACGGTCTCGGTGCCTGCCGCCCCGATCCCCGGCCGTCGGGCACCTTCGCGGCTGCCGCGGCTGGCACTCGGGCTGGGGATCGTGGTGGCGCTGATCGCGGTTGCCGGGGCGCTCTACAGCTTGACCCGCGGCCAGGACGACGAGACGCCGGTCGTTCCCGAAACCAGCGCCGTGGTGCCGCCGACCCCGACGCCCAGCGCGCCGCCGCAGACCAGCGCTCCCGCACCGCCGCCGGTGGCCACGACATCAACGCCGCCGCAGACCACCACGGCGCCGCCGCCGACTACGACGACGGCGCCGCCCACCACGACGACCACGACGCCGCCGACCAGCACCACGACAACCACGACGGCTCCACCCACGACGACCACGACGCCGCCGACCACGACGGTTCCGCCGACGACCAGCGAACCGCCCAGCACCACGGTGCCGCCGACCACCACCGTGCCGATGACCACCGAATACCTGCGCATCCCGTTGGTGCCGATCCCGATTCCGATCACGGTTCCGCAGAACTAGCCGCGCCGGTCGGCGTTGCCTGAGACCGTGGCCGGATCCGCCCTGAGCAGGCACACTGGGGTGTGGCGGCGACCAGGGTGAAAGGGGCTCGCAATGGGCGACAACGGCGCCTTCGGATTCGATTCCGAGGATTTGGACCGAATGATGCGGGAGGCCGGCGAGGGGCTGCGTGCGGCATTCGACCGGTTCTCCGGCACGTTCGGCTCCGCGGGGGACCACCGGGCGGGCTGGGGTGCGATCTTCGCTGACCTGGCCCGGGCCGCGCGGGCCGAGCCGGCGACCGCCGGCGAGACCGGTGACGGAGTCTGGACCATCTATACCGTCGGCGACGACGGGGCGGCGCGGGTCGAGCAGGTCTACGCCACCGAGATCGACGCGTTACGGGCCAGTCAGCGCAATCCCGACCCGAAACGCCGGGTGCGATTCCTGCCCTACGGGATTGCCGTCGGCGTGCTCGACGACAGTGCCGACGGCAGCGAGGCAAGCTAGCGGTGACATAGGCCACGCGGGCGGGCTTGCCTTGTTTGACACCGCTGCGGTGTGGGTTAGATTGCCACCGTGCCCGAGATGAACCGCCGCCAGGTCATGATGATGCTGGGTGCCGGCGCATTGGCCGCCGCGGCCCCGACCCCCCACGCCAGAGCCGTTCCCGCGGTCCCTGGAGCGCCGGGCGACCCGGCGCAGCCGCCGTCGGCCCCGGCCGACCCCGCTGCGCCTACGGCCGCCGCCAAGCCCGGGGGCTTCATCTGGCATGACGAGTTCGACGGCCCGGCCGGCTCGGCCCCCGACCCTTCGAAGTGGACGATCTCGAACCACCGCACCCCGATCCGTCGCCCGGTCGGCTGGGACCGGCCCGAGTACTTCTACCAGTACCGCGACAGTCGCAAGAACGTCTTCCTTGACGGCAAATCCAACCTGGTGATCCGGGGCACCCAAGAAGGCAACACCTACTTCGGGGGCCTGGTGCACGGCAACTGGCGCGGCGGTATCGGCACCACCTGGGAAGCCCGCATCAAGTTGAACTGCCAGACCGCGGGCTGCTGGCCCGGTTGGTGGCTGTCCAACGACGACCCGGGCCGCGAGGGCGAAATCGACCTAATGGAGTGGTACGGCAACGGCGAGTGGCCCTCGGGCACCACCGTGCACGCCAACCCCTACGGCACCGCCTTCGAAACCTTCGCGATCCCGGTTGACGGCAACTGGCACAACTGGCGCGTCACCTGGAACCAGAGCGGGATGTACTTCTGGCAGGACTACGTCGAGGGCATGGAGCCCTACTTCTCCGTTCCCGCGGTCGGCATCGAGAACATCGACGAGCCGGGCCGGGAGTGGCCGTTCAACGACCCCGGCTACACGGTGTTCCCGATCCTGAACCTGGCCATCGGCGGATCCGGCGGCGGCGACGCTCGGGTGGGCAGCTACCCGGCCGACATGCTGATCGACTGGGTGCGGGTCTTCTAGGACGTCACGTCCCGAGTTTCTGGGGGATCGGCGGTCCCGGCTAGCAGCCCCCTTCCCGGGTGGGCAGCTGCCCGGCGGATTTCCTGATCGAGTCGGTGCAGGGGTTCTAGAGGCGTCGTCGGCGTGCCTTGGGCGCCGGCTCCGGCCGGCGGGGAGTTCGTGCACTAATCGCGACGCGGGTTCTTCTTGCTTCCGCCCCCTGCCGGAAACGTTAACGAAACCGGCTGCCTTTCACAGGATCTCGAACTAGCTCGCCGACTCAGCTACTGGCCAGTAGGGCTTTCGAAAGCGAACGCGATACGGCGAGTCCACATGTGATTTACATCACATTAATGGGCTGTGCGTGTGGAATCTATTGCAGCTCAGCGGCATTGGCGAGCAACTCGACACCCGTCAAGCTGGGGCAAGGTCCGGCATGGATGAGTGCTGCTGGGGTAGCGTCCCTCTCGCTCGCCATCTAAGACGACGCTGAGGGAGACACGACTGCCTGACGGCAAGTCCACAGGAGGGGATTTCTTTGATGAGTCAACGTCACAACGGTGGCGCGCGTCGGCGCGTGGTGGGCGCTGGGGGCGCCGTGGGTGCATTCCTGGCTCTGGGTCTGAGCCCGCTCGCCGCAGCTCCGGCCGCCAACGCGGACTTCGACTTTGACTTCGGCGATGTGCTGAGCGCGCTCGGTTGGGACGACTCGTCCGACGGCGCTGCGGGATTTGACGGCTCGAGCTTCGACTTGGCCCTGCCTGGAGCCGCAGACAGCACTGGGCTGGAAGGCATCTACGACTCGATCTACAGCAGCATCCACTCGGTGGGCGACATGCTGATTCCGATCTTCGATGCGACCGGCATTAACACGCTGTTCGCGTTCGGTGACAGCTGCGGATTGATCTGCGACGGCGTCAACGCGTCGCTCAGCGACGACGGTGTGCTGATCGAGGCCACCAACGGTGGTCTGCTGTTCGGTGACGGCGGGAACGGCATCGCCGGTTCCGCCGGTGGTGACGCCGGCCTGATCGGCAACGGTGGCGACGGCGGCGCTGGCGCGCTGGGTGTCATCAAGGACGCCGAGGGCAACGTGATCGAGGGCGCCAACAACGGTGGCGATGGTGGCGCCGGAGGCTCATTGCTGGGCAACGGTGGCAACGGTGGCGTCGGCGCCGCCAATGGTGGCAACGGTGGCAACGGTGGCTCTGCGGCGCTGCTGGGTGCCGGTGGCGATGGTGGCGTCGGCGGTGCCGGCAGCACTGGAGCCAAGGGGGACAACGCAACTAACACGACGGCCGCGGAGACCGGTGCCAAGGGTGGCAACGGCGGCAACGGTGGCAACGGTGGCAACGGCGGCTCGCTTATCGGTAGCGGCGGTAACTCCGGCGCCGGTGGTGTCGGTGGCACTGGTGGTGCCGGTGGAGACGGCTCGCTCGTCAACACCACGTTCAACAACAACGGTGGTAACGGCGGCGTCGGTGGCGAGGGCGGTGCGGCCGGTGCGAAGGCCGGAACCGCGGGCATCCTCGGTGGCAGCGCCGGCACGATCGGCAACGGTGGCAACGGTGGCGTCGGTGGCGCCGGCGGTACTGCTGGGTTCGGTGCGACCGCCGGTACCGGCGGCACCGGCGGTGCCGGCGGCGACTCGACTTCAGGCAACGGTGGCAACGGCGGTGCCGGTGGCACCGGTGGAGCTCGCGGCTCGAACGGTCTGGCGTCCGGTACGGGTGGCGTCGGTGGCGCGGGCGGCGACAGCGCCACCGCTACCGGTGGCAACGGTGGTACCGGTGGTACGGGCGGCAGCGCTTCCGGCGGGCTCAACGCCGGCGACGGTGGCCACGGCGGTGCCGGTGGCGCCTCCGGCGAGACCGCTGGTGCACCGGGCTCGGCCGGCGCAGACAACAACGGGACCAACCCGGGTGCTGGTGGCCAGGGCGGCGCCGGCGCTGCTCCGGCAGCCGGCGAGTAGTCCGCGACAACACGCGACGGAAGCCCCGCACGCCTTCGGGCGTGCGGGGCTTCTGCCATTGAGTGTCATTGAGTGCCATTGATGCCCAGGCCGCTGTAGTGGTTTCATGCGATGGTGGCCGAGATAAATCGACGCAACCTGATGTTGACCACGGGAATCGGCATGCTCGCCGCCGCGATGCGCCTGCCGGAGGCATGGGCACGACCCGGGCCCGCCGATCCACTGCCAGCCGCCCCGTCGCAGACCTACATCTTCAGCGACGAGTTCGATGGCCCGGCCGGTTCCGCGCCGGATCCGTCCAAGTGGGCGGTGGCGCAGGCCCGGGAATCGATGAAAGACCCGACGTTTTGGGAGCGTCCCGAGAACGTTGGCCAATACCGCGACGATCGCAAGAACGTGTTCGTCGACGGCAAGTCGAACCTTGTGCTGCGCGCCGCCAAAGATGGCGATACCTACTACAGCGGCAAAATCCAGAGCAAGTGGATGGGTGGTATCGGGCACACCTGGGAAGCCCGGATCAAGCTGAACTGCCTCACTGCCGGTGCTTGGCCCGCCTGGTGGATGGGCAACGAAGATCAAGGCGAGATCGACGTGCTGGAGTGGTACGGCAACGGCAATTGGCCGTCGGCGACCACCGTCCACACGAGAGCGAACGGTGCCGAATGGGCGACCCAACAGATCGCGATGGACTCCGCCTGGCACACCTGGCGCTGCCGCTGGGACGCCGACGGCATTCGATTCTGGCGCGACTATGTGGAAGGCGCCGCGCCCTACTTCACCGTTCCGGCGAACTCGATCGCGGACTGGCCCTTCAATAACCCTGGCTACCAAGTATTTTCGGTGCTGAACCTAGCGGTGGCCGGTTCAGGCGGCGGCGATCCTCGACCGGGCAGTTATCCCGCAGAGATGCTCGTCGACTGGATCCGAGTTTCCTAAAGCGGGCTTGCCTCTCCGGTCCCGCTGGGATCGGCGCCACGTTCGCGGGCCTCGAGCCAAGCCACGCCTTGTTCGGCCGCTCGGATCAGCGCACCCCGCTCGCCGAAATAGCCCGCAATCAAGCCGAATCCGGGCAGTGAGCCTAAGCGCTGGTAGAGCTTTTTGGGGTGCGGGCGCTTGCTAACCTCGTCGAAGGTCGCCCGCAGGATGCCGGCCAATTGCCAGACCGTCCGGGTGATCACCACCGGAGTCGACGACGTGATCGACGCCAGCGGCTTCCACCCCGGCGGCGGGGTAACGGGAAGCGGTGCCGGATCGGGTTGTGTTGGTACCTCCACTGTCTCGGGCAGATGCCGCCCGCACAGCACCTCGGCGAGCAACCGCACCTGCTCACGCCGGTCGGTGACGCCGTACTCGCGGGCCAGCGCACACAACACGATCGCGTGATTGACGAATCCCGCCAGCTCGCCCACCGGGACCAGCCTGGCCAGCAACCCGAACGCCCCGGGGGAGGCGACCACCAGAGTGTTGATCGCACCGACCCGGTGCACCCACCAGTGCACGCGTTGCTCGCGACTCATCCGCTCCCAGGCCGCGGTGCCGGGCAGATCCGCGGCGTTGATGAGCTGTGCCCCGGCGTTCAAGGCACGGCTGGTGGCGCTGGGACCGCGACCGGCCTCGTGACGGCGCCGGCGCAGTCGAAACCGCCGGATGCGGTGGGTGAGGCCATGCGGTGGCCGCAGCAGTCGGTGAGAGCGTTTCCGCAGCCCGATCGGATCCGCCTCGGCGAGCAGGTCGAGCAGCGGATCGATCACCGCGACGGCGCGGCCCAGTGCATCAGCGACCTCAGCGTCGGTCAGGGTGGCGTGCGGCTTCGGAAACAGACCCATACCGATGATTGTGGCGGGATCAGCCGGCGTGGGGGGCGTTTGGCGCGAGTGCGCTGCGCAGCGCGACTTCAGCCAGCCGCCGCGCGTGGTCCTCGGTAAGCGGGTAATGACCGGTCATGCGGCGAAAGATGAGCGGCCCGAACAGCAGATCGATGATGTCGTCGATAGCGATGTCGGCATCGACATCTCCGCGGGCGACTCCCCGTTGCCACAGTTCGGTGATGGCGGCGCGGCGACCGTCGAGAAAGTACTCCCGGAAATAGGCCGCGCCCGCCGCATCCTCGACGCAGGCGGCGAGCAACTGCGCGAACACATCACCGCGGTCGCTGGCGTAGAACGCCGATACCCGCACCACCTGTTCGGTGAGATCGCCGACGGCGCTTCCGGTATCCGGCAAGGGTAGATCCTGGGCCATCATCGCGCCGAATGCCTCGGCGGCCACCGCGGTGCGCGACGGCCAGTGCTTGTAGATGGTCGCCTTGCTGGCCCCGGACCGGGCCGCGATCGCGTCGACGGTCGTGGCGGCATAACCGCCCTCGTCGAGGAGCTGTGCGGTCGCATCCAGGATCGCCTGATGGATGCGATCGCTGCGAGCGCCGGTGGGGCGGGCGAAGGTGTATTCGGCCGCCCCGCAAACGTTTTCAGGCGACATCGTCAAAGTCGGTTGAGGACGAGACGTCGCGCCACTGGGCCAATTCGGCTTGGACGTGGGCGAGCTTGCCCTCGACCGCGGCGATGGTGTCGTTGCCCAGCAGCAGACGCACCGGGGGCCGCTCGGATTCGACCACGTCGATGATGGCTGCGGCCGCCTTGACGGGGTCGCCGGGCTGGTCGTGATTGCGCTCGCCCGCGGTGATGCGCATCTTGCCGGCCGGCCCGTCGGCGTAGTCGTCAATGGTGTGCTGTTGGACCTGCAAGCTGGACGAGTCGAGGAAGTCCGTGCGGAAGTAGCCGGGCTCGACCACCATGGCGTGGATTCCCAGGGGCTGCAGCTCGGCATGTAGCGCCTCGGAGAGTGCTTCGACGGCGAACTTGGTGGATGCGTAGACGCCCCATCCTGGTGAGCTGACGAAGCCACCCACCGACGAAATGTTGACGATGGTGCCCGACCGCTGCGCCCGCAGTACCGGTGTGACCGCGCGGGTGACGGTCAACAGGCCGAACACGTTGGTCTCGTAGACGGCGCGAACCTCGGCGTCGGTGGCCTCTTCGACGGCGCCCAGCAGTCCGCGGCCGGCGTTGTTGATCAGCACGTCGATGCGACCGAAGCGGTCCACTGCAGCCTGCGCGGCCTGGCGGGCTTGCGTCTCGTCGGTGACGTCCAGGGCTACGGCGAGCACGTTGGCGTTGTCGCCGAGCGCTGCGGTGACCGTTGCCGCGTCGCGCGCGGTCGCGACCACTTGGTGTCCGCGGTCCAGCAGGTCGCGTGCGATCTGCAGGCCGAACCCGCGGGAAGCTCCCGTGATGAACCAAACGCTCATATTCTCGCCCTTCCGTAACTGAACTGTACGGACAGTTTAGTTAATGCGACCGGGCGTTGCAAGATCTGAGTCGACGCCGCGAGATGTGCGGCTATATTCGCTGGTATCGACATCAACACCCGCAAGCTGCGCCACTTCGTTGTGGTTGCCGAGGAGCTGCATTTCAGCCGCGCCGCCACCAGCCTGTGTATGACCCAGCAGGCGCTTAGCCGCGAGATCAAGGAAATCGAGGCGTCGGCCGGTGCCAAACTGTTGGACCGCACGACGCGGAAGGTGACGCTCACCCCGGCCGGCGAGATCTTCCTGGCCGGGGCGCGGGAGATGCTGGCGACGCTGGACGCCACCACCACCGCTATCGCACGGGCGGTCCGCGGACTGTCGGGGACGCTGCGGCTGGGTTTTGGCCCCGGTGGCGCACTGGAGTTGACCGGCCTGATCGTCGACGAGTTCCGTCGTTGCTATCCCGGCGTCGACGTCACCATGCGTGAGTTCCCGATTGGCGATCCGTCGGCCGGGCTGGCGTCGGGGGTCAGTGATGTGGCGCTGCTGCGGTTGCCGGTGAGTACCCCCGATATTGAGACGGAATCACTGTTCGTCGACCCGGTCGTCGCGATGGTCTCCGCCAATCATCGACTTGCCGCCTGCTCCTCGGTATCGGTGTGCGATCTCATCGACGAACCGATCACGGTCACCGACACCACCGATGAGAGTCACCGTGCCTTCTGGTGTCTGGATGCCGTGCGCGAAGATGCGACCGCGGCCCGGCGCTTCCCGATCAACTCGGTCACCGAGGAGGCACAGCTGGTTCAGGCTGGGGTGGCGGTCGCAATTACCAGTGCGGCAGTCACGGAGTACCTGCCGGCGCCGGGCGTGCGATGCCTGCCGATCGACGACTGGCCGGGATCTGTGGTGGCGGTCGCCTGGCTGCGCGATGAACCCAGCCCACTGGTGGCGCGGTTCGTCGAGGTGGCTTGCGCCGTTCGAGACCGGGAGGTCGACGTGGTGCGCGCAATCGAGGGCCGACTGGCGGGGCGCTCCTAGGGCGAGGGCCGCGCCATTGCTTCGCCAGGGTTCGTTCATCTGCCGTTGCAAACGGAAAACATCGTTGACACATGACGCCGTTAGCGTTCGCGCTATGAGAATCGCCGTCACAGCGGTATTGCTGGCTACTACGTTCACGGGGGTGACTGCGCCCGCCACGGCCGCTGCGGCGTGCGGGGATCCCGGCCAATCACTGTGTACCGGAGCCATTCCCACCGCTGATGAGGTGCTCGCCGCGATGGCCGAGCTGACCGACCCGAACATCCCGGCGGCGAACAAGTCCAACATCGTCGCTCCCGGCTTCACCCCCGAGGAAGCCCAGACCATCGACGAGCGCCTGCGCGAGACCCAAGAGGCCGGACTGTTGCCCTACCACTTCGTGGTGTCCGACATTCAGCCCGCGCCGGACAATGCCGCCGGAGCGACTGTCACTTCGGTGGGGGGCTTTCATGAAGAGAGCGCGCCCGAGCCCATCGGGCTGATCAACCAGGGTGGGCATTGGCTGATCGCGCACGACACCGCGGTCACCGCGCTGGAGCATTTCTGGCACGACGCCAATCGGCCGTTTGTGCCGATCGTGCCGTGGGTTAAGTGAGCGGGTCTCCCCAGCAGGTCGCGCTGGTCGAACGTGGAGCCGATGACGGGAATCGAACCCGCGTATTCAGCTTGGGAACGTAGGGTCTGCCTAGAGCTGTGTAGATCCGTTAATGTTTTGCGCCGCAAGTTATTAATGCTTGTTGGGTGCGTGAAGATGCGGGAGAGTGTGTGGAGTGTCGTGCACCTATATACGGGGAAAGTGCGGAGCAGCTGCAAACGGTGCCGCGGTCAGGTGGTGTTAACCCCCTGCGTCCACGCTGCCAGCATCGTCGGGTAAACACGGACGGTGGCTATGCCAGAGCATCGAGCGTTGGCCATCCATTCATGACGGAAATCGCCTCCAATCTCGTGATCGTCGCGACATCCTCGCCGGCGGCCGCCGCCCGCTCAAGCGCCGGGTTGCCGCCAGGTGAGACCACGGCAAGCGAAACGCTCGAAAGCTCGGGAGCTGGCGAGTTGCAGATCAAAGGTCAGGCGGATGTTCTGCCCGGGGCCTTGACGCACAGCGAAGAAGCGCGGGATTGCGAGCCCGTGCGAACCAGCAGGTACGACCCGCTACGGAAGTTTGGGAGCAGTGCCGGAGTGGAGGTACTGCACAGGTGGCAGGCAGTCGCGGGATGGGCGGGGATCAAGACTCGGAACCACTCCAGCCTTTCTGCCATAGGCGACCCGCATCGCTCCAGATTAGCTTCACTGCCGGAGTTTGCGTGAAGACGATCGTCATTAGGTGGTAGGCGGTCAGTACTTGCTCCTGGAGGGCTTGATTGTCCTCAAGGTCCTCGACAACGAGCTTCTGCAAACGTGCTTCGTCCCGGTCGATTCGACGACCGTGACTCTTGTGCTCGGTTGCGTCATTGAAATGCTTGGCAGTGGCCTTTCCTGCAGCATCTGGATCTTCAAAATCCCGAAACATCCAGGTGGTCAACCAATGAGCCACCATCCGCTCCGAGTAGTCCAAGGCGTTCTGCGCCTCCTGGAGTAGTGCCGGACCGTGGCTCTGCATGATCGGAGCCCACACGTGGGCTGTCGCAACGTCCTGGAGAATCTCGGCTTTTGCCCGCTCGAACTGCTCCGTTACAGCTCGGGCGGACATACTCCGGCCACCACCGACGCTCATCTGGGGATCGATCGGACCGAGCTGGCTTTGGCGGCCCATTACGATCCGATCGGCTGACAGGCAAAGCATGGTTCCTGCCGACATCGCGAAGGTCGGAATGATCACCTCGACGTCCGAAAACTTGGACCGGATGTACGAGACCATGGTCTCCGCTGCCACCGTGACGCCACCTGGGGTGTGCAAGACCAGCGTCACGCCCTTGGAGCAGTCCATCTTGTAGATGACGCTCATCAAACCATTGAGGTCTTCGTTCGTGATCATCAAGTAGGTACCGGGAATGTCCGGCTTCTGGAGGAAGGCCGACGCATACAAGATCACGTTCCGGTCGCCACGCAGGACGCCAATCTGCCTCAACGAAGACGTCAGTTGCTCCTGCATCCACGCGCCCGAGGTGTCCGATCCGAGCTCATTGACTTTGGTGAGGAGCTCATCCCAAGCTGGCATACCCCGAGCTATGAGAACGTCAGAGTGAGGGGCGCCGGACGTGGTGCTAGAAACTCAGGTCCGCAATGGGCGCCGGAGTTAGCGGTGCGTGACACTTCCAGGTAGGTCTCGTATAACTTCGCGGCAGCAGCCAACTCGAAGTCGGGGTTCACAGAGGCGCTCATGTCGGCCATCCTGCCATATCAAACTTAGAATTCTCACAGCTTTGGTGCTGAATACCATATTTTGCATCAATTTGATGGTCGTGGCCAGACGCGTTGTCTATCGGCGTGGCGTGCCCTGGGAGTGAGAAATCCCTGTTGGGGACGTCGATGGTGGACGAACCGGCGGCGCCGGAATGCTGTCAGTGTTGCGCCAGAGGTCCAGTTCGGATGGTTGTCGGGACGGCGTCCTGTGGCCTCGGTGAACGATCGCGTGCACCGACGCCGGGCTGGATAGGCCCACCGCCGCAGCTACCTGGCGATAGGACCGGCCGGCTGCCACCATGCGCCTCACCCGCCGGTCCCGCGCGTTGCGTTCAGGCGCTTTCACGTCCTCCAGTGTGCCGGAGGTGCAGTCAAAAAACCGAACACTCGACAGGTCTGGCGTCATCGCCGAAAACCGCCGACCACCTGCACCGACACCACCTCCTCGACCGGCCATTTCGGCCGAATGCAATTTCTCCTTTTCTTCGGGGGGAGAGGACGTGAGTGCCGCCGGTAGGGGCCTCGCCTCGTTCGGAGACTTTTGACCCGCCCCCTCCCTTGGGTGCGCTTGGTTGAGGTGGTGTGGCGGCTGGTGACGGCGTGGTGGGGTGTTCGGCGGCTGTCCTACGGTCAGTGAGGATGTTGGATTTGCGTCGGTAGAGGCGATTGTGTGGCCTGTTTTGGTCTTCAGTTTGTGGTGATGCTGCTGGCGTCCGCCGTCAGCACCAGCAGCAGCACCACGTCCTTGAGGTCAGCGGTTGGTGACGATGGCCGGCTGCACCAGCCATCCCCCGCCACCGGTGGACACCGCCCGGAGGTGCCCCGCCTTCACCGCCGCCTGCACGGCCGCTGTTGACCAGCCCATGGCCGAAGCGGCTTCGTCGATGTCGACGAAGCCAGCTTCGGTCAGGGCACCGAGGTCGAGCATCACGGCTCGGTCTCTGGTCAGTCGTCGGTGAGGGTCACGACGGCGAATGCGGCGGGCTGCAAGTGCCCGACACCGACGCGGCACTCGGCGCGCAGGGTGGCGGTGTTGTTCTTGAAGTTCTCACCACTGGCGTCGATGTCTAGGCGCATCTGCTCGCGCACGTAGAGCCGCAGCTTGGACCAGTCGCCGAGGATCGCGGTGCCGACGGGAGTGCTGGTGGAGATGACCCGCTGGATGCCGGGTCCGCCCAAAACGTTGGCTGACGCGGCGACGCCGTTGGTGTACCCATCGTGCAGGTAGGGGCCGGGCTCCCCGTCGGGGGCGTCCTCCCCCGGGGCTGCGGGGATGTTCCACCGGGCCAGGTCGATACGGGCGGCGTCCTCGGGGTGCAGAACCCACGCATTGGGTCGTACCGCGGCGACCTGTAGCGCCGTCAGTGCCGATCGCAAGGTACTGCCGAGATCACCCGCCCACCCGACCTCGGTGCTGCCGTCGACCTTGAGGACACCCTCCAGGTTGATACCGATACCGGTGCCCTGAATCACCTGGCGCTCCAGGGAATCGAGAACACCTTCCATCATCTCGTTCTCCAGCCAATGAACGACCTCAAGGTGGTCTTGCCAATACCGAATCGGGACGCCCTCGGACAGGTGGGCCAGGACGACGGCCGCACCGGTGACCGGAACCATCGTGTAGGTACTGGCGGGCTTGTCGGCGAGGTCGGCGACCGGCGCGGCGGCCGTGGTGCGCACCGTCTGACGTAGATACTCGAATGCGATGCCGTTCGTGAGCGCCTTGCGGCTCACCAGTAGGTCGATGAGGCGTTCGGGGCGGGGTAGGGCTTCGACCTGCGGCTCGATCAAGCTGGGTAGGTCGATCGAGCCGGAGACGATCGAGCGGGCCTCGCCCCCCATTGCCTGAATACCGGCGGCCGCACGGTCGGCCCATCCGCCCCGGGAACCGCTGGTGTCGACGGAGGCCTGGGCGGATGCCGCCAAGAAGGCATTGGGGTTGCCGCGACCGGATCGGTGCCACTCGGCGATCCGATGGTTGACCTCGTCGATCCCTTCTGTCAGGGCGCGAAACTTGGCGTCCTCCCCGGCGTTCAGGTGGCTGCGGTCCTCGGCCCGAACCCGGTCAGTTATGGCGGCGCGGCCGGCGTTCAGTTTGTTGCGAAGGTCGGTCAGCTCTTTGAGCGTGTTCACGATGATTGCCTCCAATGGGATGAATTGCGTTGCTAAACAACGCAAGCGGGGTAGCTGTTTAGATTCGACCGGGCGCAGTGCCAGCGCTCACTGGTCGAGAGTGACGGGCCGCAGTGCCAGCGGACATCCCGTCGAGGTGCCGCCCCACAGTGCCAGCGGTGCGGCCGTTATGAATTTTGGCGCCGAGGTCGGCAGCCCGCGAAGTGCCATCGCAAGGCTGCCGACCAACTGGCACTGGAAGGAATCCCCCGAAAGGAAGGTGCTTCCACCGTCAAAGCTACACCAATTGAAACAATCAAAACAGCACTAGCCGAGGGCTCGGAGCCGATCTAGGGCCGCCATCCCGGCGGTATCGAGCATCATCTGAACTCCCGCGGGGTCGCCGACGACAGCGTGCAGCGCAGTGAGGTACTCCCGCAACCCAGCTTCGACCAAGGCCAGGGCGTAACCAGCGGGCCGTGCCGATAGGCCGGCCAGCACGGCGTCAACGCCGTTCTGGTCGCCGGAGTTCAGCTGCCCGGCGAGGCGCAGGAAGTCGGCGCGGGCGGCGGACGCGGTGCGGTTCAGGTCGTGCGTCATGGTGCTTCACCCTTCGGGTGCAGTGGTTCGGCTGGATCGCGCCATGAGATCGGGCCGTCGGGCGTCGGGGTGGCACGGAGGCGTGCCACGCACGGGAGGCGGCGGCATCGACCATCGGGATAGCGGCACCAATTCCCGGTCTCGGCGCCGCACTCTGGGCACGACACCTCAGCCGCCCCGGTGGCGATGTAGGCCGGCGGTAGCACCAACCGGGCGATCACAGGACTGCCTGCTCGTCTGGCCGGGCGATCCGCCAGCGGGCCCGGGTGGGCCGGCCGTCGGTGATGATGTTGGGCTCGGTGGACTTTTGGCGAGCTTTCGTCAGTGCCGCCCAAGAGTGGCCTTCGGCCTCGCCTGCGGCGCGCAGCTGGCGAACTTTCACCCACCCCTCGAGATCACCGTGGGAGGCGATGTAGTCGTGGATGAAGGCTAGGGCGCTGCGCGCCGGATCTGGCCGCTGGGCTTCGTGCGACCTGCGGGAGCCCAGATCGGTCACGGTTGCGGTGTAGTTGACGTCCTGCGCGCGGGGGGAATCTGCCAACCTGCCATCCTTGCCATCCGGGGCCTGGATGACATTGGAAACGCCCAGTTCAGGGGTTGGATGGCAGGATGGCAGGCTCCTCATTGTCTGGGTGCCATTCTGGTTGCCATCCGGCGGTACGAACGGCAGCAGCGTCCAGTAGTAGGGGCCGCCGTTTTCCTTGCGGAACGGCTTGCTGATGCGGCATCGCTTGGCCAGTTCCTCGCGGGCTCGACGGGTCTGATCGGCGCTGTATCCGGCCTCTGCCATCTGTGCTACCGCAGCGTCCTTGGTCAACTCCAGCAGGGCGCCGTTGGGGCCGGTGAGAACCTGTACCAACATGGCGGCCTTATCTGTCATCGGCCTATCTGCCGGGCTTGTAGGCGCTCCGCCGGCTGCCGCCTCGCGTAGGGCATCGGCGACGGTGCGGTCGGTTTCCTCGCCGAGTACGAAGCGGCTAACGGCCGCCGTCTTCCCGCTGTCGGTTGTCACCTCCACCGGCTCCAGCGTGTATGTGTACGAAAGCGATTCGGGTCCGATGCTGCTCTTGGCGTGAGACATGAGCCTGGTGCCGTCTTCGGAGTTGTCATCCTTCGCGAAGCCGAAGATCGAGCGGGCCACTTCACCGAACGCGCTGGAGCCGTTCAGGGCGGCCACCACATCGCCGGTGAACGACTTCTTTAGGTGCGCAATACCGATCACTACACCGTCAATAGCTTCGGCTAGCGTGACCCACGGCTCCAAGCGCGCGCGCACTTCGTTGGAGCGGTTCACGTCGGTGGCCGATCCCACAACGGACATAAGCGGGTCGAGCACCACCACCTTGACCCCGTGAGATCTGAACTCGGCGGCCAGCGCGCGCATGTCGAGGTGGCGCAGGATCGACACGGTATCGGTGCCGCCATCGCCAGTGAACTGGACTTCCGGAATCACCACCTTGTCCATGTCGGCGCCGGCGGCACGCAGTCCCGGCTTCATCATGTAGACCTCGGATTCTTCGGTGCCGATCCACGCCGAGTGGACCGGGGTGCCGTACCAAGCGCCCGGTAGCGTGCCGTTCGTAGCCTCGGCTACGAACCACCTTGCCGCCGTGGACTTCCCCGCGGCGGGCCGGCCACCGAAGATCGCCAGGGTGCCGACGGCAATCCCGGGGTATCCCCGCTTCGGTTCCCATGCCAACGTCGGCACGTCGTCCATGACGCTGGACATGCGACGCAGGTTGATTCGGAGGAAGGGGTCTTCGTTCTGGACCGTCAAGATGCGGCCTCCTTCCTGGGAACGTAAGCGTTGCCGCGTCCGGCCCGGACGCAGCGGGCGAATGCGGGCCAGTCCTCCGATGCGGCAATGGCTTTCGAGGCCTCGGCGGCGGCTTCCTGGGCGGTCTCCCACCGCAGGACAGCGTGCTCGCCGGCCGCAGCCAGGGCCAAGAGCTTGGCCGGGTCACCGTCGGCGAGTTGGCACCATGCGGGGGTGCCAGCTACCGGCAGATCGTTGGCCTGGGCGATCAAGGCGGTGATGAACTGGTGGGTGGCCCACCAGTTCACGGCCCGTGATTCGCTGCGGATCAGCACGACTCCACCTCGGCATCGAGCCGCGCGGCGGCCTGCTCGATCAGGAGGTGGGCAGCCGCGAGGTGAGCCTGCGCCGTCACGATGTCGACAACGGCGAAGATCGGCGCATCGTCGCGCAGCTGCCGCTGGGCGGTACCGGCGGCAGTCCTGGCGGTGCCGACCAGACCAGCCGCCAGTTCAAGCGGCGATACCGACTCCTCGGCGACAGCAACAGCGGCGACAGCATCAGCAACGCTCGGGCCGGCACCATCGCCGATCGGGACGGAGCAGTAACGGCGCGCTGGCGATAAAGTGGTCATCGAATCTTCTTTCTGGTGAGGGCGGGTTCGGAAGGCCTCGGGGTTGCAGCCCTGGGGCCTTCACTTTTTGCGCTGGTCATGCCGCATCGCCGCCGGTCGCGCTGGCCGCCTCCAGGCCAGCGATGTAGACGGCAATCTGCTGGTCGGTACTGAACCGGCGGCGACCCACCTTCACGGAACCGAGGGCGGCGGTACGCCATAACTCGAAGACGGTGCTCCTGCTGAGACCTCCGAGCCTCGCGCCGGTCGACTTCCAGTCGTTCACTCCAATCTCCCTTTCTGTCGAATACGCGACAGTCAATCTGTCACCACGGTGACAGTACACGGATTGTTGCGGACTCGACAGGATTGCCGTGCAAGAATGTCGTTATGGACGACTTTGATGCCTGGCCGGCCGAGCTGGCGGTTCGCCTCGGAGAGGCCATTAGGGCTGCTCGGACCGCACGGGGCATGTCAGCTGTCAAACTTGCGGAGGCCACCAGTAGGTTCGGAGCCGGGGTGCATCGTGTTGCGATCCCTCGAATCGAGGCCGGCAAGCAGATGGCATCGGTTGCCGAGTTGATATCGCTCGGGCTGGCGCTCGATTCGGACTGGTTGGGTTGGCTGATCCGCGCGACAAACGAGCTGCCAATCCCAGTACGCCGGGATGACGATTTTGCGTACTACCGAAAGCTGCTCATTGATGTCGATGGCGAACTAGAAACCTTGCGGCACAACCTGCATCAAGCGGAGCAGGCTCCGCTACATTTCCAGATGTCGGACCAACTTAGGGAAAAAATCGCAGCAGACACGGTTCGCTACCGAGCAACGATCGCGGGGCTTGAGCAACGCCGGACCATGATCCTTGATCTGCTCGGGGAAAGCGGCGATTGATGCCGCGGCAGAGGATGGCGCCCGGCGAGCACGGCAAGATCACCGAGCGTGTCGCCAAGCAACAACTGCCAAACGGCAAGACGCAAGAAATCTTCTACGCCTCAACGTATCTCCGCCTGCACAGTGGCAAGCTGCGTGAACGTGAGGCATCGTCGCGGAAGTCGGCCGAGGATGCCCGCCGGGGGCTGAAACGGCGTATTGCGGCGGAACTTGAGGTCGGGGAGCCAACTGGTGTGATCACCGGGCGCACGACGCTGGCGGAGTTGTTCGACGCGTGGTTGCCAGTCAAGGTTGCCGAGGATCGCATCGGGGACCGCACGGCGACCCTCTACCGGGATACGTGGCGGCTGCACGGTGAACCGTGGGGCGGTGACCTACGGATCGCAGAACTTACGACCAGCCGCGCCGACGCGCACCTGAAGGCGTTGCCGTCGTCGTCGGCCATCTATCTGAGGATCATCCTGTCGGGCATGTACAGCCTGGCGGCCCGGTTCGACGTGGTGAAGCACAACCCGATCCGGGAGACGAAGACGGCCAAGCCGGAGCGCAAGAAGGCGCGTGCCCTGACGGGGATGGAGCTGGAGCAGGTGCGGCGGGCTGTCGAGGTGTGGTGCGGGCGCAGGGGGCCGGGGCCGCGGCGGGGGTTGATGCTGCCTGCGTTCGTGGAGCTGCTCGCTGCGACGGGTGTGCGGCCGGGTGAGGTGCTGGCGATCGAATGGGACGAGGTTGACTTGCTCGTAGTGCCGCCGACTGTCACCGTCTCCGGGACTGTGCAGGACGCGGGGCGGGTGGCCGGTAAGCCGCTGCACCGGCAGGACCGTCGCAAGGGCGACGCGCCGCCGCACACGGTGACCCTGCCGAAGTTCGGCGCCCAGGTTCTCACCGACCTGTACGGGATCACTGGACCTAACGGCACGGTGCTGAAGAACAGAGACGGCGGCCTGATGTCCCTGTCCAACATCCGGTCGTCGCTACGGGAGGCGCTGGCACCGCACGCTGAGCTGAAGTGGGTGACACCGCACAGCTTCCGGCGATCGGTGGCCACCGTCGTTCGGGACGGGCTCGGTGTCGAGGCGGCCCAGCAACAGCTGTCGCACGCACAGCTCGCAACCACTGAAGGGCACTATGTGCAGCGGGTGACGGCGGGGCCGGATACCCGCGCTGTGCTGGAGGAATGGGCCAGCAAAGGGAATGGCTGACCCAATTTACGGGGAAAATACGGGATTTGATGGGATCGAGTTTGCTGGCAAACTTCAGAAAGTCACTTACCTGCATGTACGGAGCCGATGACGGGAATCGAACCCGCGTATTCAGCTTGGGAAGCTGATGTTCTGCCATTGAACTACATCGGCACTGGTGCGCTAGCAGGCTAGCATCCGGGCCCCGCCTGGCTCCGCGAGTGTGCGGAATCGTTGGCCGAACGGCCGAAAACCCAATCAAACCGCACACTCGATAGCCACCACGGGCTTGGTCATCCGGCCCAGCACGCGGGCCGGGCGATACGCTCGTGCCGTGCTGCTCTCCGATCGCGATCTGCGGGCCGAAATCGCTGCTGGCCGGCTGGGCATCGACCCGTTCGACGACGCGCTGGTACAGCCGTCCAGCGTGGACGTTCGCCTCGACAGCCTGTTCCGGGTGTTCAACAACACCCGCTACACCCACATCGACCCCGCCAAACAGCAAGACGAGCTGACCACGCTGGTTGAACCCAAACCCGGCGAGCCGTTCGTGCTGCATCCCGGTGAGTTCGTGCTGGGCTCCACGCTGGAGTGCTGCACCCTGCCGGAGGATCTGGCCGGCCGGCTGGAGGGCAAGTCGAGTCTGGGCCGACTGGGCCTGTTGACCCACTCCACCGCGGGTTTCATCGACCCGGGCTTCTCCGGGCATATCACGTTGGAGCTGTCCAACGTGGCGAATCTGCCGATCACGTTGTGGCCGGGGATGAAGATCGGTCAGCTGTGTCTGCTGCGATTGACCAGTCCAGCGGAGCACCCTTACGGCAGTACGCGCGTAGGGTCGAAATATCAGGGCCAGCGCGGGCCGACGCCGTCCCGCTCGTACCAGAACTTCATCAAGTCCGGTTAGCCCTCGGACCTGACGGCCGCCCTGCGGCTGCGATGAAGCCGGTATCGGCCAGCCCTGGTGGGGGTTCGGCCCACATGCCTGGCCGATAAGCAGTAACAGGGGAGGTTTCGTGGAGATCGTTCTTGGGGTGTCGGTGGCACCCTCGGCGGTCCGCATGGTGTTGGTGGAAGGCGAGAACGCCGACGGGGTCACCGTGGAGCACGACGACTTCGACGTCGTCGACGGCGCGCAAACCGCTCCGGAGCGGGTGGTGTCGGCGATCCTGGGGACCCGTGAGGGAGCCCGCGAGGGCGGCTATGAGCTCAGCTCCACCGGCGTGACCTGGAGTAGCCCGGCCGAGGCGAACGCGCTACGCGAGGCGCTGGCCGGCCGCAAGGTCGAGAACGTGATGCTGGTGTCGGCGTTTCTGGCCGCAGCGGCGCTGGCCCAGTCGGTAGGTAGTGCGACGCGTTACGCCCGGACCGCCCTGCTATTCGTCGAGCCGGAAGCCGCCACGTTGGCCGTCGTGAACTCTGACGACGGCTCCATCACCGAGATTCACCGCCAGCCACTGTCGAACGATGACGAGAGCGCGGTCGGTGAGATCACCGAACTGGCGGCCGGTGCGCAACGGCTGGAGTCGAACCCCGAAGGCCTGTTCGTCGTAGGCTCCGGCGTCAACGTGGCGATGATCAAACCGGAGTTGGACAAGGCCACCCCGCTGCCGGTCAGCGTGCCGGAGGAACCGGACATGGCGTTGGCCCGCGGCGCGGCCCTGGCCAGCGCGCATGCCCCGCTGTTTTCGTCCTCCACCCGGGCAGTGGCCTGGGCGCAGGACCCGGGCACCGGTGAGCTGGACCCGGCCTTGGCGAGTGCCGGCTACGCCTACATCGCGCCCGACGGCGTCAACTACGACGAGGTGGACTACAACGCCACCAGTGACAACGAGCCGCTGGCCTACAGCGCGCTTCCGGACAGCGGCGTGGTTCTGGGCGCCGCGCTGCCGGATCTCGTCGACGATCCCGAACTCGTCGACTCCCGGATGCTGGACTTCAGCACCGGGATCCAGCCGCGGGAGCGCAAGCCGATATTGGTCACCGGCGGGGTCGCGGCGCTG
>LZME01000076.1 GCA_001673575.1 Mycolicibacter heraklionensis | reverse complement strand
GGCGGCCGATCCAAACCCTGCGAATCCGCATTACGCAACACCGCCGCCAACACCCCAGAAATCGGCTGCAACCCATCCTCTAGCACCGCGTAATAGCGCAGGGTGCCTTGCGTGTTGCCGTCCAGGGAGTGGGCCGCCACAACCGCGCCCACCGGCGCAGCCGTGCGCAGGTCGTATGCCGGCTTGTCACCGGCGCCAGGGATTACCGGCGCAACCAGCGCGGGTGCCTCTGGGATGGCGTTGAACAGTCCGGTGGCGATCGGGCGCGGGGTGGGCACCGCCGAACCCCGCTCGCTAAGGCCCAGGGCTCCGGTGATGGCGTGGTCGGCCAGGTCGATCCGGCTGCGCTTGCCGTCCCACAGCAACCATGCGCCGGCACCGTTGTCGACCAGCACCGCCTGCTGCGCGTCCAGTGCACCGGCACGGGATCCGCTGTAGGACAACGGGCCGCCGATCACCGTGACCCCGGCGGTCGAGCCGGTCACCGCATCGCAGGCCGTCCAATCGGCGTCATGGGAGGTGTTCTGCACCATGCGTTCCGGGGCTCCCGGAATACCGATCAGGTTGCCTCGGGCGAACTTGTCCAGTGCAGTGCTTTTCACCACGGTCGGGTTGACCGGCCGGCCGGCGATCAGCCGCGCCGAGGTCAGGTTCAGCACCGGGTGCAATTGGTCTCCGACTCGCACATACAGCGCCGAGGTGGAGCGGTCTGCCAGCACCGGGTCGTTGTTGGCCGCACTGTTGGGCCAGATCAGGGTGAAAACGAAGCAGCCGCCCGCGACGGTGGCCAGCACCAGCAGACCCATCAGCACTGCCCGCGCCTGGGAGCGTAGCGGCTCCACGAGCATCCGCGTGTCATGCAGGGCAACGCCGGAGGCGATGCGCCGCATCACGAATCGCCAGCCGCTGACCTGGTGCTTGGTGACAAAACCGCGCCGGTACTCGACCCGGTCGGGATTCTCGTTGACCGGGGTCCGTGAGGCGAACGAGCGACGCTCGTCATCGGACCGGTCGGGCTGGGCCGCGCTCATGCCTTGGGCTCCAGGCCCAGGCCACGCAGCAACGGCGCCACCGAGTTACGAACATCTTCGGTCGTAATGGTCATGAGCTCCTCATCGGTGAACAGCCCGGTGCCGGACTGTTCGGAATGGTCAAGCCGGAATTCGCGCTCCTCCTCGGAGCGTTCGACGAGGTTTCGCACGAACCGGCCGTTGCCGGCGATGTCCAGGCTGCGCCGCGCGACGCCGTTGGCGTCGGGGTGCGACGCCTCGGCCAGCTGACCGAACAGCGACTGCATCTCTTCGAGTGCGGACTGCTCGAAACGGCTGTCGCGCTGCTCGGCCATCTTGTGCGCGATCTCGACCAGCTCCGGCGGCTGGTAAGACGGGAAGTCGATGCTGCGGGTGAAACGCGACCGCAGACCCTCGTTGGTGTCCAGGAACCGGTCCAGGTCAGCCCGGTAACCGGCGACGATCACCACCAGGCGGTCGCGGTCGTTCTCCATCCGCGCCAGCAGGGTGTCGATGGCCACCAAACCGAAGTCGTTCTTGGCGCCGGTGGCCACCAGGGCGTAAGCCTCATCGAGGAACAGCACACCGTCGAGAGCACTGTCGATGATGGCGTTGGTCTTGGCCTCGGTCTCACCGATGTGCTGACCGATCAGATCAGCACGGTGCACCTCTTTGATGTTCTCTTTCTTCAGCAGGCCCAGGCCGCAGTAGATCTTGGCCACCACGCGGGCGATGGTGGTCTTACCGGTCCCGGGGGGACCGGCGAAGACCAGGTGGTGGGTGCGCTGGCCGACGGCCAGGCCGTGCTGCTTGCGCACCACTTCCATGGCCACCGAGCTCTTGAGTCGCTGCACCTGGTTTTTGACCTCGGACAGCCCGATGAACTCGCCGAGTTCGCGCTCGGCTTCGGCCAGCAGTTCGGCCTTGCGCTCGTGGGCCGACGGGTCGACGAATTCCTCGGCGCTCGGCTCGGTGTTGGGGTCCCACGGGTCGGTCCGGGCCTCGATCCGGGCCGCGGTGGTCGTGACGATCCCGAAACTGTGGTCCAACAAGGCATGTTGAACCTGCTCGTTCTCCGGGTTGGCGGCATAGAGGTCCTGCAAAACCTCAGCCGCGGATTCCTCATCGTCTTGGGCCCGCAGGATCAGTCCCTTGGCCAGGGCGCCGTCGGTGGCGGCGACCGCGATCGGCCCTTCCGGCTCCTCCAGGTACGACAGCGCTGGGGCGTACATACCCAGCCGCGCCAGGGCGATACCCAGGGCGATCTTGGCGGCGTGGGTGAACAGCTCGTCGCGATCAGGGTCGTTGACGATCGGAGTCAGCAGCTTGACCATGTCCGACCAGCGGCCGGCGTGGTGGTTCACTGCGATCGCCATCCAGCGAACGTCATTCCAGTCGGGACGCCGCTGGGCGATCTCGGCGACCACCGCGTTCGCCTCGGCGCACCGGCCGGCCATCGCCAGTTGCGCGGCGTGGGCGAGGTGGAAGTCGTCGGCTTCGGTGGCACGCAGTTTCAAGTACAGCCCGGTGTCGTAGTGGAACCCGAGAGCACCCTGCTGGAGGTCCAGGCGCCGCTGCAGGGCGCCGGCGCCCGCGGCGGTCTGCGAGATGGCGGCCAGCACCCGCGGTGATTGATCCCCGGCGGCAGCCAGGCCGATCCAGGCGTCGCACTGCTCGTGCGCGACCCGCGTCAGCGCCGCGAAGCCGGTACGCGCCGCCGTCAGGTCTGCCGGACGTTTGCGCTGGTAAACCTCGATGCCGAGGGCGCGGCAGCAGGTGGCGAACCGGCTGAGGGTTTCTTCGTCAACGCGCGGTTGTGGGGCGAGCAGAGCCGCATCACCGTTGTTCATGCGTGGCTCGCCCCTTCACTGTTTTCGACTGCACCAACCCGGCTGAAGTTAGCATTGCATAAGCTAACTGTCGAGATCGATCGAGACGATCGGCAGGCGACTTCCATCACTCCCGCTGGCGGCTTTACAGCCCACAAACGGGGCGCTGGCGCGCCGACGTCGTTCCAACCCATCACCGACTCCTTATTGAAAATCATTTTCGATTGTCCCGCACGCTACCGCATCCCGGGTTCGTCTTCCACAGCGGTTCTCGGCCGCGGCCACCGACCGCTCCTACCTCTTGACCGCCCACATCAGCGAGTTCCGCAGGATCATCTGACCGGCTTGGGTGTCCGGCTCCGGAACGGGCCGGCCCAACCGGCCCAGACAATCGGCCAGCGGCGTCACCTCCGCGGTCCAGCCGCGAGCACCGAACCACTGACCGGCGGGAGCGTGCTGCTCGTTGTAGACCAGCCGATGGAAGTTGCGGGTGTCGTCGCCTGCCTCGACTTCGGCCGCAACCGCGGCTTCATACGCCTCCTGAGACATGGGGGCGCCGTCCTCAACCGCGACGTGGCTGCCCGAAGCGGCAAGGCCGTCGATACCGGCGAACAGTTGCTCCTGAGCCACAGCAGGCAGGTAGATCAATAGGCCCTCGGCGATCCATGCCGAGGGCCTAGTCGGATCGAAGCCGGCGTCACACAGCGCCTGGGGCCAATCCTCACGCAGGTCGACGGCGACCTCACGTCGTTCGGCCGTGGGACGGATGCCGCGCTGCGACAGCACATAGCTCTTGAAGCCGAGCACTTGCGGCTGGTCCAACTCGAAGATCGTCGTTGCGTCCGGCCAGGACAACCGGAAGGCGCGGGAGTCCAGTCCGGCCGCCAGAATCACCACCTGGCGCACCCCGGCTTCGACGACACCACTGAAGTAGTCGTCGAAGTACCGGGTGCGCGCGCCCTGGAAATTGACGAAGTGCTGCCCGAATTCACTGGACAACAGCTCGTGGTCGGGCAGGTTGCCGTCCAGCACGGCCGCCCAGTCCCCGCCGGCAGCCCGGCAGAACAGCTCCGCATACGGGTCGACCGCCACTGGATCGGGTTTGGCGGCTTCCAGGGCCCGGGCGGTGGCCACGAACAAGGCCGTCGAACCGACGCTGGTGGTGATGTCCCAGCTGTCACCGTCACTACGCATTAGAGGCATTCCACGGACCCTACGCCGGGGCGAACGCAGCGGTCCGCCCGAAGAATGCTGCCGAAACCCGCCGTGACAGGCCAGAGCTTGCGCTCTGTCAGCCCCACTTGGCGGCTTCGGCGGTGTCGCGCGCGTTCATCATCAAGGTGTTGGTCTCATGCGTGGAAGCCATC
>LZME01000075.1 GCA_001673575.1 Mycolicibacter heraklionensis | reverse complement strand
CCAGTGGGGTGGTGCACCACTTCTTCTGGCGGCGAGGCCTGCGCTGACGGGCCGCTGAACACGAAACGGGCGGCACCCTCAAGTGAGGTGCCGCCCGTTTCGTGTCAGTAGCGACTACTCCGCGCCCGCCTTGGCGAGGTCGGACGCCTCCGCCGTCGGCTTCGGGCTACCGGCAAAGGTGAACACCGCGTTCTCGTGCGCACCCTCGCCATCCCAGTTCTCGACGTCGACGGTGACCAGCTGGCCGGGGCCCAACTCTTCGAACAGGATCTTCTCCGAGAGCTGGTCTTCGATCTCGCGCTGGATGGTGCGCCGCAGCGGACGCGCACCCAACACCGGGTCGAAGCCGCGCTTGGCCAGCAGTGACTTGGCCTTGTCGGTGAGCGCGATGTCCATGTCCTTGGCCTTGAGCTGCTTGGCCACCCGGCCGATCATCAGATCGACCATCTCGATGATCTCTTCCTTGGTGAGCTGGTGGAAGACGATGATGTCGTCGATCCGGTTCAGGAACTCCGGGCGGAAGTGCTTCTTGAGCTCGTCGTTGACCTTGAGCTTCATCCGCTCGTAGTTGTTCTCCCCGCCGCCCTGGGTGAAGCCCAGTCCGACCGCCTTGGAAATGTCGGAAGTGCCCAGGTTGGAGGTGAAGATCAACACGCAGTTCTTGAAGTCCACCGTGCGGCCCTGCCCGTCGGTGAGCCGGCCGTCCTCGAGTACCTGCAACAGGCTGTTGTAGATCTCGGCGTGGGCCTTCTCGATCTCGTCGAACAACACCACCGAGAACGGCTTACGCCGCACCTTCTCGGTCAGCTGACCGCCCTCTTCGTAGCCGACGTAGCCCGGAGGGGCGCCGAACAGCCTAGAGGCGGTGAATCGGTCGTGGAACTCGCCCATGTCGATCTGGATGAGCGCGTCGTCGTCGCCGAACAGGAACTCGGCCAGCGCCTTGGACAGCTCGGTCTTACCGACACCGGACGGGCCGGCGAAGATGAACGAGCCCGACGGCCGCTTGGGGTCCTTCAACCCGGCGCGGGTACGCCTGATCGCCTTGCTGACCGCCTTGACGGCGTCCTCCTGGCCGATGATCCGCTTGTGCAGCTCGTCTTCCATTCGCAGCAGGCGGGTGGTCTCTGCCTCGGTGAGCTTGAACACCGGGATACCGGTCCAGTTGCCCAATACCTCGGCGATCTGTTCGTCGTCGACCTCGGCCACGACATCCAGATCACCGGAGCGCCACTGCTTTTCCCGCTCGGCGCGTTGCGCGACGAGTTGCTTCTCCCGATCCCGCAGGCTGGCCGCCTTCTCGAAGTCCTGCGCGTCGATCGCGGACTCCTTCTCCCGGCGCGCGTCGGCGATCTTCTCGTCGAACTCACGCAGGTCCGGCGGCGCGGTCATCCGGCGGATTCGCATCCGGGCACCGGCCTCGTCGATCAGGTCGATCGCCTTGTCCGGCAGGAACCGGTCGTTGATGTAGCGGTCGGCCAAGGTGGCCGCCGCCACGATCGCCGAGTCGCTGATCGAGACCCGGTGGTGGGCCTCATAACGGTCCCGCAGACCCTTGAGGATCTCGATGGTGTGCTCGACGGTGGGCTCACCGACCTGCACCGGCTGGAACCGGCGCTCCAATGCGGCGTCCTTCTCGATGTATTTGCGGTACTCGTCGAGGGTCGTGGCGCCGATGGTCTGCAGTTCGCCGCGAGCCAGCTTCGGCTTCAGGATCGAGGCCGCGTCGATCGCGCCCTCGGCCGCACCGGCACCCACCAGAGTGTGCAACTCGTCAATGAACAGGATGATGTCGCCGCGAGTGTTGATCTCCTTGAGCACCTTCTTCAGGCGCTCCTCGAAGTCGCCGCGGTAACGGCTGCCGGCCACCAGCGAACCCAGGTCCAGGGTGTAGAGCTGCTTGTCCTTCAGCGTCTCGGGGACCTCACCGGCCACGATGGCCTGCGCCAGGCCCTCGACCACAGCGGTCTTGCCGACGCCGGGCTCACCGATCAGCACCGGGTTGTTCTTGGTGCGCCGGCTCAACACCTGCATGACCCGCTCGATTTCCTTCTCGCGGCCGATGACGGGGTCGAGCTTGCCCTCCATGGCGGCCGCGGTCAGGTTGCGACCGAACTGGTCGAGCACCAGCGAGGTGGACGGTGAACCGGACTCGCCGCCCCGTCCTCCGGTGCCGGCCTCGGCGGTCTCCTTGCCCTGGTAGCCGCTCAGCAGCTGAATCACCTGCTGGCGAACCCGGGTCAGGTCAGCACCCAGCTTCACCAGAACCTGGGCGGCGACACCCTCACCCTCACGGATCAGGCCGAGCAGAATGTGCTCGGTGCCGATGTAGTTGTGGCCGAGCTGCAGCGCCTCACGCAGGCTCAGCTCAAGCACCTTCTTGGCGCGCGGGGTGAACGGGATGTGCCCGGACGGCGCCTGCTGGCCCTGGCCGATGATCTCCTCGACCTGGCTGCGCACCCCTTCCAAAGAGATGCCCAGGGACTCCAGCGACTTGGCGGCTACGCCTTCACCCTCATGGATCAGGCCCAGCAGGATGTGCTCGGTCCCGATGTAGTTGTGGTTGAGCATCCGGGCCTCTTCTTGGGCCAGGACGACAACCCTGCGGGCACGGTCGGTAAATCTCTCGAACATCGGTGGCTACCTGCTCTCCCTCGCGATCGGCACTTGATCGGCCTCGGCTCGGCCGGCGTGCCTGCTGTCCACTCTAGTGGGCGGCGCAGCGCGCTGTGACCTGCCTTGCAGTGCGTACTGAATCGATCATCCGATGGCCCGTCCCGAAAGGCCTGGCACCGGATGCAAGGGACCAACGTCTAGACCCACCGAATGTGTTCCGACGGGCGCAAGGTTCGCCAGCAGCGAAACTGAACCGCCGACTAGGTTGCGGCGTGGAATGCGTCGATGATGTCGGCCGGGATACGCCCGCGGGTCGACACATTGTGCCCGTTACGGCGGGCCCATTCGCGGATCGCGGCGCTCTGCTCGCGGTCGATGGTTCCACGGCGACCGCCACCGGAGCGGCCCCGCCGACGGCCTCCGACCCGACGGCCCGCGTCGGCCCACTTCTTCAGTTCTGCGCGCAGTTTCGTAGCATTCTTGCTTGAAAGGTCGATCTCGTAGGTCACCCCGTCCAGGCCGAATTCGACCGTTTCGTCGGCGGCACCCTCACCATCGAAATCATCGATCAAGGTGACGGTCACTTTTTTCGCCATTGGTACCCCTTGGTTAGCTTTCGTGCGCGCAATCGTTGCGCAAGCCGTATTCGACCTCGTCGACTAATCTGCCATAAAAATACGCCTGCTTCAACACAACAGGCCTCGGCGCAGTTCAGTTACCTTGACGTCGAACAATCGGAAACAAAACGGTGTCTCTAATTGATAGACCCGTCAAGACCATCAACAGGCGGTCGATACCCATTCCGGTACCTGTGCAGGGCGGCATCGCGTGTTCCATCGCCGCCAGGAAGTCCTCGTCGAGCGCCATCGCCTCGTCATCTCCGGCGGCCGCCGCACGGGCCTGGGCAGCGAAACGGTCGCGCTGCACCACCGGGTCGACGAGCTCGGAATAGCCGGTGGCCAGTTCGACACCGCGCATATAGAGATCCCACTTCTCGGTGACACCTTCGATGCTGCGGTGCTGACGAGTCAGCGGCGTCGTCTCGACCGGGAAATCCCGAACGAATGTCGGGGCGCTCAGTGCGTGGCCGACAGCATGTTCCCAGAGTTCCTCGACCAGTTTGCCGTGACCATAGCCGCGATCTTTGGGTATTTCCACGCCGAGCCGATCCGCGATCGCCCACAGGTCGTCCACCGAGGTCGCAGGGCTGATCTCCTCACCGAGTGCGGACGACAGCGATGGATACATTTCGACCGTCGCCCATTCGCCGTCAATGTCATAGATGCTGCCGTCGGGAAGCGGCAGTTGACGGGTTCCGATCACCTCATCGGCGACCTCTTGAATAATCTCGCGGGTAGCCACTGCCGAGTCGTCATAGGTACCGTAGGCCTGGTAGGTCTCCAGCATCGAAAACTCGGGCGAATGCGTGGAATCGGCGCCTTCATTCCGGAACACCCGATTCAGTTCGAAGACCCGGTCGAACCCGCCGACAACGCACCGTTTCAGGAAAAGCTCTGGTGCGATTCTCAGGAAAAGGTCCGCGTCGAGGGCGTTTGAATGGGTGACGAAAGGCCGGGCGGCCGCTCCACCGGCCAATGTCTGCAGCATCGGCGTTTCGACCTCAAGGAATCCGCGACGCTCAAGCGCGTTGCGCACCGCGCGAATGACCGCGATGCGCTGGCGGGCCACCGTACGCGCCTCCGGCCGGACGATCAGGTCGACGTAGCGCTGCCGGACCCGCGACTCCTCGCTCATCTCCTTGTGCGCCACCGGCAGCGGACGCAACGACTTGGAGGCCATCTGCCAGGAATCCGCCAACACCGACAGCTCGCCACGCCGCGAGCTGATCACCTCGCCGCGCACATAGACGATGTCACCGAGGTCGACGTCGGTCTTCCATGCCTCGAGCTCCCGTTCCCCGACACTGGCGAGGCTGATCATCACCTGAAGCTGGGTGCCGTCGCCCTCCTGCAGGGTCGCGAAGCACAACTTGCCCGAGTTGCGGGCGAATACCACTCGCCCCGCGACGCCGACGACATCGCCGGTGGCGGTGTCGGCAACCAGGTCGGGGTAGCCGGCCCGGATCTGGGCGAGCGTGTGGGTACGGTCCACCGCCACGGGGTAGGGATCGCGGCCTTCGGCCAGCAACCGAGCCCGCTTGTCGCGGCGGATCCGGAACTGCTCGGGGAGGTCGGATTCGTCCTGCGTGTCGGGGGAAACGTCGGCGGAGCTCACGACCCGCCAGCTTAGAGGAACAGGGGCTACAGAACGAAAAGCCGGCGGCGCTCAGCGCGCCGGACGGAGCCTGCCCCGCTGGCTGTCCCGGTTGCGTTCGAACACCAGCCGCAGTCCGTCCAAGGTCAGATTGGCGTCGTGATGGTCGACCGTCTCCAGGTCGGCCAGCAACAGCGGTGCGGAGTGGCCGGTGGCCACCACGGTCACGTCGTCACCGGCGCCCGCGGCCTCCTCGCGAACCCGGCGAACCAGACCGTCGACCAGACCAGCGAATCCGTAGACCGCGCCGGCCTGCATGCATTCGACGGTGTTCTTGCCGATCACCGAGCGCGGCCGGGTGAGCTCGACCCGACGAAGGCCGGCGGAGCGGGCGGCGGCGGCGTCCGAGGAGATCTGGACGCCGGGCGCGATGGCACCGCCCAGGAACTCACCCTTGGCCGAAACCACGTCGACGCAGATCGACGAACCGAAGTCGACGACGATCGCGGCCGTCTTGAACTTGTGAAACGCGGCCAGCCCGTTGACGATCCGGTCGGCCCCCACTTCCTTGGGGTTGTCCACCAGCAGCGGGATCCCGGTGCGTACCCCGGGCTCGATCAACACGGCGGGAACCGAGGGCCAGTACTGGTCGAGCATCAGCCGAACTTCGTGCAGCACCGACGGGACGGTGGACAGCGCGGCGGCACCGGTGAGTTGTTCGCCGTCGTCGCCGATGAGTCCATCCAGAGTCAGCGCCAGCTCGTCGGCAGTGATCTCCGCCTCGGTCCGAATCCGCCACTGCTGCACAACGTTTCCGTTGTCACCGGAACCGGAGATCAGGCCGATAACGGTGTGGGTGTTGCGGACGTCGATCGCCAGCAGCACGGTTAGCGCACGCTTCTGGGCGAGAGCAGATCCGAGACGTCATCGGGAACGAAGGCCGGGTCGTCACCGAGGTCCACCTGCTTGTTCTCGGCGTCGACGAACACGATCCGCGGCCGGTAGTCACGAGCTTCGGCGTCCTCCATGGTGCCGTAGGCGATCAGGATGACCAGGTCGCCGGGGTGCACCAGATGCGCTGCCGCACCGTTGATTCCGATGACACCGCTGCCGCGCTCGCCGGTGATGGCGTAGGTGACCAGGCGGGCGCCGTTGTCGATGTCGACGATCGTGACCTGCTCACCCTCGAGCAGGTCAGCAGCGTCCATCAGATCGGCGTCGATGGTCACCGAGCCGACATAGTGCAGGTCAGCGTGAGTGACCGTGGCACGGTGAATCTTCGACTTGAGCATCGTCCGAAACATCAATTCCTCCGGGTTTGTGCGGCTAACGCCACGTCGGCGTCGATGGGAACTCCGAGCGTGATCGCCGCGTTGTCGAGCAATCGGGTCGAGCCGACCCGGGCGGCGATCAGCAGGCGTCCCGCTCCATCGGCGGGCGCCGGTCCGAGGTCGACGCCTCGAACCTCCAGGTAGTCGACATCGACGGCAGGTACCGCGGACAACACCGCCGCGGCGGCATCCAGGGCCGCTTGGGCGCCGGCCGCGGCCGCACGCTCACCGGCAGCCAGGGCGGCCGACAGAGCCGTCGCGGCTTCGCGCTGCGCGGCGTCGAGGTAGCGATTGCGCGAAGACATCGCCAGACCGTCGGACTCGCGCACGGTGGGCACGCCCACCACCGTCACGTCGAGGTTGAGGTCGGTGACCATCTGGCGCACCAAAACCAACTGTTGATAGTCCTTCTCCCCCAAGAACACCCGGTCGGGGTTGACGATCGACAGCAGTTTGCAGACCACGGTGAGCATGCCGGCGAAGTGGGTCGGACGCGCCGCCCCTTCGAGTTCGGCTCCCAGCGGTCCCGGGTGCACGGCGGTGCGCGGGCCGTTCGGATACATGGCCGCGGCGGTCGGTGTGAAAACCAGGTCGACCCCGGCGGCGCGCAGCGCAGCCAAGTCGTCGTCCAGGGTGCGCGGGTAGGCGTCGAGGTCCTCGCCGGCGCCGAACTGCAGCGGGTTGACGAAGATCGACACCGCCACCACCGAACCGGGCACCCGCTGCGCCGCGCGAACCAGCGACAGGTGACCTTCATGCAGGGCGCCCATGGTCGGCACCAGCATCACCCGGCGACCGGTCGACCGCAGCGCGCGGCTGACCCGGGCGACATCGTCCGGGCGCTCATAGACGTTGAACCCGCCGGCGGTGAAGGTGGGCTGCGGGCCCGGGACCGTATTCGAGCTCATCGAGCCAGCACCTCCAGCACGTCGTCAGCGGCACCGGCGCGGTGCGCCGTGCGCAGGGCATTGGTGCGATAGGCCTCGGCCAGGTCGGGGTTCACCGCGGACAGCGCCCGCAGGTGCCGGGCCAGGGTGGCCGAGTCGCCACGGGCCACCGGACCGGTCAGCGCGGCCCGACCGTCACGCAGGGTGTTGGCCAACGCGGCGCGTACCAGCGGTCCGAGCACCCGCTCGGCGATACCGTCGGGGTCGTCGGCCAAGGTCGAGCCGAGCCGCCCCGGCAATGCCGCCCGCAACGCCGCCAGCGCATCGTCGATGACGGTGACCACGTGGTTTCCGCCGTGGCAGAGCGCGGCGTGGTAGAGGGTGCGGGCGGATTCCTCGACCCGGAACGGCTCAGCGCCGATCTCGAGCGTCAGCGCCTCGGCGATGGCGAAGCCGATCTCGTCGGCCGCGGTAATACCGAAACAGCTCTCGGACAACCGTTCGATGTCCTCATCCGAGCCGGTGAAGGTCATCGCGGGATGGATGGCCAGCGGCAGGCAGCCCTGCTCGGTCAGCGGCGCAAGCACGCTGATCCCGGTGGCCCCGGAGGTGTGCACGACGATCGTGCCGGCGCGCACTGCGCCCGTGGCGGCCAGACCGGACACGATGCCGGCCAGTTCGGTGTCGGGGACGGCGAGCAGCAGCAGTTCCGCATCCGCGGCGACATCGGGTGCCGGCAGGATCAGACTGTCGGGCAGCCGACGCTGGGCGCGCTGCCGCGACTCCTCGGAGATGGCACTGCACGCCACCACGACATGCTCGGCGCGCTCCAGCGCAACACCGAGAGCGGTGCCGACGCGGCCGGCCGAGATGACGCCGACTTTGAGCCGGGCGGGCCGCAGTCCGTCGAACTGCGCCATGCAGACGACCTCACAGGTTCTCGTGGTTTTCGTTCCAGTCCCGCGTTGCGGGTACCGGACGGTCGCCGGTGAGTCTATCCCGATCGGTCCCGGTGCTGCGAGTGACGTTGGTCGCAGTTAACCGCGGATCAGTCCTCGCGGCGGCGGTGCCGGCGACCTTCGGTCGGGGTGGGCTGCAGCCGCGCGAGCAAGTCAGCCACCGACTGACCGCCGGTGCTGGGGCCGTCGGCGCTACCGTCGGCGCCTGCGGAATGCCGGGACGCGGCCGGACCGTGGGCGGGAGCTGCCGGCTCGGCCGCCTGCGGCTCAGTGACTACCGGCGGCGGTGCGGGGTTGACCGGAGTCGGCTGAACTTGGTCGTCGGCCGGATCCGCCGCGTGCCGGGAGCGCGCCCGACGGCGACCCCCGCCCTCGTGGCGTGCCGGTTCGGCGCCGTTCACGGGACCGGCGGCGGATTCGGCCGGGCCGGAGTGGCGACCGTGGCGGCCCGGCGCTTCGGTGTTCTGGTCGGAGACGCCGTGCCGTCCGGTCTCCGCCGGAACATCCGCGGACCAGTGGCTGCCGGGAGCACCCGGCGGCAACCATTCCCCCTCGGCGCCAACGGGTTTCCAGGACGGGGTCGGCGCCCCAGCGCGGGGAGCGGGCTGCGGGGCCGGTGGCGGCTGCGGCGGCTCCGGCTCACGGCGGGGTTCGGGCGCGATGAAGGGCTGCGGCGGCTGGGCCCAGCGGGCGGCGGCCGGTTGTGACGGCGGGGTCTCCTCGGGGGGCCGCTGTGATTCGTCGGAGCTACGGCGATGCGAACCGCGGCGGCTCTCGACGTGCGGCGCCTGGGGTTTCTGCGGAGCCTGGGGCGGGGGGTTCCCGGCGGACGGGATCCGGACCTCCGGTACGTCGATGATCGGGTTCTCCGCGGTCTCGGTGACTGAGTCCGGCGCATAGCTCGTGGCGGCCGACGACCCGATCCGGGTGGCGCCAGGGTGGGACTGCTCAGCGGAGCGCGCCCAGTCGCTGTAGGCCCGAACCGGGGTGCGCTCGGGTTCGAGGGCCGGCCGGTGACTCAGATCCGCGTCGAAGAGAATCTCGAGGTTGGTGCGCAGCGCGGACAACTCGGCGCGCAACGCCGCGACCTCGTCGGCGGCCTGTGCCCGCAGTTCCGAGGCCAGTTCGCGGCGCAGCTGGGACTCCACCGTCAGCTCATACTCGCGCCGCGCGGAAATCTCCCGGTCCAGTTGCAGGTCGTAGACCAGCTTCAGGTCTCGGGCCCGGGCCTGGTCCACGTCGCTTTGCCGCCGATAGATCACCGAGACGAACGCCGCCGCGACCGCGGCCCACAGCGCGATAATGACGGCGAGTTTGAGCAGCTCCACCCGACTGGTGAACACCAGCGCCGAACTCGCGGCGATCGCGAGGATCAGCAACGCCGTCATCAACGTCCAGCCCGGCCTGCGAACTCCACGCCGACCCGGGGCGCGGGACAGGACCGAATTCATCTGCGCCGCTCTCCCCCCCAAGCGGGAGGTGCCCCCTCCTCGCCGCTCTGTCGGGTACCGCTGCTGGCGCGCATTGCCCGACTGTACCTGTACGAGGTCATTCCGCGTGTCGCCCCACTCCGGCGATTCTTACCCGGGTTGGTTTCCGGTCAGCTCGGTGGGCGGGCCCGGATCGTGCGGCGACTTGCAGCGGTTCTGCAGCCACAGCGCGGCGATGAGCAGAGCCAGCGCGCTGGCCGCGGCGACCACGGCGCCGCCGGTGTCCTGGGCCGCAACCTGCAGCGTGGATCGGCGCGGCAGCAGATAGCCGAGCACACCCAGCCAGAAGCCGAGCACCAGCGCACCCATCCAGGCCGACGCTTTGGCGACCACCACGGTGCGAGCCACCGCGAGCGGATGCAGCCGGCCGGCCCCGGCACCGATCTGGCCGTCGTCGATCTTCGCGCCGACGTAGCGGCCCCAGGCCCCCTCGGCGATCGCGACCGCCAGCAGCGATATCCCGGTCCACACGGTGATGGGCGGGAACCATCGGTACAGCAGCGGGACCGCCAAGTAGCTGATGACGGCTACCGCGGCTGCCGCGGCGGCCACGTCACGTTTGCGAGTCGGGCCCATCAGAGCTGCAGCACCAGGTCGGTCGGCGACACTCCGGCACGCTCCGCCGGTTCCAGCTCGTCGAGCAGATCGGTCACCGCACGTGGACGGCCGCCTACCGTCAGTCGTGCCTCCGGCTCGATCGATAACCAGGGCACCAGGACGAACGCACGCAGATGGGCCCGAGGATGGGGCAGGGTCAGCTCGTCGTCGTCGGACAGCATCTCCGTCCCGTGCAGGTCGTGGCAGCTGATCACGTCGACATCCAGGGTCCGCGGCCCCCAGCGCTGCGTGCGCACCCGCTCGGCCTCTTGTTCCAACTCGTGCGCGCGGCGCAGCCAGACTTCTCCGTCGGCGGCCGGGTCGTCGACGATCAGCACCGCGTTGAGGAAGGGGCCCTGTTCGACTCCGCCCCAAGCTTCGGTCTCGTACACCGCCGATACCGCGCGCACCGCGGGGCTCAGCCCATCAACTGCCGACTGCAGCCACGCCAACCGGTCCCCCAGGTTTGACCCGATGGAAAGCACGGCGCGCGTCACGCCGGCACCACCTTGCCGCGACGGTCGGTGCGTGAGCGCCGGGCCACCACCGCAACGTCGGCGAAGGTGAGCGGGATCGGGGCGTGTGGCTTGTGCAGCGTCACCTCGACGGCCTGCACCCGCGCGTCGCCCATCACCTCCTCGGCGATCTCGGCGGCGACGGTCTCGATGAGATCGCGAGCCGGGCCCGCGACGATATCCGCGGCGCGCTGCGCCAGCTGTCCGTAGTCGTAGGTGTCGGCCAAGTTGTCGCTGGCCGCCGCGGCGGCGAGGTCCATCCAGACCGTGATGTCGACGATGAAGTCCTGACCGTCGGCACGCTCGTGCGCGAACACACCGTGGTTGCCGCGAACCTTCAAGCCGCGCAACTCGATCCGATCAGTCAACGCTTGCGCCTCCTTGACTCCAGGCTTCCAGGACCCGTAGCGCGTCTACCGAGGCCCGCACGTCGTGCACCCGCACGCCCCAGGCGCCGTGCAGCGCGGACAACGCCGATATCACCGCGGTGGCCGTTTCACGCTCGTCGGGCGGCCGCGGGGTGCCGTCCTCGCTCGCCAGCAGCGTACCGAGAAATCGCTTGCGTGACGCGCCGACCAGCACCGGCATGCCGAGTCCGACCAATTGCGGCAACGCATGCAGCAATGCCCAATTGTGTTGCGCGGTCTTGGCGAAGCCCAGACCCGGATCGACGATCAACTGCGCCGGATCCACGCCGGCAGCCACAGCCGCGTCGACGGCGGCGAGCAGATCCCGGCGGACCTCGGCGGCGATGTCGCCGTAGTTCGGCACCTGATGCGGATTGCCGGGATCAACCGGCCGCCAGTGCATCAACACCCATCGGGCACCCGAAGATGCCAACAGCGGAGCCATGGCGGGGTCCGCCGCTCCCCCGGACACGTCGTTGACGATCGTGGCACCGGCGTCCAACGCGGCCTCGGCGACGGCGGCGTTCATCGTGTCAATGCTGACCGTAATGCCTTGGCCAGCAAGTTCTTTCACCACGGGAACCACTCGCTGCGCTTCCGCCCGCGGGTCGGTGCGCACCGCACCGGGCCGAGTCGATTCGCCCCCCACGTCGATGATCGCCGCACCCTGGCCCGCCAGCTGCAGGCCGTGCTCAACGGCGCGATCGACGTTGAGGTAGCGCCCGCCGTCGGAGAACGAATCGGCGGTGACGTTGACCACCCCGACGACCAGCACGCGTGTCTGGCTCACTTGCGCCGAATGAGTTCCAGGGCCTCAGCGCGCGACGTGCTGTCGGTTTTGAACTGCCCGCGGACCGCCGACGTGGTGGTGATCGCACCGGGTTTGCGCACTCCGCGCATCGCCATGCAGAGGTGCTCCGCCTCGACCACCACGATGACTCCACGCGGATTCAGTTTGCGCATCAGGGCGTCGGCGACCTGTGCGGTCAACCGCTCCTGTACCTGCGGCCGCTTCGCGTAGAGGTCCACCACCCGCGCCAGCTTGGACAGACCGGTGATCCGGCCGTCGTAGCCGGGGATGTAGCCGACGTGGGCGACACCGTGAAAGGACACCAGGTGGTGCTCGCAGGTCGAGTAGAGCGGAATCTCCTTGACGATCACCAGCTCTTCGTGCTGCTCGTCGAAGGTGGTCTCCAGCACCGCGTCGGGGTCGGTGTAGAGCCCGGCGAACATCTCCTGATAGGCCCGCGCAACCCGTGCCGGGGTGTCGAGCAGGCCCTGGCGGTCGGGGTCTTCGCCCACCGCGATCAGCAACTCGCGCACGGCGGCCTCAGCCCGCGCCTGATCGAAAATTGCCGACGTCATCGTCGACCCCGCTTTCTCAGTCACCGGACGGCTGCTCGGACCGGTTGTTCTCCGTGCCGTGACCGCCGCCGTCCGCCTCACCGGACGATGCCGGCGGTGGCGGCGGCTGACCCGCACCGGGATACGGCTGGGGCTGGTGCTGATAGGGCGGGTAGTGCTGGGCGGGCGGATAGGCCTGCTGCGGCCAGTGCTGAGGCGGGTACCAGTAGCCGCCCTGCTGAGGGGCCTGCGCCTGCTGCTGCGACGGCGGCCAACCGGGCGCGTGCCAGCCTGCCGGGGCCCCGTAGTCGGGTTGGGTGCCCGCGTCACCGCCGGCGGGCACACCGTTGCTGCCGTTGGGACCGGATTCGCCTGCCCGGGCCGCCGCCTCGCGCGACGCCTGAGCGATGGCGGCCTTGAACGCCGGCTCCGGCTTCGGCTGCGGCCACGGCTCGCCCCGCTCGATGGCCAGCTCACCGGGGGTCTTGATCGGCGGCTTGTCGGACGGGACCCGGCCGCCGAAGTCGTCGAACGCCGTCAGCCGGGGCCGCTTGTTCACCTCGCCGAAAATCTTCTCCAGGTCGGCGCGGTGCAGCGTCTCCTTCTCCAACAGCTCGCCGGCCAGCACGTCGAGAACGTCGCGGTATTCGGTGAGGATCTCCCAGGCCTCGGTGTGCGCGGCCTCGATCAGCTTGCGGACCTCGTCATCGATGTCGCGGGCCACCTCGTGGGAGTAGTCGGGCTGGGTGCCCATCGCCCGCCCGACGAACGGGTCACCGTGGTCACTGCCGTAGCGGACCGCACCGAGCTTGGCGCTCATGCCGTACTCGGTGACCATGGCGCGTGCGACCGCGGTGGCCTTCTCGATGTCGGAGACCGCGCCGGTGGTCGGCTCGCGGAACACCAGTTCCTCGGCGGCCCGCCCACCCATGGCGAAGACCAGCTGGGCGATCATCTCCGAGCGGGTGCGCAGCCCCTTGTCCTCTTCGGGCACCGCGACCGCATGCCCGCCGGTACGGCCGCGGGCCAGGATGGTGACCTTGTAGACCGGGTCGATGTCGGGCATCGCCCACGCCGCCAGGGTGTGGCCGCCTTCGTGGTAGGCGGTGATCTTCTTCTCGTGCTCGCTGATGATCCGGCTCTTGCGGCGGGGACCGCCGATCACCCGGTCCACCGCTTCTTCCAGTGCCGCGCCGGTGATCACGGTGCCGTTCTCGCGCGCAGTCAGCAGCGCGGCCTCGTTGATCACGTTGGCCAGGTCGGCGCCGGACATACCGACGGTGCGCTTGGCCAGCCCGTCCAGATCGGCGTCGGGTGCGATCGGCTTGCCCTTGGAGTGCACCCGCAGCACGGCGCGCCGCCCCGCGATGTCGGGGTTGGTCACCGGGATCTGACGGTCGAAGCGGCCGGGCCGCAGCAGTGCCGGGTCGAGGATGTCGGGCCGGTTGGTGGCCGCGATCAAGATGACCCCGGCGCGCTCGCCGAACCCGTCCATCTCTACCAGCAACTGGTTGAGGGTCTGCTCACGTTCGTCGTGCCCGCCGCCCAGTCCGGCGCCGCGCTGGCGGCCGACCGCGTCGATCTCGTCGACGAACACGATGCAGGGGCTGTTCTGTTTGGCCTGCTCGAACAGGTCCCGTACTCGGGAGGCGCCGACACCGACGAACATCTCCACGAAGTCCGAGCCGGAGATGGTGAAGAAGGGCACGCCGGCCTCACCGGCGACCGCGCGGGCCAGCAGCGTCTTGCCGGTGCCGGGCGGGCCGTAGAGCAGCACGCCTTTGGGGATCTTGGCGCCCAGCGCCTGGTAGCGGCCCGGGTTCTGCAGGAAGTCCTTGATCTCGTAGAGCTCCTCGACCGCCTCGTCCACGCCGGCGACGTCGGCGAAGGTGGTCTTGGGCATGTCCTTACCCAGCTGTTTGGCCCGCGATTTGCCGAAGCCGAAGCCCATCCGGGCGCCGCCCTGCATTCGGGAGAACATCACGAACAAGCCGATCAGCAGCAACATCGGCAACATGTAGATCAGCAGTGAACCGAGCAGGCTGCCCTGGTTCACCACGGTGTTGATCTCGGCCTTCTTGGCCGTCAACGCGGTGTAGAGCGGAACGGCGTACCCGGTCGGGTACTTGGTGATCAGCTTGTCGACCTTCTCGGCCCGGCCGGGCTTGTCGGCTTTACCCGCCTTGCCGGCTTTGTCGGTCACCTCAACGCTGGTGAGCGGGGTCTTCAGCACCAGGCGCAGCTGTTGCTCGCGGTCGTCGAGCTGGGCGCTCTTGACGTTGCCACTGTGGATCTGGGCCACCGCCACCGAGGTGTCGACCGGCTTGTATCCGCGGGTGTCATCGCTGAAATAGAAGAACGACCAACCGAGCAGCAACACCACTGCGATCGCGGTTACGGTGCGGATCACGTTTTTGCGATTCATCAGACATCGGCCGGGCGCGGCCAAATCCTTCCAATACATGCAGCTGGGCATGTTCAGGCTACCGTCCCTTGCGGTTAACCTGCCTGGCCGGACTCGGGAACCCTGTTCGGTAACCGCCCGGTTGTGCTTTGGTGTGACGGTGGCTCCCGCAATCGAACGAGCAACTCAACGATTCGTCGACATCAACGGCATGACCCTGCGGGTCACCGAGGCGGGCGATCGTGGCGCCCCGGTGGTGTTGCTGGCCCACGGATTCCCGGAATTGGCCTTCTCCTGGCGCCATCAGATCCCGGCACTGGCCGACGCCGGCTTCCATGTCCTGGCACCCGATCAGCGCGGCTACGGCGGCTCGTCGCGACCCGACGAGATCTCGGCCTACGACATGGCAGCGCTCACCGGCGATCTAGTCGGCCTGTTGGACGACGTCGGCGCCCAGAGTGCGATCTGGATCGGCCACGACTGGGGCGGCTCCGTGGTGTGGAGCGCCGCGCAGCTGCACCCGGACCGGGTGGCCGGCGTGGTGGGGATCAGTGTCCCGCCGGTGCCCCGGTCCCAGGCCCGTCCGACGGAGGCGTTCCGCAATATCTTCGGCGAGAACTTTTTCTACATGCTCTATTTCCAGGAACCGGGCGTGGCCGACGCGGAATTGGATTCCGATCCGGCGCGCACCATGCGCCGGATGATGGGCAGCCTGAGTCCGGACGACCGCGAAACGGCATTGCTGATGACCGCCCCGGGGCCGATGGGCTTCATCGATCGGCTTGCCGAGCCGGCGGCGCGTCCGGATTGGATCAGCGCCGACGAACTGGACCACTACATAGCCGAGTTCACCCGCACCGGGTTCACCGGCGGGCTGAACTGGTACCGCAACCTCGACCGCAACTGGGAGATCATGACCACTCCGCCCGCCGCCACCATCGACGTTCCCACCCTGTTCATCGCCGGGTCCGCCGATCCGGTGCTGGCCTTCACCCGACGCGACCGCGCCGCCGAGCTGGTGACCGGCCCCTACCGCGAGGTGATCATCGACGGCGCCGGACACTGGCTGCAACAGGAGCGGCCCGACGAGGTCAACGCGGAGCTGTTGGAATTCCTGAGCGGGGTACAGCTGTGACCGCCCGGCCGCTGCGTTTCGGGGTCTTCATCACTCCCTTTCACGCGCTGGGTCAATCGCCGACGGTCGCACTGGAATACGACCTGGAGCGCGTCGTCGCCCTGGACCGACTGGGCTTCGACGAAGCGTGGTTCGGCGAGCACCATTCCGGCGGCTACGAGCTGATCGCCTGCCCCGAGGTGTTCATTGCCGCCGCTGCGGAACGCACCAAGCACATCCGGCTGGGCACCGGCGTGGTTTCGCTGCCGTATCACCACCCGTTGATGGTGGCCGACCGTTGGGTACTGCTGGACCACCTGACCCGCGGCCGGGTGATGTTCGGCGCGGGACCGGGTGCGCTGCCCACCGACGCCCACATGATGGGCATCGATCCCGTCGAGCAGCGCCGGATGATGCAGGAGTCCCTGGAGGCGATCCTGGCGCTGTTCCGGGCCGAGCCGGGCGAATTGATCACTCGCCATTCAGACTGGTTCACCCTGCGTGACGCAGCCCTGCACGTTCGCCCCTACACCTGGCCGTATCCAGAAGTCTCTGCAGCCGCGATGATTTCGCCGTCCGGGCCGCGGTTGGCCGGTGCGCTGGGCACCTCACTGCTATCACTGTCGATGTCGGTTCCGGGCGGGTTCGCGGCCCTGGAGAACACCTGGGAAGTGGTGCGCGACCAGGCCGCCAAGGCCGGCCGCGAGGAACCGGACCGCAACGATTGGCGGGTGCTGAGCATCATGCACATCGCCGACACCCGCGAGCAGGCGGTGGCCGACTGCACCTACGGACTGCAGGACTTCGCGAATTACTTCGGCGCAGCCGGGTTCGTACCGCTGGCCAGCGAAGTCGAAGGCTCACCGCAGACGCCGACCGAGTTCGTCGAGGCCTACGCCGCGGCCGGGAGTAGCTGCATCGGCACCCCCGATGACGCGATAGAACACATCACCGGCCTGCTGGAGCGCTCCGGCGGCTTCGGCACCTTACTGTTCCTGGGGCATGACTGGGCCTCACCCGAGGCCACGTATCACAGCTACGAGCTGTTGGCACGCAAGGTGATCCCCCACTTCAAGGGCCAGCTCGCCGCACCTAAGGCATCACACGAGTGGGCCCGAGGCATGCGCGACACACTGTTCGGCCGGGTCGGCGAGGCGATCACGAACGCCGTCGTCGAGCATGTGGCCGAGTCCGCGCCCCCCGACACGAATAGTTCGCACTGATGCGCGCGGCGGTGCTGCGCGACGGGCGGATGATCTACCGCGACGACGTGCCAGAACCGACGCCGGGTCCGGGCCAGGTGCTCGTTGCGGTGACCGCCTGCGGCATATGCGGATCCGACCTGCATTTCGCCGCGCACGGCGAGCAGGTGCTGGCCGCGACGCAGGCCATGTCCGGCAGCCCGTCCTCGCGGGCATCGATCGATCTAGGCGCCGACATCTTCATGGGCCACGAGTTCAGCGCGACAGTGCTCGAAGCCGGTCCCGGCACCGATACCTTTCCCGCCGGAACGCCCGTTACCTCCATCCCGGTGTTGTTGGCCGCCAAGGGTATTGAACCGATCGTCTATTCCAACACCACGTTGGGCGGCTACGCCGAGAAGATGCTGCTGTCGGCTCCGCTGCTGGTGCCGATCCCCAACGGGCTCGATCCCCGCCACGCCGCATTGACCGAGCCGATGGCCGTGGGACTGCATGCGGTCAACAGATCCGGCATCGCGGCAGGCGAGACGGCGCTGGTGTTGGGCTGCGGACCGATCGGGATGGCAATCGTCGCAGCCTTGCGCACCGCAGGGGTGGAAGACATTGTGGCCGCTGATTATTCGCTCACCCGGCGAGACCTTGCGACGACCATGGGCGCGCATCGCACCCTCGACCCGGCGCAGGGGTCGCCGTTCGACACCGTCACCCCGAACGTGATCTTCGAGGCGGTCGGCGTGCCGGGCATCATCGACGACGTGCTGCGGCGCGCGCCGGCGCGCAGCCGCCTGGTGGTGGCCGGAGTGTGCATGGAGCCCGACACCGTGCACCCGTTCTACGGCATCGCCAAGGAAATCAGCGTGCAGTTCGTACTGGCCTACGAGCCGGCAGAATTCGCCGCGTCACTGCGGGACATCGCCGAGGGCCGGATCGACGTGGCTCCGCTGATCACCGGCGAGGTCGGACTCGACGGTGTGGGCACCGCTTTCGACGAGCTGGCCGACCCCGGCCGGCACTGCAAAGTCCTGGTTACCCCTTAGCCGAAGCGCCCAGCCACGCCCGCGGGAAGCCACCGGCGTCGACCAGCTGCTTCGACCACCCGCCCACCAGTTCCACCAATTCGCCGAGGTCGTCGCCGAGACGGGCCACGATCGGAGCACATGCCGCGTCGGTCGCCGTCTCGACCGCCTCTCGCGCGGCGCGTCCGGCATCGCTGAGCACGCCATCGCGCGCCAGACCGCGCTCGGCCAACCGGGCCTCGCCCCCGGTCAAGTCCTCATCGCTCCACGCCCGGGACCGGACGTAGGTGCGCGGCGGGAATCCGCGGTAGAGCTCGGTGATCAGGCCAATCTCGACGCCATCGAATCCCGCTGCCACCCAGGCGTTCACGTGCGCGTCGCCGCGGAATTCACGCAGCTGGTCAGCCAACAGCCAGGCATCGGTGAGCGGCTCGCCGACCAGCCCGTCGGCAACCAGCCCGGCGAACAGCGGCTTGCCCGCCACCGAGAGACCATCGGCAGCGCGGCGCAGCAATTCCGCCGCGCGCTCGATGCCGTCAGGCGCTGCCCCCAGGACCCGGCGCAGCTGAGCCACCGCGCCTTCGGTACGCGCCGCCCGGATGGTCGGCGCGTCGGTCAACTTCCAGCCGTAGCCGACGGCGGGAACGACCACCGCCGGATTGAACACCCCGAACGTCGCGGCGATCACGTCGCCGGGTGCCTGCCCCAGCGCGGAGCCGCGGCTGCAGAAGTACGCTGGCCCGTCCGGCATTTCGACCCCATCGGTTGTTGCGGGGCTGGCACCGAAACCGAGCGCCGCGTAACCGCGGTGACACTCCGGGGAGAAGTACACCTGGCCGGCGAACGGCTCGATGGCGCTGGACAGTGCTCGCGACGGTGCGGAGGTCATCACCTCAGTGTGCCGCATGGGCCTTTTCCGCCGGTGTGTGCGTCGTCTCCGATAGGGTGCCAGTCATGCCGACACACAGTGCCCGGATGGTTCTCCGCTGGTCGATGACGATGGCGCTGGCCGGCGTGGCCGCCCTCGCAATGGCCGGCTGCGATGCCGCGCCGGGCGGCGGGACGGACATCCCGCGTCAGGTGACCGTGGTGGGCACCGGCGAGGTCCAGGGGATTCCGGACACGCTGACCACTGAGGCGGGCATCGAGTTCGTCGCCGGAGATGTCACCAGCGCGATGAACCAGACCAGCGAGCGTCAGCAGGCGGTGATCGACGCACTGGTGGATGCCGGTGTGGACCGCAAGGACATCAGCACCACCCAGGTCAGCCTGCAGCCGCAGTACGGCAATCCCGACGCCAGCGGATCGGCCAACATCACCGGCTACCGGGCCGGCAACACCATCCGGGTCAAGGTCGAGCGGGATTCCGCCTCCCAGGTCCTGGCGGTGATCGTACGAGCCGGCGGGGACGCCACCCGGATCAACGGGGTGAGCTACTCCATCGAGGACGATTCGGCGCTGGTGCGTGGCGCTCGGGAGCGGGCCTTCAACGACGCCAAGGACCGCGCCGAACAGTACGCCCAGTTGTCGGGCCTGCGCCTCGGCCAGGTGATCTCGATCTCGGAGATCGCTGGCGAGACGCCGCCGACGCCGGTCGGGATGCCGATGCCCCGGGCGATGGCCGCCGCTCCCCCGGTCGAGCCCGGTCAGCAGACCGTGAGCTTCACCGTGACCGCGGTCTGGGAACTGAGCTAAGACTCCTAACCTTGTGATCCGTAGTCGGATCACTCTTTAGTCCTTCCGACCGTGACGGCAGTTATCCACAAGTGGCCGCCCTGTCAGAAAGTTTGAGTCAGTGGAGACCGCTATAATCGAACGTATGTTCGAGCAGTCGCGGGTTCCGTCTCCGGAGTCGGTCGCGCGCCTTAGTGAGCTGTTTGCGCGGCGGTACCCCTCGGTGACGTCGGAGTCGGCGGTGTTGGTGGATCGGGTTTGTGTGTCGGCGCGGGCGGAGAATCGGGCGGCGGCGGCGCAGTTGGTGGCGATCGGGGAGTTGTTCGCGCTGCGGTTGAGCTCC